>CAMJBL010000004.1 GCA_946403845.1 uncultured Prevotella sp. | reverse complement strand
CAGATACGTATCCCCAATCAACTGAGCCGTATCGTACAGACCCTCAGAGTCAGAAGATCATGATTTCGGGCGCTGGGAGAATTCACAACCGCAGTATTGCTGGTTGTAGAAATTGAAATCCTTCAGCAGTTGGTTCCGACGTTCATAGAGACCACCTTTGCGCCAGTTCTGGGACCAAAATAGAGGTGAGTGGTGAGTGGTGAGAGGTGAGAGATTACCTTCAGATTTGATTGTTTCTTGGGCTATGAGCCCAGCCTTATTGATTTGTTCAAGGCTCTTCCAACGGGAAGAGGCTAATGTCGTTGTAAAGTATTGGATGCCAAGTTCTTGCGCCTTTCTGGCGGCAGCCGTCAGACGGAGGGTAAAGCACAGTTCGCAACGCCGTCCGCGCTCCGGCTCACCTTCAAGTCCGCACACATCCTGCTGCCACTGCGTATGGTCGTAGTCGCCATCAATCCACGTGAGCCCTAAGCTCTCCGCATGGCGCTTGCTCTCATTCTTACGGATCTCGTATTCCTCACGAGGCCAGATATTGGGGTTATAGTAAAAAATCGTAGGACGTATATCATGCTGCACCAGCCACTCGACAATGGCCGAGGAACAGGGTGCACAACACGCATGCAACAACACCTCCTTACACCCCTCCGGAACAACAATCGCCTCCCTCTTCATATCATAAAGTTCAAAGTTCAAAGCTCAAAGTTCAAAGTTCAAAGCCCTCTGGCTTTCCAAATCCGATCCTTGGCCGCATTGATCTCCTGGAACTTCTTCTCTGCCGCCTTGCGGACATCCTCTCCGAGCGCAGCCACCTTATCCGGATGATGCTCGAGGGCGAGTTTCCGATAGGCCTTCTTCACCTCATCGTCAGAAGCATTCGGACTGACACCCAGCACCTTATAGGCATCCTCAAGCGTATTGCCTTCGAGGTGCAGCATCGAATCGACCTCATTGCTACCGAGACCCATCCACTGCGCACATTCCTTCAGCGCCGTGATCTCACTCTGGGGCACAGAGCCGTCGGCCTTGGCCACCATCACTAAATAGTTCAACAGCTGCAGACGCTGCGAATAGTCCATCTGACGGTTGATCTGTCCACAACACTGGCGCACCGTCGATTTGAACTGTGTCCATCCCTCGCGCTTCTGTTCGTCGAAGAGCTTGTTCAGGATCTCATTACCTTGCGAGACGGCATTCTGGCCAAAGTTCTGACGGAGCATCTGGCGCACCAGCTCCATCTCCGAATGCATCGCCTTACCATCGGCCTTGATGATATACGAAGAAAGCACCAGCAGCGAAAAGAGGAAGCTGTTGCGCTGTCCCTGCTGCTGACGCTGACGATAGGCCTGCTGATAGGCCTGACTGTAGTCCTGATAGGATTTCTGTTGCCACGAACCGGTATCGCGCTCCGAGCCCGAGCCCCATGTACCCGAATTGCTGGGCGAGTTCACCCCGTCGAGCATCGAGTCAAAGAGCGAACCTACCAGATAACCTGCCAGCGCCCCCAAGGGGCCACCAGCCATCCATCCGATAAATCCGCCAATCCACTTGCCTGCTGCCATATCCAAACGATTATTTCTGCAGCATCTACGCCTTCAGGCCGATCTGCGTATTGCCAAGATCCTTGGGAGGCTGCTCACGGAAACGGATGGTCTGCGTCTCGTAATCCATCTCCTCGATGATGGCAATCGACTCCAGATGATACCCTTCCTCGCGCAGCATCTTGCCACCTTTCTGATGACCTTTCTCCACAGCGATACCGACACCGACCACCTCGCCACCTGCCTGATGCACCAGATCGGCCAGCGCATGAACGGCCTCACCGTCAGCCAGGAAGTCATCCACCACCAGCACCTTATCCGTCGCATGCAGATACGGCTTCGAGACGAAGACCGTGTTGACCTTCTTATGGGTGAACGAATAGGCCTGCGACATGTATTTGTCGTCCGTAGAATTGGCCGTCTTGTCTTTCTTGGCAAACACCACCGGTACATCGTAAAGATTACCCAGCATCGTGGCAATGGCGATACCGCTGGCCTCGATGGTCAGCACCTTGTTGATCTCCACACCCTTGAAACGACGCTGGAACTCATAGGCTATCTGGCGCATGATGTCGATATCAATCTGATGATTCAGGAAGTTATCGATCTTCAGGATATCGCCCTGCCTGATCTCACCATCGCGCAAGATCTTCTCTTCGAGGAAATTCATTGGTTGTGTTACTGACTACTTCTTGAAGAACGAGGCAATCCAGAGGATAAGGGCCGCACCGATAATGGCTGTAGCGAGCTGTCCCAGAAGACCACCCCAAGAAACGCCAAGCAGGTCGAACAACCAACCGCCGAGGGCACCGCCAAGGAGACCCAACACACAATTCATGATGATGCCGAAGCCACCACCTTTCATCAACTTGCCAGCGCAGAAGCCAGCCAGACATCCCAGAAGAAGTGAAATAATAATACCCATAATTTTACTGTTTAAAAGGTTTAAATTGGTTTGATGCTGCAAAAATACGAAATTATTCCGAAATCACAAAGAAATCTAAGAAATATTTATTCTCACACAGATCTGTGTGATCTGTGTGACTTTATATTTCTGTGTGCCATTCTATTTGATTTCGATGTCCCGCTTGACGTTATTACGGATCTTCGTGAGATAGCCCTTCATCCCCTCGGCATTCTTATTGTCGATGATCTCCAGGAGTTCCTTCAGCTCCGTACGGATCTGGCTCACCTGGTCGTGGGTATAGGGGTTGAAGAGAATCTCCTGCAACAGGTAGTCATCCTCGTTGAGCACGCCCTTGGCGATACGCATATGGCGCTTGAACGTGGTACCCGGGGCATCCTGATGCTTCATCACAGCGGCAAACACAAACGTCGAGACAAAAGGAATCGACAGCGAGTAGGCCACCGTCTTATCGTGCTCCTCGAAGGTGTATTCGTAGATATTCAGGCCCAGCTTCTGGTAGAGGTCCTTGAAGAAGATACGACCCATATAGTCGCCCTCGCTGATGATGATGGCATTCTCCTCGGAGAGCTGCTGCAGATTGGCGAAGGTAGGACCGAACATCGGGTGCGTCGATACATAGCGCATGCCTGTCGACTCGTAGAACTCCTTCAGATCCGTCTTCACCGAGGCGATATCGCTGATGATACATGCCTTGGGCAGATGGGGAATCACCTCCTTAAACACCGGAATGGTATATTTCAGCGTCACCGCGTTGATCAGCAGCTCGGGCTTAAAGTCCTCGATCTCCTCATAGGTCGTAAAACGCTGGCAGTTATAGGTGAACCGCATGCGTTTGGGATCTCTCTCAAACACCGCCACCTCATGCTCAAAACTCAGCAGGTCGATGAAGAAGCTTCCCATCTTCCCTGCGCCCATTACTAGAATTTTCATTGCACTCAAATTCTTTGTTGACGGTTTACAGTTGACGGTTTACAGTTGATTACCTTGCAAGCCCTTCTGCCTATAGAAGTAATCATCTGTAAACTGTAAACCGTCAACTGTAAACCATTATCTTATTTATTAATTATTTCGATTTGCTGACGGACACTCTCCTCGTGGATATTCTCGAAGACATGTGCCACGAACTCCGGATCCATGCCACAGAGCGAACCCTGGGCACCGCGCTTGTTCAGGATCTCGTTGTAACGGTTGGCCTGCAGCACCGTCATATTATGCTCCTTCTTATACTGTCCGATCTCACGACATACGCGCATACGCTTCGACAGCAGGTCCATCAGCTGGTTGTCGAGCTCGTCGATCTGCTTACGCAACTGCGAGATGCCCTCCGTGGTGGTGTTCTCGTCGCGGATCACCAGCAGACTCAGGATATAGTCGAGCACGTCGGGTGTCACCTGCTGCTTGGCATCACTCCACGCCTTGTCGGGATCGCAGTGGCTCTCCACAATCAGACCGTCGAAGCCCAGGTCCATCGCCTGCTGACAGAGGGGGGCAATCAGTTCCCTGCGACCGCCAATGTGCGAAGGATCGCTGATCAGAGGCAGCTCGGGGATACGGCGACGCAGCTCGATGGGAATCTGCCACATCGGGGCATTACGATAGATCTTCTGCTCGTAGCTCGAGAAACCGCGATGGATGGCTCCCAGACGCTTCACACCAGCCTGGTTCAGGCGCTCCAAGGCACCGATCCAGAGCTCGATATCGGGGTTCACGGGGTTCTTCACAAACACGGGCACGTCAGCGCCCTTCAGGGCATCGGCAATGGCCTGCATGGCGAAGGGGTTGGCCGACGTACGGGCACCGATCCAGAGGATGTCGATACCGTACTTCAGGCAGAGCTCCACGTGCTCCGGGGTGGCCACCTCCGTCGACACCAGCATCTTGGTATCCTTCTTCACCTCAGCGAGCCAAACGAGGGCGGGTTCTCCGTGACCCTCAAAGCCTCCTGGCTTCGTACGGGGCTTCCACACGCCAGCACGGAAGTTATGACAGCCTTTCATGGCCAGCTCGCGGGCGGTCGTTATCACTTGTTCCTCAGTCTCTGCAGAGCAAGGGCCTGCAATCACGAAGGGACGTTCATTGTCACTCGGTAAATTCAACGGGGCTAATTCCAGTTCCATCTTTTTTAAAGTTGAAGAATTGAAGAATTGAAGAATTGAAGTTCTTCCCCTCAACAATCCTATTGTTTATTCTTTTGTTTTCTTAATTGTATTTACTAATGTTCCCAATATGATTCGTAAGTCTTTCATCATAGACTCAAATTCTGTCTCACTAAGATACTCTGCCCTATGCAACAAAGTCAACCAATACTTCGTTTCATTAGCCTCTTTTAAAGCTATGTACAACTTTGATATAAAATCTGCCGTGCTCTGAGCATGTTCACTTTCTGCTATATTGGCTCCAATACTAGTTCCACATCGAAGCAATTGTTTTGACATAACATATTCGGACCTCTCATTACATAGGTATTTATACGAATTGACTATACGTAACGCAAAGTCCATACTCAAATTTGCTATCACAATCTCTTTCATAGCGCAGCAACTTCAATTTTTCAATTTTTCAATTTTCAATTTTTCAATTCTTCAATTTTTCAATTTTTCAATTCTACAAAGTGCTTCTTGGATTTTCTCCTCCTTGGCGCACAAAGAGATGCGGATGTAACGTGCACCGTTTGAGCCGAAGATAAAGCCCGGGGTGATGAAGACCCGCGCCTCGTGGAGCACCTTCTCCGTGAGGTCTTCCACATCAGCATACTGCTCGGGGATTCGGCCCCAGAGAAACATGCCCACCTGGTGCTTGTCGTAAGTGCAGCCCAACACATCCATAATCTTCTCCGCCCACTGACGACGACGCTGATAAGTCTTGATATTCGCTTCCTGATGCCAGGCCGCATCGTTCTGAAGGGCCTCAGCAGCCGCCAGTTGGATACCGCGGAACGTACCCGAATCCACATTCGACTTGATCTTCATGATCCACTGGATGAACTGTGCATTCGCCAGACACATACCCACACGCCAGCCCGGCATATTGTGGCTCTTCGACATCGAGTTGAACTCAATGCAGCAGTCCTTGGCGCCCGGCACCTGCAACAGCGACATCGGCTGCTCGTTCAGAATAAACGAATAGGGATTGTCGTTCACCACCACGATACCGTGATCCTTGGCAAACTTCACCAGTCGCTCGTAGGTCTCCATGCGGGCATTGCCACCTGTGGGCATATTGGGATAGTTGGTCCACATCAGCTTCACCTTCGAGAGGTCCATCTGCTCCAGCTCCTCAAAGTCAGGCTGCCAGCCGTTGTCCTCGCGCAGGTTGTAGTTCACGATCTTTGCGCCCAGGATCTTCGACAGCGAGGTATAGGTGGGATAGCCGGGATTAGGCACGAGCACCTCATCGCCAGGATTCACGAAGGCGAGCGTCACATGTAGGATACCCTCCTTCGAACCGATCAGCGGCAGGATCTCCGTCTTAGGGTCGAGGTCCACGTTATACCAGCGCTTGTAGAAGCCTGCCATCGCCTCGCGCAGCTCGGGGGTGCCTCCCGTAGGCTGGTAGCCGTGGGCACTGGGCTGATGGGCCACCTCACAGAGCTTATTGATGGTCTGCTCCGATGGTGGCATATCGGGACTGCCAATGGCGAGGCTGATGATGTCCTTGCCTTCTGCATTCATCTGCGCCACCTCCTTCAGCTTCCTGCTGAAGTAGTATTCCTGTACTAAACTTAATCTATCTGCGGGCTGTATCATAACTTCAATTTTTCAATTCTTCAATTCTTCAATTCTTCAATTTTTCAATTTTTCAATTTTAGTTGGTTTGTTTCCCGTCCTTGTATTCGCCAAGAATCTTCAGATCCTTCGTCAGCGGGATGATGGCGTCAATCGACTGGCGATAGCGGGTGAGGTCGTCGTACATCACATCGACATAGAACAGATACTCCCACTCCCTTCCGATAATCGGCAGCGACTGGATCTTCGTCAGGTTGATCTTATAGAACGAGAGGATCGCCAGCACGTGCGAGAGCGAACCCTCCTCGTGAGGCAGTGAGAAGACGATGCTCGACTTGTTGGTCTCCGTCAGCGGGCGCAGCAGATCGGCCTTGTTGGGATTCGACACCACCAGGAATCGGGTGAAGTTGTGCTTGTTGTCCTCGATATGGTCCTCGAGCACCTTCAGTCCGTAGAGCCTCGCAGCCTCCGCATGACAGATGGCAGCCCAACCTTTCTTCTGACCCTCTGCAATCATCTTCGCCGATCCGGCTGTATCCTCAGCCTCCACATTCTTCAGCTGCGGGTGCTGGGCCAGAAACTCGCGACACTGCATCAGGGCCACAGGGTGCGAGTGCACCTCGGTGATGGTGTCCCAATCGTCGTCAGGCAGACAACAGATACAGTGCGTGATATGCAGCTTGTGCTCTCCCACCACCGTCGTGCCCGAGTCGCGCAGCAGCTCGTAGTTGTGCAGCAGCGAGCCCGCAATCGTGTTCTCGATAGCCAGCATACCGATGGCCGTAGGGTCCTGTTTGATGTGCTGAAACACCTGTTCGAAGGTTGAGCAGCAAATCAACTGTATCTGTTCCCCCTCGAAGTACAGGTGCGCCGCGATATCGTGGAACGACCCGATCAGTCCTTGAATGGCAATCCTCTTCATATTTCAATTCTTCAAAACTTCAATTCTTCAATCCTTCAATTTTTCAATTCTTCAATTCTTCAATTCTTCAATCCTTCAATCCTTCACTTAAAAAAGCGCTCCGCTTTCACTGGTTTGTGAAGCGGAGCCTTATTTCAATTTTTCAATTTTTCAATTCTTCAATTTTACTTACGACTTCCCGCTTCACAATTGCTTGCAAAGTAAAAGTAATAGCCGTAAAAGTATGCATTCAACATTGACATAAATCTCGTTTTTTTCGATTTCGGCTGCAAAATTATCACTTTTTTGCGAATCCTGCAAATATTTTGCCCGAAAATTTTAATTTTTCCTTTCTTTTTTATTCTCACACAGATAAATTATGTCAGCAGTTCCACTGACGGCGGATTTCGTCGCGGTCCACCTCATCGATCAATATCTCCGCCAGCGCCATGATAGCCTCAAAGGGAATCTGCCTGCGCTGATCGTCGGTTTCCGAAATGAGGGCAGGCAGGAAATGCCCCATCTCACCCTTGTACACCTCGCGCATCCGACTGCCATCCTTCCCGCTGTCCACCGAACAGGAGTAGGTCACGTTGGCCAGACGGTCGCAAAGCTTCACAAACGGGGCGTATGGTGTCGCACGGATACCCCGGAAATACTTCTCCCCTGCCCTTTCGGCTCGCGTACGACCCTTGTCGTTGGTCAGCGCATATACAATCTCCGTCGCCATCTGCGCCTGCTCCTCGGTCATCCACTTACGGGCCGTCCGCAGCACGTCGTTGTAAGTCTGCCGCGCATCCTCGATACTGTCGTGGTAGTAGCAGCCAAAGAACAGCGGCAACACATCCTCCTCGCAGGCGCACACCAGATGACCATAGCTGATCACCCCCTCCGCCACCATATCCAGGTGGAAGCCATAGGGCAGGTCGTCGCCATAGATCTCGTTCACACTCTGATGCAGCTCATGGGCAGACAGCCGGATCTGCTCCAGCTGCCTCTCATACTTCTTCCTATATCCATCAAATTCTTCTCTTGTCATAACCGGTTGAAATCCTTTGTCGGATGCAAAATTACTAAAAATCTGCGAAAACCGCATCATTCCTCCAAAAAAAATCGTAACTTTGCACCCACAAAAGTATTATTGACATCCATTAACAACATCAAAATATGAACAAGACGATTTTAATTACAGGCGCCACGAGCGGTATCGGCCTCGGTTGCGCGCGCAAGTTCGCTGCCAATGGCGACCGACTCATCCTCACAGGCCGTAACGTAAAGAAGCTGGAGGACATCCGCAAGGAACTGGAGGCCAAGGGCACCGAACTACTCATCCTCGCCTTCGACGTCCGCGACCGCGACGCTGCCCGCAAGGCCATCGAGCGCCTGCCCGAGGAGTGGCAGCAGATCGACGTGCTCGTCAATAATGCCGGTCTCGCCCTCGGCCTCGAACCCGAATACCAGGGCGACCTCGACGACTGGGAGACGATGATCGACACCAATATCAAGGGTCTGCTCACGATGACGCGCCTCATCGTGCCCCAGATGATCAGTCGCAACAGCGGACACATTATTAATATAGGTAGCGTGGCGGGCGATGCCGCCTATGCCGGAGGCAATGTCTACTGCGCCACGAAGGCAGCCGTGAAGGCTCTCTCCGACGGTCTGCGCATCGATGTGGCCGACACCGCCGTCCGCGTCACCAACCTCAAGCCCGGCCTCGTCGAGACCAACTTCAGCAACATCCGTTTCAAGGGCGACACAGCGCGTGCCTCCAAGCTCTATCAGGGCATCACACCCCTGACGGGCGACGACATCGCCGATGTGGCCGTCTATGCCGCCAACGCCCCCGCCCACGTGCAGATTGCCGAAGTGCTCATTCTGGCCACACATCAGGCCAGCGGCAGCGTAATTGTGCGCAAATAAGGCGTAAAGTCTTAAAAATCGTTAATTAAAATAGCAAGTATCGATATTATTCTTAACTTTGCAAAGTATTTAAACATAAAAATAGAAAGATGAAAAAACTGATTATGATGGCCGCCCTGCTGGTGGCTACACTGAGTGCAAGCGCACAGGGCATGTTTATCAAACCCATGGCAGGTGCCACACTTTCAACCCAGACTGGTGATGTCGTCGATCTCAAATACCGACCCGGCTTCGTGGGCGGTGCTGAATTAGGCTGCCAGTTCAACGATTACTTCGCACTGACGGCAGGTGCCCTCTACTCCATGCAGGGAGCCAGATTCGACAACGACAAGACCAAGTATAACATCAATGTCGACTACCTCAACGTGCCCATCATGCTGGCCGTCTATCCCGTCAAGGAGTTCGGTATCAAGGTCGGTGCACAGTTCGGCTTCCTCATGAAGGCCAAAGAAGGCGACGAGAGCATCAAGGATTCATATAACAAGCACGACTTCTCGATTCCCGTCGGCCTGTCGTATGAGTTCGACGAAGTGGCCCTCGACTTCCGCTACAACATCGGCCTTTCAAACATCGTCAACAAAGATATTGCCGATGCCCTGGGCAATAAGGTTAAAAACAGCGTATTTATGCTAACTATCGGTTATAAGATACCTCTTTATTAATTTATCTAATATATAGTATTAACCAAAAAACGTAAGAATTATGAAGAAATTAATGATGATTGCCGCCCTGATGGTGGCTACACTGAGTGCTAATGCGCAGCAGATGTTTATCAAGCCCATGGTGGGTGGTACACTGTCCACTCTGACCGGCGATGCAGATGGCGCTAAGATGAAGATCGGCCTCGTTGGAGGTGCCGAGTTCGGCTATAACATCAACGACATGTTTGCCGTTACTGCCGGTGCTTTGGTATCCATGCAGGGCGCAAAGAGCGATGACACCCCGTTAACCAAGGATGTGTCTACAACCCTGACCTATTTGAACATCCCTGTTCTCGCCAATGTCTATGTGGCACCTGGTTTGGCCATCAAGGCAGGTCTTCAGCCCGGATTCCTGCTCTCACAAAAGGCAAAGGGTGATATGCTAATTGGAAACAACTCTTGGGAAGAGTTTGAGAAAACAGGCACCGATGGCTTGAAGAAGTTCGACCTCTCCATTCCTCTGGGTCTGTCTTACGAGATCAGCGACTTCGTGATCGACGCCCGCTACAATCTGGGTCTGACAAAAATCAACGACGGAGATGATGAAAAAATCAAGAATGGTGTCATCATGCTGACCGTTGGCTATAAGATTCCGTTCTAAACCCCATCTTTAGCAAAATAACCAAAGCCACACCTCTTTCGAGATGTGGCTTTTATAATGTCAAGATCTTTCATCTTTACTTCAAGTAGAACACAAACTCGATATCGATGCCATTGACAGTGCCTGACAGCGTCAGTTTACAGCTCTCCGGATTCTTCTCGAACGCCACAGAGGCATTGCCGGTAAAGAGCGAGATGGCCTGCAGCTTGTCGTTCCAGTTGTAGTTCAGCTTTCCGCCATTCATATCCGTCCAGCGCCATACGCCCACATCGTCCTTGCGGTTCTGGTAGTGGATGGCAAACAGACCTTTCGAGTCGAAATAGATACCCTTAATGATGGTATTGGCATCAAACTGATCCTTCAGCGTACCGAAGTTCTTCTCATACCACGCCTTCACCTCAGCCAGGTCGATGGGGCCCTTAAACTCCTTACCCAGTGTCTGGCCACCGAAACCTGTGCTGATAATCACCCGTTCAATGGTCCACGGACGACTGCAGAGGTTGTCGGTAATCACGCCAGCCATCACCGATGCGGAAGTGTCGAGGGTGGCGGTAGTCTTGATGCAGGTGCCGTTCTTCCACGTGATAGTGACCTCATAGGCAGATCCTGACGGCTCAAAGGAGATAGTCATACCGTTGTCAAACACGAACTTGCCATCAGTATAAGTAAACTTGCCGAACTCATAGAGCTGGTCGCCCAAACCAGCACGCGTGGCACATGCCGACAAGACATTCATCTGACGTGCATTCATATAGGCACGTGCAATCATATAGGCGCCACTCTCCATGATGCGCAGCTGGGTAATAGCCTCAGCATTGCTCTGCAGGTTCAGCACCACTGCCACATCCTTGTAAGGCGGCGCCGTAAGCGTCACAAGCGCATTATCATTGTCGCCATTGCCACCGCTGTTGTCGTCATCATTCTTGTCGCACGCCATCAAGGCAAACATCGCCATCGCCCCCACGGCCATCATCATCAATATCTTCTTCATAACTCTCAACTCTTCAATTTTCAATTTTTCAATTCTTCAATTCTTCAATTCTAAAAAATCCTGTACGTCATTCTGAACGTCAGCACAGGCCATACCGGAAATTTCGAGATCACATCATAATACTTGTTGCTCTCGTCGCCCAGGTCCTCTTTCGTCACTTCCAGATCCATGCCCGTCTGCTTCTCATACACCTTGGGCTTGCCCCAGAACTGCACACCGAAGTCACCACTCACACCGAAGCGGCTGCGGGGCACGGAACGTCCGAATCCGATGCCCACGTAAGGCCTGAACTTCTTCACCTTGATGGAGCCATGGGCATAACCGTCATCGTCGAAACCCACGATATGATTGCCAATCACAATACCCTCCCCTCTGTCAAAATCTTTCACAGGAATGGTATTCTCGATTTTCACCACCTCGTCGGTGCCAAGGTAGCATCCGCCAGTAATGTGGAAGGTGTAGTCAGGAAAGGGATACACATCAATCAGCAGATGCCCGGTACCCATGTAGTTCGTACCCTCTGCGGTGGTCTTACCCCTTGTAGGCTTGCCCTTGGCACGGTAATCCACATCCTCCTTGTACTTGAATCCTGAGAAGAAATTGTAGCCTGCCCTCACCTGCAGATAGTCGGTCACGGGAGCTGCCAGGTCTACGCCGACACCCGTCGTTCCCAAGGTCACACCCAGCGACACGTGGTCGAAGACGCCAAACTCATCCACTTTTTCCTGCGCCTGCACAGGCAGTGCAAACACGCTCATCGCCAAGGCTGCAACCATCGCAATACTTAGTCTTTTAGGTCTTTTCATACGCTTCATTGTTTATAAAAGTATAACAATTATTATTTTCAGGGGACAAAGATAAACAAAAAATCCCGTATAGCCAAATATACGGGATCTTTTCTGTCTTCAAAAAATCTTGGTCTTTGATTAGTGGCAGTCAAAGAAAATTTTCCTGCGGTTATCCTTCGGACGCACCGCGAAGTGAATCCAATAGGTCGAGCCCCGCTTCTCCTGAATCAGTTCATCGAAGTCGCGCTTGGTTCCATCCGCGATGTCGAGCAGGATGCCAGCCATCCTTATCATCTGCTCAGGCCCATAGCACTTAATATCCACCGCGCAGCCAGTCAGATGATTTGAATTCTTCGCTCCCCCACAAAGTCGATTCACCTCTTCTGATCGATATCCAGAGGATATGATAATCGGAATCTCTGCTTTCTGAGTATTCTCACTCCTCACTCCGCACTCCTCACTCCTCGAAACATCGCCATACAGCGTATTCTGGCTATACCTCAAATCCTCCAGCCAATTCTCGCAGATATTCTTCAGATTCTCGATCGCCACATGTGATGGGATGTTCTTATCCAATGTGTCATAACTTGTCTTGCAGAGCTCTCCTAAAGTAAAGTGCTCGGAGAGTTTCATATCCTTGTTGATTTCTACTTTCATATATACTCTTAATTATTCGCAAATGTTATCGTGTTATCGCGTTACCGCCTTAAATCATGATGTTGGGAATTTTCTGATACTTGGCTTTTTTCGTGCCATTCTCTTTAAAATCACCAACCTTTTTGACCAGATGATCTTTCTGCAACCTCGCCACTCTGACTTTAGCAGATTCTATACTCAGCTCGAAACAGCGCATGATGTCATTGACGGTGAATTCCTCAGGCAACCGATGGAAGGCCTCAACGGTCTTCGACTTCCGCTGCACATTCGAAACCGCATCACGGTCTTTGTTGTCGAAGTAGGTTTCAGCCAAGGCTCCGAAGTAGTGGCGCTGGCAGGCATACTGGATATTGGTTATCAGTTCAGCCAAACGCCAATCCACATCATCCGTCTCGAACTCACCGCACCAGAAGTCGCCATCCTTTTTCAGCTGATCCCAGTGACGCATCACGATGAACGGAGCCGAGAAATTCAAGCCATGATAGGCGCAACGCTTCAGCAGCATCTCGTCCGCCTTCGATTCGTTCTCCTGAGCATCCAACATACGACGCTCTGTCCAGTCATAGAGTTCATCCACAATCTTGTCGAGACTCAACAGACCCTTCGTGCGATCCAACTTAAAGGCCCAGGCCTTCAAACGGCCATCGCTCTCAAAGTCCACATGACTCTCACGACTTAGCATCTCGAAGTTGGTGGCAGGCAGCGGGATGCAGGTGAGGCGCGTGGCCAGGCCGCTTCCAAAATTCTGCTCATTTACTTTCTTCTTCAGCGCAATGGGCGTGCCCGTATAGATGAAGTTCCAGGTGACGTAGAAGTCCTGCAGGATCGAGTCGTTGTTTGAATACGCCTGACCATCTTCCTCGTTGTGAAACGCTTTCAGTTCGAGCGACTGCTTGTCAATCCAGCTTCCACCCTTCTGAACGGTCACAGTGTTGTCGAGCTCCGTATCGAACGTCAACATGTGCAACTGCATCTTCTCGCCATCCACCTCCTCCACACTGTTCACCATGTCCTGAATGAACTGCGCATTCGAGGTTCGGGCCGGATGCACGCGGACAATCACCTTAGGCTTCTTGGGTTTCTCCTTATTCGCGCCCTTGGTGCGCATCTGCTCACGATAGGCGTTGATGGCATCCTTGCCAACCTTGTCTGCTGCGACGATGGGCGCTGCGAGGAGTTTGAACAATCGCGTCGCAAAGCTCTTTCCGCTGGCAGGATCACCGATAATCAGCGTCGAATTATTCAACCTGCGAAGTTCCTCGGGGCGGTGGTAGAATCTATAAGTACATCTTGTCATCAGCGTCATCAACAATCCACCGCCTACGAACATCGCTGCAGGATACTGGTTCTTCTTCAATCCCTTGCAGATATCCTTCAACAGCGGGAAATCCTCACTCAGCGCCTCTATCTCTTCTCCCCACAACACTAGCTGGGAATTAATAGTATTCTCACTCCTCACTCCACACTCCTCACTCCTCGATTTTACAATCTCTTGGTAAGAATGTCCCGTCGCCTTCAAAACCGCTTCGAGCATGGCCTTGGATGGTAGCGAACTCGCATATTTCTTCTCTTTCTGCGCCACGCATTCCGCTGCCGAGGCAACCGTCTGGGCCACGTTCTCATCGCGCTCTGCGATGATTTCCTGCACCCATGGCTGAGCTTCCACGATACGCTCCACCAGCTTTCTGTCACCGTCGAGCATGAGCAGCAGGTCTGTGGCGAGTTTAAGGCTCTCATTATGTCTGTTGGAGTCTGCCTTGCATGGCAGTTTGTCGCCATAGCGAGCATCAATAATACCTTGCAGATCATACCCACGCCACTTTAGTTCCACCGGCTGATCATCCACTTGGCCGACATTGCCAGACCCTGACTCAGTTTTCTGACTGGCCACAGCAGCAGTCTTAGTAGCAGCACTATTATTAGCCCGATACTCAGGCTCATATTTCTCAGCAAATTCCTTGTTTTCATAAGTAAATAATTCCTTATCAATAAATAATATATCCGATTCCTTGCAGATGAACGACATACGCGATGCATCCTTGCAACTTTCGTCAACCTCCACACCAAGCACCTTCGCCATGGCGTGCTGGTTGTCGATGAGATTACCCCATTCCGGACGAGCTTTGAACACAATCTTCAAGCCATGTCCAGAAGGCGTGATATAGATGAGTAAGATGCCCAGTTCCTGTGCTTTCCGAGGAAAGTCGGCGGAAGCATATTCTTCACTCTTCACTCTTAACTCTTCACTTTCAACGTGATCTATGTCCATCACAACCAATCCCGTCAGTCGTGTGGCAGCCTGTTTGCGCCAGCGACCGGTTTTTCCCTTGGCAGATTCGGTCTCATCGAACGTCGCCTGGAAGATGAACGCAGGCAGTCCACGTTTCAGTTTCTGGTCACCTGTCTTACGAAACTCATCAATTGTCTCGCCCCACTTCGTCGCCCTGACGAGCGCATAAAACTGCGCTTCGTCAACGGGCAACGTAGGATTAAAGAAATTCTTCTGATAGCTAAATCCCATCGGCTAGAGCGTTTGAAGATCTGTGATATAAAAGACGTTCTCGTGGCGGTCATGATTATCGCCCCATGTGCGCACCTTCCAGAATCCCTTCACGATGTATGGAATCTGCTGGTCATACTGGGTGTCGCGATTCTTGCTGGCTCCATCACCAGTGAGCTCTCCATAGAAGGAGTCCCCGCCCCGCTTCAGAACGAATCCTCTACTCTTAAAATATTCAGGTGTTCCGTCCTGTTTCTGATACTGGCGCTCAGAGTATGCGCCCACCTCTACAATTGTTACTAATGCTTCCATCCTTTCAATTCTTAAAACTTCAATTTTTCAATTTTTAAAACTTCAATTTTCCAATTCTTCAATTTTTCAATTCTTCAACGTTTTCAGGTAATCGGTTAGCTCCCTCGCCTGCGACAGGAGTTCTGTGGCCCCACGAAGCTTACCAAGACTTCGTTTCACACTCACCACGATCTTGTTTCGCTTGGCTGTCTGGCGCAGCGCCCCATTGGCCGTTTCATAAAGCGTCACCGTGGGCGGAACATACCCCGGTTCTCGCGACAATCGGTTGTAGGGCCTGAACGTCAGCACACCCGATTCCTTGTCCTTGAAGAAGCTACCTTCCACACTCTTACCCTGCTCCAGTCTAGCCATGACTGCGAGCGCATTCAAAATTGATACTTCTTTCTTCATTTTTCCTCCTTTTTTAAATGATTCATTAGCCCTGGTTTATCTGATCTTGTAGAGCCTCATAGAGCGCCAGACTCTGTGGCAGCACCTGTGGGATATCCATGCGCCCGGGTTTCAGCACGGTGTTCAGCTGCTGGTATGCATCCCAATACGTGATTGGTTCATCGTGGCGCATTAGCGCAATCAGTTGCTCAGCCGTCTCGTTGATCTGTCCCGAGTTCAGCGGATATGGGGTCGCCACACGCAGCACCTCATTTGCAGAATCATGCAGAATTCTTTTCTCAACGAGCACGCCAATCAGCCTCAGCATCCCCTCGCGATCCATCTGCACAGACTTCATGGCCGAAACCCTTTCTGCACGAATCTTCTGATAAGGTTCATAATCCTCCGCCCACTGTTCAGCCCTTGCCAGCACCATCTCCAGAGAGGGACGCAATGGGGTCTGGCATTTATGTGTTGTCGCAGACGACACAGAGGTGCCTGACCCCTTTGTGTCCTTGCGCCCTCCGAAGCAAGTATAGTTACTTACCACATCCTGCGCCCCGAGAATCGTCTGGTTATGACACACCTTCACCATCGGACCAATTCCCAGTTGAATACCCTTCTGATGATAAGCTACTGCGAGGCAAGTCACGACATCATCAGTTTCGTCCGAACGGATCTCGATGTTCGCATACACCCTTCGAAGCAGATGCGCTTCAATCGCCCTTTCTCCAAACTTCTCCTCCAGCTGAGGCAGCAGCGTCACACCCGGGCGTTTCGAATCCCTATTTGCAGCAGCGAAAATCTCCTGCACCACAGGCTTCAGTCCCCGCTTTTCAAATAGCTCCAGCACCTGTTGGATCAGGGCGAAGTGATAGATTCCACCTACGGGATCGCCCGTTGGCAGGTTCTCATGATAGCTCTTTTCGAGCTCATCGAGCGTCAGCACCTGTACTGGTGCCTCAGCAAAATTCAATGGTCTTCCTTCCATAAACTTCAATTTTTCAATTCTTTAATTCTTCAATTCTTTAATTCTTCAACTATTTTCATCTTCAATCCATTTATAGCAGGCATCGAGCACCATGTCCGCGCTGGTGCAGCCCGTGTATTTCAGCACGCCCTCGTTCACGAAGTCCAGCAGATTGTCTGCCACCTCCACCTGCATGTCGCTTGTAAAGGCTGGCAACTGCATCATCAACATATCGAAGAGCGTCGTACTCACGTGGGGCCTGATACACTCCATGATCACCAGGGCTTCGATGTCCACGCCATACTCGTCCTGCAAATCCTCAACAACCACCCTCACCAGTCGTTTGTTCTTTCTCACCACTGTTACTTTCACTGTTTCCATCGTTCTCATTTTCGTTAGTTAATACTTCATTATCAATTTTATCAAAGAGTCCATATTTTTCCATCAATTTCACCATCAGCGAATGCGAAGGCAGATGAATCGCATCCTCGTCGATCTTATCGCAGATGATGTTGAAATGCCATTTCTGCACCTCCTTGTGAAAGTTCGACATCTCACCAAAGAGCAGGAATTTCAGGATAGCATAGATCAATCGCGCCTTATCGTAATCATCATAAAACCTCAACATACGTTTCACGAGATCTTGATTGTCAGGTGTGAGCCATTTGAAGAGGAATTCCTTCAAGATCCCAACACAGTTGCTGGCCACCTCACGCTCCCGACCATACTCCTGCTGCACTTCCTCCAGATGGTACTTCATTTCCACGATCTGCCTGCGCGATTCTTTCAGTTCATTCCTCAGATAGTCCACCTCAATGATCAACCCCTTTTCCTTCTCATCTTTGGCGATGCCCATCCTTCGCAGGCGATACACCTCATCAACAAGTTCTTCTTTCTTCATGCTTTCCGGAATGGTCAGCACTTCACATTTTTCTTCTTCCATACCTTTTAAATTTTAATTTTGTTCTTATGTTTTTATGTCTGAATTAAATATTTGTTCATATGTTCCTATGTCTAAATCTTAATTGCGGTTGCAAAGGTAGAACCGATTAATTCCGAAAGCAAGGAAGAAAAATCATAAAAAAAAATCTCTCTGAAAGGGTTGATTTTCAGAGAGATATAATTTGCTCCGACAATTCAGTCAGTCGGAACAGTATAAAAAACAAATTGTCGGATTAAATAATCTGAGCAAAAGGATTATATGGTGCCACCTTCAATTGGTCAATATTAGCTTTCGTCCAAACATATAATCGCCCCTCTCGGGCATTATAGAATTTCTCGATATAGGTTTGTAGAGTTTTCGAAGCGACACCCTCCAGTTTCTTGCTGATTACATGCGCCAGCATCTGAGGCGTCACATCATGACGGAAGATATCAAACCATCTGAGCGCAGCCACCATCTCACAGAGATACTTCTTCATCGACTGTCCTTTCAGCTTATTCCTCGCCTCCTCTCTCATGTCCTCATCAAAGAGCAGCATATCCACATAGTCATCAATAAACTTCTCGCGTACCTTATTATTCATATATTGTTTGCAGACGCTTAGCACCTCCAGACAAACCATCTTCTTTTGCATGATCAGATTGTTTTCATAGCATTTCAGGTGAACGGCAAGGCTAGTCCTTAATTTCGCCATGTCATCATGTATCAGATCCATACACTGGTCGAAGGCAGCAATAATCTGTAAATCCTGAGGTTTCAGTTTATGGAAATGCTTTCTGATATAGTGTTCCAGCTTCACGTAGTTTAGAATAAAGATATGCTCCCCACGCAACTCGTAAAAGCGCTCAAACTTCGAGCATTCAGCAGCCAGAAACTGGGGAATCTCCGACCCCACTTCCAAATCATCTTCAGAAATGACCAACTTCCTACGCTTCACCTCAGCGCCCGTTGGTGTTTTACTATATCGGAAAAATCTCGATTTAAGCAGTTTGTAAACTTCTTGATTCTGTCTGGCTTTCAGATCCTCAAACTTATAACCGTCTATTTCCTCTTTCCAGTCACTATATTCTTCAAGCACAGCATCATCCTTATATTTCTTTATCAACTCTTCCCACAGGTTTTCTGTTGTGGGATCCAGCATCAAGGTATTAGATGTGATACTTTTCAATGTTGCTCGCAGCCATTTGTTTTCGTTTTGCAGCTTTGTGATGAGCTTCCCTGCCTGCGAGCCCTTCGCTAATGGATCATCAAAAAATTGGTCTTGGTTCATAATTCTATAGTTTTACAGTTATTAAATACAGTGTAGCCTCTAACGACTTTCAAATAATCTCCATATTCACGCAGCTCCTGGGTATCCTGCGACTGCTTGCCACTCAGCTGACCATCTGTCAACAAGGTGCGCACCTCAAACACCCGCTCATGATCCCTTCGTGCAATACCATGCCCTACACATCCGGGAAATCTCACAATCACCTTCTGCAGTCCGTCCTCATCCTTAGGCAGAAGGGCAGTAGTAATCAGAGGCGACATTTTCATAAAGCTCATGAGTATCCCCTTTGGAGAGCCCTTAACGCGCATCCTTTCGCAGTATCGCTGAAAGAAGTGAGGCGTGTAGATAAAGATGGAGCCCACCTCATCCCTGCCGTTTTCAGAATGGTAGCCAAGCGAAAACACCCCTAACGACACCGCTGTCTCATAATAGCAGAATGCATAAGGCATGCAATGCGATCCATGTCTTTCAGGGTAATACGTGGCCTGTTCAAAACAAACCCATCGGTTTCCCTCCTTCGAGGTGTAATCCACCACCTCCGATGCGATTGGCCATCGGGCCTGCCTGCATCTGATCAGCAGGTCGTCGCGCATCATCTCATAGCGATCCTCCCCCCCGAAATGCTTCTTCAGCCAGTACAAGGCTTTGTCGTGCTCTTCTGGGAGCACTCGCCATAACTCTTTTGAATTGGTTTTTAAGTTGATCATAATTCTTTAGTTTTTAATTATTATTCTCCCTACACAAAGCAAATCCATGCCCTGCGCTATAATTGAAAAATCTCTAACATTTGGTATGTTTGATATATTTATGGACTAAGTCCAATCCGATGTTTTAGTCTAATAATATTCATAATTTTAGTTGATTAATTTTAGTAATCGACGACAAAGATAGTAATTTTATTTTATATTTCCAAATTTCTAACAAAAAAAACTGCCACATTAGCAAAAAGCCAAATGCAGCAGGCGGTCGCGTAGCTATACCTGAATGTGTTATAGCATCCCAAGTATTGTTTCTGGTGAAGTACTGAGGGGAGTAATGGCACATAAGCCAACACCCATATCCTTCAAACTGGCACCAAGCAAATAGGCGGTATCGTCGATAATGAGAAAACGGTCATGATTCTTATGACGCAACTGTATGAATTCAATAGCCGGATACTGCTCGTTGTGCTTCTCCAAGTCCGTCAGGAACTGTTCAGTATAGCGCGTATGTATGGTAGCATTTACGCCATCTCTTCGTTTAGAAAACAATGATAGTACACGATCATCCACGAAGTTGTCTATCAATATAATTCGCTGATCAGCTTTCCTCACCAGATCCGACACATACGACCAGGCATCCCACACACAACCCGTCTGAAATATATGCTCAGGCAGAAACTTGGGCGAATTCTCATCCATCTTTGCAATTAGATGATCAATCTTTTCATCCGTTTCTATCTGGTGCTGTTCTAAATGAAGTACCTTTTTAAATAAGATAGCGTTGTTTTCCATTATCTGGTGAGCCGCAGTAAAAACACGCATGATGCGGATGTTCATTTCTACTGCTGTGTCAGACCCAAGCACACTACTCAGCATTCCGATTCCGTTTCTTGTAAATGCATAGGGCAGTTTTCTTGTTCCACCCCAACTTGATGTCGCAATTTGCGACTTCAAGATGTTATCAGCCTGATTTACAGATGATTTTGTGGTCGCAATTTGCGACCGCAAAGTATTCCATTCCTCTTTTGTAAGTTGGAACATAAAGTCATCTGGGAAACGTTTTATATTACGTTTTACCTGCTCGTTAAGACGTTTGTTCTTCACACCATAGAGCATAGCCAAATCGAAATCCACCATCACCTTCTGCCCTCGGATAGTGCGAATTAGGCTCTCAATATCATGTTGGGTAAGCGATATTTCGCCCTTTTCAAGGTGGTCGCGTTTTGCGACTACCTCTTCGGACTGGTCACGATTTGTGACCGGTTCATGAACATCTTCATTAACCTTCTTCTTGCTACTTTTCTGAGCTTTGATCTTTTTTGCCATAGTTTTAAATTTGAGGGTTAGACATTAATCTGCTGCAAAGATAGAGTAAATATTCGAAATCTCCAAAAGTTTTCCGTTTTTTCTTACGCACGGCAGTCCTTTATATATAATAATATGTATCCTAACACACACTGATCCAGGAACGATGTGTTTGCAAAGATACGATTATGCACAAAAAACAAATTACTCGATAAATAATAAAGGTTTTTGCTTTTGTATTTTGTAATATCAAACAAAATCACTATATTTGCACCCAGAACAATTTATTCTATCATCCTAAAATTATTATCAGTATGAAAAAGGTATTATTTCTATTATCCTTTCTTGCATGTTGCATTTCTATTTATGCACAAAAAAGCAACGAACGCGTTTATCTAAAAAACGGTAGCATTATCAACGGTACTATTATTGAGCAAAACCATGTTGAGGATCTTATTAAGATACAAACATCAGATGGCAGCTTGTTTGTTTATAAAATGAGCGATGTTGACCACATTCAGGCTATAGAAAAGAGTGAAGGCTTTCGTGGAGGGAATGGCTTACATAGTAAATTTCGTGTAATAATCGAACCTACATATGTATTTGGTGTTGAGGAATCTGACTATAAAGAAGATAGAGTTGGCGGTACAGTTTCTATGGGTTATCAATTCAATCCTTACATTTATCTTGGTGTTGGTGCTGGAGGATTTCATTATTTAGATAGCGAAGTAACATCTCTCCCTGTCTTCCTTAATTTTAGAGCAGATTTTATCAATGCCAAAATTAATCCTTTTGTTGATGCCAAGGGTGGATATAGCCCGCTCAAAGACGTTGAAGGCGCTTATGCATCTGTTAGTCTTGGATGCAGATTCCGTTTAGGCAAATCTTTTGGACTTAGCTTAAGCACCGGAACAGAAATTCAGTCTGCAGAAATAACATACAAATACAGATCATATTACAATGGTAGTTATCATACATCACGTAGCAAAAAAAGGACTGACATATGGGGCGTCTTTGCTAAAATTGGTATTGATTTCTAATTTTTTAAGGTTATGTTATTGTAGCTGACAATGCAATAGTATATTTGTATTAATACCTGTAGTTATCAATTGCTTACAAATAAAAAATGCCTAAATATTTGGTTGTATTAAAAAAAACACCTATATTTGCATCATGAATTAAAAAACTCCGTCGAGATGACGTTTTTGGGTTTAAAAATGGTGCCTCATTGAGGCGAAAAGTGTTTTATCACTTTTATTAGGCTCGCATCTATGCGAGCCTAATTTATTTCAGAATTTAAAATCAATAGATAATTTTATCGCATATTTGCTTGACGTTGGCAAATATAAATAATTCAACCTTCTTATGTATTCTACCTTAATAAGGTTGATAATATTATGTATACCTACTGATACCTCATAATATGGATGTGAGGGGTTCATAATATAACCCCCTTCAGGAAATGCCATTAATACTTCAGAATTATTGTTTTTTATCAAATTAGGATTATTTTTATCTGTTAAATTACCCCAAAGACATTTTATTCCTATGTGTTCTCTACATTTTAGTTTCTTAAGCAAGGGAAGCATATTGAATAATTTGCCATTCAAATCCCAATCTAATTCGGCAAAAAGAGATCTATCATTTAGGAACTCCATATTATTAATAAGGTCAAACGTATGATCTTCAAGTAAAAAACTTGTGTTTGACTCTGGCATAATAAGAAGCGGATATGGAACCTGATTCCATTGTGAGGCCAATTTAACAAAAGTACACATACACCCTAAATTCAATGGAAGCCAGAATGGTTTAGACATTTCTACCTCTGAATAATTATAACGATATTGTCCACCTAGAAATCCTTTTAATCCAAAGGTATGTTGAATTCTAATAATTGGACTGTTATAATTCATAGCCCATCGCTGCTGTTTAGTATTCAGGTATTTTTCTCCAGGAGCGTATCTTAGTCCAAATGTAGTCTCTGTATATCTTAAATGAGGGGAATATATATCTGCTAAAGAATGGAAAGCAATGTTTCCTATTGGCCTTATCTTCTCTATTTTTATTTCACCAAACAGTTTAAGTCTGGAATAGAATTCATAATCGATTCGAAGTGAATTTGTATTATATAAAAACATCTTGTCTATTCCGTTTGTCCTAATAGACGAGAACATATTGTCCTTATCAGTATTCATAAACTTATCACTAGGTAGGGCTATATCTCGTAACGATTCAATTGTAATAGATCGCCTGGGGAAATCTTGAGGTAGATATTGGGGTGTATTAAATGTATAGGTAAATTGGGCATCATAATAGTTTTGGTGAGATTTTGCCCCGTAAGCATAATAACCCTTTAAGTAATAATGTTGGCTCATATTTACCGTTGTCTGACCACCAATTCGCAGACGTAACCCGTCATAGAAGTTTGAAGATATGGTAGATGTCACAGGTCCGATATCAAATTTACTTGGATGGTTTTTGCTACCAGTCTCTATGAAATTCTCAAATAGGGCACGCGCAAAGAAACGGAAATAAGGGAAGCCTTTGAGTTGTTGGATGTTTCCACTCAGCGATTCCATCATTTCTTTATTGGTCGTTTGTTCTATCGTTCTATACTTGTTCCAATAACAACTGTCTCGCTGGTCATAACTATCAGCAAATTCTTTGAGGCCTATCGTATCGGGTAGTTCGTCGAATGAGAAATCAGAGCGGCGAGTCGTTCTCATGACCACTCCCCTCGCAGCCTGATTGGTGACTTTCATCTCAACTACCAAATCGTCACGCTCCAATACCCATTCCCCATTTTCCAATTTACCGAACGCCTGGATACATTTCATACCTTGTACCCAGTTAACCTCAGAGACTCTGGGTAAGATCATGTCGCATCGTTTCACCAAATAGGAGGAGTCTGCCATGACAAACAGTTGTCCCCTGAATCCGAAATCCTGAGGATTGCTTGGAATAAAATCCAATTGATAGCATCGTGAGCCATCAATATCTAATGTGTCCGTGATGTAGTAATGATAAAACAGAATGGCATCATTACTTATGGGACTTGTAAAAGAGTTTTGGAGAAGACGTATATGGTCATCATAGATATCGATGTCAGTAAAGTATTCTTTCAGTATCACATTGAATATATCACCTGTTTGAAATAATTCTGTCAATCCAGATACTTCATGAGCCTGGACAATTTCCTTTTCAAACATTGGTGATTTTCGATACAACTTTTCCGTCACAGTTTCTTCAAGGGAGAAAGGGAGAATAAGTTTTCCCGTGTGAGGACTGACTTTCAGATAGTCATTTAACCAAGGCCTATTCTTGAAAAGTCCTTGTTTCAGATCTTCCTGTTTAAGGTCATTGATGGCAGCTATGATTTGTTGATAGTTTGAATAGCGATAATACGAATGAGAACGTAAATCTGTTTTTTTCTTGGCTGCGATCACCTTACGCATCAGATCTACAGCTGGATTGTTTTTCCTCCTGTATTTAGTCGACCGTTTCGACTTGACCGTAACTTCTTCTAACATCTTAATTTCCGGCTCCAGCTTGATATTCAGCTTGTTAGGAGTATTCCTGTCGATAAGGATTTCTTGCGCCTTATGCCCTACAGAACTGATAAACAGTCGCCAGCCATTATGTCTTTCGATGGAGAACTTTCCATTATGATCAGCCTTGGTCATCCAATCACCGTTGTGGTACGAAATCGTAGCCAAAGGTACAGGCTCATTGTTTGTGGCATCTATAACCTGACCATATATCTGTGCTTGAGCTACATTCGATATGGCCAATGACAATAATAATATGATGACACGATACAGCAATGCGTAACTTTTAACGATAATACTTGCGGTCTACTTTTCCGTTGTAGGTCCTGTGAACCGAATCAATGGCCTCATAGACAAAGGGAACTTTGTAGCTTTCAAGTTTCGAATTGATATAGCGGGCTATTTTTTTCTTGTCCAATTGAGCGCCACTTTCGAGCACGACAAGGAGTTTTAATGCCGTTCCCAATACAGGGTGCTGAGTCGCTACGCAGATACAGTCGGTGATTTCTGGCAATTCCATTGCGACATTTTCCACCTCAGTGGGGGCGACTTTAAATCCACCGACATTAATCACATCATCTTCACGCCCAGCGAGATGGAGCATCCCCTCATCGTCAAGCATCCCAAGATCTGACGTATATATGACGCCATCTCGAAGCACTGAGGCAGTCCTCTCCGGATCCCCCACATATCCACTCATGATCGTATCTCCCTTACATGAAATGAGTCCTTTGTCTGTAATAACGATTTCAGAGTGCTTCATGGGCTTTCCTAAACAGCCTGCCTGACATTTGCCATCATTAAAGTTATAGGTACTGATGATGCCTGTTTCTGTTGAGGCATAGGTGTTATATAATCTACTGTTTGGCAAAAGTTTACATAACAACTCCATGTCAGCTTGGGAAATAGCAGCAGCGCCAGTCTCAATAAAATCTATCTTGTCAGCCAATGCAGCTAGCCTGTTTGCACTGAATTGCAGGAGAATCCGAATGCTTGCAGGGACAAGGAATGTTGCCATTTTGTGTGCAGGATAATCAAAGGCCTGATAGAAAGCATTGATATCTTTTAATCCGTCAACAATAATGAGCGTACCACCCAACATCATAACGGGATAGATCTTGGACAGACTCCCAATATGGTTTAACGGCCCGTTCACAACAAATACCAGATCGTGACTGAAGCCCTGACCTTCTATCAGGTTCTCCGCATCAGCTATAATTGTACGATGGCTGATGATGGCTCCTTTTGATTTCCCGGTTGTGCCAGTCGTGTACAGGATATCAGCAGATCCGTCTGGGACAGAATGAGAACAAAGCTCATCTGAAATCCTTTGGAATGAGGACTCTGGTGTGTCTTTTTCCAGCGGAGCTACGACGCATCCTATCAGATGTAATGCAAAATAAGTTACAATAAAATCCAGACCAGGCAATGCCCTGAGACAAACGATTTGCCCCTTCTGATATGACTTGCCCTTCAGTTCAATGGTCTTATTGACGATTTTCTCCTGCAGTTCCTGATAGGTACATTTTTCCTGATTACAAATAATTGCGACCTTATCGGGATAAAGTTTGGAGTTCTGCTCAATATAACCTTCTAATGTCATCATATTACTTTTCTGCTATTTTTTTCTCTACAAGTGCGACAATACTATCAATTGATTTCAGGTTTTTGGGTGTAGCATCCCTTGATTCCAATTCTATGTCAAATTCATCTGAAAGCATCATAAGGATGGTTGTGACACCCAGAGAATCGAGTTCGCTGAAAAGGAAATCGGAATCGAAATCCACCAAAGGAAGTGCATCTTCCAGCAACTGTCTGATTTTCTCTTTCATCGTTATTACTTTATGATTATCGGATTAAGAAATGAATAATCTAAAACATCTTTCTCGCATGGGTCGAGAAGAATTGTCTGAAATGTTGAGTTCCCGATACCCATCGATTGTATAACAGTATTATAATCTTCATAAAAGGACACATTGGTAATACGATCTTCTGCAACATTCTGAGCCACACAAGACTTGTCATGATCCTTTTCTATGGATATAATAGTCATATTCGGTCTTTGTAACGCATAATACATCACGATCTCCCCCCAACCACTATTGATAAACATGACAGTCTTGGTTGAAGGCAATAATTGTTCTTCTATGGACTGGAAATAGCCTTTCTTATTAAATCTCCGCAGTCGTTTATTGACTGCTGTTACGATCTCTATACCTCTGTACCGATAAAAATCGGATATAAGATCTGTCGTTCGGATACTATTTCTTTTTACCAAATTTTTTAAAGTTAGAGGCCTATATCGCTCTTTTCCGTGAATATAAACCAGCCATCGGAAAATGAGGGGCGGGAAAAGATAGGCCATCAAAACGACGGAGAACATTCCGATGATTGTTACCTCAGCCAGAGAAAAAAGAGCGGGATGTTTAGCAACAATCAGGGCACCAATACCAATAAACATGATCAGAGCTGAGATGATGATGCTATACTTATAAGAACTGAGCATCTTCCGACGATAGGCATATTCGTACTGACAACCCTCAGTCATAAAGATTGTATAGTCATCGCCCTGCCCAAAAATAAAGGTCGCTAAAATGATATTAACAACATTAAACTGGATTCCAAACAATGACATAATGCCTAATATCCATATCCAACTGACAGCCATAGGAAGAAATGACAACAGAGCCAACTCGATGCTACCTAATGAGAACCAGAGGAAGAAGAAGACAATAAAACCGCAGGCCCATCCAATATAATTAAAGTTGTCTGAGAGGTTATTGACAATGGTAGTAGTTAACGATTGTATTTCATCTTTTGGCGCAGTAGAAACTAATTTGTAAAAGTCTTCGAAAGAATCATCTGCAAAACCTTCCTGCATAGCGACATTCCTGAGCTCCTGACACAACACAGTCCCCCTACTCTTCCGCCATTCATTCCACTGATTTAGGTCTGATGCCTGAGACTTCATCGTTGAGAACTGATCCAGATATTGCATATCTTGTTTCTGTTCTTCTGTGATATAGTTGATGTTACGAAGATCCGCATCGAAAGAAGTCTGCAAACTAAAGTAGCCCAATAAAAGAGTCAGGGCCAAAACAGTCCAGACTATCCATGATTTGTTCTCTAATTGCACATCTCCAATCTTGCCAAAAAGGTCATGAGAGGCTATTGATGTCTGATGCGCCATATGAGGCAACCAGAAGAGGACAAATAGGATGGTACCTATTAATAGAAAAGCGCTGAAGAGACCTAAGTCGCGCAATGCCACAGACTCTAATGGCACAAGCGCGAGAAATGCTCCTACTGTAGTAATGTTACCAACTACCAGGGGCATTACAATCTCTTTTAATGCAGAACGCATGTCGACCGTATGAGAAAGATGAGCTATGAGGTGAAGCGGATAATTGACTGCAATACCCAAGATGACTGATGAGATTCCAATTACTATGATAGAAACATCATTATGTATTAGTGTCAGACAGCCCATGGCAAAAAGCCAGCCCCAACCTATGCTAAGTACTATTAAGAACAAGTTGCGTACATTCCGGAATGTGAACCATAGCAGTAGAAGAATCAGGATGACAGCGATGACGACAGATAACATGCTGTCACTTTTTATTTGTTGAGCATTTCCAACAGCTATTACCGGGCCTCCCGTTAGGCGAATGGCAACATCTGCGTGCTCACTACTGACACTGTCACACACCTTTTGTAACATGGCTACCAACTGAGCATTATGCTCTGTTTCACTGGCTCCATAAGGAGAGTCTATCAAGAGCATCGTATGATTGGATAGAAAAGTCGGTTTCAGTCGCTCCAAAACAGGCATAAACAGATTTAACGGATCATGCTGGATTTGCAAGGTCGTCATTCCTGCAGTAGGCAACATCAACATCTGCTTGTCATTGTCTAATTGGCGGGTTATAAAGTCCGGCTCTGCCATTAGACTATCAATACGTGCATAGTCGTCAGTTGTCAGCAGGTAAGGAATTTGAGCATATATGGCATTCATAGCATCCTGCATCACTTGAGGATCGTCTGCTGTCATATAGTCAATAATCTCTGCAGTATCTGCTTTTTCCAATACTTCACAGAACTGGTCTAAAACAGTCTGAGACAAACTATCCGGGGTTTCAAAAATAACAAAGATACGACGCGCACTCGAAGTGTTCTGATAGTCCTGAAAAGCCTGCTGCTGCCCATTGTCAAGTGGAAGGAAATCAGAGATATCTTCCTTATACGACTGCTTTGTTAATAGCAGCCCTAAGACTAAAGTAAGCACCGCCAGCGATATCCAACGTAGCAATGCGTTTGCCTTTAACAATTCGAATATATGAAGTATCAGCCTTGTCATTTTCTAACTCCTAACGATTGTCAACAGGATTAGCATAGATTCCAACAAAAATCTCTCGAAGCCGTTCTATATCACAAGTGTCTTCGTAACGGTCAAGTTTCTGTAAATGTTGACGGAACAATTCGTATTCTTCCTCGGTGTACATCGACTGATAGCGTGTATTCCCATATAGTATATCATGAGCGATGTAGTTGTTTGGGAACAAACGATATGCCATATTGATACGACTATCGATTAATCGGGCAACAGACTTGTGATATTCATTATTGGTCTGTCGTTCGAATGCGGACAACTCTGCCATTCGAATAGGCTGACAAATAGCAATATGTACATGCCCTTTGGGTTGCAAGATACCAGTAAGGATACTATTTAGATCCTCACCTGGCTTTTTTGTATATTTAGTATATTGGGATTCATACAACTCTAAAGCTTTCAGGATATCACATGACTCCCATTCGTAAGAGATGGAAATTGGGACGATATTCAAATCTGCTAAAGCTCTAATTTTGTCTTTACTATCGCTCAAACAAAACATTTTAATAATGCCCTGATCTGTCTGATCAATACCATTCTTGGTACGACCGTTTCGCTGAGCAATCCAAACTGACTGTCCCTTTTCCATGATGGTATAACGGATGTATTCGGATAGATGCATTGAGCTACGATAAAATTCCTTGATATCTCCACCTGGACGAGCAACTTTGAACATCTTATTGCTTTTTCCTACATCAATAACCACAGGATGCATCATCAGATTTGCACCGAAAGTAATCTCAGTTGTATCAAAACCGTTAATTACAAAATAATATTGCAAGAGACTTGCGTCAAGCATAATATCCCGATGGTTAGAAACAAAAAGATAATGCTTATCCGGAGATAAACGTTCCAATCCTGTGACAGTAAATTCACTGATACTACGAGAAATAATCTGTTCATTCACACGACGCATAGTGTCGTGCTGGAATTCTCTCACAGTTTTGAATGAACGAATCCGAGCACGTACATCCTCAATTGGATCTGAGGGATATACAAATGAAGCCATTAAGGGGAAAGCATCACTTTCTGCTATACGCTGCATAGCATCTGGTATTTCCTCTTCGTAATATGGACGAATATCGTCAAACTTTGGATTCTTTACCATACCTATTTTATATTAGTTTCTTTATTCTTTCTATCCATTCCAAAAAAATAGATTTCCATTGGCGGCTCTCAACTGTTCCTTTATGATCACTTACTCCAAAGCCATGACCACCTGTATCAAATTGAACATATCGATGCTCTATATTATTAGCTGTCAATGCAGAGTCGAGTAGTACGGAATTTCGATAATCCACAATTGGATCATCAATACAGTTAACTAAGAAAACAGGAGGACAGGCCGAAGGAACATGGCGTTCTAATGATAACAGATCTCGTAATTCCTTATTTCCAACTCTAGAGTCACCTAACAATCCTCTACGCGAACGTTTGTGAACACAAGGCTCTATCATCGTAACAACAGGATAGATTGCCACAACAAAAGCTGGAAGATCCTTGCCATCAAATAATTCTGCAGCTGACATTGCCAAGTGACCGCCTGCAGAAAAACCCATTATACCTATTTTCGATGAATCTACATGATATTTCTCAGCATTTGTCTTGACATAGCGTATGGCCTGACATAAGTCATCTTGTGGATCAGGATAACGATTACCTCGAGATATCAAGCGATAATGCGTTATAAACGCAGGAACGTAGGCTGTACGATAATTTAATACAAAGGCATTGATTCCATTATTCTGCAACCATCGGCCAACCTCATGCCCCTCTGTCTCAATATCATGCCAAAAATAGCTACCACCTGGACATACAATAATAGTCAAATTCCCTGATGTTTGCTGGGGCTCAGTAATATATGGAGTTAGTTCCACCCGCTTATGAACTGTTGACCCTTCCCAAATGTTTACTTGGGCATATGCCATTGTAAAAAGCATATTAAATAACAGGATGAATACTAACCTATACATTCATTAATCTTATTAATTACATAATTCATACCCAGAATAGCTTCACAGGTATTGATTGCTGTGAGTGGCACACCACAAAAACCATGTAGATTATTGTTCTGCCCCGTAAGAAGTAGATTATGGACCTTTGTAACAACAGGCACTTGAGAAAGGGTAATATTCTGACAATTTTTGGCAAAACCACAGATGCTACCTTCTTTAACTCCATAGAAATCGCGTATACTAAGAGGAGAAGATGTGTTCATTGCCTCTATAGCATTTGAGAAGCCTGGATACATCTCTTCCATTTGTGCCAACAACTCATTTGCTCGCTCTTCCTTCCACTTCTCATACTCTGCACCACGATGTCCCACTGTCGTATTCTCCCATTTCTTTACCATCTGGAAAGGCATGGGCGCTGTAACGAGTATTTTAGTAGCATACTCTCCTTGGTTCTCGTTGGGTGGTGTCATCATTAAGAATCCAAGGGGCCAAGGACGATCTGTTCGGCTGAAGTTCCATACATCAGCATATTTCGTCATATAGTATTCCGAATGGTTAATGTACGGAAAACTGTTTGGCTTCAATTTGATGTACAATGAGAAAGCGGAGTGGGTATTGGGAATCATCTCCAATCGCTCACGATAAGACTTGGGGAACGCTTTTTCGTCCATCAGTTTTAAAAGTGTACAAGGATGTACATCCGAGATGTAATAGTCTGCTGTTAGTTGCTTTCCACTCTTTGTCCTGGCAAAATCCACCTTTCGGTCATTGACTTCTATCCATTCTACGCCATCATTTGCAAACACATCACCTCCATTCTGTTTGATCACATTCGCCAACACATCAGCAAACTGTCTACTTCCGCCAACAAAGCGACTCGCTCCATTAATGTACAAGGTACTTATGATGGCATGTATATATGCTGGAGTTTCATGAGCTTTACCACCATATAGGGGGTTCATATAAGCAAGTACGCTACGCAAACGTTCATCAGAAATATATTTGGCAATAAAAGCATCAGCTGACATTAGGAAATCATCAGACCCTGTAAACAGACTTACCTGTCCCTGTGAAGGGCGTAGATTAAACAGGTCTACCTTATCAGAGATTGCCATGATAGCATCTACATATTGCTCTAGATTTTCTTTTTCCTTAGGGAATTGCTTGGTTAAAGAACTGATAAAACCATCCCGACCTTTTCCTATTATATAATAGGTCTTGTCTTCAGAAAAATAAAGACGGTCAGTACATTTTTCGTCAACATCCCTCACTTTAATCTTATCAAGGATACCAAGATAGCGACATATTTTCCAGATATTTCCACCAGGCTGCAAGCCTCCAATAACGTGCATACCTGTATCAAAATGCTCACCAAAGCGCTGGAAGGTCTGCAACCCACCACCAATGATAGCATTCTTTTCAAATATTGTGACTTTGAAACCTTCTTTGCTCAGAATCGCCCCAGTAAATAGACCACCCAAACCAGCTCCTATTATGATAACATTTTGATTCATCTTCTATTTGCCTCGATGATTTGTTGATAGATACGCTCTGCTGTTAATAACTCACTACATGTAACAATAGTTCCAACTGTTACGCCTAATATGCCATGCGAATTGATGTTCTGGCCTGTTTGTAATACGTTAGGGATCTTTGTTCGGTGTGGAACTCTACATGCAGCTCCCATATGTATGTCGCGAGCAACACCATACATGCTACCTCCTTCTGTACCAGTATAATCTTGGTATGTCAAGGGTGTAGAGGTATAATAGTGTTTGATATTAGCTCTCAAACCAGGGAATTGTCGCTCTACTATTTCCAGCAACTTTTCTGCTTTTTGCTTTTTAAATACCTCATAAGCTTTACCTCTATGCCCAATTTCTGTTCCGACCCATTGCTCAACCTCTCTCATATGCATATAAGACAAGATAACGCCAGTTTTAGCATAGCGAGGATGAGACTCAGAACAAAAATGCATATATAAATAGCCTTTAGGCCACGTTAATTCATTGTATTTTTCACAATCCCATGGTGTTCCATCATTATAACCATAAAAATTGTAGTTTTGGTAGGGCACTGTTTCATCTTTATATTCAATATAAACAGAAAAACCGCCTACTGTTTGAGGAATGGAATTAATGCGGGACCGGAATGAAGGGCGAATGAGCTTTGAATCTATCAGTTCAAGTGTTCGCATTGGGTGGGCATCAGAGATAACGTAATCGCATGGCATGAAGTCACTCCCATTAATTTCAACACCAGTAGCGTGTGTGTCGTCACATATTATTCGAGTTACTTTGCTTCGAGTCAGAACCTTGCAATCATAATGCTCTAAGGTGTGTGCCATCGATTTAGCTATCTTATCACTTCCACCTACTATTCGATAGGCACTTTGATTATAGAAGTCCATAATAAAAGCATGCGTAGAAAAAGGTGTCTTGTCTTTCTCTGCTGCATACAATGGTAATGATCCCACAAGAACCTTGGCAAGCAATGGGTCTGTGATTACACTATCAATAACCTCATTGATAGAGCGCAACTGATACTCCGTATTGATAGCTGCATCGCTCTCCGCATGTTTCAATGAATGAAGCGATGAGGCTCCTGCCACTTTCTCTATCAAATCAAAATACTGATTCAATTGCTTGCGCTGATGGGGGAAATAACTGGCCATCTGCTCAATGAAAGCATCGCGACCATTTGCAAAAAGGTATTTTTTACCATCTAAACATATGACATCGTACCCTCCCCTATCTAATTCTGACAACTGAATATCCTTTTTTACCTCAAGATATTGCAACAGTTTATCGAGTGTCTGCCCCTCTGCAGCACTACCAATGAAGTGCATACCTGTCTCAAAAAGAGCTCCTTTACGAGAGAAACATTGTAAACAGCCCCCTATTTGGGTGCCTTGTTCTAACACAGTAACATCATAGCCGTTTTTGGCCAAGACAACCCCACATGAAAGGCCGCCCATGCCACTTCCTATGATGACTACGCGCTGTTTAGACATTTTGTTCTATACGATTTGCTATCTGTTCATATTTGTCTATATAGTGCTTGCGCATCTTTGATGCCTGAGCTTTGGTGTCGCCCATTGATGCTAAATCATTCGGGGTAATGGGGTCACCAACTTCTATATATAACGGTCCCTTTTTTAAATGATAGGTTTTGGGGGGGAGAATCCGACCTGGCCCATAAAGATACATTGGAATGACATCAAGTCCTAATTGTTCTGCTATATGGAATGCGCCCTGATGAAATCGAGTAATACGACAATCTTTTGATCGATGTCCCTCCGGATATACAGCTATACTATATCCTCTATCTACTAATGATTGTAACTTAGGCATTAATTCATCAATACCATTTGCTACAGGATAGAACTCTGCATTACGAATTAATAATCCATACAACGGATTATGCCACACCCACTGATTTGTTAAGAAGATGATATTGGGGGTAAAAATTAACTGGCATGCCAAATCAATATGCGACTGGTGGTTACATATTACAACAGATGGTTTTGAGAAATCTACTTTTTCACTCACTTTATATGTAAATGACGTCCCAGGAAAACCGTGTTTCAACATCACAAAACGAATGGAGTGGTATATAACTTTATGTAAATTCTGACGCTTCCGCTCTGTCATCTTACCAATCTTAACATATAACCATACTGCTGGCGTGATAACACAGAAACAAAAAAACGACACAAATAATATGGCGTAAGCTGTTCTAAAGAAGTTGCCTAACCATCTGAAAATCCTCAATGGCAAACCATAGACGATTGCCAGAAAGCATAAGACTGTATTAAGCACGCTAATTCGGGCAAAATCCATTCCTGGGCGGAAATGGCTCACTCGCTGTTCTCTTGGTGGATAATAAACATCAATGTTAATTGGCACCAATTCTACGCCATGCCATGATGCAAATACGAGTAACTCAAGTTCTGCCTCATAGCGTGAAGTAAGCAGACAAAGACCATGCAATTTCTTTAGAGGGTACAAACGATATCCTGTCTGGGTATCGGGCAATTTGCGTCCTGTCTGGATATAAAACCAGAAATTTGAAAACTTGTTTGCAAAATTACTACCTTTAGAACGATCTACACCATCAAGCTTCCGACTTCCAATAATCAATGCACCAGGATGTTGTTGGTTTGCTTCTAAGAAATGCTGAATATCACTTGGATAATGCTGGCCATCAGCATCGAGCGTAATAGCATAGGCAAACCCCATTTGTAGCGCCCGCTTAAAACCACATTTCAATGCATAGCCCTTCCCACGATTCCTTCCATATTCAACAATCGTTATACCTTCTATAGAATGTAGAATGTTCGATGTATTATCTGTAGATCCATCATTAACAACAATAACATCGCAACACTCTTTTAGTGTATCGCCAATAATAGTAGCAATCGTTCCATCATTATTATATGTTGGAATCACGACACATATACCTCTGTCGTGTAACTGCTGGCGTTGTTTATTTTTGTCGCTTTCTGTCATTGCTTTCTACAGGTAAAAGATATTTTTGCCATTGATAATTCGTCAGAAAAGATCAGGGTCTGGACTTTATAGGTCTTATCAACATCATCCGTCACTATTTTTTCGAAGGTATAAGATATATCAGGCGTCTCCAATGGCGATATGACATTCAGGAACTTCACATTCTTTACAATCTGGATTCCGAGATTCCGCCCGAGGTGGTCTTCTAACAGTTCTTTGGCTATCTGAATGATACAGACACCAGGCGTGATGGGGTCTCCGGGGAAATGTGCCTGATATATAAAGTGACTGGCATCCAACCGAATGTCATAACGTACAAAGGATTCTGTTACATCCTTCAACCGGATACTATATAAATTATTTAGTAGCTTCATTCTCTATCGGTATAAAATGATAGTTAATATGTCGTTTTTCGTTCACATATTGCGTTTCGCCTTTTTGAAGGCATATCATCATTTTAGCAATGTCCTTACGAATCACACGACGGATATACCATTTATCCATCATCTTAATAACATTATGTAATTTCACCTTCTGGCGTTTCGGATCATAAGTAAAATCAAGAGCTGTAATGCCAAACTCATTGAATAAGCTACCCTTAATCACATTACCTTCTTTCAATAGAACGCTAATACCGCTGATGTAGGCACGAGGCATTTCTATATAGGCATTATACTTGACGCGTTCCCCCTCATTAGTGGGGAACGTAGACTGTGCATGCAACAAAATTGCATACAATGGGCTAACGAATAGTAAACATATTAGTGCTAATCGTCTCATTCGTTCTAATATTCTTCAGGTCTATAAATGTCTTATCGCCATTCTTTTCTATCAGTTCTACTTGTGTCACCATCGCCAGTTTCTGGCTAAAATGAAGCACAATCTTTTGGAACATCTGTTTCATATCCTTGCGTTGTGGTAAAAGGGTGGCCACCCACTCCCCTCCCGATACAGAGATACTACTCTTAAAACTCTTCTCATCATTAAGACAGCTACCTACAACACTATTCATCATAATTCGGGCTATCTCCTTAAACAATTTATTTTTGTTGACGTCTATAACATCATTACGTTGACTATTCTTCAATAAAACCTTATCATTATTGATTATAAAGGTATAGGTATAAGGTGTCGTATATTCCCAGCGCAGACGATTACTTTGTTGATAATACATTCGCCCTTTTGAAACCATATCATCATTAAGCATCTTTAAATGCTTGGTCTGTATAAAATCACACTGCATCGTCTTTATTGAAGATGCAATTTGGCTGATCTTTTGTCTGATCTGAGTATCACTCTGTTGCGCCATCAGCGTAAAATAAGCGGTGAAAAGCAGATATAGTATAAAGAGTCCCTTTTTCATATTCATTTCGCTATTAACATGCAACCTAAAACAATAAACATCACCCCAACCCACTTTATAACCGATACTTCTTCATGAAAAAAAAGAATGGCAGCCAGCATACCAAACACATAACTCAGACTTACCATTGGATAGGCGGAGCTAAAGGGGAATACCTTTACAATATACATCCAAAGCAACGAGGCTAAGCCAAAGAAAAGGCCACAAGCAGCAAAATACCAATTGGTAAGAAGACTTAACCAAAAATCTCGAGTCCAAGCAAATGCGGGCATTCGAGTCAAGGCAAATTTTAAGAAAACTTGACCACCTGTTAACAAGATGCTTTGTAAAATAGCGTATGGTATTATTCTCCACATGACAGTACAATAGCTAAAGAGTGTATAGATGGCAGATTGTTATAACCTAATCGCGCCATTAGTTGTCGATAAAAAGGAGTGGTCTCATCATGACACCCTACCAGCACTGTTTTACACATTCCGCTTTTTAACAATTGCTTGGCATCACGCATAGCCCAATCAAGAGAATCATCATCTTGAGTATAGGTAACATTATACCCATGACAGCCAAGACGAATAGCAATATTACTACTTATTGTATTATGAGTACTTTGCATAAAGTATGTAGGCTTCAGCATAGTCTCACCTTCATTTTTCAGTTGGAATAATAACTGCTCTGAGTTTTCCCAACATCCCATTGCAGTTCCAGTGATAATAGCGTCAGGTTTATCAATACCTGCCTGTTTTAAAGCCTTGAGCGAGGACAACAAAGAACTCTTCATGATCTTACCCATACGTCGGGCCTCTAATGGTTTTACATAATCCCGAATTTCTGCTAATTCCTCCTCAGAACATATCTCAACTTTTGAAAGCACCTTTATTTCGTGTGTTGAATGTGGAGTCGAAATAGAAACAGAGGGTGATAACGAGAATATAAGTGATGTGTCATTTCCTCCAAAACCAAAGGAATTACAAACAACATTACAAAGATGATAAGAATCCTCCCCCAATGTCGGAACGACGACATCTTCAGCTGCTTGTGACCATCCCAGATTTGCTGGCACAAACTGATATTTCAAGGCCAACAAACTAATGACAGATTCTATGCTCCCTGAGGCACTTGTGGTATGACCAGTAAATGATTTTGTAGAGCTGACCAGGGGCATACTGTCACCAAATACACGCTTCAACGCTACACTTTCTGACAAATCATTATTAGGAGTACCTGTTCCATGGGCATTAACATATTGAATATCAGCAGGTTTCAACCCTGCCATTTTCAAAGCTTCTGTCATGGCCAAATAAGCGCCTTCGCCATTCTCCGATGAGGCGGTCTGATGGAATGCGTCACAGGCATTACCATATCCAACAAGATAGGCATGAGGCTTGATATCCCTTCGATTTGCATTGGCAGCTGTTTCCAACACAACAAAAGCAGCGCCTTCGCCTAAATTTAATCCTGCGCGAGTGGCATCAAACGGACGGGATGGCTCATGGTCAAGTATCATCAGCGAGTTAAACCCATTAAGATGGAAAACAGATAAAGCCTCTGTTCCACCTGCCACTACCATATCAGCCTCCCCATTTTCTAACATACGTGCGCCTAACAATATGGCATTGGCTGCTGATGAGCACGCAGTAGAAATAGTTGTATACTCAGCAAAGAGATTAAAATAATCAGCGATCATACGGGTACTCATGCCTGCACTATGGTATTTCAGATATTTAAGAGCCTCATCAGAATAATCCATCTGACTAAAGAAACTCTCTGTAATATCCATGCCAGCAACAGTTGTTCCCGAGACAAGTACCAGTCGCAAAGATTTCTCCTTAACCAGGGCTTTATTGACTCCAGCATCATCCAATGCCTGACGAACTGCCAACATACCCATTAAAGTGGTGCGGTTTATATGGGAAGCATCTTTTAATCCTAGCTGAATACGCATATCGTCATTTGACATCGGCACTTCTCCAACAGGCAATTCCTTATGAACGGAGTTAAGGTATCTCATTGTGCCAACACCAAAACGTTTCTCTCTGAGAGAAGCGAGAACTGATGACTTATCCATTCCGATAGCACAGACAATACCTTCACCGGTTATGACGATATTTTCTTTCATGAGCTTACTTTGTTCTATGTTCGTTTACGTATTCTGCAATAGTGCGAACACTCTTAAAAATGGCCTTACCTTCTGAGGGGTTTGCCAACTTGATGCCATAGTTCTTTTCTATTAAAACTATCAGCTCTAAGGCATCAATAGAGTCCAAACCAAGGCCTTCACCAAACAATGCATCATCAGCATCGATATCTTCTGGAGTCATTTCCTCCAAATTCAAAGCCTCGATTATCTTTTCCTTTAATTCTAAAATCAATTCTTCCATTATTTTATCTTTTTATATAATTTTATATCCGCTTCAAATGTATTATCATCTTGATAATCAATCCACCCAGTAACAATACTTTGCAAAGTCTTATCAAGAAAAGTTGATTCTATAACTTTATTCATCATTGCCTCATCCTTCGACTTCATAATATAGAAGGATGTCTCTGCGTGATATCCATTACGAAGGGCGATTTCGCCACATACAATGTTTGGCAAAGTGTAGACAAATAGAGATGGGCTTGGGAAATAGTCTTCGCCTATGGTAATACTCTGTTCATATTCACGATCGACACAGACAGATGAAGTATGATTAAACAATACCACAGCTCTATCCCAACATAGTTCCTGGCGTGGATTCTCTTTTGATAACAACAACTCACTTGCCACAAATCCCAATTGAGAGAGCTTATCCATTTTGTAGAATTTAGGGTATGATCCTATTTGGCCTTTATATATTTCAGTAAGCATACTGCCACCTTCAGCCTCAACATTGAGTTGTCTGCCATCGATCATAACTCCAGAAGGCGTAATCTTCACAGAATGTTCTATAGAAAGTGAGCCTGCAACCGGGCTATCATTATCGGATATTGGTTTAAGCGTGCAATACAATGCAGCATTGCAGCCTCCAAAACCTGATATAATCTTCACAAAAGAATGCGGGGCAATCTTTATAGGATTAGCAGAAATGTTCACTTTACCAGAAACACCGATCTCGCTAAATCCTCGTGTGGCCAATAGTTCACCTTCTTCTACAGAATGCATCGTGATGATGGTTTCAAGAATTCCTGAGGCGCCAAGCGTATGTCCGAAATAACCTTTCAGGGTATTGATAGGTATCTCAGATAAGCCAGAGGCTGCAATTGCTTTTGACTCCATCTGATCGTTATACATCGTGGCTGTACCATGAACATTCACAGCTGAGAGAGAGTGGAGGTCTATACCTTCAGTGACATATTTGATCGCATTGGCACACCCCTCCCCTTTGGGCGATGGGCTACTGATGTGATAAGCATCATTTCGAATAGCTCCATTAACAATCTGCCAATTATCATTCAGAGTTCTTTTATTACTCAGAATCAAGGTTGCAGCTGCTTCACCAAGATTTAATCCTATGCGTTCAATATCAAATGGTCGACAGGGCTCTGGTGACATTGCTTTGAGTGACTGGAAACCAGAAACTACGAAATGACTAACGACGTCGCACCCCACTACTATAGCTGTGTCGTAATATTCTGCAAGTAACAAGCGTTGAGCAGTTACGATCGCAGCCACTCCAGATATACATGCGTTGCATATGACTATTGGTTGAGTTTGAATCCCAAGAATATCAGCAATCCTTTTAGCAGACTCTGCAGGCAGAATCCTGTCATATTCGTTTGAAGAAAGATTCTCGATATTAGCCTTTGTTGTACTGACGACAAGCAAGGTGCGATGACTAGCCACATCAATCGTACAATTTGTCAAAGCTTCTTTAACGCTATGATATACCAACGACTCAAACCATGTTAGCCCACTAACCATAAGTTCTTTTCTTTGTTCGTCGCTGAATCGTGAAGCTACAAAATCATCTTCCTTTCTTCCAGAATAGCTTGCATATTGAGCCAGCGCAGAGCGCCCTGCTTTCAGAGCCTCATAGTTTGCCATTGTAGTGGTTCCCAATGGCGTCAACACATTATCAGCTATTCTATATACCATATTTCTTCTCATTTTTCTAGGACGCCCCAACGCTGTCGCCATTCATCATAGAACTCCGGGCTATACAAAACCAATTGGTAATTGGTGTCCATAAAAACCTGAACACTATGGCCAGTAGCTATCAGGCTCTCATCCTCGGTGTCATGAATCTCGTAGTCAAAGATAATCTTAGCAGCTTCCGTTGGTCTGTATACAATGTCTATTCTGGGTTTCATGCCATACTTGATAGGCTTCTTCCACTGAAAACTCATCTCCACAAGTGGCGCAAAATAACCATGGTCAAAAAAGCCCATATAGGTAAGATCAAACTTCTTGCCAAATTCCTCGCGAGCATCTTCAAAATAGAGCATGTATGACCCATGCCAGACCACATTCATAGAGTCCACCTCGCTAAATCGTATTTCGAATTCCTTTGATGCTTTTAGCTCCATACCTAGCCTTCTTTTAATGCAATTTTAATATCTGTCGAGACCAATGTCTCTTCACCACAACTGACCCTCGCCTGTGCAAGCGTCATACCAAAAACCTCTTCGACAACGTCCATTGTAGTGGTTATCGTCTCACCCACATTGGGCAGGCGAAAGAGTTCCAAGTTCCGGATAGCTCCAATAAAGCCAATCTGAATACCCTTCTTAAGGATGTACTTATTGACAAATCCTATGCGGGCAGCACAAGTCTGGGCTATATTCTCAATAAGCCCCGATGCGCTGAACATTCCGTCATCAACAAAAATAATATCTTCTTTAATGGTCGTTTCTGTAATTGTACGTCGTTCATCGAAATAAACAAGACTACCAATCATAACGAAAGGCTCTTGCTGGGGCAGAAGGCTATGAATATCTATCTGCTTAAGAAACGATGATGAGAAGTTTTGTGCGTCTTTTGTCATACATTCCAGAAATCATAATAGTTATACCATTGTGTAGGATACAATTTTAAGATGCGCTCCAATTCAGTCACATAACTATGGGCCAACTGTTCTATCTGCATATTTCGAGGGGCCTGTTTATCGTAACTAAGAGGTTTTACATAAATTGTATACCCCTTTGTTGAGCTTTTCATTACGTTTACCGCCAGGACATTCAGTCCTCGCATAGTAGCCACACTAAATGGTCCTAAAGGCAATTTTACGTTTGCACCTAACAGGCGCTCGTTCACACTCTTTTTCGATCCAAAGATCCGATCAGCAGGCATACTGACAATCTCGCCTTTTTGAAGCGCATTGTCTATGAGGAACAGATGACTCATGTCTTCCTTAATGGATATCATACGAATGTTCTTATCCGAAAACATGTTTGCACGATTCTCCATGACAGATTGTTTCTCACCCCAATATACCAGCGCATTAAATGGCTTCTTGGTAGATACTAACGTATAACCAGCCATCTCGTAGTTGCCAATATGGGAACTCAATTGGATGAAAGCATCTGGCTCGCTTTCCAACTGCTGAAAGAACTCATAGCCATCTATGTCAGCATCAAAATGCTTTCCAGCATACATTGCGAACCTGTCGATCACAACTTGGCTGAACAAACAGTGATTCTGATAGGTCTTAAAGAATGATTTTAATGGACCAAAACACCAGCGTTCACGAAAATAGCGATAAATATATTTAAAGCCAGGGCGGAACAGGCATGGTGGAATGACAAACACATAGGTAAAGATATAGATAATTCTGATATCTATAACACGTAACAGCGAAATTAGCCATTTATGCATCAGGCTGTTACCATATGTCGTGCCTTCCCACTTTCTTTCAGCCACTTTTCCTACCCTACCTTACTCTCGATATAGTCGCAGAACTGGCTGAGAGTCGTTACACCTGCCATTTCTTCAGGTTTGATCTTAAAGCCAAAGTTCTTTTCTACAATTACAACAATGTCTACGAAGTCTAGGCTATCAATTCCCATATCCTCCTTCAACTTCGCATCATCAAAAATCTTATCCTCATCAATTTCGAGATCATCAATGAGGAATGCTTTTACTTTCTCTTCAATTTCTGTTCTTGTCATTTTATTAAATATTTGTTTGTTTGAGTTTACATACAATTATTGAGTGACCTTGTCCTAAATGGTCATGGATCTGTTCTATTTCCAAGCCTGACCTGTCTATACATTGCTGCATATCTTCAGTATTGTACATCTTAGAATTACCATTTGCAATAGCAGTAAAATACAAACTGGTCATTGTCAGACAGAATGCTGCGGGCTCATACTTTTGCCTATCCCACAATGTCTCCATGATGTAAATCCTTGTTTGTGGAGTCATTGCTTCTTTAGCTCGTTTCAAGATGCTGATGATTTCATCCATGCTGAAACAATCCAGGAACTGACTCATCCAAATTGCATCAAGACCACCAGCACGCTTAGGGAATTGCGCATTTGAATCAAGTAAATTAATACCATATCCATGTATACGTTCTGCTCCCTCTTTACCATTCACATTCATTTGCATCATTGCAATCTGTTGAGGCAAATCCAAAATAGTCACATCTGCTGCCTTGTTATAGCCAACACATTGTAATGCCCACTTTCCCGTATTCCCTCCAACATCATATAATGATTGCACATGATGCTCGTCAAAAATAATCTTCAAAGCCTCTGGGAAAGAAGAGTCACTATAGAAATGGTCAAATCCGAACCAGCTCTTTTGAACCTTGTCTGGAAGACTTGAAAGGCCTTCATAAACGGTAGGCCATGGTCCGAAATGCTTCAGGCCTTCTGGTTTTCCATTTAAAAGGGACTCTTCAAGCTTAAACCAACCTTCATAATTCACGTCATGATTAAAGTCGATATTAACTCGAGTGGCAGGATCATTAAGCAAGAACCACCCTGTCTTTGACAAAGAAAAACGATTCGTTGCTAAGTCAACAAGGATTATTCCTATACACAAGGATGCTTCTAATAAACATTTTATTGCATAGTCAGACTTCCCCGTTTCCTTACATATCTCCTCACGAGTCAAACCATTCTTGGAATTGCGGATCAAATCAAGGATACCCCATTTGACCATTATACGCGAGGCCTGAAAAACAACTGGCCCCCACGCAATGAACTCTGCCAGCCTTTGAGCTTCTCGGGCTGACAGAGAATCTTTTGTATATTTCTTTTGTAATTCAGGAAACAATTGCATTGAATAAAAAGAAGATTATTTCACTTTTGTGACTTCCTTGGCTAAAGCTTTATAGCATTTCTCCATACCATCAGTAATATCAAAATCCTTTCCTGAACCATATCCATCAATATATATATCACATATTATTTGATTAGATGATAATTCAAAAACTTTAATATATCCGGTTGTACTAATTTTACCTTGTCCCCACATGCCTGTAAAAGATTGATGGCGCTCTAAATCTTTTACTTCTACAACAATCTTATACTTCGCATCTTTAGCTCCACTATTAATTTTGAGTCCTTTTGAATTCTCATTAAAAGACGTAACAAAGGCATTTTGCATCACAGCCTTTCTCTTTTCATATTGATCGCCACACCATGTCTTAAAATCTTCATCTTCTTCCCAGGTTGTTTTAGAAAAATCAAACTCAACTATGGCACTTGCGTTTTCTTTAAGAAATGAGGCCTTCCCCTCCTTTACTTTAACACCACCAGCCATGCAATTTACACTGGTCAAAACAATCACCAACAATAATAGCAAATACTTTTTCATAATCTTCTTATTTTAGTTATTGATTTAAATACTCAGATTTAATAATACCGCCTAATGCACGGCCTGTTAGCAAAGCCCAAGCCTTCATCTTGGCAAGTTTTGTTCCTGGTAAGAATGGGGGTTCCTTTCCACCATTTACCTGTTTGGCTTCAAAAATAGATTTTCCGGCATTATCAACAATTACTGCATCACAGAGCATATATCCTTTTGTGTTGACAAGCTTGACTGAGATTTTTAAAGTGTATTGAGTGTCTTTGAGCTGACCAAAGACCAATATGTCATCAAGTCTATTATTAATGCCATTCATAAAGTTTGCCACTATAGTTGGCTTGTCCGTTGTCCAGTCTTCCTCATATTTACTAAAAGCTTCTTCGTCCATTCCCATGATAACTGCTTCGGAGAAGTCGCAGACAAATCCGATCTTTGAACCTGGCTTTAATACAGATAGAGAGTTCTTTGTAACAACTTGTGCTTGAACCACCATCAAGAAGCTCAGCATTAGCGATAAAGTAATAAAACGTTTGAAATTCATAATTAAAATCCTTTAAGTTTATCAATTTGCTTACTGGACGAGTCTTCCAGTATTTCTACACAATTTTTAATTATACGTGAAATAATATTTTTCTTTATCTTTCTATCCAACAAATCATCTCCTTGTTCAAAACGGAGTTTTATAACTTCTTTAGAGATTATCTGTTCCAATTGTTCATTAGTTACCACGAATTGGGGCTGAAGGCACATTGCTGGTCCAAACATTGCAAAATGTCCAGAAACAGGATGGGCTATTTGGTCTATCTCGTTTTTCAGTTCCATGATGCTACCATCCTTGAACTTTAAAAAAAACGAACGACCTTTTTCCATCTTTCCCCAGTCTTCTAGTGTAATATTAATGATTCTTATAGTATCCCTTTTATTTGAAGATATTAAATAGGTCATTCCAACAGTTTCGTCATCATAAAATTCTTCTTCCGATGTCACCAGAATTCTTGATCCATCAAGATTATTGATATCTCTATCTAAACTCTGAGCTGTTGTATAAAGAGCAGCAAATAGGAAAAGAATTAGTAGCGTTGTCGTTCTCATATTTTCTTATATATGTTTTATTACCAATGCACTATTTGTACCACCAAAGCCGAAAGAATTACTGAGTACGGTATTGACCTCAGTCTCTATGGTCTTTGCTGTAAGATTTAACTTCTCAGAATATTCGTCAGGATTCTCGAAGTTGATATTTGGAGCCACGAAATTGTTCTGCATCATAATAATGCTATAAACTATCTCGCTGGCACCAGCCATCCAACATTCGTGACCTGTCATAGATTTAGTAGAACTGATTAAAGCCCTTTGGCCCCTGAACATTCTATCAAGAGCAATCGCCTCATACATATCACCCTGAAGCGTGGATGTTGCATGAGCATTGATATAATCAATATCATCAAGCTCAATGCCTGCATCCTTTATTGCCCTTGTCATGGCTATCACACTCCCATTGTCACTTGGTTCAGAAATTCCTCCTCCGTTACTGGAGAATCCATATCCAACCACTTCTGCAAGAATATTGGCGCCACGGGCAATGGCATGCTCATAATCCTCCAGAACCAGAGCTGCTGCACCACCACTAGGGATCAAACCATCACGATCTTTGTCGAACGGGCGACTTGCTTTTGTTGGTTCGTCCATTCTTACGGAAAAAGCTCCAAGCGCATCAAACGATGCCATTGAGTAGTAATTTGTCTCCTGAGCACCTCCACAGAGCACCATATCCTGAAGTCCCTGGTTGATCAGCATATAACCCAAGCCAATACTATGGCTGCCACTGGCGCAGGCTGCACTGATCGTGAAATTTACACCTCGCAGATGGAAAATGGTGCTGAGGTTCATATTCACCGTAGAGTTCATTGACTGAAAGATCAGGCCATAACCCAGCATAGCCGAGTCATGCTTTTCATCCATAATCTTCGAAGATTCTATGACTGGCTTGGCAGAAGAGTCATTTCCGAAGATACAACCGACCTCGTTTTCACGAAGATACTCGTCACTAATTAGAGCCTGATCAAACGCCTGACGACTGGCCATATAAGCATACTGGGCTTCTTCCGACATTCCTGCGCGGGTATGCCTGTCAAGCATTTGTTTCGTTATAACTGGCGTTTCTACAATTCCTGTAAGCCCTGAGCGATATCCATATTCAAGACGTTCTGGTTGTAAACCAATACCAGATTTACCCTCAAATAGAGATTGTTTAACCGTTTCTATATCTGTTCCTAAGCAAGACCAAATGCCTATACCTGTTATTACTACACGTTTTGTCATTATAATCTATTTAATAGCATCTGCACTAATTGCAACTCTAAAAAAAGCTTGTGTTAAATTATCCCCAGTGAACCCACTTAGATGGCTTAGTCTCCTATCCCATTTGTTTTTTCCCATCCTATATGAACGAACTACATGTTTATTTCCCGTAACAGGACCTTTAGGATTTGTTTGAATAGATGGTGTATATTCAGCAAAAAAATCAGAACACCATTCAGCATATTTATCTACGCCAAATATATCATCGGCAAATGGCATCAATGAAGCATATTCCCATTCTGCTTCAGTTAATAGCCTATATGGTTTTTGGACTTGATTCGCAATTTTTTCTACAACCAGATTTGCATTCTTCCATATACCAGCATAATATCTATCTTTAAATTTTTCTTTTCCTAAAAGAGAATTCGCTGTTTTTTCATTGATACAAGTTTCACTAATATAATAGGAAGATATGTTTACTTGATGTATTGGCTCACTTTTCATTCCAAGACTCCCATCTCCATCGTATCCCATATTAAAAGAACCACCTCTAACTAATTTCATTTTTATTGTTTGGCCATCAATAGTAAAGGAATAACTATCTGGATAATCCTTCTTGTCTGTAATCTCATAATACCCAACTTGACCTATCGGGAAGACATTTTTATTTGTTTCTACTGAAACTATATTCCCATTATTCACTAGCCCATCTGTTTCAACAGATTTCACGTTTGTCATCGGAACGGTAGTTTCTTTACCGGCAACTTTGAAAGTCACATGATCTAATGGGTCAAACTCCACCAATTCTCCAACAACGACAACATCATTTTTCAATGTCACCTTTACTTGTGAGCTTTGAGCATATAATAATGTGCTAACTATAAAAAAATAAAACGACAAAAAATACTTCATATACAAAAAAATTATGTATAAAGACCTCCATTGATATTTATAACTTCACCTGTGATATAAGACGCATCATCAGAAGCTAAGAAAGCAACCAATGCTGCGACTTCTTCTGGTTTCCCGAATCTGCTAACAGGAATCAACTTCTTCAGATCATCCTCAGGCAGATCCTTTGTCATATCTGTTTCTATAAATCCAGGTGCAATCGCATTTACTGTTATATTGCGAGGAGCAACTTCTTGAGCCAATGCCTTTGTCGCTCCAATTAAGGCAGCTTTTGCAGCACTGTAATTAACCTGGCCTGGCAAGCCCTTAACTCCTGACAACGATGCAATATTTATAATTCTCCCCCCTCGCTTACGGGGCATCATATGTTTTAATAAGCAACGTGTTAAGTAGAAGAATCCATCAAGCGTTGTATCTAAAACCTGATGCCAGTCTTCGTCAGACATCATAAACATGATATTATCACGCCTGATACCAGCATTGTTAACCAAAATAGAGATATAATCATCTGGGTGAGAATCTTCCCAGCTTTGAATGGCTTTTTCAACTTCCAACCTATTTGAAACATCAAATGGTAACAATTCTGCCTTACCACCTAAATCCTCGATAAGAGATTTTGTCTCTCCTGCAGCAGATAGGTTGCTATTAAAATTAATTATTATAGGCATATTCATTGAGACCAATCTTAAACAGATGGCTCTTCCAATGCCTCTAGAAGCTCCCGTAACGAGAATATATTTCATCTTAGTAATGTCAATTTGACGTTATATTTTTAGTAAGTATACTCTAGATCTATAGGGTAAATAAGCCCATTGTCTATAGAATATGGTACAAAGGTACAAAAAATAATTGAAACAGAAGTAATAAAACCTGAAAAACTGATATATTTATATGTATTTTACTCTTTTTAGCGATATAAGACTCTTATTTTATAAATAAGAATTGATCAAATATATCTTCTGAACTCAGAATCGTTTATTACAGAAAATGTATTTTTTTTAGAAAAAAAGCAATAAAATTTGTTATTATCTATAATTATTTGTATATTTGCAACCGAAAAGAGTTTTTAACCAATTTTATTATTAACATTTAAAACAATTCATTATGAGAAAACTATTTTTGATCGCAGTTATGATGCTGATGAGCATTGGTGTATTTGCTCAGGCTGGTAAGATGGGGGTTGGTGCAAACCTCAACTATGGTACTGACGACCATTACAGCCAATTGGGTATTGGTGCAAAGTTAAAGTATGAGTTTATCGACAACCTCCGTGGTGAAGCTAGTGCTAAATACTTTCTAAAGAAGGATGACATCTCCTACTGGAATGCCAACCTCAATTTTAACTATCTTTTCCACATTGGTGACAAGTTTACAGTTTATCCTATTGGTGGTATTGGTCTTCTAGGTTGGAAGGTTAATGACTATTCTGATTCAGCACTTGCTTTCAACTTTGGTCCTGGTTGTGAGTACTATATAACAGACAAACTGAAACTCGAAGCTGAGGCTGTTTATCAGACCGGTAAAAAAGATGGTGTGACTTGGGATTGGTACATTTTCTCAGCAGGTATTGTCATTGACTTCTAAAATTAAAAAATTATCATTAATAATTGGGTGGTGTAAAAGCCACCCATTTTTATGTTTTTCACAAGGCGATAACGCGATAACGCGATAACATTGGGTTGAATGAGTTTGTAATTATGGTGGGGAATGATTTTGATAAAGTATATTTATATATATTATTATATATATTATAATATATATAATAATATATATAAATCAATAAGAGGGTGTGGAATGCAAAATACTTAATGTTATCGTGTTATCGCGTTACCGCGTCGTGACTACTTTTTCAGGGTATAAAATAAGAGCCACCAGAATTTCTTCAAGTGGCTCTTGATGGTATAGAAAATTCCTATTATCAGAAAATAAGTGTCTCTTATTCAAGGCTCTCCTATCTCACTGTATATTAAAGCAACCTGCGCGGGCGTGAAGGAGCGCGATCCGGAGGCGAGAATGGGCTTCAGGCGCGGATTGGTCAGCAGCCATCTGCGGAACTTGGCCCAGGCAGAGAGGGGCAAGAGATAGGGAAAGTAACGCTGGGCAAGCGCAGTACGGTTGAAACTAGTGGCATGGTGGTCGTAATGATTGTACATAAATAGAAAAGAATTTAATGGGTTAAACATGTTTGATTTACACTGCAAAATTACTATTTTTTTCGCAGATGACCAAATTTTTGCAGCTTTTGAGCCCAACAACTCGATAAAACTCGATAAAACTCGACATAACTCGATGAGAGGCCTTCCACAAGTAGTAACTTTGCAGTGGAATTCAGAGGTGAGAGGTGAGAAGTGAGAGGTGAGAGATTACTAAGGCGCCAGGAGTCGAGACCGATACCGATGACACTGACCGAAGATTCAACTATCAACTAATTATTAACTATTAAAACCATTAAACAATTATGATTGAACTTTACATTTCACAGAACAAGAACACCACGAGTGAGGCGTATGGCAAGTACTACCCTCGTGTATCGTACAAGCAGACGATGAACATCCACGACATGGCCGTGCATATGGCCGAGCACAACACCCCGTTCTCTGAGGGAACCATCGAGGGTATCCTGCGAGACTTCGTGAAGTGCGTGCGTGAGCAGACACTGAACGGTAACACCGTCAAGGTGGACAACCTGGCCATCTTCAAGGTGAGCGTGATCGGTAACGGCTGTAAGGAGCTGTACGACGCCGACACCGACAAGACCATCACCGCCAGCATCGGCTCGCTGGGTAAGAACGACAAGACCGGTCCTGCCGTGAACAGTCTGAAGCTGCTGGCACAGGCCACTGGCGAGTACACCCGCGAGGAGCTGAACAAGGACGGCAAGCTGGGCTGGACCGACAAGGCGGCTGCTGAGATCGCTGCTGCCAAGGCTGCCGCTCAGGGCGGAAGCTCCCCTAGCCCATCCGGAGGCAGTGGTAATGATAACCCAAGTGGCGGTGGTTCCCAGAACCAGGGTGGCTCGCAGAGTCAGGGCTCAGAGAACCAGGGCGGTTCGCAGGGTGCGCAGGGCTATGCGCTGACTATCAGTAAGATGGGTAGTGGTTCGGCCAAGGTGACCAAGGACGGCAACGCCGTAACTTCGGGCGCAAGCCTGAATGAGGACGACGAGGTGGAGATCAGCATCACGCCTGCTGAGGGCACGACTCCCAGCGCTACGCTGAACGGCTCGAGCATCGAGCTCACGGAGAACGACGGAGTGTACACCGGTAACTTCGCGATGCCCGCACAGGCCGCAAGCCTCGTGATCAACACCGGCAGCGCCTCTGGCGACAGCTCCATCTAGGATTAGTAATGTCACACAGATCTTCACAGATCTCACAGATATGCTTCCTAAAGGAAGCGGGAGGAAAATGAGATCTTATCATTCCGGAGGAATAAAAAAATCTGTGAGATCAGTGAGATCTGTGTGAGAACAAAAAAGAAGGTGTATGATGAAGAAGCGGATTGTTGAGATTGCGGTGAAGGTGATAGTAGCTGCGCTCACGGCATTTCTGACGGCCATCACGACCACGAGTTGCATGGGGTATGGACCGTTTTAGAGGTGAGAGGTGAGAAGTGAGAGGTGAGAGATTACCTTGAAGAATAGTGAATAACAGGCTGGCGCCAAGATGGGTGCCAGCCCTTTTTGTAACTGAACTCACAAGACTCCTATCCCGCCTTGCGCGCAATAAAAATTCCGACTACAAAATTACAAAAATGTCAATCAGAGATATATGGATATTTATAATCCATGTCGTTGAATTCAGCGCGGTCTGACTTAACGGTCAGCGTCTTCTTATCGAAATTCAATAGTTTGTCGGGATTGATGCCCAAAGCGTAGGTCAGCCACCATCCAGACATCTGATTACCCTTCATCTTAGGATGGCTAGCATCAGTTACGGTAACAGCTCCTGGGTGGTCACAGATCTTTTCACCCTTGCTATTGTAGACCTTGAACGGGATTCTGGAAACACAACCGAACTCGTAGTCCTTGTCATCCTCAGGTGTTACGTCGTACTTCTGTTCGAAACTAACCTTCAACGAGAAGTCTGCAGGCAGCTGAGAAGCGACCAGTGTGCGCTTCAGCGTCCATTGCTTCTGCGTCATCTTAATAGTCTTCTCCTGCATATTCTCATCGAGGTAGGTCACTTCCACGTCAGCCAGTTCGAGCGTGTTGGCTCCCAGGTCCACATAATAAGTCACTTCTGCTTTGGCAGCGACATTGTCATTTGCCTTTGCCTCTTCATTAGTCACATCCTCATCGCTTTTATCGCATGATGTCAGCGTAAAGCCGCCAATAAGAACGGCGGATACTATCATTACTAAGATCTTTTTCATTGTTTCTGTAATTTGATTATGTATTTTATTATGAAACGTTTTTATAGTTTGCTGAATCTGCATGCAAATATACAAAATTTTGAGCAAAGATAATGTTTTTTTCTATTTCCTCAAAATTTATTTGGCTATTTTTCCCGAAATTCTCAATTTTTTTTTAGGCATTTTTCCCAAAATTCTCAAAATTTATGCCCGGACAGGCTTGTTATCCCCCCTTGATATTCGCTAAAAATACTGAATAAATTTGGGATTTTGTTTGAATTGCAGTATTTTTGCAGCGGAAATTGAAATGGTGATGAAAAGGATATTGATCATATTGATGATTGCTACGCTGGTACTCCCTGCGATGGCGCAGCGGCCGAAGATTGGGCTGGCCCTCGGAGGCGGCGGTGCGAAGGGCGCTGCTGAGGTGGGCGTGCTGAAGGTGCTCGAGGAGGCTGGCGTACACGTAGACTATATCGTGGGCACCTCGATCGGCTCTATTGTGGGCGGGCTCTATGCCGCGGGCTATTCGGCCTCGGAACTCGAGACGATGTTCCAGACGCAGGAGTGGCTCTCGCTGCTTACCGACCGCAAGGCCTCGCTGAACAACGAGCCTTACACCACCATCGATGGCGTGACCTATATCTTCGGATTCCCCGTGATGGACCGCAACAGCCGAGGCATCGGCGTGATGTCGGGAGGTAGGATAGAGCAGCTGATCGACTCGATGGCTTCGGTAAAGGGCTGCACGGACTTTGAGAGCCTGAAGATTCCCTTCCGCTGCGTGACTGCCGATATCCGAGAAGCCAAGGAGGTGATCCTGTCGAAGGGGATTCTCTGCAAGGCGCTGCGGGCCTCGATGTCGATACCGGGCATCTTCAAGCCGGTGGAGCATAACGGACGGCTGCTGGTGGACGGCGGTATGCTGAACAACCTGCCCGTGGACGTTTGCCGACAGATGGGTGCCGACATCGTGATTGCCGTTGACCTGCAACAGAACGAGCAGAAGCCCCGCAAGAAAACCGACCTCAACATGCTCAGCGGCCTCGCCAACATGTTCGGCTTTGGCGGCATCCTGGAGTGGATTACCAACCGCCCTGACATCGATAAATACTTTGAGAACGTGAAACAGGCGGATATCTATATCCACCCTAACCTGCCCGATGCCGACGCCTCGAGTTTCGGCAACAAAAATGCCGCCCGCATGATACAGGCGGGTACGGCCGCTGCCAAGGGACAGCTGCCAGCACTCAGGGCGCTGATCAGTAAAAACAAATAAAAAAGAAAGTCGCACGATTCTCTCGAACAGTGCGACGCTCTAAAACAATCTATTAACCTTTTGACGCTGCAAAATTACTGCAAATTTTCCCCGCGCCAAAATAAAATAGCCGATTAGCAATTTTTAGTAGACGAACACGCCATATTGCGCCTGATATCGGGCTTTTCGGCTTAGTCTTGCAGGGGTGCTGCCTTGAGGCGCTCGAGGGCGCGACAGAGCTGGTCGGGGCAGGAGGTGCCTTTGGTGCCGCAACGGATACCGTCGAGTTTCTTGATCACATCGTCGATGCGCTGGCCACGGACCAGTTGGCTGACGCCCTGGAGGTTGCCATTGCAGCCGCCCAGGAAAAACACTTGCTGGATGATGTCGTTCTCATCGGCAGTCACGTCGATCAGCTTCGAACACGTGCCGACTGTTTCGTATTGAATATGCTTGGTCTTCATTACTTTGAACTTTGAACTTTGAGCTTTGCATTTATGCTTGAGCTTGCGAAAAACTTTATGATTTGAACTTTTTACTTCTTAAAGTCCGCGGGCTTTGAGGAGGCTGGCGGCATCGGGCTGCGCCATACCGGTGAAATCGGTGAACATCTGCATGAGGTCGCCGGTATTGCCACGACTCAGGATCTTGTCACGGAAGTCCTGACCTGTAGCAGGATCGAGAGCGCCACGCTTAGCAAAGACATCGGCGATGTTGACAGCCAGCACCTCCGTCCAGAGATAGCTGTAATAGCCAGCAGCATAGCCCCCACCCCACACGTGGTTGAAATAGCTGGTGTGATAGCGCGGGGGAATGGGAATAAAGGGATTCACGAGTTCCACCTTACGTAGCGCCTCGGTCTCGAACGCCATCGCCTTGTCGGCTGTGGGAATATCCTTCGAAGCCAGCATGTGCCAAGCCAGGTCGACACAGGTGGCAGCAAGGTTCTCACCCAGGGCGTAGCACGGCTGGAAATTGATGCTCTTCAGCATGCGCTCCTTCAGGTCTTGAGGCATGGGCTCTCCCGTGTCGCAATGACGGGCGTAGTTATCGAACACCTCAGGGATGGCGGCAAACGACTCGTTGAACTGCGAGGGCATCTCGACGAAGTCGCGGTAGACACTGGTACCGCTCAGACTGTTGTACTGGCAGTCGGAGAGGATGCCGTGCAGGGCGTGGCCGAACTCATGGAACATGGTGGTCACCTCGTCCCACGTCAGCAGCGAGGGTTTGCCTTCGGGGGCCTTCGCATTATTACATACATTAAAGATAATAGGCAGCTGGTTACGCTGACGACTCTGCTTCTGGAAACCGTCCATCCACGCACCACCGCGCTTCGTAGGACGACGGTAGTAGTCGCAATAGAAGAGGGCCTTGGACTTGCCGTCCTTGTCGATCACCTCGAAGGCCTTCATGTCGGGATGGTAGAGGGGGATGTCGTCGCGCTGCTTGAAGGTGAGGCCGTAGACACGGTTGGCGGCATAGAAGACACCATTGAGAAGCACGCTGTCGACATTGAAATAGGGCTTCACCTCGTCGTCGCTCACGTTGAGCAGCTCCTTCTTCATCTTGGCGGAATAGTAGAAATAGTCGTAGGCCTGCAACTGGAATTCGGGTCCCTCGGTCTTGCGGGCGAAGTTCTCGATGGCCTTGGTCTCGGCATCAGCTTTAGGCACATAGGCCTTAATCAGGTTCATCAGGAAATCATAGACATTCACAGGCGTCTTGGCCATCGTATTCTCCAGCGAGTAGGAGGCGTAGTTGGAATAGCCCATGAGCTCGGCCTTCTCAGCACGCAGCTTGGCAATCTCGCAGACGATGGGGAAGGTATTATACTTGCCAGTGCCGTCAGCACGATGCTCGGAGGCCTCGAACACCTTACGGCGCAGCTCGCGGTTGTCGAGACTGGCGAGGATGGCCTGCTGGGTGGTGTTGACGATGACGATGGCATAGGGGGCCTTACCGCCACGACTCTCAGCATCCTTCTGGCACTGGGCGAGGTCGGCCTCGCTGAGACCTGCCAGATCTTCCTTCTTATCCACCCAGACGACGGCATCGTTGGTGGCATCGGGGAGCACCTCACCCCACTCTGTCTGCAACTCGGAGATGCGGAGGTTGATCTCCTTCATGCGCGCCATCTTGTCGTCGGGCAAGAGGGCTCCCTGGCGCACAAATGACTTGTAGGTTTCTTCGGTGAGTTTCTTGTCCTCACCCTGCAGCGACTCGTATTGGGTGTCGTAGACCTTCTTGATGCGCTCGAAGAGGGGTTTGTTGAAGGAGATCTCGTTTTCGAGGTCGGTGAGCATGGGCTGCACCTTCTTCTCGATATCGGCGAGGGCGGGTGTCTTGTCGGCCTCGACGAGGGCGAAGAACACGCGGCTTACGCGGTCGAGGGCCTTACCGCTCTCCTCCAGGGCGAGAATGGTGTTCTCGAAGGTGGCGGAGTCGGGATTATCGACAATAGAGGCTATCTCGTCGCGCGTCTGCTGGATGGCGGCCTCGAAGGCGGGCATGTAGTGGGTGCTGTCGATCTTGCTGAAATCAGGGGCCCCGAAGGGCAGGTTACTTTCCACTAACAGCGGATTCTCCCGCTGCGCCTGCTGACAGGATGACACCGATGCCATCACTGCTGATGCAATTCCAATACACATAATTGTCCTAAAAATCTTCATAACTTCAATCTTTCAATTTTTCAATTTTTCAATTCTTTACTCATCTGGAAGGAACAGGGGATCCTCGGGCATGACGAGGATGGGCTTGGTGTTGAAAGCCTGGAGGAGGTTCTCGGGGACGTACTTCTTATTGACCACGAGGCGGAACATGTACTCACGGAACCAGTCGGCCGTCATGATGAGATAGCCCTGCTGGCCACTGTCCGTGCCCCAGGAGTTCTCGACCTTCCACTTGATGGGCTTTCCCTGGGCATCGAGGTCGACGGCCGTCAGCGTCATCGCATGCGTAGAGCCGCTGTCGAAGGTAGAGATGCGCTGCGCCTTGTCCATACCGAAGGTGGTACCGAAGAGCGAGCCGTAGTCGAAATTGTCGAGTGAGGCATAGCCACGCGGACGATCCAGCAGCTTACCCACATCGTAGGAGCTGTAGAGCTTACGCCCATCCTTGAGCGAGGCGATGGCGAGCTTTTCGATCTCCTCCATCGGGAGGTTGAGGTATTTCCAGTTGGTGCCGTCGTAGACATGACGGTCGTACTCCACCTCGTAGGTCTTGTAATACTCACGACGCGGGTCGTTCATCACCATGATGAAGGTGCCGTTTAAGGGGCCTCCCACCACCTCCTGATAGAACGATAGGGGGGTATACTCCTTAGGCTGTCCGAGGGGTTTGCCCGTCTTATCCTTGAAGGCGTAGGTGAACGTCTGCGTGGGAGCGCCCAGCGTGAGCTCGAGCATACGGTAGATCTGTGCCAGCATATCGGTCTTGGCCTTGGTGATATCCGCGGGCTTCTGCTTCTTAGCCACCATGTCGCGCAGCTGGAGTCCGAACTCACGGAGCTTCGAGGCTATCAGACTGCGGGCCTTCGCGGTGTTCTCGCTGGTGTAGGTCTCGGGCTGCACGTCAGCAGGCACCAGACCATACTTCGGAGCCAGGTCGGCGATGCCACAGAAAGTGCCACCATCGTTGATGGGATAATGGAAGAAGAACTGCACCCGCTGGTTGTCGATGGGGTCCTTGGCGGTGTCGATCACGCCCTGCAGCATGAGGTTGGCCTTCTCCAGCTGATCCCAGAAGAAGAGGTAGGCCTGCGAGAACTCGATGCTCACAGAGTCGTGCTGCATGGTGTAGTTGGAGCGCAACACATTCAGGCCACTGAACATCCAGCAGCGTCCTGACGACTTCTGGTTGGTGATGCTCTGCTTACGGGTCTCGATACTGAAATTCTTGTCGATGGGCATCGCAGCAGCCTGGTAGTTCTTGGCCAGCACGTCGATGCTCACGCCTGAGAGGGCATTCGACAGGGCCTTACCGGCTGTGCAGTGCTTCTGCTCTTTCTGGAACTGCTGGAGCATCTCCTTCGAGATCCCTCCACCCTTGGTCTGCGCCTGAGCGAAGAACAGACTACCGCCCAGACAGATGGTTAAGACAAAAATCTTTTTCATACTTCATTCTGATTATTTATTCAATATGGGCACAAAATTACAAATAAAAAACCAAATACGATTGATTTGAATCAAAAATCTATACTGTTTGCGCACACAATATCGACTTTACGCATACAACGAACCCAAAAACGCCGTATCTTTGCAGCGGTTTTAGAAACCAAGTGTGAATATGAACATTTTTTAAACTTCAAATTAAAAAGATATTAGTATGAAAAAGATTTTAATGACATTGGTTGCTGTTTTTGCAGCTATGAACATGAATGCACAGGTGTATGTTGGTGGTAGCGTAGGTTTCGGTAGCGTTAAGGCCGGTAGCCTAAGTTCTGAGTCAACATACAAGATTGTTCCTGAGATCGGTTATAATCTGAACAGCGAGTGGGCTATCGGTGTGGCTCTGGGTTATCAGAAGGGTAACTGCGACTTCGGAAACTATGACTTCACATTCAACACTACTGAGGTTTTCAGTGTGAACCCCTATGCCCGTTACACCTTCCTGAATTCAGACATGGTGAATGTGTTTATCGACGGTGGTCTTGGCTTCGCAAGTGTGAAGGATGGCGGTTCACTCTTCCAGGTAGGTCTGCGTCCTGGTATCGCCCTGAAGGCCAGCGATAAGATCAGCCTCGTGGCTCACGTCGGTTTCGTTGGTTTCGAGACCGCAAGCCCGAAGCATGGTGACAGCAGCAATGCTTTCGGTCTGAACCTCGATGGCAACAACATCATGTTCGGTGTATATTACAACTTCTAATCAGAGGTTTAATTAATAATTTAGGCCACATCTCTTGCAGATGTGGCTTTTTTTGTGTACTTTTGCCGCCAGTATGGCAAAAGAACAGTCAAGCGTAAAGGAGAGGCAGCGCGTGGATCTCGACGAACCACGACGCTACAAGGTGACCATCTACAACGACGATTTCACCACGATGGAGTTTGTGGTGAAGGTGCTCAGGGTGGTGTTTTTCAAGAGCGAGGCCGATGCGGAGGCCCTCATGCTGATGGTGCACCACTCCGACAAGGCGGTGGTGGGCATCTACAGCTACGACATCGCCGTGTCGAAAGTGAACAAGGCCACGCAGATGGCCCGCGACGAGGGCTTCCCCCTGCGTCTGACCTACGAACCCGAAGAATAACGAAGCAATATGGATATCTACTATACACAAAAGGTGAACCAGGCCTTTCAAGACATGCACGAGGCGGCAGAGAAATACCGCCACGAGTTCACCACGCCCGAACACTTCATCTACGCCCTGCTCAGACAGTATGAGTTCAACAAGTCGCTCATCGACTGCGGGGTCGACCTGAACATCGTCAACAAGAGTCTGCAGGACTATTTCGAGAAGATGGAACGTGTGCCCGAGGACGTGGGCAACTATGTGATCGGCACCAGCGAACAGTTGCGCGCTGCCCTGCTCTCCGCCTACCAGACGGTGCAGAACTCGAGCGCACAGTATATCTACGTGCCACATATCGTGAGGGGCATCCTCAACCTCAAGGAGTCGTATGCCGCCTATCTGCTGAGAAACCTGCTGGGCGACTGGGAGAGTGAGTTCCTGAGCATGCTGGTGGGACGCTATGAGGCGGATCACGACCAGGTGAGCGATGGCAGCGATGCGGAGGAGGATCAGGAGCCCTGGCGCAAGATGGTGACCTGTCTGAACGATACCTACATGCTCCACAATCCCCTCATCGGAAGGAAGGACGAGCTGCTGCGCACCATCCAGGTGCTCTGTCGCAAGGAGAAGAACAATCCCCTGCATATCGGCGAGCCCGGCGTGGGAAAGACGGCCATCGTATATGGTCTAGCAGCGTGGATCGACACCAACCATCCGCAAGTGCCTAAACGCCTGAAAGGCAGTAAGATATACCAGCTCGACCTGGGCACCTTGCTCGCTGGCACGCAGTTCCGCGGTGACTTCGAGAAGCGCATCAAGGAGGTGATGGACGGCATCATCAGTGAATCCGACAACAACATCGTCTACATCGACGAGATCCACAACCTCGTTGGCGCTGGCGGCAACAGCGAGGGCACGATGGATGCCTCGAACATGCTCAAGCCCTATCTCGAATCCGCCAAGATCCGCTTTATCGGCTCGACGACCTACGAGGAATACAACCGTCATTTCTCGAAGTCGAGAGGCCTGGTGCGACGCTTCCAGCAGATCGACATCGCAGAGCCCTCGACGGAGGAGACCCTCGAGATCCTGAAACAGCTGAAGAAGAGCTATGAGCAGTTTCATGGCGTATTCTATGCCGATAAGGCCCTGGAGTTTGCCGTTACGGCCAGCGCGAAGTATATCAACGAACGTTTCCTGCCCGATAAGGCCATCGACCTGATAGATGAGGCAGGCGCCTATCGCGAGATGAACCACCTCTACGGACAGAAGCGTCAGACGGTGGACAAAGCCCTCGTGGCCGATATCCTCGCGAAGACCTGTAAGGTGGACGCTTTGGCGATGAAAGAAGATGACAATGCTGCCCTCGAAACACTCTACGAACGTATCAGCAGCAAGATCTACGGACAGGATCAGGCGGTGCGTCAGGTGGTGGAGGCTGTGCAGCTGTCGAAGGCAGGACTGCTCGACGACGACAAGCCCCTCGCCTCGCTCTTGTTCGTGGGACCTACGGGCGTCGGAAAAACGGAGGTAGCCCGTGTATTAGCCAAGGAACTGGGCATTTCGCTGGTGCGTTTCGATATGAGCGAATATACGGAGAAGCATACGGTGGCGAAGCTCATCGGCTCGCCAGCAGGCTATGTGGGCTATGAGGATGGCGGATTGTTGACAGACGCGATCCGCAAAACACCCAACTGCGTGTTGCTGCTCGACGAGATAGAAAAAGCCCATCAGGACATTTACAATATTCTTTTACAAGTGATGGACTATGCGAAGCTCACCGACAACAAGGGTCGCAAGGCTGATTTCCGCAATGTCATCGTCATCATGACCTCGAATGCGGGGGCGCAGTATGCTGCGCAGGCGAGTATCGGATTCTCAGGGAACGTGAGTCGCGGAGAGGCGATGCTCAAGCAGGTGAAGAAGACCTTCAAGCCCGAATTCATCAACCGTCTTTCGGGCACTGTCGTCTTCAACGATATGGATCGCCAGATGGCCACCCTCATCCTGCACAAGAAACTGGGTGAGCTGCAGGAGAAACTGACGGCTAAGCAGGTGGAGATGACGCTCAGCGACGAGGCCTTCGACTACCTGCTGAAGGAGGGCTTCACGCAGGAATACGGTGCCCGCGAGATGGATCGCGTCATCACGGGCAAGCTCAAGCCCCTGCTCATGCGGGAGATCCTCTTCGGCAGCCTCCGCAAAGGCGGGAAAATCATTATCACACAGAAAGAATTGGGAAAATAATTTATTCACACAGATCTGTGTGAGTTATAAAAATTCTTTGTGAGAATTACTTCTTCTTGGTCGACGTTGCTTTCTTAGCAGTAGAAGTCGTCTTCTTGGTGGTCGTCGTAGCCTTCTTGGTGGTCGTCGTAGCCTTCTTCGCTGTCGAAGTCGTGGTGGTGGTCTTTGGCTTGTAGTACTTCAAGGCCTCAGGCATCCAGCCCTGGATATTCTTGATACGCGTCGCATCCGAGGGGTGATCGCTCAGGAACTCAGCCGTCTGGTTCGTCGACTGTGCAGCCATGCGCTGCCAGAAGGTCGTCGCCACCTGCGGATCATAGCCCGCCATCGCTGCGAAGATCAAGCCCATGTGGTCAGCCTCGTTCTCGTGATTACGCGAATATTTCAGATTCTTGAAGTTAAAGCCCTGTGCCACAATGGCTTGCACGATCGACTGCGTATTGGTTCCCATGCCTAAGGCACCAGCCACCATCGTACCGATCTGCAGACCATACTGCTGCTTCATCTGCGTGCTCATCTGCTCAGCGGAGTGACGGGCCACAGCGTGGGCAATCTCATGACCTAAGACGATGGCCAGCGAAGCCTCGTCCTGCGTGACGGGCAACAAGCCCTCGTAGACGCAGATCAGTCCACCAGGCATACACCAAGCATTCACCTGCTTGTCCTGCACCAGGTTGAAGGTCCATTTGTAGTTCTGCACATCATTCGACAAACCATTGCTATTCAGGTAGTTAACCACAGCATTGGCCAGGTTCTGCCCTACCCGCTTCACCATCTGCGTGTTGGCTTGGTTGGTGGAAAGCTTGGCCGTCTTCATAAACTCCTGATACTGCTGGGTGGAAAGGCTCAGCACCTCACCGTCGCTCACCATCAGCGTCTGCTGGCGCCCTGTGATAGGCACCGTGTTGGTAGTGCCACAGCTCACAAACACAACTGCCACTACGGAAATCAAGATAACTTTCAGACTTTTCATATTGCTTATTGTTTAGTAATAACGATTCTGCCTGCAAAATAAGCAAAAAAATCTGAAATATGCAAGTTTTTGAGACAAAAAAGAGAGGCATCCCCTTCGGAACGCCTCCTCCTGATTGATTAATTTAGTTCTTTCTTACTTGTTCAGACCACGATTGTTGAGCGTGGTGTTCAGCAACATGAGGTAAGTACGACGCTGCTTGTCGTTGAGGATGTAGTTCATCCAGGCAACGTTCTTGTCGATAGCCTTCTTCACCATCTCATTGCGCTGGTCGTTGCTGTAATACTCAGCAGCAAACATCATCTCAGCGGTGAAGGTCTGGTAGACATTGTCGACAGCCTCTCTCTGATCAGCGTTCAGTGACAGAGCCTCAGCAAGCTTGTTCATATTGCAGCTCATGTCATAAGCGGCTACGTTGTTTACACTGTTTACGTTCTCACCTTCAGCAAATGCCATTGTCATACTCAGCATTGCTACCATTGTCAAAATCATCTTTTTCATCTTTCTTTTCCTTTCTTTTCTTTACTCGGGGCGTGTTATGTGTTATCCTGATGCCCCTACTTTAAACTTTAATTGTTTTGACTTAAATGTCTTTTGACGGTGCAAAGGTACGGCGATTTTCGGACACTCGCAAGTATTTTTTCGGAATTGTGTGCGCAAACAGCCCTTTTGTTGACACAGGTCAAAGAATAGCCCGAATATGGAAAATTTTATAATTTTGCCCGAAAAAGTCGCGTTTATGGATTAAAATGATTACCTTTGCAACCTGAAACATTATATATAATAAGGTATGGATAAGACTCCCAATAAGTTTATGTCGGTTGTGTACGAGTTGTACACGATTTCCGACGGAGAGAAGAAGCTCGAGGAACAGACAGGCACAGAGCGCCCCTTCGAGTTTATCACAGGTTTTGGCATCGCCCTCGACGCTTTCGAGCAGGAGGTGACCAAGCATGCGAAGGGCGACACCTTCGACTTCACCCTAGCCCCCGAGCAGGCTTTCGGTGCCTACGAGCCCCAGGGCGTTCATAAGATCGACCGTCAGGTATTCTCTGTCAATGGCCATTTCGACCACGACAATATCTTCCCCGATGCCGTTATCACCCTGACAGATGGCGAAGACCATCAGTTCATGGCCAAGGTGGTGAAGATCGAGGAGGACGGTGTGACAGTTGACACCAACCACCCCCTGGCTGGCAAGACGCTCAATTTCACAGGTACCATCGTGGAGAACCGCGACGCCACGGACGAAGAGGTCAACAAGACCATCAAGATGCTCACGGGCGGTTGTCATGGTTGTGGCCATCATCATGGCGAAGGCTGCGAAGACGGCTGCTGCGGACATGATCACGAGCATGGCGACGACTGCGGATGCGGACATTGTCATTAAGAGGTGAGAAGTGAGAGGTGAGAGGTGAGAGAATACACTGAGATATGAATACGTTTGGCAATATTTTCAGGCTGACGACCTTTGGCGAGAGTCATGGTGAGGCCATTGGTGGCGTGGTCGACGGCATGCCCGCAGGCATCGACATCGACGTGGACTTCATTCAGGCAGAGCTCAACCGCCGTCGTCCCGGACAGAGCAAGATCACGACATCGCGACAGGAAGCTGATCAGGTGGAACTGCTCAGCGGGGTCTTCGAGGGCAAGTCGACGGGCTGTCCCATCGGCTTCATCGTGCGTAACACCAACCAGCACTCGCAGGACTACGAGAATATGCGCAACGTGTTCCGTCCCTCGCATGCCGACTACACCTATCAGCAGAAATACGGCATCCGCGACCATCGTGGTGGCGGACGCTCCTCTGCCCGCATCACCATCAGCCGTTGTGTGGGTGGCGCGCTGGCCAAGCTCGTGCTCAAGCAGCTGGGCATCAGCGTTCAGGCCTATACCTCGCAGGTGGGCGACATTGCCCTCGAGCGCGACTACCGGCTCTACGACCTCTCGCTGACGGAAACCAATGCCGTTCGCTGTCCTGATGCGCAGAAGGCGGCTGAGATGGAGGCCCTCATCACCCAGGTCAAGGGCGAGGGCGACACCATCGGTGGCGTGATCACCTGTGTCATCAAGGGCTGTCCCACAGGCTTGGGAGAGCCCGAATTCGGTAAACTGCATGCTGCCCTCGGAGGGGCCATGCTGAGCATCAATGCCGTCAAGGGCTTCGAATATGGCGAAGGCTTCTCTGGCGTCACCGCCCGTGGCTCAGAGCAGAATGATATCTTTATCTCGGAGCACTCAGAAAACTCGGAGTCTTCTGATAACTCCAAATACGCTGAATCCTCCGACTCTTCGCATATCTCTCACCTCTCACCTCTCACTTCTCACCTCTTAACCAAGACCAATCATAGCGGTGGCATCCAGGGAGGCATCAGCAACGGCCAGGACATCTATTTCCGCGTGGCCTTCAAGCCCGTAGCCACGTTGTTGAGGGAACAGGACACGGTCGACGTCGAAGGGAATCCCACGACACTGACGGCTAAAGGGCGCCACGATCCGTGTGTCTTGCCAAGGGCTGTACCCGTGGTCGAGGCAATGGCAGCCATGACCATTTTAGACCATTTTATGCTCTATCAGAGCAAAAAGGTGTAAAAACGAATAGGAAACCAATAAAAATTCGTTAAAATGCTTGCAACTTTAAAATAATAGTTCTATATTTGCACAGCATTCGAGGGTTTGTGAAAATCCCGAAATGTTTAGTTAAGTCTAGTTTAGTTTTTGTGTTGGTTGAGGGCTGGCGATTGCCAGCCCTCAGTTTCTTTTCCCCCACAAAAACGAACGATCTTACTCGCGACTGATGCGTTTCTTGATCTTCTCGATGCCCTTCAGCAGATCCTCCGTGGGTTCGATGATATTCTCATTCCCCCAGAAATCCGGATCGTTGAAATACACCACCTGATCATAGAAATTATCCTTCCGGTTAAAGGTGTCGCGAATTCGGATCGGTTTGAGGTCCTCCCCCTCCTGACGATCCGTCACCACCATCTCCGAGGTCACTGTGAAGTTCGATTTGAAGAGCTTCCGCTTCCAGTCGCAACGGAATCGGATCACGTTACGGATATAATTAATGCGCGTCACACCGTCGTCAGTCTTGTAGTCGATATAGATCGACAGTTCCCGTGGTGTGAAGCGCAGTCCCAGGGGTTTCTTCTTCAGGATCATCGGCGTCACCTTCGCCTGATCACTCATATCCAGACTCAGCTCGATACGGGTAAAGGCCAGCGTCTCCTGGTCGATATAGAGCCGTCCGCTATAGAGGGCGTAAGGCAATTGATACAAGGGTGCGATCTCCACCACATACTGATTCCTGTCGTCGGCCTTGCTCATCGTGACATAGCGGAAGGTATAGTTCTTCAGCTCCTCCTCATTGAGCAGCACGTCGCGCTCCTTCACCACATCGAGCATGATGGGCAGCACAGGACCGCCCTGCAACTTCACCGACAGCGTATCGCTGGCGCGCTGACTCAACAGGCGACGGCCTTTCAGAATCGACACACCGTCACGCCAGCTGTCCTTGCTATACGAGGTCTTGTAGACATCAACCACACCTTCCGAGATACCTGTGAAATGATTGCGTTTCTCCACCGTTTCGCGATAGAAGCCACGCAGCAGGTTGGGCACGTTGGGATAGTTGTCGTCGATCTTCTCCATCGCCTTCATCACGAGGCTCTTGGCATCGGCACCCCGTACCACTACCTCGTCGAGCATCACGCTGCTGGGTTCCATTCTCACCTCCACCCTCACACCGTCGAAGGCAGCTGCAGAGAGCCGTTGTGTCTTATAGCCCAGACAGGAGAAGGTGACGCTCTTAGGCGTCTGTGGCAGTTTGAGCACGAACTCACCGGCTTCGTTGGTCACCGTGCCCACCTGGTGGTCGGTCACACTCACATGCGCCATCGGCTTTCGCGTCTTGGCGTCAATCACCTTTCCGCTCAGGGTCCACACCCCGTCGTCCTGCGCCATCGCGCACAGGCTCACCAGCCACAAGGCCAGTATGGCCAAAGAAGTTCTCACCATTTCCATTTCCTTACTGTTTTTAGTCAATCACACCAATAATCTCCTGCACCGACTTACAACCATGACGGTCGAGCCAGTCGTTGATACCGTCGCGCACCTTGATGCTCACGGTAGGATCCAAGAAGTTGGCGGTGCCGATCTCAATCGCCGTAGCACCAGCCATCAGGAACTCGATGGCATCCTTCGCCGAGCAGATGCCACCCAACCCCACCACGGGAATCTTCACAGCCTTGGCCACCTGCCACACCATGCGCAGGGCCACGGGCTTCACGGCAGGACCACTCAGTCCGCCGGTATTGATACTTAACAGTGTTTTGCGCTTCTCGATGTCGATGGCCATACCCATCAGCGTATTGATGAGCGACACGCTGTCGGCCCCCTCCGCCTCCACGGCACGGGCAATCTCCGCGATATTCGTCACGTTGGGCGAGAGCTTCACGATGAGTGTCTTGTGATAGCGCGCACGCACGGCCTTCACCACACTCGAGGCCCCTGCACAGGTCACACCGAAGGCCATACCGCCGTCCTTCACGTTCGGACACGAAATATTCAGCTCGATGGCGGGAATCCTCTCCAACGCGTCGATACGGGCAGCACATTCCGCATAGTCCTCAGGCGACGAACCGCTCACATTCACGATCATGTTCGTGTCGATATCCTTGATCTGCGGATAGATCTTCTTGCAGAAATAGTCCACACCCTTGTTCTGCAGCCCCACGCAGTTGAGCATCCCACTGGCCGTCTCCGCCATTCTGGGGTAGTCGTTGCCCTCGCGGGGCTTCAGCGTGGTGCCCTTCACGATGATGCCGCCAATACCGTCCGACGGCATCAGGTCGGCAAATTCCAACCCATAGCCGAAAGTGCCCGAAGCCGTCATCACGGGATTCTTCAGTGCCAGCTTGCCCAGTTTTATCTTTAAATCAGCCATTCCTTCAATTCTTCAATTCTTCAATTTTTCAATTCTTCAATTTTTCATCCTTCACTCCCAAAGCAACCGCTTTGTGTCGAACACTGGTCCGTCCTTACACACACACAGATTACCCTCGGTGGTCTTCTCCACACAACAGAGACAGGCGCCCAGTCCGCAGGCCATCAGGTTCTCCAACGAGGCCTCGCACTCCGTATTCGCCTGACGCGCATAGCGGGCCACCGCCTTCATCATCGGCGTAGGACCACAGGTGGCGATACGGTCGAACTGTTCCTTCTGCAACAGCGAGTGATTGGTCACAAAGCCCTTCTCGCCCTCAGAGCCGTCCTCCGTCGTCACACACACCCGACCATACTTCCTGAACTCGTCCATCATCAGCAGGTCCTTGGCTGTACGGGCACCCAGCAGGAACGTTGGCTGACAACCCATCAGCGCCATCTGCGCCCCCATATAGAGCAAGGGAGCCACCCCCACGCCGCCGCCCACGAGCAGTATCTTCTCTTCGCGTTTCTGAGGCATCGTAAAGCCATTGCCAAGTGGCAACAGGCAGTTCAGTTTCTCGCCGGCCTTCAGCGCCGCCAGTCTGCGGGTACCGTCGCCCACAGCCGCCACCAGCAGCCAGAGCTCATTGGCCTCCGTATTCACGAAATTGATGGAGATAGGGCGACGCAGGAAGGTGGTCGGCGAACCGTCCACACGGATCTCGACAAACTGTCCTGGCAGCATCTCCGGCAGAGGCTGCCCGTCGGTGAGCCTGATGAGCACATAGCGCTCATGAATCCTTTCCACCGACACAACCGTGAGATCCAACAGATATTTCTTCATATTCTCTCTTAATTACGCTGCAAATATACAAATAAAAGCGCAAGCATCCAAATATTTAAAGGTCTTTAATTGTCACTTCGCCGGTTTTGTTGCGCGGACGAAGTAAGCAATCAACAGGATATACGCCACGAGCGACAATACCTCCGACAGCGGATTGGCCAGCCACGACTCGCTCACAGGGTTGAAACCGCCAAAGCGCAGCAGGGCACTCACCACGCCCATCAGCGCACCACCGGCGATAAAGCCGGAGGCAATCAGCGTACCCTTCTCGCCACGGGCCTCGTTCTGCGCCTTGTCCTTCGAGCGCGTGGTAACGAACCAGTTCACAGCGCCTCCCACCAGCAGCGGCACATTCAGCTCCAGCGGGATAAACATACCCAGAGCGAAGGCCAGGGCAGGCACCTTACAGAGCGTCAGCACGATAGCAATCGCCGCTCCGATGGCGTAGAGCACCCAGGGTGCCCCCACCCCGTTCATCAGCGGATCGATCACCGCTGCCATCGCATTGGCCTGAGGGGCTGCCAACTGTCCGCTGGCAAAGCCATAGGTCTCGTTGAGCAGCATCATCACGCCACCCACCGTGGCTGCAGACACCAGCGTGCCCAGGAATTTCCACGACTCCTGTTTCCGGGGCGTCGTTCCCAGCCAGTAACCGATCTTCAGGTCGGTGATGAAGGCACCCGCCATCGAGAGGGCCGTACACACCACACCGCCCATGATCAGCGCAGCCACCATACCGCTCGTGCCTTGCAGGCCTACGCCCACCATTACGACAGAGGCGAGGATAAGTGTCATCAGCGTCATACCAGAGACGGGGTTCGAGCCCACAATGGCAATGGCATTCGCCGCCACCGTCGTAAAGAGGAAGGCGATCACCGCCACCAGCACGATGGCCACCAGCGCCTGCAGCATATTGCCGTCCATCACGCCGAACCAGAAGAAGAGGAACGTCAGCACAATGGTAATGATCGAGGCGATGGCGATAAACTTAAACGGCAGGTCGCGTTGCGTCCGCTCCTGCGCCACAGCAGCCTCGCCGCCACTGCCCTTCATCTCCTTCGCCGCCAGCGACACCGCACCCTTGATGATGCCCCACGACTTAATGATGCCGATGATGCCCGCCATCGCGATGCCACCGATACCAATCGACTTGCCATAAGCCTTGAATATCTGTTCAGGCGACATATCGCCCACAGCCATCGTAATCGAGGGATCCCATTGGTTCAGAACCTCCGTGCCAAACAGCAGCGACAGTCCCGGCACAATCAGCCACCACACGCTCAGCGAGCCCAGCGTGATGATCAGCGCATATTTGAAACCGATGATATAGCCCAGACCCAGCACAGCCGCACCGGTGTTGATCTTAAACACCAGCTTCGCCTGATCGGCCAGCGACTGTCCCCACTCTACCACGCGCGAGGTGAAGTTCTCATTCCACCAGCCAAACGTCGCCACGACGAAGTCATACAGTCCGCCCACGATACCCGCCAGCAGCAGGGGCTTCGCCTGATTGCCGCCCTTGGCACCACTCACCAGCACCTGTGTCGTCGCCGTTGCCTCCGGGAAGGGGTATTTACCATGCATGTCGCTCACGAAATACTTCCGGAAGGGTATCAGAAACAGGATGCCGATGATACCGCCCAGCAACGAGGCGATGAAGATCTTCAGAAACGAGGCCGACATCTCCGGATACTTCGCCTGCAGGATATAGATGGCCGGCAGGGTGAAAATGGCACCCGCCACCACAGCACCCGAACAGGCTCCGATCGACTGGATGATCACATTCTCGCCCAGGGCCTTGCTGCGCCGGGCAGCCGTCGACACGCCCACCGCGATGATGGCAATGGGGATGGCCGCCTCGAACACCTGTCCCACCTTCAGTCCCAGGTAGGCAGCCGCCGCCGAGAAGAGCATCGCCATCAGGATACCCCACGTCACCGACCAGCCGTTCACCTCGGGATAAATCCCCTTTGGCGACATCAGCGGTTCATACTTCTCACCCTCCTTCAATTCCCGAAACGCATTATCGGGAAGTTGCGTCTTAATCTCTTCCATATTTCCGGTTCTAATTGTCTTTATTTCTTGTATATAAACGGGCAACCATTGCGCCGCTGATGTTATGCCATACGCTGAACACGGCACCCGGGATGGTGGCCATGGGATAGGCGGCGAAGTGGAGCGTGGCCAGCGACAAGGCGAGGCCGGAGTTCTGCATGCCGACCTCGATGGAGATGGCCCGCTTCTTGGGCTCAGACAGGCCGAGCAGCCGTCCTATCAGATAGCCAAGCCCCAGGCCGCAGAGGTTGTGGAGCATCACCACCACGACGATGATCAAGCCTCCCGCCAACAGTTTACTGGCATTGGCTCCGATGACGATCGCCACAATCATGGCAATGGCAATCGACGAAACGGCAGGGAGATAATCAACGGCTTTCTCTGTGAACTTAGGCCATATCGCCTTTACCGACAAGCCGATGACGATGGGCAGGATAACCACCCAGAGAATGCTCAGCAGCATACCCACCACATCGACATTGACACTCTTACCCGCCAGCGCCCATGTGAGCAACGGCGTGAGCAGCGGCGCCAGCAGGGTGGAAACACCCGTCATGCCCACCGAAAGCGCCAGATCGCCCTTGGCCAGATAGGTGATGACATTCGACGCCGTGCCGCCAGGACAGCAGCCCACCAGCACCACGCCAAGGGCCAACGCCTCGTCGAGCTGGAAGGCGCTGGCCAGCCCCCACGCCAGCAATGGCATGATGGTGAACTGCGCCAGACAGCCCACGATGACATCCTTGGGGCGGCTGAAGACGATCTTAAAGTCGTTGAGGTTCAACGTCAGTCCCATGCCGAACATGATGACGCCCAGCAGCGGATTGATGACCGACGTCGGTATCTGTTGCAGCGCAGCAGGGAACAGCAATGCCACGACAGCTGCCGCCAGCACCAGCACACCCAGGTATTCGGAGATGTAATGACAGAATTTCCGCATGTGTCGCTGTTACTTCACCTTGCCATTCTTCTGGAGCGTCCAGTCAGGACGGTCGAGGATGGCGGGCTTGTCGCCAACGAACATCTTCGAGGCCTCCTGATTGCCCTTGAGCTGCCAGTCGAGCCAGGCACGGGCAACGATGGCGAACTCACCGCCATGAGGCTGGTTGTAGGTGCCACCGTGGCCTACGGGCAGGTTGACGGCGATGGCGGGCACATGGTCGATGCGCTTGAAATCGTCCATACCGTTGTTATAGGCAATATCGCTCTCGCCTCCCAGGATGTAGATGATGGGGCAATGGATCTCCTTCAGCTTGGCCTTGGGAACGCTGGGCATTCCGGGCATGCGACGGGCATTCTGGCCTCCGGCGTCGCCCTCGGGCTGCTCAAACAGTCCGCTGTTGCAGATCATGATCGAGGTGACACGCGGGTCGAAACAGTTGAAGAGGGCCTGCAGACCACCACACGACATGCCTGATATGCAGATGTTCTTGGTGTCGATCTTCTGATAGAACGGGCTGTTCTTGTCGGCATTCTGCGCAAAGGCGAAGTCCATCGACTCTACCTGTTGCTCGGAGCGCGACTGGTTGCCGCCGCCCATACCGCCAAAGCCGCGGGGTGCGTCCTGCTTGGGCATGATACCCGTAGCGAGCACGAGATAGCCATAGGAGGCGATGTCGTTGAGGAACTTCTCATGGCCACGGGGGGAGTTGGCGCAGCCGCCGTTACCCCATACGAGCACGGGCAGGGGTTTCTTGGCATTGAACTGGGAGAGGTCCTTCGGGGCGAAGATGGTGTGCTCGCCGAAGCCGGCAATTTCGTACATCACTGCCTTGTAAGGGCCTGTGCCGCCTTCTTCGAGGACGGTAGGTTCGGTTTGGGCAAACAGGCTTGCACTCATAGCGAGGGCAAACGTTAAGGTCATGAATAATCTCTTTTTCATAAGTTAGTAAATTAAATAATGTGTAACATGTTTACAGTTTATGGTGCAAAGATAAAGAAAATCCCTCAAACCGCAAAGGATTTGAGGGAAAAGTTGCTGACTTCAGGAAACTAACGCTTCATATTATTTGCAATCAAACAAAATTTTCCGGCGATTCTTGCTCTGGCAAGCGTCCCCCATGGGCCGAGCGATCCTTCGGCCGCACAGCGAAGTGAATCCAATAAGTGGTGCCACGCTTCTCGAGGATAAGTTCGTCAAAGTCTGCGGTTGAGCGAGGGCAGAGTGATGCTTGAACTCACACGACTCCTGTCCCCCCGTGCGCTTCCCCCCGTGCGCTCTGATCTAAACAGATAGAATAGATCTATACAGATAGACCTTCCATACGGAAGAAGATCCCACAGATTTACACATTTCTATTTTTTCTTTAAAACAAAATAAATTGTTATCGTTTATTACTTTTAACCACTGGGGATGATTTTTAAGGTTCGTATACACGGGCGTTAACATTAGTTTTGTTTCAAACGTTTCAAACGTTTCATTACAAATTGGTTCGATCGACATGCATTTTTGGGGGGATTTAAGGGGTAGTTTATAAAAGATTATATATATAATTATAATAATATATATAATCTTCCCCCTCAATAGGTCCATTTTGAGAACTTTCGCAACAACCAATTTGTTATGAAACAAATGAAACAAATGAAACGTTTTTGCATCGACTACAAATCCAAGTGCTTAATTTTGAGGCAATTAGCGCATATTCAGACGGTGTTACGTATTGGCGCTTGGAGTGAAACAGATCATGCAGGCCGGGCTGGTCATGGCACAGGGTGTAATTCTGTATACAAATATACGAAAAATCAGCGAGATAGCCAAATTTGAGTTAAAATTCCTAAACTTGATATATCTTAGATTTTCAGAAGGAAAAATGCTTGGAATGTATCGAAAATCATCGTATCTTTGTACCAGAATCCAGCGGAAATGTCGGTACTCTATGCGAAAGCACCCAGAGGACTCCAAGAATCAAGGCATGGAAGTAGTACTTTGCTCCGGAGGAAGTTATACTTTGCAGGCATGAAAGTTGAAGGAAACAGGGATCGAATCGGTAAGAGAAGCGGCACGCGACTGGAAGAAGCCAACACAAAAACTAGACAAAATTATGGCAGTAAGAAAAATTGCATTTCCTGTTGTTTACCAGCAGAACCAGAATGCTCAGTCAGAGGCCTACGGTAAGTATTACCCGAAGCCCTACAAGCCCGACACGTTGAGTCTGCGCGGCTTGATCGAGCGAGTAGCGATGGACCAGTCGGTCTATTCGCGTGACATTGTAGAGGGAGTGATCCAGCGCCTGACCAAGGTGATGGTGGAGTTGCTCCAGGGCGGACAGCCCGTGAAGTGGGACGGTCTTGGCACCTTCACCCCGACCATCGAGAGTGTGAAGGGCGGTGCCACCGAGGCTCAGCTGAAGGCCGGCGTCGACGTGCGCGACGTGATCAACGGCGTTCACATCCGCTTCATCCCTGAGAACGAGAAGGGCGAGGAGATTACCTCCCGCAAGTTTAAGGACCTGGTGGTGTTCACCGTGATGGGCATCGCCCAGCGCGTCAGCGCCGGTCTGACCAGCGGCGGCAAGCAGAAGTACGCCACCAACGTGATCGACCTGGAGAGCTGGAAGAACGCCAGCGGCTCGCAGAGCGGCAACAACTCCCCCAGCCCATCAGGAGGCAGTGGTACTGATAACCCTAGTGGCGGTGGTTCCCAGAACCAGGGCGGCACTCAGAACCAGGGTGAGCAGAACCAGCCGACTGACTATGTGCTGACCATCAGCAAGCTGGGTAGTGGATCTGCCAGCGTGACCAAGGACGGCAACGCCGTGACTTCGGGCGCCTCACTGAACGAGGATGACGAGGTGGAGATCAGCATCACGCCTGCTGAGGGCACGACTCCCAGCGCTACGCTGAACGGCTCGAGCATCGAGCTCACCGAGAACGACGGTGTGTACACCGGTAACTTCGCGATGCCTGGACAGGCCAGCTCGCTGGTGATCAACACGGGCTCTGCCTCTGGCGACAGCTCAATTTAGTAATGTCACACAGATCTCTCAGATCTCACAGATAAGCTTCCTTGCGGAAGCAGGAGGGAAAATGAGATCTTGTCATTCCGAAGGAATAAAAAATCTGTGGGATCTGTGAAGATCTGTGTGAGTTAAAACTATCCAGGAGTTATGAAAAAGAGAGTGATTGAGATTGCGGTGAAGGTGATAGTAGCTGCGCTCACGGCCTTCCTGACGGCGATTAGCACCACGAGTTGTATGGGGCTGGGGCCAATTTAGTGAAAAGTGAAAAGTGAAGAGTGAAAAGTGAAGATTTGAACGAAGTCAAAAGTGAAGAGTGATAAGAGGTGAGAGATTACCTCGAAGAGTGAAGAATCGGGCTGGCATCATCAAAGCGATATCGGCCCGATTTAGTCAATGACCCCGAATGTTATGACTTCTTCTGGGGAATGAAGGTTTCCCAGGTCTGGTCGTCGTAGAAGACGCGGATCTCAGTGATACGGCGCTGGTGTTTGTCAATTGTTTTTACCTCTCTGACATCCAAATCCAATCGTGTACTTTTTACACTATTAGAATTTTGAGTCAACGAACGACCATTTTGCGGGGTAGGAGATGGTATTGCATCGAAATCGAGCATCGGATTTTGGATCTGGGGACGTCCGTCAGACCCCGAATCCGAGGGTAAAAATGCATCTTCGAGGGGTTCTTCCTGGGGTAGATACATCTCTCCTGAGCCAAACATCAACCAGTCGGTACTGATGTTAGGAATTTTCTTTTTTATGGCCTCGACGATGTTGAGGGTAGGACGGGTACGTCCGTTGAAGATACTACTAAGGGTGGCAGCACCAATTCCGATGTAGTCGGCGAACACCTGTTGCGTCATGTGTTGCGACTCCATAATTTGCCTGATTCGATCCTTCATATTCTTATTACGTGTGAAATAGGGGCATTTTTGCCGGTTTTACATTCCGTTTACAAAGATAAAACAAATCCTTGAGAAAAACAACAAATGTAGAAAGAATTTAAGATTTAATAATTTATATTTGCACTTCCGAATTCTAAATTCAAAAATCAACAATCTTAGAATTTTGGCTTTATAATTACATATCAAAATTTAGGTCCATAAACTATTACAAAGGTTTTGTAGAATCTAAATTTGCAATTAACTGGCTATAAATAGGATACTTACGTGAATACAGCCTATTTTAGGGCGATATACAGAAATAAAGGCTGATTGGGATGACTCTGTTTTAATGTTTTTATAGGAAAGTCAATATAATATACTGATATTTAATACTTTACAAATTTGATTTGGCAGATGGATATTTATGTATATGAAATTGCGAATGCAAAAGTTCTGATTTTGATATTAAATAATGCATTTCCGAATTTCCTTTTTATATTCACAAGTTTACGATTACAAATCCAAAGGAACAACCCTAATGTTTTAGATTTAGTAATTTAAATCAAGGAAATTAAATGTTAACGAACGCAAAGGCCGAATTCAGGATGACGAAAACGAGCGAAATTTTTCATTTCTGCGATATTCTGAGCCAGCGGTCGCACATCTGGAAATACGCGAGTTTTGAGGGGGTAGAAATCGCGCTAAACCCCTGATTTCACAGGCATTTAGGCCTAAAAAAAGCGTCTCAGAAAGACGCATTTTTTAGGAATTCTAGCGAAAAAAAAGAGCCAAATTAGTGCAAAATGTAAAAAATCAGTTCCTTCATCAGCTCGCCTGGAGGGGTGTTTGGGTTGTCCAAACCCTTACTTTTCGCATCTATTTCGCGTATCTTTCCGATAATCTGCATCACTTTCATGCCAGAGTAGTTTCGCATACCCGTCATGTAGTCTTTCGCAGCCCACACATTTCGCAGTTCCAACCAGTCGGCAACGGCCTCCTGACTCTTATTATTTGGCGCATAATACGCGATCATGAGATTCTGGAAGTAATTAAAGAGCATTGGGAGAAACGCGTAGATGCTGCCAGCCTTTGGATTTTCGTCAAAATATTTGATGATCTGATTGGCCTTTAACACATTGCGGTTGACGATGGCGTCGCGGAGCTCGAAACTATTGAATTCCTTGCTCACGCCAATCTGGTCCTCCACCACCTGGGGCGTCACTCTCCTATCCTGCTCAGGCAGCGAGATAATCACCTTGTCGAGCTCACTCGTCAGACGGCTCAGGTCGGCGCCTATGGAATCGGCGATAATCTGCGTGGATTTGGCGTCGATACTCGTATGGCGCGCTTTCAGATAGTTCTCGATGAATGCAGGCAGGTCGCGATCGCGCAGGCGCTTACTCTCAAACAGCACGCCTGCGGCCTGGATGGCCTTTACATACTCGCGTTTACGGCCGTCGACGGTACCGTTTTTGTGACACATCACGAGGATGGTCGACGCCAGCGGCTGCTTGAAATACTTCTCCAGAGCCTCGGTATGCTTGATATTCTGGGCTTCCTTGACGATGATGACCTGGTATTCGGACATCATCGGATAGCGGCGGGCATAGTCGGCCACCTGCGAGGCGGTGACGTCGGAACCGAACAGCACCGTCTGGTTGAAATCACGCTCTTCAGGCTGCAGCACATGCTCAGCAATGTAGTCGCTGATCTTGTCGATATAATACGACTCATCGCCCATCAGATAGTAGACAGGCACGTAACGACGCGCCTCCAGATCGGCCATGATGCTGTCGAAACTCACATTTTTTGCTTCTGCCATGACGTTATTTCAAATTTTATATGTACTTTTGCGGCTACAAAGTTACAAAAATGTTTCGATTAAACCTACCACAATACGAAATAAATATCGGCGAAAAGGACGGGAAGCGTACAATTTTCGACTTTTTGCGCAGAAAACACGTGGCGCTGACGCCCGAGGAGTGGGTGCGACAGCATTTCACCCACTTCCTGGTGGAGCAGAAAGGCTACCCCAAGGGACTGATGGGCAACGAGGTGGAGCTGCATGTGGGCGAGAAACGGCTGCGCTGCGACACTGTATTATATCATAAGCAGGGCCAGCCGCAGATGATCGTCGAATACAAGGCCCCTACGATACAAATACAGCAGAAGACCTTCGACCAGATAGCGGCCTACAATCTTCTGCTGCATGTGGATTATCTCATCGTGAGCAACGGCCTTCAGCACTATTGCTGCAAGATGGATTACAACCATCAGAAATATATCTTCTTAGAAGATATTCCTGACTACGAAAATCTTTGACTATTCCATATCGTTGGCATCCGTGGTCTTCTTCGATGAAGCCGACTTGCGGATGGAGCGCTTGCGGGTCTTCTTATCCTCACCGCCCAGCTTGTCGATCTTCACGCCAGCGAGTTCGGGATCGATCATGATACGGCCGCAATACTCGCAGACGATGATCTTCTTGTGCATCTTGATGTCGAGCTGGCGCTGGGGCGGGATCTTGTTGAAGCAGCCACCGCAGGCGTCGCGCTGCACGTAGACGATGCCCAGACCATTGCGGGCATTCTTACGGATGCGCTTGAACGAGGTGAGCAGACGGGCCTCGATCTTGGCCTCCAGGTCCTTCACCTTTTCCTTCAGCTTATCCTCCTCGGCACGGGTCTCGGCGATAATCTCGTCGAGCTCGCCCTTCTTCACGTCGAGGTCTTCCTGACGCTCACGGATGGTCTCGTTGCTGGCAGCCAGCTCCGCATTCTTCTCCTGGATGCGGTTCTCGGCCTCGCGGATCTTCTTGTTGCACAGTTCAATCTCGAGTGTCTGGAACTCGATCTCCTTCGAGAGAGTGTCGTACTCGCGGTTGTTCTTCACCTCGTCGAGCTGACTCTTATAGCGGTTCACACTGGCCTCAGCCGTTGCAATCTCGCCTTTCTTCTGCACGATGGCCTTCTGAAACTCATTGATCTCATTCTGGATCTTCTCAACGCGCGTGTTCAGACCTTCGATTTCGTCTTCCAGGTCCTGAACCTCCAGAGGCAGTTCGCCTCGCAATGCCCTTTTCTCGTCGATCGACGACAGGGCCGTCTGTAGCTGGAAGAGGGTCTTCAACTTCTCTTCAACTGACAGGTCTGTAGGATCTTTCTTTGCCATAACTTCGATTTACAATTTATTTTACAAAACTTCAATTCTTGACTTCGTCGAGTCTGCTCACGCTCGGCATAGTTGGAATAAGTTCCACTCTGCTCTCGCTTAATCGCAGACTTCAATTCTTCAACTCTTCAATTTTTCAATTCTTCAATTTTTCAATTCTTCAAAGATAGAGGATGGGGTTGGTGCAGGTGTCTGCGATGCAGGTCCTGACTCCCGGGCATTCCCTGAGAATGATGTCGCGGAAGATCTCCGCGGTGAACTGCTCACTCTGATAGTGGCCAATCACGCAGATCTGGATGCGCTGCTCGTAGCCGAAATACTGATGGTAGTGCATCTCGCCCGTGATAAAGGCGTCGGCACCCTCAGCAAGAGCCGCGTCGAGCAGGAAATCCCCTGCCCCGCCACAGATGGCCACCTTCTGAATGGGTCTGCGGAGGAGTTCGTTACACATGGCGCACTCCACGTCGAAGGCCTGCTTCACGGCTTTCACGAAGTCGTCGGCTGCCAGAGGTTCGGCCAGTGTGCCGATTACGCCACTTCCCGCTTCGATGCCTTCCACCGTCTTGGGGGCGAAGAAACCCACCTGCCCGAGACCCAGTTTCTCGGCAATCTTGAAGTTCACACCGCCCTTGGCATTGTCCATGTTGGTATGCATCGAAACGACGCAGATGCCCTTTGTGATGGCCTTCATCACCGTACGCTGCACATCGGTGAGGTCGCTGATGGTTTTCAGGCCTCGGAACAGCAGGGGATGATGGCTGACAATCAGGTTGCAGCCCTTCTGAATGGCCTCGTCGACAATCTTCTCGTTGACGTCCAGACACAATAATGCCCCTGAAACCTCCGTCTCTGTCAGTCCGACTTGTAGGCCAGCATTATCCCAGCTTTCCTGCAAGGGCAGAGGCGCGAAACGTTCAAGGGCGCTCAGCACTTCTTTTATTTTCACGGCTGCAAAGGTACAAATAAAACCGCAAAGAAACAAATTTCCAGCAGGAAAATGTAACTAAAGGACAGAAATTAAGATTTTTAAACTACGAATTACACGAATTTCACGAATTAGTGGTGCAGACAAAAGTACTTTTAGTATGCCGAGCGTGAGTGAATTCAACGTAGTTATTTATCACGAATTGCTGCGCATAGAAAAATTAGTTTAATTCGTGTAATTCGTAGTTTTTTTTAATTCCAGTCGGCGAGATCGGCTTTGGCCTCGATGCGGGTTTCGATGTCATCGTCGAGGGAGGGGAAGAAATCGATGCCAGTGAGGGCCTCAATCTCATCGACGGTATGCAGAGCCTCCTCAGGCGTTTGCTTCACCCCCTCGTTGCGGTAGATGAAGCCGATGGCCTTGGGCTTGCCCTGACGGCAGAGGATGACCTTGAAGAAAGCCTCAGGCACCCACACCTTGCTGCGCCCGATGGTCTTCTGATCGCCAGTGGCCGGGAAGAGCGGACCACAAACAATGTCGATAGCGCCGTATGCGCGTGCCCAGTCGCGACACTGTATCTCCAGGTCGTTCCACTCGTATTTGTTCAGGCCGTGGTTCTGCGGACAGATGTTCGTAAAGAGGAACGACTCCCGCATGGCCTGCGCATCCCACTTGTTATCGCCAGCAGGACACATGTGGCCGCGATCGTAGCGGGAGTTGTAATAGTCGTTGTTAGTAGCCCGTAAGTCCTGCGCGATGGTCTCGTCCTCGAAGAACACCTCGTTCTTGCGCTGGTTGTCGCCATAGGTATGGGCCTTCGTCAGATGCCACGCCACCCAATTGGGCGTCTTCGACTTGCTGTTATACGAGGTGGTATACCCCTTTCGCTCGAGGATCTGCTCCGGGCGGTCCGTCAAAGGTGCGGGCAACTCATATTGCGTCACCTTCGGTTTCTTCACCTTCTGTGCCTCAGTGGAATGAGTCTGATAGAAAGATGTAGAAGTCTGAGCATCAGCCACTTGCACCTCACTCATCTTGCCGTTCCTACACGACAGGACAAGCGCCATCAGCACTAATAATACCCAATACTTTTTTACCATTTTCATACTTTACTTTGTTTTTTCGCCACAAAAGTACAAAAAAAACTCGATATTTCAAATATTTTTCGTAATTTTGTCGCAAAAATTAATGAATTAACTAAAAACAAGAGACATGAAAAAGCTATTTTTGTCGCTGGCCATCGCCATCATGGCCCTGTGTGTAACCACGTCTTGTCAGAACAAGAGTCAGAGTCAGACTCAGGACGAAACAGGACAAGTGAACAACTTCCGCATCAAACGCGGTACGAACGTCAGCCACTGGCTCTCGCAGTCGGAACAGCGCGGTGAGATCCGTAGGCTGCATATCCAGGAGGACGACTTCCAGCGTCTGCATGACCTGGGCTTCGACTTCGTGCGTATCCCCATCGACGAGGTGCAGTTCTGGGATGAGCAGGGCAACAAGCTCCCCGAGGCCTGGGATCTGCTGAACAACGCCCTCGACTGGGCTCGGAAATACGACCTGCGCGCCATCGTCGACCTGCACATTATCCGTTCGCACTATTTCAATGCCGTGAATGAGGAAGACCAGGCTGCGAACACCCTTTTCACCTCAGAGGAAGCCCAGCAGGGACTGATCAACCTGTGGCGCCAGCTGTCGGAATTCCTGAAGGACCGCAGTTGCGACTGGGTGGCCTATGAGTTCATGAACGAGCCTGTGGCTGAGGAGCACGAGCAGTGGAACCAGCTCGTGGCCAAGGTGCATAAGGCCCTGCGCGAACTGGAGCCACAGCGTACCCTCGTCATCGGCAGTAACCTCTGGCAGGGGCACCAGACCATCAAGTATCTGAAGGTGCCTGAGGGCGACAAGAACATCATCCTCAGTTTCCACTACTACAACCCGATGATCCTCACCCACTACGGTGCCTGGTGGTCGCCGCTGTGTGCTGCCTATAAGGGTAAGGTGAACTATCCCGGTGTGCTCGTGTCGAAGGAAGACTATGACGCTGCACCCGATGCCATCAAGCCCGAACTGAAGCCGTTTACCGAGGAGGTTTGGGACATCAACAAGATCCGCGAGCAGTTTAAGGACGCCATCGAGGCTGCCAAGAAATACGACCTGCAGCTGTTCTGTGGCGAATGGGGTGTCTACGAACCTGTGGACCGCGAGCTGGCCTATAACTGGTATCGTGACATGCTGACCGTGTTTGATGAGTTCGACATCGCCTGGACCACTTGGTGCTACGATGCAGACTTCGGTTTCTGGGATCAGCAGCGCCACACCTACAAGGACCGCCCGTTGGTTGAACTCCTGATGTCAGGAAAGAAACTTGGAGAATAGTTTTCCGTATTTGTCGAACAGTTGGCGATCGGAAAGCCAGATGGTGATGGCGAGGGCGATGACGGAGGCTGCCAGGCAACCCGAAATCAATTGCAGCGTCACCACAAAGGCATTGATGGGTGCGACGCCTGCGACGAAGATACCACAAAGCAACAACGGCATGGCGTAGATGCCCATGACGGAGAGATTGGCCGCTGTGGGGGCGAAGACCTGTTGCAGAGCCCTGCGCACAAAGGGCAGCACGGCTTGCAGATGATTGGTGCCATTGCCACGCAAGAACTCGTATTGCTGTTCGTCGGCCTTCAGCGCAGAATGGTAGGTGCTCAGGCCACGAATGATGGTGGTCAGCGTCTGTCCCACCAGCAGAGCCATCACAGGTACGAACCAACGGGCACCGAAACCGTTCTCAGCAGGCAGACAGGCCCACAGCAGATAGGATCCCACGAGCAAAGCACTCACGAATAGACCTGCGCTAACGGGCAGCAGGAACCTGGCGATAGGGAGCTTCATGCGACGGAGCGCCAGCACGCCAGACACGACGGCCAGCAAAACGAGCCACAAGAGACTGAGCCAGAACTTGTCGTACTTCACCAATGCCCAGACAATCAGACAGAGCACCAGGAGCTGAGCCAACATGCGAACCACAGCGATGCCCAGGGTGCGCAGCAGCGAACGGTCGAAAAGATAAAGTGCACCTGCGGGGATGAGCAATAAGAGCAATCCCAAAAAGATATGTAATACCATCGTCAATACGTGTTTTGATTCATTTCTATCACAAAATCGGCATAATCCACCAACAAAGGACGGCGACTGGCAATCAGCACCGTCTTACCCGCATCCGCCTGACTACGAAGCAGTTGCAGCATACGCAGGGCCAGCTCTGGTGTAAGTTGGGCTGCAGGTTCGTCAGCGATGATGATCTGCTTGTTGGTTGCCGCCTGCAACGTCTGCTCTGCCAGCTGCATGATTTCCTCTGGCGACAAGGGGGCAGGTTTCCTGGCCTCAACGGCCTTGGGGGGCAGCGGGTTCCAGACGCCAAAGTCGTCGACCTCAAAGACGGGGGCCTCAACAGGCACCAACTGATGGCGCAGCTGTTGGATCTGCTGGGGAAGATAGGCCATCATCCTGCGGAAGGCCTGCGACGACTTCACGGTAAGCAGTTCGCCATCGACACTGACATAGCCGCTGCTGACAGGCAGGAAACCCATCAGCGTGCGCAACAGCGAGGTCTTTCCAGAACCCTCGGGACCCGTGATACACGTCAGCTGTCCGTCTCTCGCCATAAAGGAAAGACCAGTTGCCAAGATCTGCCCTCCAACGGCTATTGTGGCGTCTTTTACCTCTAACATACCAATAATTTGGTGCAAAGATACAAATTATTCACAATTCTCCGCTCAGCTTGCCGCTTTTTTTTAAAAAAGAATTCACAATTCACAATTATTTTGTACCTTTGCGCCCAAATATGAACATCATGGCAGAAAACAGGGTCAGGAAATGGCGACTTCCAGCCGAATGGGAGCCCCAATGGGGTGTGCAGCTCACATGGCCGCATGCCGATACCGATTGGGCACCGATTCTCAATGACATTATTGAGACCTATCACCAGATGGCGCGTGAGATAGCCAAACGGGAGCGGCTCATCGTCGTGGCCCCTGAGGATGCTGCCAGGGAGATGCTGCGCTTCGTGTGTCCCACGGATGACACCTGGGCTCGCGATCATGGTTTTATCACGCTCACCGACGATGAGGGGCATCATCGCCTGCTCGACTACCGATTCAACGGCTGGGGGGAGAAATTCCCTGCTACCAACGATAATGCCATCAACCGCAGGATGTATGAGGCAGGCATCGTGGAAGGCGAATATAAAGACTGTCTGGATTTCGTGCTCGAGGGCGGCTCTATAGAGAGCGACGGCAAGGGGACTATCTTCACCACGACGGCCTGTCTGCTGGCACCTCACAGAAACCAACCCCTTAAAAAAAGTGAAATCGAACAACGGTTGCTGCAAGATTTAGGGGCTGAGCGAGTTATATGGATAGACCATGGTCATCTGACAGGTGACGATACAGACGGACACATCGACACCCTGGTGCGTATCTGTCCTGAAGATACCTTGGTGTATGTGGGCTGCGAGGACCCCAACGACGAGCAATACGAGGCTTTGAAGCAGATGGAGGCGCAGTTGAAGACCCTCAGAACTTTAGAAGGCAAGCCCTACAGGCTCCTGAAGCTGCCGATGCCCCGAGCCATCTATGAGAGAGGTGAGCGCTCGAGCTCTGCTCGCTTGCTACCGAAGGGACGCAAGAAGCAAGAAGTGAGAGGTGAGAAGCAAGAGGTGAGAGGTGAGAGATTACCTGCAACGTATGCAAATTTTCTCATCCTAAATGGAGCTGTGCTCTGTCCTACCTACGGACAGCCCGACCTCGACCTTGAGGCCATGCGTATCATCGGCGAGGCCTTCCCGAATAGGGAGATGGTGGCCATCGACAGTCAAGTGATAATCAGGCAGCATGGCTCTATCCATTGCTGCACCATGCAGTTTCCAAGCATATGAGAGAATTGAAGATAGGATTTTTGCAACAGCACAACACCGCTGATACCAAGAACAATCTGCTGCGACTGGCAGAAGGCATCAGCGACCTGGCCAAGCGAGGGGCACAGCTCATTGTGCTCCAGGAGTTGCACAACTCGCTCTACTTCTGTCAGACAGAAGATGTCGGGAACTTCGATTTAGCAGAGCCGATACCCGGACCTTCAACCCGATTCTTTGGCGAACTGGCCAAGGAGTTCGGAGTGGTGATTGTCACCTCGCTCTTCGAGAAGCGCGCCCCAGGGCTGTATCACAATACGGCTGTGGTATTGGAGAAGGACGGCAGCATCGCGGGCACCTACCGTAAGATGCACATCCCCGACGACCCCGCTTACTACGAGAAGTTCTACTTCACCCCCGGTGACTTAGGATTCCACCCCATCGAGACCTCCGTAGGGAAATTAGGGGTGATGGTGTGCTGGGATCAATGGTATCCCGAGGCCGCACGTCTGATGGCGCTTCAAGGGGCAGAACTACTCATCTATCCCACTGCCATCGGCTATGAGTCGAGTGACACAACAGAAGAGCAGCAGCGTCAGCGGACAGCCTGGCAGACGGTTCAGCGCGGACATGCTGTGGCGAATGGTCTGCCTGTGATTGCGGTGAACCGCGTGGGTCATGAGCCAGACCCCTCTGGTCAGACCAACGGCATCCAGTTCTGGGGCACGTCGTTTGTGGCAGGGCCTCAGGGTGAGCTCATCTACGAGGCCTCGACGGATGAGGAAGAGAGTATCATTGTGGAACTCGACATCGAGCACTCCGAGCAGGTGCGTCGTTGGTGGCCTTTCCTCCGCGATCGTCGCACAGACGAATATCAAGACATTTTAAAAAGATACATTGACTAATATGAGAAAATTATTTGCTTTGGCTCTCGCAGCCATCACATTCCTGCCGACATCGGTATCGGCACAGGACGAATTCGAAGCAACCGTTTCCGCTGATCTCGTCAGCCGTTACATGTGGCGTGGATGTGACATGGCGGGTGTCAGCCTCCAGCCTAATCTGAACGTCGCCTGGAAAGGTCTGTCACTGAATGTCTCTAACAGCACCCCACTCGAGAAAGACGGAGGCGTGATGGACCTCGACGTCACCCTCGGCTATAGCCTCTTTGGCTTCAACATCGGCGTCATCGATTACTGGACCGCTGACGTGGATTCCCGAAACCGCTATTTCTATTTTGGTGGCGAGACGGAATGTCCCCACCAGCTGGAAGGCAATATTGGCTATACCTGTAAGTACGGCTCGCTGCAAGCCTATACCATGTTCTATGGCAATGACTATAAAATTGACGGCAGTCGTGCTTTCTCCACCTATATCGAACTGAGCGTGCCTTTCCGTGCCGGAGGTCTCGACTGGAATATCCGTGCTGGCGTCACACCCATGGAGAGTGCTGGCACCACCCATGAGGAAACGATCGTCACGGAAACCGGAAAGAACAAAAAAGTCACACGCGGCGACTGGATGTATGGTGAGTCCTTCACCTGCAACATGGCCTCCGTACGTGCCACCAAGAACCTCGAGTTCAAACACTTCAAGGTGCCCGTCTACGTGGAGCTCCACACCAATCCTTATCTGCAACGCGCCAATCTTGTTCTTGGCGTTTCCATCAGTTCGCTGTAAACCCTTTAAGAATCGCAAATTTCAAACATCCAACGCATGAGCAATCTCAGATTTCAAGTTGTTGAAGAGGCGTTCAAGAAAAAGGCCTTGGAAGTGAAGGCACCTTCAGAACGTCCGTCGGAATATTTCGGCAAATATGTCTTCAACAGAGAGAAGATGTATAAATACCTGCCTGCCAGTGTGTATGCCAAACTCATCGACGTCATCGACAATGGGGCCCGTCTGGACCGTAGTATCGCCGATGCTGTAGCAACAGGCATGAAGAAGTGGGCCCAGGAGATGGGTGCCACCCATTATACCCACTGGTTCCAGCCCCTGACTGAAGGAACAGCCGAGAAACACGATGCCTTTGTGGAGCACAACGGCAAAGGGGGCATGGTAGAGAACTTCAGCGGCAAACTGCTAGTGCAGCAGGAGCCTGACGCCAGCAGCTTCCCCAACGGTGGTATCCGCAACACCTTCGAGGCCCGCGGCTATTCTGCCTGGGACCCCACGTCGCCCGTGTTTATCATCGACGACACCCTTTGTATTCCTACCATCTTTATCGCCTATACGGGCGAGGCACTCGACTACAAGGCTCCCCTACTCCGTTCGCTCCACGCTGTGAACAAAGCAGCTACCGACGTATGTCAGTATTTCTACGACAATGTTACAAAGGTTCAGGTGAATCTGGGCTGGGAGCAAGAGTACTTCCTCGTAGACGAAGGTCTGTATTCCGCCCGTCCTGACCTGATGTTGACGGGACGTACGCTGATGGGACACGAGAGTGCCAAGAACCAGCAGATGGACGACCACTATTTCGGCACCATTCCCGATCGTGTGCAGGCCTTTATGAAGGATCTGGAGATACAGGCCCTCGAACTGGCCATTCCCTGTAAGACACGCCACAACGAGGTGGCCCCCAACCAGTTTGAGTTGGCTCCTATCTACGAGGAGTGTAACCTGGCCGTCGACCACAACATGCTGCTCATGTCGCTGATGAAGCGTGTGGCCCGCAATCACGGCTTCCGCGTGCTGCTGCATGAGAAACCTTTCGACGGCATCAACGGCTCCGGTAAGCATAACAACTGGAGTCTGACAGCCAATAACGGCGCTCTGCTTCACGCCCCTGGTAAGACGCCAGAGGAGAACCTGCGCTTTGTGACCTTCATCGTCGAGACGCTGATGGCCGTCTATAAGCACAACGGTCTGCTGAAAGCCTCGATCATGAGCGCCACCAATGCCCATCGCTTAGGCGGCAATGAGGCGCCCCCCGCCATCATCAGCTCCTTCCTGGGCAAACAGCTCACGGAGCTGCTTGATCACATCGAACAAAGCGACAAAGACGATCTCTTCCAGTTGAAGGGTAAGCAGGGCATGGAGATCGACATTCCCCAGATTCCCGACCTTATCATCGACAATACCGATCGCAACCGCACGTCGCCATTCGCTTTCACGGGAAATCGCTTTGAGTTCCGCGCACCAGGCTCTACCGCCAACTGCGCCTCAGCGATGATCTCCCTGAATTCGGCCGTTGCCGAAGCCCTTGAGAGTTTTAAGGAGCGCGTAGATCAGAAGATTTCGGAGTACTCCGAGAACTCTGATTACTCAGAGAATTCAGAGAGCTCTGCCAAATATCGCGCCATTCTCGATGTGCTCCGCGACGATATCAAGACCTGTAAGCCCGTCCGCTTCGATGGCAACGGCTATAGCGATGAATGGGTGGTGGAAGCTGCCAAGCGCGGACTCGACGTTGAGAAGTCATGTCCCGTGATCTTCGAACATTACCTCGACGCGGAGAGCATTCAGATGTTCGAGAGTACGAAGGTGATGAACCGCAAGGAGCTCGAAGCCCGCAACGAGGTGAAATGGGAGATGTATGTCAAGACGGTACAGATAGAGGCCCGTGTGATGGGCGATCTGTCGATGAACCACATCATCCCTGTGGCTACACACTATCAGAGTCAGCTGATCAAGAATGTGCAGGGCATGAAGGATGTCTTCTCAGCAGAACGTGCCGAGCGTCTCTCTGCCCGTAACATGAAGCTCATTGAGGAGATCGCCGAGCGTACGGAACGCATCGAAAGCCTCGTAGAAGAGCTGACGGAAGCGCGTCGTGTGGCCAATCAGATTGCTGATATCCACCAGCGCGCCATCGCCTACCACGATACAGTTTGTCCGAAGATGGAGGATATCCGTTACGAAGCAGACAAACTGGAGATGATTGTCGAGGACGGCCTCTGGACCCTTCCGAAATATCGTGAACTATTATTTATCAGATAAATTTATGAAGAAAATTTCTTTGATCCTCTGCTGTATGGCAGTTATGGGACTCACATCCTGCCTCTTTGATGAAGATGAGAACAAGGAGCTGACCTCTCAGGATGTCAGCCAGTGTTTCAACGCCATCAAAGGCAATCACTCTGGCTCAATGTTGTTTGAGAATCATAATCCCGACGATGCCACCGACAATGTCGACACGCTTGATATTGCCTGGACTATCACCGCCGACACCACAGTCGTCATCAGCCGATTCCCTCAGGCCGTGATACTCGACCGCATCTCGGACAAAGACTTGAAAGAGGCGCTCACTCAGGCAGAACCTGCACAACTGAAAGCGCTGATAGGTTTCTATCAGACCGACCCTGTAGGTTTCCGGCTCTACCCCTTCCCAGTGGAATACAACATCGAATATCAGAACGCTGCCCACAAGGCTAAACTGATATTCTGGGTGAACAACTACTCTTACGGCCAGTACGATGCAAGCAGCAGAGCCTTCCGGATGCAATTGATGGCGGCAGGCCTCTACCTCGATGAGGATGAGACGCACAGCTACCTCATAAATCCTTCGTACGACAACACCTCGATTCCCATCATTATCACCAACGTCAACCTAAACAAGTAACTAAGCACGATATGGAACAGAAGCAAATCAACGAGACGCTGCGCCGCAATGTAGGCGTGCTCTCAGAGCATACTGAGGATGAAATCCGGATGATGCCCACATCGAACGAGACGCCTCTGCCGTCAGTAGAGGACGTAAAAGAGATCGTGAGCCTCATCAAGAGTATCATCTTCCCCGACTATTTCAACAAGCGCCAGCCCGACGAGCAGTTACGGGCCTATCAGATTGGCGTGAGTATGGAACGCCTGTACCAGCTGCTGCGTCAGCAAATAGCACGCGGCTTGCAGTTCTGTGAGGAATGCTCTGAAGACGATGTCAAGGTGTCTGGCGAACGGCTGGCATTGGCATTCATCGACTCGCTGCCTGAGATTAAGCGTCTGCTCTATACAGATATCCAGGCGATGTTCGACAACGACCCCGCTGCAGCCACCTATGGCGAAGTGATTTTCTGCTATCCTGTGGTGAACACGATGACCCATTATCGCATCGCCCACCGGTTGCATGAGATGAACGTCCCCGTGATTCCGCGCATCATCACCGAGCAGGCTCACTCGAAGACGGGTATCGACATCCATCCGGGTGCCCAGATCGGCGAATACTTCTCGATTGATCACGGTACGGGTGTGGTGATTGGCGAGACCTGTATCATCGGCAACCACGTGACTCTCTATCAGGGTGTGACCCTCGGCGCTAAGAGTTTCAAGTATGACGAGCAGGGTAATATGCTCAATGTACCGCGCCACCCGATTATCGAGGATAATGTAACCATCTACTCAAATGCCTCGGTGCTGGGTCGTATCACCATCGGACACGACTCGACCATCGGTGGTAACATCTGGCTCACACACGACGTACCGCCCTACTCTCGCATTCTGCAGAGCAAGGCGGTAGACGCAGGTTATCAGGACGGCTTAGGAATCTAAGCCGTCTTTTTCTTTCCAAACTCAGGATCGATTTTCAGCAATGACGTGACGATATACGTCATGGAGCAAGCTGCGATGACAATCAGGAAGAAGGTGCCGTAACCCACAGCCTCTTGCAGGGCACCTGCAAAGAGACCCGGAATCATCATCGACAATGCCATCAGAGCCGTACAAAGGGCATAATGCGCCGTTTTGTGCTCACCCTGGCTATAATATATAAGGTAAAGCATATAGGCCGAGAAGCCAAAGCCATAACCAAACTGCTCGATAAAAATGCAAGCATTGACAATAAGCAGATTCTGAGGCAAAGCATAGGCCAGATAGACATAGACCAGATCGGGCAGCGTGATAGCCATCACCATGGGCCACAGCCAGCGCTTCAAACCATCACGGCTCGCCACGATGCCTCCGAGGATACCTCCTAAAGTCAGGCCAATGACACCCACCGTTCCCTGCACCAGTCCGTATTCTGCTGGCGAGAGGCCTAATCCGCCTTTGGCAGTCGCGTCAATCAGGAACAGGGCACTCACCTTAGCCAACAAGCCCTCGGGCATGCGATAGAACAGCATGAAGCAGATGCCTGCCCACACCTGAGGCTTCTGGAAGAAGGTCTTCAGGGTGGCCCAGAACTCCTGCATGATCTGAGCCCCATGCATCTTCTCAATACCCTTATCCTCCTTAGGACGTGGCAGGATGTAATGATGCCACAGCCAGAAGGCGATAAAGAGACCCGCCATACCATAGAACATCAGGCTCCACGAATACTTCACATTCCGCGTGAGCACCTCGAGATTGCCTGCCAGCATCACCAAAAGCCCCTGGCCTACAATAGTGGCGATGCGATAGAAAGTGGAACGGATACCTACGAAATAAGCCTGTTTGTGCTCGTCGAGGCCCAACATATAGAAGCCGTCGGCAGCAATGTCGTGGGTGGCGCTCGAGAAGGCCATCAGCCAGAAAAACGCCAAGGAGCCCTGCAGCCAATATGGTCCGGGTATGGTGAAGGCCACACCACCCAAGGAGGCACCTATCAGCAACTGCATGGCGACAATCCACCAGCGCTTGGTCTTGATGATGTCGATGAACGGACTCCACAGCGGTTTGATAACCCACGGCAGATAGAGCCACGATGTATAAAGGGTGATATCGGCATTCGACAGGCCGAGACGCTTATACATAATCAGCGAGATGGTCATCACCGCCACATATGGCAGACCTTCTGCAAAATAAAGGGTGGGCACCCATGCCCAAGGGGATTTTTTCATTTGAACTTTAAACTTTGAACTTTGAAGTTTATGATTACTCGTAGAGGTGTTTGATTTCGGCACCCTTATAATAGAAGAGCAGTATTTCTTCGTAGGTCTTGCCTTGCTCACCCATGACAGCAGCACCAATCTGACAAAGGCCTACGCCATGTCCCCAGCCACTTCCATGCAGCACAAAGGTAATCTCCTGACTCCCGTTTCCTGACTCCTGTCTCCTGACTTCCACCTCGAAAGCTGAAGAATAAAGATGCGTCTCGCTCAGGGCACGACGAATCTCCAGTTCCTTGCCAATGGTGAAGGTCTTCTTGGTACCCACAATCTTCAGTTTCCAGATACGGCCACTCTTACCACGCTCAAGAGGTATCAGGTCAGTAATCGTACCGAAGTCATCCTTCAGCTTACGGTTGACCAGCTCAGAGAGCTGCTCCTGGGTATATTCCACCGTCCAGCGATAGAAATCGGGTGTCTCCTGATCAAAATCATTCAGCACCTGCGAGAGAATCTTCTTGTCGCTGGTATTGCAATAGGGATCATGGAATGAAACGAGATAAGGCTTGGGCGTATCCTCCCAGCAATACTGGAATTCCTCCGTCTGTCCGCCACAACACTTAGAGAAGCGCGTATCGCAGATTTCGTCGCCATAGGCGAGAATCTGTCCGCGAGTGGCCTGAATGGCCTGTTCCACAGCAGGGCTCGACTGTTTAGTGATGCCCTGATAGCGCTGACAATGATCGTCGGCACACACATCGAAGATGGTATGGTCATCACGATCGTACCAGCGTATCAGCTCATCATCCTTCTTGATGAACGAGAAGAACGAGGCGCCTCCTTTCTCCGTCTTCAGACGCTTACTCATCTGTGCCAGGAGCCACGAACGGGAGATGACGGCGTGTGCCTTGAGGAACTCAAGAGAGGCTGTGGCCGACATCTCACTTGAGATGACGCTGGTGAGATAGCGCTCCACAGGCAACTCGTTGATTGCCACAATCTTATCAGCCTCTACCACCAAACGGAGCGTACCTGAAAACACCTGTGTCTCCTTACGCTCCCAATGGAAGTTGACACCAATGGTCACATCGTGCAGGGAGAAAGAGGCATCAGCATCCTGAGGCGTAAAGGTCAGTTCACGATATTGATTGCCACGCCAGAGGATACCACCCTCGAAGAACGCAACAGTCTGATGGCCTGTCAACACCTCGCCCTTGGCGGTATATGGATTATTGAGCACAAACGAGATCTTCTCGGCACTCACGATACCCACCGTGACGTTGGGTTCCTTAGAGGTGAGAGGTGAGAGGTGAGAGGTGAGAGAACGGGGACCACTCTGGGCTTCCAAGGCGGCAATCATCTGTTGCAGGGCCTCACCCTTGAGGGTAATCTCATTCAGGATCTCGAGGGCTATCTCCGGGGTTAGACGTTCATAATCCTCCTGTCGCGGCGTAATGATCAGTCCAGCCATATCGAGGGCACCCGGAGAGATGATAAACTGTTGGGCTCCTTCTTTATAATAACAGTCTGGACGATGCTTCGTACGGGGGAACACAACGGAATAGAACGTGTCGTCATGCCGCCAGGCCACGATATTCATCATCGGCTCAGGATCAGCGGCTGGCAAGGCCTCGTAAAGTCTGCGGAACAGCTGTTCATCGCCATATTGCGAACGGCTTTGTATCAGCAGAGCCGTGCAGGGATAGTCGTCGATGAGCGAGATGGCCTCGTCGTCATTCAATCTGACAAGTGGGGTCAGGTTACGCGAGAGCCGCTGCCACGACATCTGAAGCGGCAGCAGACCGCTGGTGCCAGCCTGGAAATGGGCATGGTCAGGCGCAGAGGCGCCACACTTCGGACCATTATAGAACACCATCATCTCCGGATATTCCTCCAATAGCTTATGGATCTCGCCATACGATTCGAGTATCCGCTGAGGCTGGTGTTTCAGCGAGGGAATCGTGAAGTGCTGCTGAAGAATCGGGAAGGGATTCACAAGCAACTCATACTGCCCGTCTACCTCCTTCTTGATCTGTTCCTTGGGACGATTCTGCTCACAAAGGAAACAGGGCCGTTCAGCGATGGTCTTCTGGTCGATCTTGGCGCCTGTAGAGACCATGCGTGCGGGATTCCACTGTACGTGGATGCTATAGGTTCCCACCGCCAGTTCACGCATCTTGGCACCACGCAGGTCATGATAGCGCTGACGGGCAGCCTCCCACTTCTCCAACTGACGGTTAAAGAACCGCTGCAAGGGAGAGTCGGCCATCAGTTCCTGCTTACCTTGAAGCATCTGCTGGCGCGCGGCAATCTCGAGCGTGCGCAGACGGTCTTTATAGAGGTTGTTGGCATTGATCTTGTCGATGCTGAGGGCGGCGTCACTATTTCCGCCCCAACGGCGACACAGATAAAGCTCGGTATAGATGCGTCCGATACGGTAATGACGCGAGAAGATCAGTCCCAGGGCGTAATCCTCGCCATAACTGGTATTCGGAAACTGGATCTGTCGCAACAAAGGGGTGAAGAAGGCCCGAGGCGCTCCGAGACCATTGATACGCAGGGCGTTATTAGGTCCATTCTCGTCTGTCCACTCCTTATGGTCGATCAATCCCGGTGGCAGGGTGTTCAGTTCGAAATCGCACATCCGATAACTGCCCACCACCATCGCGGCATTCTGCTTATAGAAGGTATCCACAATCTGTTGCAAGGTCTTCGGCGAGGAATACAGGTCGTCGGAATCCAGCTGTACGGCAAATCGGCCACAGCGGTCATCATTGATTGCTACGTTCCAACAGCCGCCAATGCCCAAGTCATCACGCTCGGGAATGATATGAATCAGCCGTTCGTCGTGCATGCCGTTAAGCAACGCCGTGGTCTTGTCGGTGGAATGATTATCCACCACAATGACATTATACTTGAAATTGGCCTTCTGCCCCAACGCACTATTAACGGCATCCAGAATGGTCTTCTCGCGGTTGAAGACAGGAATTACCACCGAAGCCTCGATGTCAAAATCCTGTTCATTGAAGTCAGGACGACGATAGAACGAGGGATCTATCTTGGCACCGATCTCTGCCAAATGGGCGGTGGCGGCATACTCCATCTCGATCTGCACCTCGCGGTTGCGGGGGTTCACATAGTCGAACTGCTTCACGCCCGAGGCCCTCAGGTCTGTCTCCTCTTCCGTATACAGATACTCGTTGATATGGAAGAGCGGTCCCTTACGACTCAGGAACAGACGCAGGGCATAGAGCCCGGCATACTGGTAGTCGTGCTCACCAGCCTGCATGGCAAAGGTATGCAGCAGCGAGGTCTTAAACAGCCACAGGCTGCCGAAATCGAAGTCATCGCGAATGCTGCCAGGGAAATAATCGATCACAGGATGCTTCTCGGTAAGGATCTTGCCATCAATCGCTTTCTTGGAGATGTAGTCAGAATAGACCATCGCCGCATTGGAATCGCTGGCCACACGGAGCATCCGGTCAAGCGCTCCCTGCCCCAACGACACCATCACCGGCTTCGTCAGCAACAGCACATAGTCGGCTTTGGCATTCTCCGCCACCCGCATCAGCGCATTGCTGCCCTGCAGGCTGGTTTCCAATAAGGTGATATTCTGTATCGTCTTGCTGTTGCGCAGTTGCGAAACCATCTTTTCCGCAACGTGCTCATCTATGGCCGGCAAGAAACAATCTATCTTTTCTCTCATGATAGTTCTAATGATATTGTAAATTTGTGGCAAAGATACGCATTATTTTTTAAAAACTCGAATATAATTTGGTTTTTCGCGCGAATTGCACTAACTTTGCACACGAATTCTAAAAATCAGACCTGGATGGACAGTGAAAAGCAGATGCTCATCGGTAGGACCCTCGGCGAACTGAAAGTTGTCGTGGGTAATCTTGGCATGCCTGCCTTCACGGCCACACAGATTGCCAAATGGCTCTATCAGCAGCATGTCACTAGCATCGACGACATGACCAACATTTCCAAGGTCAACCGCGAGAAGCTGAAGGAGAAATACGACATCGGCGCCATGCCTCCGATCGACTGTCAGCGTTCCAAGGACGGTACTATTAAGTATCTCTTTCCCGTGAGGTTATCAGAGTACTCGGAACATTCTGATTACTCAGATTCCGGGAAATTCGTCGAGACGGTCTTTATCCCCGATGGCGATCGCGCTACATTGTGCGTCTCCTGCCAGGTAGGTTGTAAGATGAACTGCCTGTTCTGTCAGACAGGCAAGCAGGGGTTTGAGGGCAACCTCACGGTAACCGACATCCTGAACCAGATCTACGCCCTGCCAGAAAGCCAGGAGCTGACGAACATCGTCTTCATGGGCCAGGGAGAGCCGATGGATAATCTTGACCAGGTGCTGAAAGCCACGCAGATCCTCACGGCCGACTACGGCTGGGCCTGGAGTCCGAAGCGCATCACCGTGAGCAGCGTCGGCATCAAGAACAAGCTCAAGCGGTTTCTCGACGAGAGTGAGTGTCATGTGGCTATCTCGATGCACGCTCCCCTGCCCGAACAGCGGCAGATGCTGATGCCCGCAGAACGGCAGATGAGTATCACGGAGGTTGTCGACCTGCTGCGTCAGTATGACTTCACCCATCAGCGTCGCTGCTCGTTTGAGTATATCTGTTTTGGCGGACTTAACGACAGTATGATGCATGCCCGTGAGATCATCCGACTGCTACAGGGGCTGGAATGCAGGGTCAACCTCATCCGCTTCCACGAGATACCAGGTGTCGACCTGCCCGCCAGCGACGAGAAGCGCATGGAATCATTGCGCGACTATCTGACGGCACATGGTGTATTCACCACCATCCGTGCCAGTCGGGGACAGGATATCTTCGCAGCCTGCGGACTCCTCTCGACAGCGAAAAAGAATGGTTAAATTGTAAAAACGTAAATCACATCAATGGATAATAGAAAGATACGCGTGGCCATCACGCACGGAGATACGAACGGCATCGGCTATGAGATTATCCTCAAGGCCTTTGAAGATAGCGGCATGCTTGATCTGTGTACACCCATTATTTATGGCAATCCGAAGATTGCCACCTACCACCGCAACACCCTGCAACTGGAGACGCCCTTCAGCATCATCTCCAAGGCAGAGGACGCCCATCCTGACAGGCTGAACATACTGGCCACCTCCGACGGAGAGGTGAAGGTAGAGTTTGGCTCCCCCACCCCTGAATCGGCCGAAGCAGCCCGCAAGGCCATGCAGCGCGCCAAGGAAGATCTGAAGAACGGTCTTTACGACGTGCTCGTCCAGGCGCCCGTGGTATCCACTCACGCCCCCGACCCCAACGACAAGTCATTACTCATCATGTTTGCCGATGACATCCGCATCGCATTGGCTACCAACCATCTGCCCCTCAAGGATGTCGCAGCCAACATCACAACCGACAAGCTCGTTGAGAAATGCCGTTTATTTCATACCTCTCTGAAGCGCGACTTCCGCATCAATAATCCGCGCATTGCCGTGCTGGCCCTCAACCCGCAGCTGGGAACAGAAGAGGAGAATATCATCAGTCCTGCTCTGAAGACCGTTGAGGACGCAGGCATACAGGTCTATGGCCCGTATACTGCCGATGATTTCTTCGGCAACGGGCTGCAAAACGGTTTCGACGGCATCTTAGCCATGTACGACGATCAGGGCAATGTGCCCTTCAAGACATTGGCAAGGGAGTTTGGCGTGAAGATGAAGACGGGCTTCCCCTTCGTCATCACCGCCCCCGACCAGGATCCGTGCTTCGATATCGCCGGCAAGGGCATCGCCGACCCCGCTTCGTTGCGTCATGCCATCTATGCCGCCATCGACGTCTTCCGCAACCGCCTCAATTATGATGAGCCCATGGCCAACCCGCTTCCGAAACTCTACCACGAGAAACGGGAAGACGGCGACAAGGCACGCTTTGCCATTAAAGCCAAGGATCAGTTCAAGCGCGACGACAAGGCCCCGCAGGACGACAAAACAGAGAATGAATGAAAACATCCGAACTACAAAGCATCAAACAGCGCTATAATATCGTAGGCAACTGCGAAGCTCTGAACAGCGCACTCGACGACGCCCTGAAGGTGGCGCCCATCGATATCAGCGTGCTTATCATCGGCGAGAGTGGTGTGGGAAAAGATATCCTGCCAAGGCTGATTCACGACAACTCCCCCCGTCGGCGGGAGAAATACTTCGCCATCAACTGCGGCGCCATCCCCGAGGGCACCATCGACAGCGAACTCTTCGGCCACGTAAAGGGCTCGTTTACCGGGGCTATCAACGACTCTCCCGGTTACTTCGGAGTAGCCAACAAGGGCACCCTCTTCCTCGATGAGGTGGGCGAGCTCCCCATGGCCACCCAGGCCCGCCTGCTGCGTGTGCTGGAGAACGGCGAATACATCCCCGTGGGAGCCACCGAAGTGCGCAAGACGGATGTGCGCATCGTGGCTGCCACCAACGTCAACATCGAGAAAGCCATCAGCGAAGGCCGTTTTCGTGGCGACCTTTACTATCGTCTGAACCGTGTGAACATCCAGATGCCGGCCCTTCGCGACAGAGGCGAGGATGTGGTCCTGCTATTCCGTCTGTTCGCGATGGAAATGTCTGAGAAATACAAGATGGACCGCGTCACCCTCACCGACGAGGCCAAACAGATGCTCATGCGCTACAAATGGCCAGGCAACATCCGCCAGCTCAAGAGCGTGACCGAGCAGATCTCCATCTTCAGCAAAGAGCGCATCATCACCCCGGAGATCCTCGCGAAGTTCATTCCGCAGGATCAAGACACCACCCAACTGGCCACCATTCCCCACGAAGGGGGTGACCACTCTTTCGAGAATGAGCGTGAGATCCTTTACAAGATCCTGTTCGAACTGCGTGGCAATGTCAATGACATGCGCCGCGAAATGGGTAATCTGAAAAAACAGATCCAAGAAGTGCAAAACGTCAAGACCATCCCTGCCGATCCGATGCCCAGCACCCAGCTGACTCCCATCGCCCCGATACAACCGCTCTCGCCCACGCTTGAAGACGCTGTGGCAGAGGAATATGTGGAACCGGAGAAAGAGCCCGAGAACCTCAACCTCAACGTGCTTGGCAAGCAAATGCTGGAAAAGGCCCTTGAGCGCAACAACGGCAACCGTAAGAAAGCCGCTCAGGAGTTAGGCATCAGCGACCGCACCCTCTACCGCCGTCTGAAACAGTACGGCCTGGTGTGCCTCATCGCCTTTATCAGCCTCTTCAGCCTCTCGTCGTGCTCCGTCAGTTACAAATTCAACGGCGCCAGTATCGACTACACGAAGATCAAGACCATCCAGATTGCCGAATTCCCCGTTCGCAGCAATTATGTCTGGGCACCCATGGGCTCCATCTTCAACAACCAGCTGAAGGACCAGTTCCGTAACAATACCAAACTCTCACAAGTCAAGCGCAACGGCGACCTCAAGCTCGAGGGTGAGATCACCCGTTACGAACAGCGCAACAAGGCGGTCACGGCAGATGCCGTCTCAGCACAGGTAGAGCTGTCGATCACCGTCAACGTGCGATTCACCAACAACAAAGACCATAAGCAGGACTTTGAGAAGCAGTTTACCGCGCAGCAGTCTTTCGACTCCGCCATATCGCTGAGTTCCGTACAGGATGAACTCGTCACCCTGATGATGAAGGATATTTGCGACCAGATATTCAACGCCTCCGTAGCACAATGGTAACCCCCTCAACAAAGGAAACAATGGACATAGCAGAACTGACCCAACACCCCGAACGCCTGGACCGCGACACGCTCTACGAGTTGCGCTCCCTGCTGGCACTCTACCCCTACTATCAGACGGTTCGTCTGCTTCTGCTCCAGAACCTCTATCTGCTCCACGACCCCACTTTCGACGAGGAGCTGCGCCGCGCTGCCATCTATATCACCGACCGCCGTGTGCTCTTCCAGATGATCGAGGCCGTGCACTACCGCCATCCCAGCCATCTGACGACTCCGAATAATCAGAATACTCCGAGTAATCAGAATGATCAGGATGCCCCCAACCGCACACTCTCGCTGATCAACAACTTCCTCGACTCCATTCCCCAGGAGGGCGAGACCGACGAGGAGAAGAAAAGCCGCCGCAAGCCCACGCCTGCCGATGCCGCCGTCGACTATGTCGCCTATCTCCTGGAGACCGAGGGCGAGACACTGGGCAGCGATAAGGTGCCTGAGATGAGAGGTCAGAATCTCATCGATACCTTCATAAATATTGACAAAGGGCGCTTCACCCTCAGCGACGAGACTCCCAGCATACCGGTTGTGAAAGAAGAGGCCGAAAACGATGAAAATGCCCCCAACGAGGGTATCTTTACCGAAACTTTGGCCCGAATTTACATAAAACAGGGCAAATATTCGCAGGCTCTTGAAATTATTCAGCGATTAAGTTTGGTTTATCCGA
>CAMJBL010000003.1 GCA_946403845.1 uncultured Prevotella sp. | reverse complement strand
TTATGGCAAAGGATATTAAATTCAATATTGAGGCTCGCGACCTGCTGAAGCAGGGCGTTGACCAGTTGGCTAATGCAGTCAAGGTAACACTTGGTCCTAAGGGCCGCAATGTGGTTATCGAGAAGAAGTTCGGTGCTCCCCAGATTACTAAGGACGGTGTGACCGTTGCAAAGGAAATCGAGTTGGAGGACAAGTTTGAGAATACAGGTGCTCAGCTCGTAAAGAGTGTTGCATCGAAGACAGGCGACGATGCAGGTGATGGTACAACCACTGCTACTATCCTGGCGCAGGCTATCGTAGCTGAGGGTCTGAAGAACGTGACTGCCGGTGCAAATCCCATGGATCTGAAGCGTGGTATCGACAAGGCTGTGAAGGCTGTAACTGAGCACATCGCCAAGAGTGCTGAGCAGGTGGGCGACAACTACGACAAGATCGAGCAGGTAGCTACTGTGTCTGCCAACAACGATAAGGAGATCGGTGAGCTGCTTGCTGAGGCTATGCGCAAAGTTTCCAAAGATGGTGTAATCACCATCGAGGAGAGCAAGAGCCGCGATACACACATCGGCGTGGTTGAGGGTATGCAGTTTGATCGTGGTTATCTGTCAGCTTACTTCATCACCGACTCTGAGAAGATGGAGTGCGTGATGGAAAACCCCTACATCCTGATTTACGACAAGAAGATCTCAAACATCAAGGATTTCCTGCCCATTCTGCAGCCTGCTGCTGAAAGCGGACGTCCCTTGCTCGTGATTGCTGAGGATGTGGATTCTGAGGCTCTGACCACACTCGTCGTGAACCGTCTGCGTGGCGGTCTGAAGATCTGTGCTGTGAAGGCTCCTGGCTTCGGCGACCGTCGTAAGGCCATGCTCGAGGATATTGCTACCCTGACTGGTGGCGTGGTGATCAGCGAGGAGAAGGGTCTGAAACTGGAGCAGGCTACACTCGAAATGCTGGGTACCTGCGATAAGGTGACTGTCTCGAAAGACAATACCACTATCGTAAATGGTGCGGGCGACAAGCAGGCCATTCAGGATCGTATTGCTCAGATCAAGAAGGAAATTGAGGTTACAACAAGTTCATACGATAAGGAGAAACTGCAGGAACGTCTGGCAAAGTTGGCTGGTGGTGTAGCAGTACTCTATGTCGGTGCTAACTCTGAGGTGGAGATGAAGGAGAAGAAGGATCGTGTTGACGATGCCCTCTGCGCTACCCGTGCTGCCATTGAGGAAGGTGTGGTAGCTGGTGGTGGTACCACTTACATCCGTGCTCAGGAGGCTTTGGCAGGTCTGAAGGGTGACAATGCCGACGAACAGACTGGTATCAATATCATCTGCCGTGCCATTGAGGAACCGCTGCGTCAGATTGCCGTTAATGGCGGTGCTGAGGGCGCTGTGGTTGTCCAGAAGGTTCGCGAGGGCAAGGGTGACTACGGTTTCAATGCCCGCACCGATGTCTATGAGGATTTGCGCGAGGCTGGTGTCATCGATCCTGCCAAGGTGGCTCGTGTCGCTCTGGAGAATGCTGCCAGCATCGCTGGTATGTTCCTCACCACAGAGTGCCTGATTGTGGACAAACCCGAGAAAGAGCCTGCTATGCCAATGGGTGGTGCCCCAGGTATGGGCGGAATGATGTAATCATCTGAGTATCTATCAGATTTAGCAGAATAATATATTTTTGCTAACTTAGCATAACAAATTAGGGGATGGAGAGACGTTTCCATCCCCTTTTTATGGTATTTTTGTGCGTACACAGCTTTTTTATCTGAGAATAATTTGCATAATTCTTCATTTTGCCTTACCTTTGCAGCGTGAGGAAGGTGAAAAATCCTTCGCTCGCAAGAAAGTGTTAGACACTCTTAAGTGAAAGATATTTTTTTGATTTGTTTTAGTAGATTAGTTTTTAAGTAGTTTGTTTTTTGAAGCTGGCTGTCGGGAGACAGCCGGCTTTTTTTGTGTCAGAATGTTTGCAAGTATCAGAATTATTTCGTACTTTTGCGGTCATATGAGAAGATTATGGTTGTTGCTCGTCTTGTTGTATGGCCTTTCTGTTTCTGCCCAGAAACAGAAAATAGGCGACTTTATTGAGTCGACATCCTATAATCTTGACAAAATCGGTGTTGAGCGTCAGCAGCAGTATCAGCCTCGTCATGGGAGTTTCGTCTGCGAAAACGGTACCAACCGCTATACACGTGCCCTTTACGGTTCCTATACTGACTGGCGACTGGAGACTTCTGACCGTCCTGTCTTTGCGGTGGTCAAAAAAGACCATCACCGGAATATCCGTTTTGTCCTGGAGAAAGACGGCGTCGCCTATTCGTTGGATGAAACGGACTATTGCCGTGCTTCTTATCGGGATGGCCGTCGGGAGTATTTGCTGAAAGACAAACGATGGGGTACGGGTGTCGTGAGGATTGAGGTGCTGGCGATGCCGGATCGTGAAGCTGCTATATGGCGCATTGCCTCTCCACAAATAGAAGGTTGTCTGCAAGTCATTGTCTGCCAGATAGCCCAACCGAAACTTCATCGTAACGGAGATATTGGGGCCGATAAGCCCGGTTGCTTGGAAGCGGCGGGCGATCCAGTCCAGACGTTGGAGATGCCTTTTGGAAAGTGTCATACTGTTTATTTGGAAGTGCAATTAGACAAACTTGTTCAGGTGGAAGCTGAGGCGGGAAGACATGACTATCAACAGGCTCGTAATTATTATCGCCAATTGGCATCCCTTATACAGTTCAAGACGCCCGATCCCTATATCAATACGCTTGGAGGTGCCTTGGTGCTGGCAGCTGATGGTGATTGGGACGGACAGACGTGGTTGCACGGGTGTATCGGTTGGCGCATGCCTTTGGCAGGCTGGCGGGCAGGCTATTTAGGCGATGTGTTAGGTTGGAATGACCGGGCTGTTTCGCATTTCGATGCCTATGCCAAGAGTCAGGTGACGAATGTTGAGCCTGTGATTCCCCATCCCTCACAGGATCCGAAGATGAATCTGTCGCGGGCAGAGAAGAAATGGGGTACGCAGATGTATTCGAACGGGTATATCTGCCGTAATCCTGAACGCAACGCCCAGATGCATCACTACGATATGAACCTGAATTATATCGACGAGCTGCTCTGGCATTTCCAATATGATGCCGATACGGCTTATATGCGTAAGATGTGGCCTGTGATTAAGTCGCATCTGGCCTGGGAGAAACGTAACTATGATCCTGATCGCGATCATCTTTATGATGCCTATTGCTGTATCTGGGCGAGCGATGCGCTCTATTATAATGGTGGCGCGGTGACCCACAGCTCTGCCTACAACTATCGGAGCAATAAACTTGCTGCCCGTATTGCTGAGATCATCGGTGAGGATGCAGAGCCATATCGCAAGGAGGCCGATGCGATTTTGAAAGCGATGAATAGCCGGCTTTGGCTTCCGGAGAAGGGCGTCTGGGCAGAGTATCAGGATGCGATGGGATTGAAACGTACCCACGACCATCCGGCCGTATGGAGTATTTATACACCTATCGACTGTGGCGCTTGTACATCGGAACAGGCCTATCTTGCTACTCGCTATATCGACAACAACATCCCCCACATCCCCGTGACCTCTGCCACTAATGATTCCTCTCACCTCTCACCTCTCACTTCTCACCTCTATACAATCTCCACCAGCGATTGGTTGCCTTATTCGTGGAGCATTAATAATGTGGCGGCAGCCGAGGTGATGCATACAGCACTGGCTTATTTTGAGGCGGGGCGCTCTGAAGAGGCCTATCGTTTGATGAAGGCCAATATCCTCGATCAGATGTATTATGGCGCATCGCCTGCGAATTTTGGTCAGATCAGTTATTATGATGCCGCCCGAGGGGAGTGTTATCGTGACTTTGGCGACTGCATCGGCATCTCATCGCGCACTTTGTTGCAAGGACTCTTTGGTATCATCCCCCAGGCACTCGACGGTAAGTGTATCATTCGTCCCGGATTCCCTGCAGAGTGGGATAGTGCTAGTGTGAAAACACCTTATCTGGATTATAAGTTCACACGAAAGGACGGCCGGGACATTTATGAGATTACCCAGCACTTCCGTCGTCCGTTGAAGATAATTCTGCGTCAGAATTGGAGTAATGGGGTGTATCAAGACATCGAAGGAACGGATGAACCATATCAGGTGATTATCGTTGAATCGTGGAAAGAGGAATGTGGAACATGGATATCGAATCTGTCAGCGAATCACGTGGACAGTCCCCATGTAGTTCGCTACGCTGCCCACACAGGGGACAGTCCCCATGATTCAAGTTCCCTCCAAGGTAATCTCTTACCTCTCACCTCTCACCTCTCACCACTAAAAAAATACAAACCCCAGACCATTGAGCGCTATTTCAATGCTGAGGTGGATGATATTTTCAAGAACGAATACCTGAGTCCGCGTCCGCAGACGACTACCTTGCAGATACCCACGCAAGGCATTGGTGAGTGGTGTCATCCACAATTGACAGCTGAGATTAATGACTCCGTATTCCGAACCCTTATTAAGAATGGTGTTTTTGAAGTGGCTGGCGTACCTTTCCGAACGCCTGCAGTGGGAAACAACATCGTCTATACCAGTCTTTGGGATAACTATCCCGATGCCATAACGATTCCTGTAGCAGGTAAAGCGGAGAGTGCTTGGCTGCTGATGGCAGGTAGTACAAATCATATGCAGAGTAGGATAGATAATGGACTCGTCATCGTCACTTATAAGGATGGCTCTCAGGACACGCTTGCTCTCAGGAATCCGGATAATTGGTGTCCCATCGAACAGGACTATTATATTGATGGCAAGGCTTTCCAGACTGTAGAGCCTCGTCCTTATCGTGTATGTCTCAGTACAGGTGATGTGAGTCGTGACTTGGGGAAGACCTTAGGCATCCAGGGTGTCTATGGTCGTGAGATTCCCGGTGGTGCTGCACAGATGCTCCGGATGCCTCTCAACCCGCATAAGCGCCTGAAATCGCTCACTGTCCGTACACTCTCCAATGATGTGGTCATCGGCCTCATGGCTCTTACCCTTCAGTAATCATCTATAAACTATAAACTTTAAACTGTAAACTGTAAACTGAAAAAATATATGCAGAAACTCTTAGAATTATACAAACAGTGGAAAGGGGATGAGCCCGCAAATGTTCACCAGATTCCCGGTGGTGGCAGTAATCGTACTTACTTTCGCCTGACTGACCATGAAGGACAGTCCGTCATAGGTGTGATTGGAACCAGCCGTGATGAAGATCACGCCTTTATCTATCTGACGGAGCATTTTAACCGCCGCAAGTTGCCGGTTCCCAAAATTCTGGCTGCCAGCGATGATCAGTTGCGCTATCTTCAGACAGATCTTGGCAGTATGTCGCTCTTTGATGCCATTCGTGGTGGACGCGAGGCTGGTGGCAGATATACCTTGAAGGAACAGGAACTCTTGAAACGTACCATCCGTGAACTGCCGAATATTCAGATCCGTGGTGCCAGGGAACTGGACTTCTCAAATTGCTATCCTCAGGCTGAGTTTGATGTCGACAGTGTGCTCTTTGATTTGAATTATTTCAAATATTGTTTTCTGAAAGCCACGGAGATTGATTTCCATGAGTTAAAACTTGAAGCAGATTTCCGATTGCTTGCGAAGGATCTGACGATAGATGAAGGAGACAGGAGTCAGGAGACAGGAGATAGCTTCCTTTATCGTGACTTTCAAGCTCGCAATGTGATGCTGGACCATGATGGGAATCCTTTCTTTATCGATTATCAAGGTGGTCGTAAGGGACCTTACTATTATGATTTGGCCTCTTTCCTGTGGCAGGCTTCGGCACGCTATCCTCATAAACTCCGTCGTGAACTGGTCTATGAGTATTATAACTCGCTGAAACATTATACGGAAGTGCCACCAGTGCGACATTTTGTCAACCGTTTGTCGCTCTTTGTCCTCTTCCGTACGTTACAGGTGTTGGGTGCCTATGGTTTCAGAGGCTATTTTGAGCAGAAGAAGCATTTTATTGAAAGTATTCCGCCCGCAATCCAGAATTTGAGGGAATTAATCCAGCTCGGTATATTCCATTACCCCTATCTGATGGAAATCCTGCGACAGTTGACAGAACTGCCGCAATTCCAGCAGATTGAGACGACTGCCAGCAGAGCCGACGGTTACAAGATCACTGATCAGAATCCCTATAAGGCTCATCCGCAGGATGGTCCTGCCACTTTCTCTAAGTATGATGCTCAAGGCCCATTGGTGGTGAAAGTCTTCAGTTTCTCTTATCGAAAGGGTATTCCTGAGGACGAGTCTGGCAATGGGGGAGGATATGTCTTCGATTGCCGCAGTACGCACAATCCCGGACGTTATGAACCTTATAAGCAGCTGACGGGATTGGATGAACCTGTGATCCGCTTCTTGGAGGATGACGGTGAGATACTCACATTCCTTGATAGTATCTATAAATTGGCTGATGCCCATGTACGTCGTTATATCCAACGTGGCTTTACCTCGCTGATGTTCTCGTTCGGATGTACGGGTGGTCAGCACCGCAGCGTTTATTCCGCTCAGCACTTAGCTGAACATATTCATGAGAAGTTTGGCATAGAGGTGCGCATCTGTCATCGGGAGCAGGGAATCACGCAAACCCTTCAGGCAAACTCATAAAAAAAGCCCTCGAAATTTCGAGGGCTTTTTCATTTCTTAGTTTAGAAACCGATCTGACCATTCCATTTCAGATACCAGTTCTTTCTATCCATCAGACGGCTCTTGAGTCCTTCATCGATGTTGTTCTTACCACGACGGGCAGCCACCTTCTCGGCAAGGAACTGTTCCGGATTTGGCTGGCGGAAAGCAAAACGCATGATGTCGTAGAAACGCGTGCCTTCGTAGGCCAGTTCCAGAGCGTCCTCATTCAGCAGCAGACTGTCGACGACTGCCTTCTGCTTCGCAATCAGTTCGGGCGTGTCCTTCTGAAGAATAAATGCGCCTTCAATGGGTTCGCCATTTTCATCTAACACTGGTATGGGTTCAGCCTCTGGCAAACGATAGTACTCGTTGTACGGCGTCCAACCAGAGCCATGGGTGTGGATACCTATGGTGTTGTAAACACCAGTCGAACCACTAGTGGTAGATGTAATATACTGCGCTGTTACAATACCATAACGTGACTCGGGGAAGTCGAGCTGGCTAACCCACAAAGAGTCGCTCTGAGAGCAGTAGGGATAGACATCCTCACGATAGATTTCGTTGTTAAGACCTGTCGACAGAATACTGAAGGCTGCACGGGGGAGGCCGGCGCCGTTGAGGGCTTCTGCCAAGCGCAGATAGAGCATTGAACGACGATAGATATGGATGTTCTGGAAGTTCTGCTTATCGATATAGGAAACGTCGAAACGCTCACCGGTCACCGTGTTGGTGCCATAACCATAACTATAATAATAAGAGAGACGCAGGTCGCCTGCCATGTGCTCTGTCAGGTCTTGGGGCGCATACGAGAAGCTGATTCCATTGGTTTCCAGACAGCAGTTAACCTGACTTTCTGACAATTCAAACATAGCGTTCGAAGGTACAATGCTCACGTGGTAGTCGTTATCATAACGCGAATAGAACAGGTTGCGCAGTTCGCTGTAGTTACCTTCTGAGCGGATAGAGTCACCGGCGATGATGGTAATGAGTTCCGAGTCTGATCCATAGTAATCGTCATCAGAATACCAGGGTGCAACGTTTGTACCAGTTCTGGAGATTCCTGGCGTTCTTCCGGGTGTCCACATTAAATAAGACATACCAACGGGGTAGGCCGAGTTGTCACCATTGCGCTGCGAGATGTATTTGTAATAACGCATGGCAGCCTCACGATAGGTGCTCTGGCTACCGGTGATAGTGGCCAGCCAAAGGTTCAGGTCACCCAAAACAACGTTGATCGGGAAGAAGAGCAGTCTGGAAGCACCGTCTCTGAGACTTCTGATGTTACCGTAGCCGGGGTACTCATCGGCCCAGCGGTCAGTCAGCGGCATCAGGTCGTTGATGAAATACTCGCAGATAGCCTGAAGGTCATATCTCGGGTAGTCTTTCTCAGCCTCTAACTTGGTAATAATAGGCTCCGTCACGAAAGGCACAGAACCGTAGTTCAGCACCAGCTGGAGGTAGGTCCAGGCACGGATAGCTTTCACGGCGGCAAATTCCTTCATGAAGATATAGTCATTACGGTTGTTCTTTAGAGCCGTGTCAGCCTTCGCGATGAAGTAGTTACAGTTGTTGATGACGGCATAGTAATCGATGGGACGGTTGTAGCGGTTGTCATCACCCATGTCAAAGAGGAACATGTCGCGAAGGTCGCTGTTTGCGTCAGTCGTGAGATCGACCAGGTCGCCGCGCACCTCTCCGAGAAGGATGGTGCGGTCGCCAATGGTCTGCAGCTTGTTGAGAATGCCGATGACGCTGTAGATAGAGTCGGTGGCATTATTCAGGTGGTCTTGGTCTGTGAAGACAACGTGCTCAGACTCCTGATTGAAGAAATCAGAGCAGGATGTCATACCACCAATCGCAAGAACTGCGAAAATGAATTTATATATCTTGGTAATCATATACTTTATCCTTTAAACTATAAACTATAAACTATAAACCATAAACTTACAGCTTAATCTTGATACCGGCAACAATCGAACGGCTCTGGCTGAGCTGTCCAAGGTCGATACCTTGTCCGATGACGTTCGAGGTCATGGTGAACTCAGGATCGCTGCCGAGATACTTGGTCAGTGTGAACACGTTGTTTGCCTGAATCCAGAATTGGAATCCCTGGATGTACTCGTTGTTCATCGGCAGGTCGTAGCTCAGGGTGACAGTCTTCAGACGCAGATAGCTGCCGTCCTCAATCCAGCGGTTGCTGAAACGTGAGTTACCCATCGGATCCTGGAAGGAAAGCTGTGGGATATCGGTCTGCTGACCTTCTACCTGCCAACGACGCAAGAGAGCTGTTGTCTGGTTCATGAAGCGAGAACCGCTCTCCAACTGTGAACGCTGGTAGTTGTAGACATCATTGCCATAAGAATAATTGAATCGCAGATCCAGCTTCAGACGCTTATACGACAGGGTTGTAAAGATGTTACCGTAGATATCGGGGTTGGGATCACCAATAAACTCACGGTCGGCCTCGGTAATCTGGTGGTCTCCGTTGAGGTCGGCGAAATGAATATCACCAGCCTTGAAGTAGTTCTTGTCGATACCATTCTCACCGAGGACATAAAGACCGGCGGCCTCTGCCTCAGCCGTTGTGGCGAAGACACCCAGTGAACGGTAGCCATAGAATTGGTTGGCAGCCTGTCCTACTTGCGTACGGATGGTGGCACCGTAAACATCGGTGTCAACGAAACTGCGACCTTCTGCCAGGCGTGTAATCTCGTTCTTGTAGTGACCAATGCTGGCACCGACCTCCCACTGGAAGTCTTTCAGGGCGATGGCCTTCACGGCTGCACTGACGTCGAAACCGTTGTTCTTCAGTTCACCGTCGTTGGTCCAGTTCTCATTCAGACCGCTGAGGAATCCTAATGACTGGCGGGTCAGCAGGTTGTCGGTCTTTGAAGTGAAGAAGTTGGCACTCAGATTCAAACGGTTGTTGAAGAGGTTGGTCTCCAGTCCGACGTTGATACGACGGGTGGTCTCCCACTGGATCTTCGTATTACCGATGCTGGCGAAACTCAGTCCGGCAATCGTTTCCAGGAATTGTGCAGAACTGAAGTAACTGCGAGCTGCATAGTAGTCGATGTCGTCGTTACCGCTGACATCATAGCCGGCCGTCAGGCGCAGGTAGTTGATGGGCTTGATCTTAGCCATCCAAGGCTCGTTGCTGATCACCCATGATGCCTGTACACCGGGGAAGATACCCCAGGCGGCGTCGAAGGCGCGGAGGTCACCACCGTCGCTACCGAAACGTGAAGAGCCTTCTACCGTCAGGTTGGCCTGTAGGAAGTAACGGCCCAGATAGTTGTATTCAGCCTGTGCATACCATGCCAGAGAATTCCAGTTATCGCTGGAACCGTAGTCGTTGGTATTGGCCAACTCCTTTTTCAGGAATGGCTGCTTATCGTTACCGGTATTGTAACCGAGCAGCGAGTTCATGGAATAGCTCTCCCAATTGATACGGGCACCACCGAAGAGATGGATGAAGTGGGCGTTGTAGCGGTTGCTCCAGTCCAGACGGGTGTCGCTCATGACGGAATTCTGCTTTGATGCCAGCGAACGTACCTCATTGTCACGATAATCACCGATACTGCTTACATAATAGCTGGGCGTTCCGTTTACGGGGATATAGAACACCTCGTTCGTATTCACCAGGTTATAGCTGAAGTGCTCCGACAAGGTGAGGTTACGGGTCAATCGGAACTTCGGTGTCACGGTCAGGTTGAGCATGGAGTTCTCCATACGGTTCTTGCGCTCGCCCTCGCCATATTCGTTGATGGCGGCAGGGTTACCCAACTGCCAGTTATAGTTCTTATAGTTGGCCAAAGCCTCAGTGAGGTAGTTCTCCTCGTCGATATCGAAGTGAGAGTCGGAGAGACGGCCCATACCGTAGCTGTAGGGACTCATGAATGGGCTCTTGGCGTAGGCCAGGAAGCCGGGTGCAGTGGGTGTACCCTCGTCATAACTGGCAGGAGCGCCGTCGTTACGGATGTCACGGGTAATATTACCAAACGAAGCATCGAAACGGATGGAGAAACGCTCATTGAACGCGATATCCGTATTGAAGCGGATGTTCAGACGGTCCATGTCATTGTACTTCAGTGTGCTCTGGTGGTTGACATAACCCACAGAGAGGCTGTAGTTAGCCACAGCGTCACCGCCTTCCACATTGATACCATAGTTCTGGGTCATGGCCGTGTGGTACACGAGATCCTTCCAGTCGGTATTCTGGTGGTACTGGGTGTAATAATAGTAGTCAGGATCCTCTTTCAGGAACTTGAACGTACGGTTGCGGGTGTTGGTGGTCTTCAGCAACTCAGACGTATAACTACGGTACTGTTCTGCATCCATCACAGAGAGGAATTTCGGCTCGAGTACCACACCGGCAGAGGCGTGGGCCGTGATACGGGTTGCCATCGACTTGCTGCGGTGCGTTTGGATGATAATCACACCGTTGGCACCCTTGGCACCGTAAAGGGCAGTACCGTTACGCATCACGGTCACCTTCTCAATGTCGGCAGGATTAATCGTCGACAGGATGTCATTGAAGAAGCCTTCATGGAGCATGGTACGACCATACTGCTGGTCGATGATCACATCGTCGACAATAACTAACGGCTGGGCGTTCACATTGAGTGAGTTGAGGCCTTGTACGAACATCACGTTGCCGATACCAGGGGTACCGTTGCGGGAAATGGTGTAGGCCTGTGCACCCAGATATTTCTGTACTTCATCCTTGATGTTCACCGAGTTGGTGTAGGCGAAGTCGCTGGTCGAATAGTCGCTGCGCACGTTGATGGTTTTCTCATACTCTTTTGAGAAGGTCTGGGGGAAGAGCTTCACCACCTGTTGCTGTTCGGTGGCCTGCAGACCCAGGCGTACCGGATTGAAATCGGGCATGTTGACATACACCGAGGTGGTAAATGTGGGTACTTTCAATTTAAAGGTACCGTCTTCTTCAGTCAGGGTGCTATAACCTTCCACATCGTCAGCGCTGACAATGGTACCGGCTATGGGCAGTCCCGTGGTGGCGTTCACGACGCGACCGCTAATCACTCGGGTGGGGTACTGCTTCTGCTTCGGTGTCAGTTTGCGGGCAATGGTCTCGATGAGGTCTTCTTCCTCGAAATCATCGTCCTGGGCCACAACACTTAAAGGAAAGGCCATCAGCAGTGTAAGTCCAAATAAAATATATTTCTTCATAACCTTACAGTTCTTAATTCATAACTAATTATTAGTACTTCAGCCATTGGAAGACATCTCCGTCACCATGGGGTGCAATCTCAAAGCGCTCCTCGTTAACATTCGAGATGCCGTGCGGTACAAGCATGATACAGTCGATACGCATGGTACGGTCGAATTTCTTCTGGCGCAATTCTGAACTTGACACCTTGGTCTCAACGGTCAGTGTAATCTGTGGCTCTGACTCGGTCAGACCGAACGTAGCTGTCGGGAACGTAAATCCTTTTTCGGGATCAGACAGAAGGAGATAGTCCACGATATCCGGATTGTTTGAGATGCTCGACTGAAGGACTTCTGTCTGAGTCTCGCCTTCCTGATTGTGGAAATTGATAGAACACTTCATCTTACACGGGATGCGCTCTGCTTCTGTGGCGTCTTCATTGAAGGCATAGGCAGGAGCCGTCACCAAATAGATGTCGTAAGGAATGTTAGAAAGCACGTTACGGATGTTGAATGTAACGGTATGATTGACCGTGGTCTTCTGCTGTTGGAATTCCATGTAAGCATTGCTCCACACTTTTCCACTGAAATCGTTGTCGCTCATCACTCTACGGACGAGGCCCTTGATGGTGGGCTCCAGATCGTGGGTTGTGCTGTTCTCCTGCTTACTGACTTCCTTGACTGAATTACCTTCCTCAGCTTCGACGATAATCCACTGGTAGAAGGTGTTCAGCTTGTTGATCTTCCAATTGTTGGTCTTCTTGACCAATCCGTTGGAACAGACAATGTCTTCTGTATCTGAGAAAATACCAGTGGGCGAGTAGGGCTTCTGGGTATTGGTAGCCGGCTTACTGCCAAATTGGTAGTAATGGAGGTTATTATGGCCCCAGTAGGATTCGCGGTACGTGTATCTCTCTGCGGCACTGGTCGACAGAGCTGAATCCGTCAGATGGGTATCGGGGTTCAGCGTACGGCTGAAGGTCGTACCATCGACAATTGCCAGACGCGGCAGCGTGTAAGCCATCGAGTCGCGGAAGGGTACGTTCTTATCATAGTTGAAGTAGGGCTCGTACTCCTCGATCAGTTGCTTCCATACCTGATTGGTAGGAACAACCTGCCAGTAGGTACTGTCCTCTTCGTTCGTATAGGCCCAGAGGTAGTCCCAAAGGTCGTTCTGCTGAACGAAGACGGAGTCGAGATAAACAGTCTTACCGTTCTCCAGACCACCTGCAACACTTCGCTCGGGCACAAATTCCATGCGATAGAAGTGGTCGTTATAGAAGAAACTGGCGATACTGTCAAGGTCAGCATCCTTGCGCAGGTATTCGAACACCGTTGGGAAATACTGTGCTTTTCCCTGAATCGTGAACAGAACACCATTGTTGTAATGCTGGTTGTTTGTCAGAATCTGATTGTTACCGAATGAACTGGCTGTAAGAAGGGTCTTCTTACCGTTCATGAGCACCAACGAATCATTGCTTGTAGGCGCCACAGAGTGGGTGTACATCGCAATGTGGTTCTGTATAAACTCCTTGATAACCGTATTGTCGTCGTCATTCACCTTGCCTTTTTCTGCGTTATAGCCGGCGATGAGTACTTCGGCCTCCTGGGCAGAGAATTGGTCGTTGGTGGGCGCGAAAACTGTAAATACCTGGCTGCTGTTTAAGGCCTTGTCGTAGCCGCAGGCCTGGACAACCTTCGCAAAGTTGCTCAGGTTGCCGTCCTGTGAAATGGCCTGCCAAAGCGTTGCATCGTTTGTGCCTTCACCCTTTTTGTCATAGTGTTCATCCCAGGTGTCGGAACAGGCCATGAAGGTGAGGGCTACGAGTGCGAGCCCTATCACCTTATTATATAAATGTTTAGTTGTCATAACTTTAAACTTTTCACTTTTCACTTTTCACTATTCACTTCTTAGAGGTCATCCTCCATCTCGCCGTCACCGTCAGAGCCGAAGACGCTCTTCGGTACCAGCTCCAGGAAGTCGAGTGCGAACTCGTTGTTGTTACCTTGCTTACCGTCGGAAGCCACACGGATTCTCATGAAGTGGTCCTTGTTACAGTCAAGGTAGGTCTGGCTGATGATCTTGCGGATACCGATATCGTAAACGATGTTCCAACCTCTGCTGCCCGATCCACCGTTGTTACAGTACATAGAGCGCGGATGAGGATAGGCACCGAGGTTCTTCAAAGCCTTATAATATTCAGCCTTTTCCTCAACTGACTGAGCATCGTAATTATCGATGTCACTGATAAAGTCATCACCAATATAGGCTTCCGAATTGATTCTCTTGGTCATGTCCAAGGGGATGCCTTGTGGTACACCGTCCACGTAGATCTGGGCAACGCCGCGGGAATCCTGAGCTGTGAAGCCCAGACGTACCTGCCATTCGCCGTCAAACGGCACGGGCGGCAGACGGAAGGTGAAGTCATAGTTACCTAAGAGGTTGAACTCATCCCACATATAGATATCGAACATCGAACCAGGTCTTCTCCATACGAACGTACAGTTGGTGAATGTCACACCGTCGAGATAACCCTTCGGGAACAACCAGTTCTGACCGTCTTTCTCTTCATTACTGTTTTCATTCCAGGGGTTTCCTAAAATACGAAGACCGTTGGTGATAAATTCTGGGAACACCGTATTGAAGTCCATACGGATACGCAGGTTCTGTACCTTGTCCTGTACATCCTGGTCGAAGGCAACAATGTCGTCAACATAGAAGTAATGGCCGTTAATACCATCGTGTTTGTATTCATCATCAAGAGGCTCAATGCGCTGGCCCAGTATGGTGAACTTGTCATCGTAACGACGGTTGATATAACGCTGGTTTCTCTTGCATCCTGCAAAGTATTTGCTGATGGTGATCTTGTCTACTTTGATCATTCTGTGGGGCAGGAGGGTATAATGCCAGTCACAAGGATTGACACGGGTTTCATCAATACCGATGGCACCTTCAAAGTTTGCCTTGTTAGTGATTTCCTGCGGTGTCAGGTCATCGGCACCGGCAGCAATCTTATTCAGGATATGGTACTGTACAAAGCGGCGCAGGGGATTGACACTGTCTGTCAGGTTCTCATAGCTGTGACCGGGGGCGTTCACGTCTTGTGGATAGACCTTATCATAGATGGAACAAGCCAAGTCATAGAGTGCACGCATGTCGCCCCTCTTGATGCCGTATTTCGCCTCTAACAGTGAGTCGGGCTCAATGAAGAATGTGTAACCATATCGCTTGGTGGCAGGTGCCTCGTACTTCTTGGCATTGGTCTCATAGTCGCCAGAGGTGCCGTAATAGTTGGGGTAGTCCTTTGGATTATAAGTCTCATCCTCAACCTGCAGTACATCATTGATAACACCTGTCACCATCAGTGCGTTGTAGAACGTGCTGATTTTGGGATTCTCACGCATCAGGTCGGTGATGTAACTGTTCGATTTCTCGATTACCTTGTCAATGGGCTGTACAATACCGTTCTCCACCGAGTCATCTTTCATGTCGAATTTGATCTTGGCCAGATTCTCAAGTACGATGACGGCGTTGCTGTCGTTATCGAAACCTGGTTCTGTGGCCAGATAACGGTTCAGCATGTTTACGGTTGGCAGTTTGTGGCCGATCATGTCGAAAGTTGTGTACATATAGGACACCAGATGGGTGCGGGCAATGGTGTCGCAGTCTTCATTGGTCAACTGTGAAACACTGCTGAAGCCACGACCCTTCAGGTATTCGTCAACGGCATCGTTGGATGGCGCGAAGCAGGTGTAGTGGCCGTAGGTAGCCAGAAGATCCATCATGTTGGCTCTTTCTACAATCTCTGTAAATTCGCTGTATTCCGGACGATTCTTAAGCCAGTCGCTCATCATCTCACCCGTGAAGGTGTAGAAATACTCGCTGTCAGGCTCATCCGAGCAGCTGCTCAGCATCAGTATATTGAGGGGGGTCAGCATGGCTATCAGCAGCCCTCCCAGAATTCCTTTGAATATATTATTTCGTCTCATAACTTTTCACTTTTATCTTTTCACTTCTCACTTCTTCGTCGTCTTTTCGTAACTCTGATCCTCGCCACTTCCGAAGGCCGGATTCTGTACAAGATTCAAGTTGACCTTCATCTCATCGTAATTATACGGCCAGTAGATAGCGTCCATCTTGGCCAGATGATTGCTGATCAGTCCTGCACCAGTCGTGGCTTTCTGCAAAGCGGCTGCTGCCAAGGTCTGGGTGTTGCCTGTACGCTGTGAGATACGGACAAGGTCAAACCATCGCTTGCCCTCGAACATCAGTTCGCGCTGGCGCTCCTGATAGACCAGGTTCTCCATATCACCCTTGCTGCTGTAGTTGGTTCTGACGAGTGTGTCGGTGAGCAGTGTCTCGCAGAGTGAGCGCTTGTTAATGGCATTAACCAGAGTGAAGGCTCTGTCTAGGAGACTCTTGTTATACTCGCTGGCAGTTTCGTCTGAGCCATCACGCATCATCTGTGTCAGGGCTTCGGCCTTGAGCAACATGATGTCGGTCAGACGGTAGATTACCCAATTGGAGCCGTTCTGGTTCTCTGAGTATTTTGAACCATAGCTGGCTTCCGGAGCAGAACCGGCAGAATAGATGTCAATCGAACTCGTCGTGTACTTGTTGATTGATTTGTTGCTGCTAGCGCTGTTGCTACCCGTGTAGCGGCAATTGGTATAGATACGGGCGTCGTACATCTTGTTCTTATCGGCAAACACCTTTCGGTCAGATCCGCTCGCCTCAATCTGGGAGTAGATGTAGTCAGAGGGGGCTACCAGACCGATCGAAGAACGCGAATTGCCGTAGAAATCATTGACGGCACCATTGGCTGGCATACCTGAACCTTGTGGATCGTCGTCGAAGACCAGCTGGAAAATGATTTCCTGGTTAACTTCTTCTATATTGTTACGATCACTGCCAAACAGGGTGGTATAGGCATCACCGAAATAGTTGGTCGAGGTGGAATTGGTTGCCAATGGGAAGCCGTTGAAACGCTCTTCCACTTCGTTCGATGTCTGGAGGGAAGACGAAGAAGTGCGCTTCTTGCGGTTTTCCTCATAGATAGCCTTCTTCGAATCGATCACCAGGTCGGCATAGCGGACACAGTTCTGATAGTCCTTCTTCCAGAGATAGAGTTCGCAGAGCAGGGCATGGATGGCATCCTGTGTGATGCGGCCTGTCTGGTAGAGTTCCTTGGTGACGGGATAGCGCTTCACGGCATTGTTCTTGACACTTTCCAAGTCGAAGATCAGCGAGTCGAGCACGGCATCGAACTTCGTGGCGGGCAGATCCAGCTTCTGGTCATCATCGATGTAGGCCTCTCTCGTGAAAGGTACATCGCGGAAGGCGCGGATCAGATAGAAGTAGCAGAGGCTGCGGAGGCCCACTACCTCTGCGATATTGGCCTGGAGCTCACTCTCCGTATAGGCGGGGTCGATGGCGGCCACGCCGGGGGCATACTTGATAAGTGTGTTACAGCGGTTGATGACGGTATAGAAGGCCTGCCAGTCGGTGTAACTGTTCTTTGCATCAATGTTCTCCTTGAGGATCTTCTCAAGATTACCATCTTGCTGTGTGTTACTGCCAGGGCCGATGTTGTCGCTGCGGAACTCACCCCAGACCATCATACGTTTGATGACGTTTCCTTCCTGCATACCTGAGTAGCATCCTGCAAGTATGGTATTCACATCGGCCTTCTCATTCCAGAACTTCTCGAGGATAATCTCGTTCTGAGGCTCAATCTCCAGGAAGTCAGAGCAGGCCGAGAGACCGCAGACAGCGCTGATAGCGCATACTATATAATAATGTATTCTTTTCATATTCGTATCGTTTTAGAACTCAACAGTGATACCTAAAGTGTATGAACGGGAACGCGGTGTCTGGTTGCCGTCGATAGCGGGTGCATAGCCGCCGCTCGAGATATCCGGGTCTACACCAGAGTACTTTGTCCAGACGAAGGGGTTGTTAGCACTAACATACAGGCTGATGCGGTTCACGCCAATGGCCTGTGCGTACTTTCTACGGATGTTGTAGTTCAGCTGTGCATAACCCATACGCAGATAAGAACCGTCCTCAACAAAGCGGTCGCTGATCAGCGTGTTGTAGTTCGAGTTGTTGCCGTACATGGCACGAGGAATAGAGGTTACATCACCTTCCTTACGCCAGCGGTAGTTCACGGCCTGGCTCTGGTTGTCGTTACCAGTCATGGCCTCGGCGTTCAGACGGGCCTGGTTGATGATCTTGTTACCGAAACGGTAGGTGAACTGGGTACTCAGACGCCAGTCGCCATAGGTGAAGTTGAATCCGAAACCACCGGTCAGCTTCGGCAGTGAAGAACCGAGGTAAACAATATCAAGGGCATTGATCTGACCATCGTAGTTGACATCCTCATAGATGGCATCACCACCGTTGAAGCGGTAGTTACGGCCTGTGGCATCGTTGGTGTAGTTGAACATCATACGAACGGGATCGCCCTTACCGTCGACAATCACATCGCCATTGGCATTCATAGCGATAGGAGCAGTCTTGCCCTCGGCCAGGAACGCTGCGCGCTCCTCGGGCGTCATGTTCTTGAAGGTCGAATAATTATGTGTGTACACACCCTTGTAGCGGAAACCGTAGATGGCACCTAAGGGGTTGTGCAACTGCACGCGCTGCAAGGTCTTGTTGTTCTCAAAACTATAACTTGTGTTCAGATTGTCCAACAGGTTCTCGTCGAGTTCCAGCAGTTCATTGCGGTTGTTACCGAAGTTGGCGTTCATATCCACCCAGAACTTCTTACCGACGGTAATGATACGGTTGGTATTGATATGGAACTCCCAACCGGTGTTACGCATCTTACCGTTGTTGGTGTAGGGAAGGTTTGCGAAACCGGCGTTCGACGGGATACGGAAGTTAGACATCAACATATCCGTCGTGGTCTGTGAGTAACCCTCAATGGTCAGGGTCAGACGGTCGTTGAAGAAGCCTAAGTCGATACCACCGTTCCAGCTCTCGTGGATTTCCCACTTCATGTCGGTCAAGCGGATGTTGTTCGGCTTCATGGACTGCATGTCGAGATAGCGGTTGGTAGAACCGTATTTCGAGGTGTAGAGGTAGTCCTGACCAGGCTGCTGACCGGTACGGCCCCAGCTGGGACGGATAGCAAACATCGACAGCCATTTCTTGGTGGGCTCCATCCAAGGCTCATCGCTGATAATCCACTTCAGAGAGAGTGAGGGGAAGAAACCCCAGCGGTTGTTCGGACCAAATTTCGTGGTACCGTCGGCACGCAGCGAACCGTCGATGATATAACGTCCCTTGTAAGCATAGTGGGCTGACACGGTGTAGTACATAGAGCGGTTCTGGCTGAAGTTAGAGCTCAGATCGGTAATGCGGCCACCACCCTGTGTGGTCTCAATACCTGTCGGGGCACCCGACTTACCTACTGACTGGCTGGTAGAAGAACCGCTGTTCAGCTCGAAGCGGGCCAGTGCCATGAAGGAGTGATCCTTGTTCTTGAAGGCCGGAATCAACGTCAGTGTATGCATGGTCTTAAACGATACACCCTTTGAAGAATTTTCATTGGTGGTGTTCACACCCTGATCCCATGACACGGTCTTCAGCTCTTGCGGATAGTATTTGTTCGTATAGCGGTTTGAAATGTTCATATAGACAGAACCACGCCAGTTCAACTGCCAGGAGTCTTGGTCCATACCGAGTAACTGGTACTGGATAATCAACTCAGGTGTCATGTCGTAGCTGGTCGTCTTGTTCTTGGCCAGGTGGGCACTTGCTACGGGGTTCACCATGTCCTTCTGGTTCTTGTTGAACTCTTGGCTGGCACTCTGCAGCATCGTATAATACTTGTCTGTATCCTCACCGGTTATAGGATCCTGCTCGTAGATACTCATATTCGGCATCTTACGACGGGCAATGTCCAGCAAACCGTCGGAGTTCTGGTCGTTCTTCGTGTAGGTCAGCGCGAAGTTGGTGCTGACACGGATACGCTCAGACACATTGTAGTCGAGGGCTACACGAGTCGAGAAACGCTGCAGTTTCTGCTCAATCATCGTACCTGTCTCATGGTCGTAACCGGCACCGATACGGAAGAGGGCTTTCTCACCACCACCGCTTACGGTGACGTAGTGGTTCTGGCGGAGACCCCACTGGGTGACAGCGTCACGCCAGTCGGTATTGTTGTTGTACTGCTCGTATTCAGAGAACGACGGGTCGTAGTTCAATTCCGGGATGTTGGCGGCGGCGTCGCTCTGCTCCGGATTGAAGTAACTCTCCTTCAGCAGCATGGTGTAGTCGTCACCCGACAGCAGGTCGTAACCCTTTGGCTGGTAGGTACCAGTCAGTTTCAAAGTGTACTGGAGTCTGGGTTTACCACGGGCACCACGCTTGGTGGTGAGTTCGATGACACCGTTACCACCCTGCGAACCGTAGATGGCCGTAGCGGCAGCATCCTTCAGCACGCGGATATCGGAGATGTCCTCAGGGTTGATATTCAACAGCTCGGCGAAACGCTCGTTGTTGGCTGTGTTCATGTCAAAAGAAGAGAGGTCTACGGAACGCACGTTACCGTCGACAACGATCAGTGGGTTGGAATCAGTCAGGGTAGAGAGGGAAGAGGCACCACGCAGACGCATGGTAGAACCGGCACCCAGGTCACCTGAGTTACTGATGATGTCCAAACCGGCGATACGGCCCTGCAGGGCCTCGTCGACGGTGGTGAAGGCCATACCTTCTACCTCCTTCATCGAGAAGGTCTGGGTAGCGTTGGCCACCTCACGCTGCGGGATGGGCAAACCATTACCGTTGACACGTCTCTGTGATTTAATAGTCACTTCCTTCAGCTGGGTCGCACTCTGCATCTGAATCTTGAAGGTCGTCTTATTAATGGCCTGAGTGACAGTCTTCATACCCACATAACTGAAACGGATGCGGTCTTTAGGATTCCTGACTCTCATGGTGAAGTTACCGTTCAGGTCAGTAATCGTCGATTCAATAATACGTCCGTTGCCGTCAATTTCACAGACGGTGGCACCCATCAGGGGACCCATGTCATCGCTGACACTTCCGTGAACTGACGTAATCGGAGCCTGGGCGTTGACGGTCATTGTGACCATCAGCGCTAATATCATCATGATGGATTTGAGTATTCTCATACCTTATTTCCTCCTTACATTTTTATTAAGTAATTCTTTCCAGGGTTTCATCTCTTCAGCGAGAAGCACACCATCTATCTGATGGACAACGGCATCCGATGCCATGTAGCACTGACCAGTTGACTTGAACCAGTATTCACGGCACAGGCGGTTATAAGAGCCGTCTTTCTTAATGACATTGCGCTTGTTGCCAAGCACGTCACGTACCCACATCTGATCGCCTTCGTTGTTGACGACAAGCGGATAGAATCTGCCGGTTTCGAGATTACGTCTCATCGTTTCCAAGGTGTTCTCGTACTTGTCGTTCTCGGGAGCCATGCCAATCAGGATGGCGTGGTCCTGAACATGGTAGCGCAGGAAGCTGACGATGATGTTCTTGATGATGGCCTTAGCCTCCTCGGCTGCCTCCTCAGTACCCCAGATTTCATCGGTCTGAGCCTCATAGTCTTCCCAGGTAGGCAGCAGACCCTTGTCAATCAGTTCCTGAATAGAACGATTCGTAGGCGCGTATACCGTATAATTATAGTTATCTAACAACTTCAGGTTCTTGCTGAATTTGTTCTGCATACCGGCAGTGTAGTTGTTCTTGGTCACAGTGACTGCCAACAAGTCGGCACCGTCATCGTTCAGCAATTGCATGAAGAGAAGAGAATCACCGCTCTCGGTGTCCTTCATATTCTCCAATGTCAGGAAGACCGACTGATCAGTGGTCAGAGGCATCTGATTGTTGATGATATAGGATTTACCGTTCTCCTTGGTGTAGATATCCTCCGGATTCACAGGCAGTGGCTTGTTGTTGTGGTCAATCTGCCAGCCGCCTGAGAAAGCAATGCGACCGCTGCCGTCTTTAAACACACGGACAGGTGTGCCGCCCTTTGACTTATAGTACTCATGGCCGTCCTCAACATCACCGACGATAATCAGCTGCTCCATCAGGCGTCTCAGACAGTCGTTGATGATGTCGCGGCTCGTTTCCTCTCTTCTGGCCTTGCTCTCGTCGATGGTGATTTCACCGTTTTCGTCGATCAGGCAGCTATAGCGGTAAGCTCTTACTTTCTGAGCCTCGCTCGTTCTGGTCGGATCGTACCAGAACTGGAGCACTTCACAATACTCCATACCGTCCTTTGAGTTGCCATAGGTATATGGATCAATATACCACAGCATAGCATCGTTGGTCGGCAGGATCAGGCTGTACTTCGCGTCCATGGAAAGCAGGTAGGGCAGGAAGTTCAGCTGGTCGATGGCCCAGTAGATGACGTTCATCACGGTCGGGTGGGCCAGAGCAGGATAGGCAACTGATGCAAACTCTGCAGGGGTGAATACCTTGTTGGTCATATAAACCACGCCGTTACAACCCATAAAGCAAGAGTCGACATCTGCAATTTTGATCCCCATCTCAACCTTGGCATCGTTAAGGATATAGGGGAATTGTGAGGGGATAGCCTCCGTAAAGACGGTCTGCATATTAACCTTGATCAACTTAGCCAGTGTGGCTTCGGGGATACTGTCAATCACACCATATTCCGTCTGCAGGTCTTTTCCACCCTCGTTCCACCAGGCATCCAAGGCAGCGTTCGTCGGCACAAACATGGCACCGGCGTCATAGTTCATGTTAGCGTCGCCTGAACTACTGACATACTGGTTCCATCCCGGATCAAAAGGCAGTTTGGCCGAGATGGCCTTGCCGTCGGGCGTCATGAGGTTCTCGCCATTGCCCGAATAGTCGCTGTAGTAACGGAGCACATAGACGGAGTCCTGATTGTTATAGAGTCGGTTGTACTCTCTGGTGCCATCTGCGGTAAAATAAGGTGCGCAGAAACGGTCCATCAGTTCTGCCCAATGCGACATCTGCGGGTGCTGGTGGACAATCTCTGCCATGTTGGGCGAAGCCTCAAACACACCGTTAACCTTCTGGATATAGCCGTTCTTACAGGTGATATCGCGCTCAACGACTTTCTTGCCGTTGACCCAGGCCTCGTTCACATTATTGGCCTGATGGTTGGTCAGTACGTCGAGGTCGACACTCGTCATCTTGTTATACCTCATGAAAGCGGGCAGGAAGTGAATCATCGGAGAAGGTGTGTCATCTCTCAGAATGGGGATGCTTCTGCCTTTGTTCTTGAATCTGGCCCACACTTCGGTGTTGGGCATCTGACTGGGCTTCATGATTTGCACGGAGTCAAAAATACTCGTTGCGGTCTCACGGCGCATGGTACGGCCCTCCTCGGGGTGGTTGTCTTCACCCTTGGGACGGCCGTTCGACAACAACTCGATCAGATATGCATTGTTGACCATCGAGTTGTTAAGCAGCAATTTCTTCTGCGACGTAGAAAGGCGCTCGTAGCTGCTGACACCCCAGTTGTTCTTTGCAAACCACACTTGGAAAGCCGAGTCGTTGGCAGCAAACAGGGTTTTTGAACCTGTGTGGCTGAGCACCTCGTGCTGGCCCAGGTCATCAATCAACCGCAGCATCGTCTTGTACTGGCCGTCTTCCTCCAGGCGCTCGTAGATAGAGTTGCCCAGCCATGATGGCTGTCCGGTCAGCGTGTCGTCGTCTTTACAACCTTGCAGAACCGAGGTCCCTACCAACAGGCCTAAGGCCGCCATGACCCACTGATGCCGTTGTTTTGAGATTTGTTTCTGTTTCATAAAACTTTTTTTTGGTTTTTTATTTTGTTGATTATAAGTTTTTGCTGATTTTGGCTTATTTTTTTAAACGAATGCAAAGATATGTATTATTTTATAATACCCATTACGAAATCTTATCAAATTCTTTGGAAGTTACATTTCGTAAAGTTCGTGTTACATTTCGAAATGTAAAATTATTCAAAATACGCTAATTTTGCGCTTGGTAATTACAAAAAGAAAAAGAATTGAACTGAATACGAATACCGTAACACATCATTTACACATTATTAATTATTAATATACTACAATTTTCATTTTTAGTTTTATCATTTTCTAATTTTAATCAACTTATGAAGAAACTATTTACTTTTGTGATTTGTGTTCTGTTAGGGGGCAGTGCCTTCGGACAGGAACTCGTAATCAACGGTGACTTGGAAGGTGAACAGGAGGCTGGTTGGTCCAGCTTCTGGATCCAGGATCCAAGTAAAGACGGTCCTACGGAATATGGGCAGGAAGCCGCGACGCACTCCGATGGAACCGGTGGCTGGAAATACTTTGCGCCCATTGTCGACAATCCGTTCAAGAAAGGTAACCATTGTGTCAAGGTGCATGTGATGAGTGAGGCTGAAGCTGTAGAAGCCGGCAATGCCCGTTATTCTGGTGGTTCATTTGTGGAGTGGAACACCCAGTTCTTTATCTATTCCAAGCAGGCCATCCCTGTAGGCAAGTGGATTCATCTGAAATTCAAGGTGAGAGGTGATGTGGCCGGTAGCGCACAGTCGCAGACGCACCAGGAACCCGGTAAACATATTGGTAATGACTTCTGTGGCAGAATCGAATATGAAGCCAATAAGTGGACGAAGATTGAAAAGGCTGTTCAGGTGACTTCCAGTCATACTACTAAGAGTGGAACGGAATATGAGTTCCATTCTGTATGTTTCAACTTGTCGTCTACCGCTTTCACGGAGGGTAATAACCTTTATTTCGACGATATTTCCATGGTGATGAGCGATGAAGAGCCTGTCATTGAGAACCAGGGTGGTAATGATAATACCTTTATCAATTTCCTGAAGTTCGGTACGGAGACAAACGACTCTTGCTTTGGTACGGATAAGAGTGGTAATCCTTATGCCTGCACCACTTTCACTCTTAAGGATCCAAAGGGTATGGCTTCCGCGCCTGTCGAGGATGTTGACGGTAAGAAGACGATTGTATTCTCAACGATGGGCTTCACGACAGAGCAAGTGGCCGACCTTGACAGTCTTGGACAGGAGCAGCCCGACACCATCAATGGTGGCACTTTGATGAAGAACATCTATAAATGGGATGATGGTTCGTTGGTTGGCGAGGGATCTAGCGCTGGCACGAAGGAGCCTGATAAATATGCCTATCAGCTGTTTATCACGACACCCCACAAGTTTATAGAAGGTGAGAAGATCAGACTGGTGTTCTGGGTAAAGGCTGATAAAGAGGCTTCGTTGAATACGCAGACGCATTATGGCCCCGGTCAATATAAGAGCTATGGTTCGCTTGGTGGGACGGCTGATTACCCTGTTACCACTGAATGGAAGAAGTTTGAGATTGGTGTGGATGAGGATAAACTCATTTCGAGCAGTGCCAGAAACTCATTCTCTGTCTGCTTCGACTGCTATCAGGTGAAAGAAGCCAACAAGTATTATTTCCGCTTTGAGGAACTCTCATTCACGGATTCTAACGTAAAGATCGGTGAGCGCACATTGGGTACAGCCGATATTGCACTGCCTGTCAATGATGGTGGTGACGAGCCGTTGCCAACTTCTGTTGATGTGTCAGACCTGCTGAATACGTTTAAGGTGGAGAATTTCGACTTCATGAACGAGCAGGGTAGCGCTTTGAAGCTGATTGGACTGACGGTTCCTGAAGAGGAAGGTGACGAGCCGGAGGAGATCTTCAAGACTGTTGACTCCTGGACAGACGGTGGGTTCGTCAATGCTCAGGGCTATTTCATTGGTGAAGAGGATATCAATGGTATCGAAGTGGGCCTCGATGAGGACAGCTTCGATGGCACCAAGATTGACTTCCATGTCTGGAACAATCCTGAAGCAGGTATTTCCTTCGCTGATGGCAATACGGTAAAGACCAAACTCTGTATCTCAAAGAAGGGTTGGTACTATATTTACAACGTCACCCTGATGAGTCAGGAGGCTTATGCGGCTGCTGGTATCTCTGCCGTGAAGACGGCTACCGACGGCAACGGCCTGCTCTATAACCTTGCTGGTCAACGTGTTGACAATAGTTATAAGGGCCTTGTTATTAAGAACGGTAAGAAGTTCGTTCAGAAGTAATAGTGTTAAAATTCCACTTGATTGAGGGGGCAGACCATCGGTTTACCCCCTTATTTCTATTTCTGTCAATTTTTTCATTGGTTACATTTTCTAACGTCCGTGTTACATTTTACAAAGCCTATTTCTTTGAAATGCAGTAATTTTGCAGCGGAATATACAAAAACAAAAGGTTTTGGACCGAATTCGAATGTAAACTTAATCAATATTTTAATTTATTATTAACTAATTTTTTTATTTATGAAGAAAATTTTTACTCTATTAGTTGGTGTCTTGATGGCAGGCTCTGCCTTCGGACAAAAGACTTGGACGAGCGTCATCACGGCTGGTGACTTCGAATCCGATTTACCTGCCTATGAGGCTTGGGGTACTGCAGAGGGTAATTACAGCGAGGATTATGATTTCGCAAGCCTTACAGTAGAAACTTGGAACTCTTTCTGGGTACATGAGTGGCCTGGTGACCAGACCAAACAGCAAAGAGGTACTGCAACTGTTGTTGCTGATCCAGCTGATCCCACCAATCACTGTGCAAAGGTTGTGATTCGTGCAAGAGCTGAAGGTGAAGCCGCTGGTAACTTGACAAAGGATTACACTGGTAATGATGGAACTTACGGTTCTTGGGACTGTCAGTTCTTTATTTATGCAACAGAGCCGATTCCTGCAGGTAAGGAAATCCGTCTGCAACTGAAGGTTAAGGCCGACAGAGAAGGCTCTTTTGAGACTCAGAACCATAGTTATCCAGGAAAATACATTGATGCGAATTCATTTGGTAATCCTAAATATACTACAGAATGGACAACGCTTAAGTTGACTGAGTTTACCGTTTCAGAAGATGAGGCAAATAGTGGCTTCCAGTGCATTGCCTTCAACCTCTGTACGGATGAGGATGCCAATGTCATCTATTTTGATGATATCAAACTGCAGATCAGAGACCCGCAAGAGAATACTGGCGCTGACGGTGCTTGGATTAACTTCATGAGAAAGGGTATCTATTCAATGGATAATATCACAGGTGTACACACTGATGGTTCTGCATGGGCTTGCACGAACTTTACCTTCCAGGATCTTAATCAGCCGGAAGGTCAGCAGCAGCAGCCTGCACCCGTTGCTGAAGTTCCTGGTGAGCCTGGCGTAATGGCAGTGCGTATTCCTGTGCCAGGTTGGGTTATCAAAGAGGTTGAGGATCTAGATGCCGATGGCAACCAGCAGTATGACGAGGATGGTAATGTAAAGATGAAGTCTGTTTACTATTGGAATGATGGTAGAGAAATCGGTACCAGCGCTCCTGCAAGATGGCAGTGTCAGTTCTTCGTTTCTACCTTGCATAAGATGGTCAAGGGTGAGAAGTATAGGTTTAAGTTCAGAGCAAAAGCTGAGAAGCCTACCTCTCTTGGCACACAGGCACATACCGGTCCTGGTAAATATGTGAGCTACAATACGTTTGGAAGCGAGAGTGACTTCCCCATCGGTACAGATTGGACCACCTTTGAGTTAGGTGATTTCGAAAGTAACGATGCAAGTAAGAGAACTATTCCTTCTGGTGCTAATGGCTGTCAGACCATTACCTTCGACTGCGTTTCTTTGGAGGGTGATGATAATGTCTTCTATCTGATTGTTGATGAATTCTCATTTACTGAGAAATATGTTCAGCCTTCAGACATCACGCTTGGTACACCTGAGGACATTCAGTTGCCTATTAACGAAGGTGAGGCAGAGCAGCCTACAGTGCTTGACATGGCTAACATGCTGAACACCTTTGAGCTTGCGGACTTCGACTTCCTGAAGAATCCTAAGACTGGTGATGGTATTAAGCTGTTCATGATCCAGGAGCCTGATGATCCTGAGGATGATCCTATCGAGACCTTCAGTGGCCTTCTGCCTTGGGGTGATGGTGGCTTCGTTAACGGCTCAGGCAGCTATATCGATGATGATATGGGTGTTCAGCTCTACTTCGACGAGGAGTCAATCGACGGCACAAAGGTTACCCTGAATGTATGGAACAATCCTGATTCTGGTATTGATTTTGCTGGTGGTAAGACCGTACAGACCAAGCTCGCTATTGCTAACCAGGGTTGGTACTATGTATACAACGTAACGCTGGGAACAGCAGAGACATTGGCAGGTATTAGCCCAGTGAAGGCTGAGAAGGCTGGTAATGGTTACATTTACAACCTCTCTGGTCAGCGCGTGGATGCTTCTTATAAGGGTCTCGTGATCAAGAATGGTCAGAAGATGATCCAGAAGTAAGATATTTGAAACTAAGTTATTATCAACCATGTTTGGGGGGTGGGCCATCCGGTTCACCTCCCGTTTTTTTTGCATATAATGAATTTCTTTTGACCTTTAAGGTTTTTTAAGGCAATTTATTACCAAAAGTTGATGTGTCTATGGGATGTCTATATTTTTAGTTAAGTGTTTTTCCAATAATAGTTAAGTGTATTTTTGGTTTTTGTTAAGAGATTCTGATTTTCCAGGTAAGCGATAGTCCTACCATATACCTAGCATATACCTACCATATAGCTACCTTATAGCTACCATATATCTACAATTAGCCTTGGAGTACCCTAAGGTTACCCTAAGGTTTCCCTTAGGTTATAACCTTGACCTAACCTTGACCTAACCTTGACCTAACCTTGACTTACCCTTGACCTAACCCTGAGGTCATTGTTCGGAAATGCGTTTCATTTTGCGTATAGGCGCACAGTTGTTTGCGTATAGGCGAACAGTCGTTTGGGTATAGGCGCACGGTGATTAGATAGGTATTCTTCCCCTTTTCTCCTTAGTCTTTTCCCCCGCAAGCCTTAATCCTTGTACCTTATTGCCTTAGTATTATTCTCCAGACTAAAACGGTCACGGTCACAGCTGTGACCGTGACCGCTTCTGTACAAATAAACTCTGGCAGTATCACGATCAGTTATTGCACGATATATTTCTGTCCATTATAGATGTGAATACCTTTTGATGGATGACTTGTCTGATGCCCGTTAAGTCCGTAAAACTTGTTGTCAGATGCTTTCGGAGATGATGTCGCTTGTATACCCGTAGCGTTGCTCAACTGGGCAACAATTGTCACTACAGAGCGGGCTGGAATCTCCATTTGGGATGCATCGTTGAGTGATGGCTGATACTTCAGACTATAGTTTTTATCGGTGAGATAGGTCTTCATGCTCTCTATGGCGTTGTCGGCCATCTTGATGCCTATTTTCTTGCTGGCTTGACTCATGTTGACAAATACAGTCACCAGTGTTTTTTCATCGGGGGAGAGCCACGACGATCCCATCAGTCCGTTCAAATCATCAGCACCCTTTACGGCAACGCGCTTATAGCCCGGACGGATAAAGCGACTGTAGTTGCCCAGCACCCATAGATTCTTGTCGACAGTCAAATGTCCGCCTTTTTTGATATCGCCATAACTCTCATTGCCTGTATCGCCTGTTGCATTCATCCGAATCAGGTAAAAACGATTCTTCTGGCTGTACCTTTCTGTTGCAAACGCAGTCCAGTAGGACCATCCGGACATGTTGCCATAGCATAGGTCGCAAAAGATGAGTTTACCCATATAGAGGGCTATGTCCATCTTTGAGGCAGTCTCGTAGCTTTCTGGGAATCCTGCACTGGTTTCCGGGGCTGCATCGAGCATCGACCACTCGGTCTGCATGACTTCCACAAAATATTTGGCAGCCTCATTTCGTACTTTCTCACGTATGTCTTTCAGGTCGGCGTTGGAACGGAATGTCCAGTAGCTATGACCTGCCACCACCTTTGCTAATGATGGCAGGTCGCCGATGTAGTTGGCACTTTTTCTGTTGAAGAATGCGTATATTTGATTTGCGGCCCGCCCGGTGCCCCCATATACCAAGTCCCAGGAACTGGCTTCTGGAATCAGTATCTTCGTGGAAAGGTTGCGGCTGGCAATGCTCTTGTCGAGTTGCTTGGCCAACTGGGCAATGTTCGTGTTTTCCCATGGAGAACCTTCCTGACCGTCTTTCCAGTCGAAACGGGGCTCATTCACAGGGTCGATATAGGTCACATTGTAACCTTCATCAACGAAGTGTTTGGTAATCGTTGCCAGATATTCAGCAAAGTCGTCGTAGCAGTCGTCTTTCAGGTTGCATGAGATAGTCTGGTTGTTGGCATTGGCCTTGCCGTTCTTGGTCATGTGGACAGGGGCGGAGTTAGAGAAGAGCAGGAAGTGGTCGACCCCATAGTCCTTGGCCCGTTTCATAAACCATTGTTGCCCGTCGCAGCGCGTCCAATCGTAGGTCATGTCTGATTTCTGATAGCAAGCGGCACGGCGCGTCTCGTCGGCGATATTGCTATTCGTTCCCTGTTCGGCAGAACCGGCACCGAGATTCACCCGCCAACAACTCAGTCCGATACCCTCAGGATTACCGTTCTTGTCCATTTGCTGGCTGAACAGCCACTTGGCAGCCTTCTCCTTCTCGGTTGTGCTGAAGTAGTCGCTGACATATTCAGCAGTCCAGCAGTCGCTGGCACCAAAGTCCTGAATCGTCTGATAAGTTCTTGTCAGGTCAATTGTAACCTCCGCAGTCGTCTGCGCCACGGCGTGGCTAAATGATAAATGACCAATGATAAATAAAGAAACTATTCTCATTTATTGTGAAGCTCGCTTAATAGATGAAGATTCTATAATCCTTTACACTGCCAGGGGCACCTTGTTCGGCACGTGGCAGATATTCGAGGGCTTTGACGGTCTGCTCAGAGCCGAGATCGATGACGAGGAGGTGAGGCGCCGAGGTGCCCTTCTCCGTCTGCCAATAGGTTGACTCCTGCAGGTCGAATACCTTGTCGCCCAGACGGTTACCACCCTCGTCCTCTGAGTTGGCATACTTGGTTTTCCAGGGCTCGCGAGAGAGGCGCTTGCCGTCGGTGCCCTGCAGATAGAGTTCGGCAATGGCTACGCGGTCGCCGTCTTTCTGCGTGCTGAGACACTCGATGGCGAGGTAACGGCCCTTGGCGGTCTTACCGAAGTTGACGGTTTGCCAGCCGTTGCCAGCCTTGAAAGCTCCTGTAGCAATAGGTGTAGCGCTGTTGAGGTCGGGCTTATCACCGATGTTGTTGTGCTTGTTGCTCTTCTCCAGCTGGAGCTTGTTGAGTTCTGGCTCGGCCTGTCCCCAGACAATAGCTTCCCGAGGGCCAACCACGTCGAGCACAATCACCTCGTTCTTACCTTTCTTCAGCCAGCAGCCAGGCACGTAGAGCGTCTGTTGCGGACCGATGCTCCAGATGCGGCCCATGGCGTGACCATTCACATACACCAGTCCCTTACCCCATGTCTCGAAATTCAGGAAGGTATCGCCCACCTTCTTCAGGTTGAAATAGCCGCGATGGTAGCCGGGTTTCAGAAGGTCGCCAAGTTTCTTTGAACCTTCATAACCTTGTGTAAAGGCGAGGGCAGGAGCACTTCCTTTCACTTTACCAGCAGCAACCTGGTCGTTGACGCCCTTCACCATATCAAGGGCTTTCTTGGCTGTCTCGTAGTCATCGGGAATGGCCACGTTTGTCCAGTTCTTCGGTGTCAGCACCATCTCCACGTCATCGGTCTCTGTGGTCAGCGTGACATTGCCGATGATACCCTTGAAGTCCTTGATGGCACGACCGAAGTTGATGCGGCCCATACCCTCGACAATGATGATCAGTTCGGCTCCCTTCTTGACAGCAGGAATCATGAGCGATTTCTCATTTTTCACACGGTCAATCTTGCCAATATACTTTTGGTTGATGAATACCTGTGCAAAGTCGTGGAACTCTCCTGTGAGCACGCTCTGCGAAGTGATTTCAGGCAAGCGGGTGGAGTACATCATGGTGCCCCAACCCATATCCATCTCCTCGAAGGTCTTCAAGGTACCCTTAACAGGCTCGGTCATAGCCGACATGAGAGGCGCAAACTCCGTCAACTCGAACTTGGGAATTGTGATGATTGGCATCGGAGCCTTGGGCACGTTGGGGAGCTTTTTGTCCGAGTATTTCTGCATCATGGTGCGCAGTTCCCAGAACTTAGGCGTAGCCTGACCATACTCGTTGATGGGGGCATCGTAGTCGTAGGAGGTGACGTCAGGCGCAAAGCCAGGCGAGTTGGCACCTGCCCAGTGACCGAACGACGTGCCGCCGTGGGTCATATAAAGCGAGAAGCTGATGCCTTTCGACAGCATTTCGTCCATACCATCGACCATATCCTTGGCAGGACGGGTCTCATGGCGCGCTCCCCACTTATCGAACCAACCGCTCCAGAACTCAGAGCACATCTTGGGGGCGTTAGGACGCAGCTCACCCAAACGACGGAACTGGTCATCGATGTTGGCACCCGTGCCGAAGTTCATCGTCCAGGTGAGGTCGTCGAGGCCGTTCTTCTCGAAGTTGCTCGACCAGTCGCACTGGAACAGCGACAGTTCCTTGCCGTAGATGCCACGCAGGCAGTCACGGATCTCGCTGACATAGGGTTTATCCTCGCCATACGAGCCGTACTCGTTCTCTACCTGAATCATGATGATTGGGCCACCGTTCTGAATGGTCAGCGGCTTCAGCTGTTCGCCCACCTTCTCCTCGAAGATTTTTACGCGTTCCAAAAAGTAAGGATCACGCTCACGGAGCTTAATGTCTTTCTTTTTCAGCAGCCACCAAGGCAAGCCGCCCATCTCCCATTCGGCGCAGACGTAGGGGCCGGGGCGCACGATGACGTAAAGCCCGTTTTTCTGTGCCAGCCGGCAGAACGCTGCCACATCGTTGTTGCCTGTGAAGTCGAATTGTCCCTCACGCTGCTCATGGATGTTCCAGAAGATGTAGATGCACACGGCGTTCATGCCCAATGCCTTACACATTTGGATGCGGTGCTCCCAGTAAGGGCGCGGGATGCGGGGGTAGTGCACCTCAGCCGCCTTTACCACGAATGGTTGGCCGTTCAGCAGAAAAGTGTTCTCGCCTGCCTTAAAACTGCCATTCGCGGTTTTCGGCTGTGCATACGCCGTCAGTGCGCATGCCAATAGGATGGCTGTCAGTAAGTGTTTCATAACGCAGGCCCCATTTTTCCGTTCCACTTCAGATACCAGTTTTCCTGGTTGCGGAGCTTGCTTCGGATGTCCTCTGAAGCATTGCCGCTACCAGCACGGGCAGAGATAATGTTGCCCATGAATTCACCGGGATCACTACTGCGCAGTGCGAACCGCATGACATCGTAGAAGCGTGTGCCTTCAAAGGCAAACTCCAGCGCTTCCTCGGTGAGCAGCAACTGGCTGACATATTCCTGCTGGGCAGCCAAGGGTACGGCCTGCTTCTGGCCGTCGACCTCGATGGAATCGGGGAACTGGTAATACTCATTCAGCGGTGTGAAACCCGACCCACGGGTATGAATGCCAATGGTGTTCATGTTGTTGGTACTGCGATTGTACGCCAGGGCCTCGGCTGTGAAAATGCCGTAGCGCGAGGTGGGGAAGTCTAACTGACGCAGCCATGTGGAGTCGCTCTCACTGTAATATGGGCATACCTCGTTGATAATAACGTCGTTGTTCAGACCCTTCGACAGAATCTGGAAAGCCATACGCGGATAGCCGGCCATGTTGAGGGCCTCAGCCATGCGCAGGTAAACCATCATCTTACGGTAGATGTGAACATTGCGGCTGGCATACTTTGTTATGAGCTGTGTCTCAATGCGTTCGCCAGTGATTCTGTCGCTGGTGTAGCCCTCGCCCCAAGAAGTGACGAGGCGCAGATCGCCTGAACGGTGCAGTGAGAGGTTCTTTGGCGCATAGATCACGCTGGTGCCATTGGTACCCACGCAGCAGTGCCACTGTGCGGCAGAGATTTCCTGTATGCGCTGTGAGGGCGTCAGACTGTACTTATAGTCGTTCTCATTAGTGGAGTTAAACAGGTTGCGCAATTCGCTGTAGTTACCCTCAGAACGGGTGGAGTCGCACGGTATCATCGTGATGAGTTCGCTGTTGGGCATGTAACTCTCATTGGTATCCAAGCCTCCCCCCCAGTATCTCAGGGAGAGCCACGTGGTGCTACCCGGTACCCAGGTGTAGAGGTTGACACCGACGGGATAGGTGGAGTTCTGACCATTGCGCTCACTGATGTATCGATAGTATCGTAGGGCGGCCTGCCGGTACAGTTCGGTATCGCCGGAGGCACTGGCCTGCCACAGGTAGAGATCGCCCATCACGATATTGATGGGGAACCACAGGAAGCGTGCATCGTTGCCACGGATGGAACCATAGCCGGGATACTCGCGGCCGTAGCGCTCGGCCAGCGGCTGCAGGTCCTTGATGAAGTAATCGCATACGGCATCAAGGTCGTAGGTCGGGTAGGTGAGTTCTGCCTCATGCTTTGTGAGAATCGGCTCAGTGACGAACACGACCTTGCCATAGTTCAAAACCATCTGCAGGTAAGTCCATGCGCGGATTGCCTTTACCGCTGCATACTCCTTCATGAAGATAGACTCATTGCGGTTGTTCTTCAGTGCTGTGTCGGCATGTGCAATGAAGTAATTGCAATTGTTGATGATGGCGTAGTAGTCGCGGGGGTTATTGTACTGGTTGTCGTCACCAATCTGGAACAGGGCGACATCGCGCAGATCGCTCGAAGCCACACTGGTTATACTGGTCAGATCGCCGCGCACCTCACCAAGCAGTATGGTGCGGTCGGCTATGATCTGGAGCTTCTTCAGGATGCCAGTGACGGAATAGATGGAGTCGGTGGAGCTGTTCAGATGGTCTGTGCCAGCATAGATAATCTCATTGGATTCCTGTTCGAAGAAGTCGGAACAGGAGATGAGGAGGAGTGAGGAGTGAGGAGTGAGGAGTGAGATTAGTCCTGCCATCATAATCCTCGCCCATTTCTTACGTCCGCAAGCCGATTTCTTATCGTTTATCTTTGTATTCATAAACTATAAACTTTAAACTCTAAACTATAAACTTTAAACTCTAAACTTAGAGGTTGATTTTCACACCAGCCACCAGCGAGCGGCTTTGAGCCAGGCGTCCCAGGTCTATGCCTTGTCCGATAACGTTGCCTGTCATGGCAAACTCGGGGTCAGCGCCTAAGTACTTGGTGAACGTGAATACGTTGTTGGCCTGAATCCAGAACTGCAGACCCTGTATGTATTCCGAATTGAGAGGTAGGTCGTAGCTCAGCGTGACACTCTTGAGTCGCAGGTAGCTGCCATCTTCTATCCAGCGGTCGCTGAAGCGGGAGTTGCCCATGGGATCCTGGAAGGTGATGCACGGTATGTCGGTCTGTTGTCCTTCAGCCCGCCAGCGGCGTTGCAGTGCTGTCCCCTGGTTCATGAAACGCGAGCCGCCTTCCAATTGTGCACGCATATAGTTGTAGACATCGTTGCCTACAGAATAGTTGAAACGCATGTCGAATTTCAGCCGTTTCCATGCCAAGGTTGCGGAGAGGTTACCATAGATATCAGGATTCGGGTCACCGATAATGGTGCGGTCGGCCGTTGTAATCTGATGGTCACCATCAAGGTCGGCAAATTGTATGTCGCCGGCACCGAAGTAGTTCTTGTCAACACCATTGTCGCCCAAGACATACAGACTGGCGGCCTGTGCCTCTTCAGTCGTAGAGAACACACCCAATGCTTTATAGCCGTAGAAGGCATTGGCCACCTGGCCTACCTGGGTGCGGACGGTGGCTCCATAGACCTCGCTGTCCATATACTGGGCATTGTCTGCCAGTTCAGTAATCTTGTTCTTGTAGTGACCCAGACTACCGCCCACCTGCAACTGCCAGTCCTTGAGATTAAGCACCTTGTAGGTGACATTGACATCGAAACCGGTATTCTCCAGTTTGCCGCCGTTCGACCAGTTCTTATCCAGTCCGGAGAGGAAACCCAAAGACTGTTGTGTCAGCAGGTTATTTGTCCAGCTCTTGAATGCGTTGAACGACAGGGCCATCCGGTTATTGAACAGACTGGTTTCGAATCCGGCATTGAGACGGCGTGTGGTCTCCCATTGTATCTCGGTGTTTCCGATGCCGCTGAACGACAGCTCTGCAATGGCATGCAGGTACTGCTGTGCGCGGAAGTAGCTGCGGGCAGCGTAGTAGTCGATATCATCGTTGCCGCTGACATCGTAGCCGGCAGTAAGACGCAGGTAATCAATGCCTTTGACCTTGGCCAGCCAAGGCTCATTGCTCATGACCCATGAAGCCTGTATACCAGGGAAGATGCCCCATGCGGCATCAAACAGACGGAGGTCACCGCCGTCCTGTCCGAAGCGTGAAGAACCCTCGACGGTGAGGTTGGCTTGCAGGAAGTAGCGGTTCCTGAAGTTATAAGATGCCTGTGCATACCAGGCCAGTGAGTTCCAGTTGTCGTTGGCACTGGCATCGTCGGCATTCTTTAAGCTGGAACTCATGAATGGGGTCTTATCGTTACCGGTATCATAGCCTAACTGTGAGTTCATGGTGTAACTCTCCCAGTTGATGCGGGCTCCAGCAAAGAGGTGTACGAAATGGGCATCGTAGCGGTTTTGCCAGTCAATGCGGGTATCGCTCATGACGGAGTTCTGCTTCGAGGCCAGTGAGCGTACTTCGTTTTCGCGATAGGCACCAATGGAACTGACATAGTAACTGGGCGTGCCGTTGATGGGGATGTAGAACATCTCCCTGGTGTTCACCAGATTGTAGCTGAAGTGCTCCGATAGTGAAAGGTTCGTGTTGAACCGATACGTCGGGGTGACCGTCAGGTTGAGCATGGAGTTTTCGAAACGGTTCTTGTTTTCTGCGTCGGCATACTCATTGATGGCGGCGGGGTTGCCCAACTGCCAGTTGTAACCGTTATAGTTTGCCAGCGCTTCTGTCAGATAAGATTCCTCTTCAATGTCGAAGTGCGAACTGCTGAGTACGCCGCGGCCATAGCTGTAGGGACTTAGGAAAGGACTCTTCACATAAGCCAGAAAACCAGGTGACGTCGGTGTCCCCTCGTCGTAGCTTTCCGGCGCACCGTCGTTGCGGATGTTGCGTGTGCTTTTGGCAAACGACGCATCGAAACGGACGCCGAAGCGTTCGGTGAGACTGATGTCCGTGTTGAAGCGGATATTCAGACGGCCCATGTCATTATACTTCAGTGGACTTTGTTGATCGACATAGCCTACCGACAAGTTGTAGTTGGCCACATCATCACCACCCTCCACGTTAATGCCGTAGTTCTGGGTCATTGCCGTATGGTAGACAAGGTCTTTCCAATCGGTATTCTGGTGATACTGGGTGTAATAATAGTAGTCGGGATTCTCGTTGAGGAACTTGAACTCGCGATTGGTGGTGTTGGTAGTCTTCAACAGTTCTGAGGCATAGCTGCGATACTGCTCGGCACTCATCACGGAGAGGAACTTCGGCTCGAGTACCACGCCAGCCGACACGTTAGCCGTAATACGCGTAGCCATCGACTTGTTACGACGTGTTTGGATGAGGATGACACCATTGGCACCTTTCGCACCATAGAGTGCCGTACCATTGCGCATCACAGTCACCTTCTCGATGTCATTGGGATTGATGTTCGACAGGATGTCATTGTAGAATCCGTCGTGCAGCATGGAACGGCCATACTGCTGATCAATGATAACACCGTCGATCACAATGAGCGGTTGTGCGTTGACATTCAGAGAGTTGAGTCCCTGAATGAACATCACGCTGCCGATGCCGGGCGCACCACTACGCTGCTGCGTGTACACCGTTGCGCCAAGTTGCTTCTGCACCTCTTCCTTGATGTTCACGGAATTGGTGTACTTGAAGTCACTGGCAGTAAAGTCGTTCATTACGTTGATCTCAGCCTGATACTCGCTACTGAATGATGTGGGATACAAGCGCGACTCCTTCTGTTGCTCATCGATGAGCAGACCCTGCCTGACAGGGTTGTGGTCAGGCGAAGTAATGTAAAGGGCCGTCGTAAACACGGGTACCTTCAGCAAATAGGTGCCGTCGTCTTCTGTAAGGGTACTGTAGCCATTCAGACCGTCGGCCTTCACAATGGCACCTGCTATGGGTTGCCGCGTAGCAGCATCCACGATGAGGCCGCGAACCGTCCGAGTTTCATATTGATTCTGCTTCTCAACGATGGTACGTTTACGTGCAGGCTCTTCCTCGTCGTCTGTATCATCCTGGGCCGAAACACAGAATGGCATGGCAAGGAGCGCCAGACTCAGCACCATCCTAAAAGACTGATGGAAAGCGACAGACAGCATATCTGTCAGATTTCTTCCGTATATCTTGGTAATCATAATTCTTTTCACTTTTCACTTTTCACTATTCACTCTTCACTCTTCATGTGGTTTCAGGATGATACAGTCGATACGCATGGTACGTGTGTACTCGTTGTTGCGTTGCTGTGTACTAGTGACATAACTCTCAACCTTCAGCGATACCTGTGGTTCATCCTCTTCAAGACCATAGGAAGCTACGGGGAACATAAAGTTCTCGGCCACCTTGATATAGTCCACTTCATCGGGCTGGTTCACCACAGCGGTATTGTTCACCAAGGGCACACCCTCGTTGTTGCCCGTCTTCACCGTCTTTCCGTCCTGCGTGTGATGGTAGAGGGTGAATTTCAGACGTGTGGGTAGTCGCTGTATGTCGGTGGCATTGCTGTCGTTGGCCAGAGCTGGAGCGGTGACTACATAGATATCGTAGCCAATGTTCGAGAGCACATCCTTGATATTGAATGTCACACTGTGGTTCACGGTGGTACGTGTTGGCTCGAACTCTACGAAGCCGTTGTTCGACACCTTATTGTAATAGGTGTTACCCGATTCCACATAGCGGTTGCGTGGTACAATGGTTTCAATCCAGGTCGTATCTTTCGAGCCGTCTTCTTTGGTAGTGACCTTGTCCACAACCTTGCTGACTTCACGGATGCTTCCCTGGCCTTCAGCTTCAATGATCTTTGTCTGGAAGAAAGTCTCACGCTTGTCAATTTTCCAGTCATTAACTTTCATGGCTATGCCATTACTGCACGCCATATTCGTATTGCCGGTAAAGATACCGCTCAACGGGTTGAAGTACTGGTAGTAGTGCAGATCGTCGGCTCCCCATGTGTACTTGCGTGAGTTGTAGAAGAGTACGGCATTGGTCGACATGGCCGAATCCAGCAGCATGGCATCCGTGTTGATGGTGCGGCTGAAGGCTGTTCCCTTCATGATGGCCATGCGGGTGTTTGTGTAGAATACGGAGTCGCGTTTGTCGACCGTGTTGTCATAGTTGAAATAGTTCTGGTATTCGTCTACGAGTTTACGCCACACCTCATTAGTGGGCATCAGCATCCAGTAAGTGCTGTCCTCATTGTTCAGGCGGGCATTGAGGAATTGGCTGTCGAAGAGATCGTTCTGTTGACGGAACACAGAATCGAGGTAGATGGTACGTCCGTCCACGATGCCGCCTTCCACGCTCTTGCTGGCCTGGAACTCCTTGCGGTAGAAACGCTCATTGTAAAAGAAACTGTACAGACTGTCCAACTCAGCATCGCGACGCATATACTCAAACACGTTCGGGAAGTAGTCAACCTGACTGCCCACGGTAAACAGCACACCATTGTCATAGATCTTGTTGCTGCTGGTCAGCGGACTGTTGCCAATCTTGCTGGAAGTGAGCAGAATGTTCTTGCCGTTCATCATCATGATGGTGTCGTTGCTGGATTGAGACACGGAGTAGTTGTACAAAGCGATATGGTTTTGCAGGAACTCCTTGATGGTGCTGTTGTCTCTGTCGTCAACCTTACCCTTCTCGGCATGATAGGCTGCAATGAGTTTGTCGGCCTCTTCCTTGGAGAAACAACTGTTGGTAGGCGCAAAGACGGTGAACACCTGTGCTGAGGCCAGCGACTTGTCGTAGCCACAAGCCTCGACAACACTACTGAAGTTGCTCAGTTCCGGGTTCTGCTGGATAGCCTGCCATAGCGATCCCTCTTCTACGCCCTCTGGAGCCCTATTGTTGTGGTCGTCCCACGTGTCGGAGCAGGCGCCGAAGGTGAGGGCGGCTATTGCCAGCCCTATCACCTTATTATATATATGATTAGTTGTCATAATTTTAAACTTTTCACTTTTCACTTTTCACTATTCACTTCTTAGAGGTCGTCCTCCATCTCGCCCTCGCCGTCGACACCATAGACGCTCTTAGGCACAAGCTCCAAGTAGTCGAGCATGAACTCGTTGTTGTTACCCTGCTTACCGTCGCTCGCCACACGGAACCGCACGTAGTGATCCTTGTTCGCGTCCATGTAGGTTTGGCATAGCACACGGCGGTGCGTGCGGTAGTTACCAACGAAGTAGTTCTTGGACGATGTACTGAAGTGGAACAGGGAACGTGGTGCGCGGTAGGCACCAAGATTCTTGAGCACTTTCTGCTCGGCCGCCTTCTGTTCATCGGTCATCTGGTCATAGTTGTTAGGCTCCTCGTCGAATACGAAACGGTCACCCAAGAAGGCTTCGTCGTTGAGGAACTGTGTCATATCGAGCGGAATGCCTTGTGGTACACCGTCGAAATACACTTGCGCCACACCGCGGGTGGGCAGGGCACAGAAACCCAGACGCACCTGCCAGTCGCCGCTGTAGGGTACGGGCGGTATGCGGAACTCGAAGTCATAGTCGCCGAAGAGGTTCCACTCGTCGCCCTGCCACGACCAGAAGTTGATGTGTGGTCGGCGCAGTACAACATAGCAGTTTGAGAATGTTACACCGTCCAGGTAACCCATGGGGAAGTAGTAGTTGCGGCCGTTCTTAGGCGTTGAGGCATCGTCAGGTACACCGGAGTTGTCATCCTGTGTCGGATCGCCCTCAAAGCGTAGGTGATTGGACATCACTTCGGGGAAGACACTTGAGAAGTCGAGTCGGATTCGCATGTTCTGGATCTTGTTCTGAACCTCGTCGCTGAAAACGACAAGGTCGTCAACAAAGAACATGTGGCCGTTCAGGGCATCATGGTCGAAGTTTGCCTCGATGGTCGGGCTAACATGGACCCCCTCTATTTTGTATTGATTGTCGTAGCGGCGGTTGATGTAGCGCTCACCCTTCGTGGCGTTGCCAAGCCATGCTGTCACGGTGGCTTTCTCAATCTTTACCAGGGTATGAGGCAACAGTGTATGGAACCACTCTATGGGATTGATGAGTGTTTCATCGAAACCGAATGCCCCCTGCACGACACCGATATTGACATCCATTGGTGTCAAATCTGCGGTACCGGCGGTATAGCGCGTCACCACGTGATACTGCATGAAGCGTTTCAGTGGGTTGATGCTGTCTGTCAGGTTCTCAAAGCTATGACCTTCCTTGCTGACATCTTTGGGATATACCTTGTCATAGATGCTGCATGCCAGATCATAGAGGGCACGGATGTCGCCTTTGGCTATGCCGTACTTCCGCTGCAGCACCTCATCGGGCTCCACAAAGACAGTGTAGCCATAGAGTTTCTGGTCGGGAACCCATGCCACTTCCTTCCAGAAGTCGGAAGTGTAGTAGTATTTGGAATACGCATCCTTATCGTAGTCCTCATCTTCTACAAGGGTCATCTGGCTGATGACATCAGTGGCTACCAAGGCATTGTAGAAGGTCTCGAATGGTGACTCGCTTGTTGCGGCATGTTCTCGCAGGATGTCGGCAATATAGCTGTTTGACTTTTCAATAACCATATCGACAGGCTGCATGATACCATTTTCCACAGAGTCGTCCTTCAGCTCAAAGATGATGTGTGCTGTGCCCTGGAGGAATACAACGGCATTGCTGTCGCTGTCGAAACCCTGTGAGGTGGCCAGGTAGCGCCCCAGCATATTACAGGTAGCCAGACGGTCCTGCGTCATTTCCATCGTGGTGTACATGTTATTCACTATATGTGTGCGGGCTATCGTGTCGCAGTCTGCATCGGAGAGTTGCGACACACTTGTCAGGCCGCGCGCCCGCAGATAGACATTCACTGCGCTGTCTGAAGGAACGAAACATGTTAAGTGTCCGTATGAGGATAGCACTTTCATCACGTTGGCGCGCTCTACAATCTCTGTAAATTTGCTGTACTGCCTGCGGTTCTTCAGAAAGTCGCTGGCCATCTCACCCGTAAAGGTGTAGAAATTGCTTTTGTCCGGCTCGTCAGAACAGGATCCCAGCGTCATGCTAAATGATATATAACAAATGATGAATGATAATCCTATCAGATGTTTTTTCCTTATCTTAGTCATCATAATTCTCAATTTTCAATTATCAATTCTCAATTCAAGATCAGTTGCTATTCTGGTAGCTGCTGTCTTCTCCGCTGCTGAAAGCGGGATTCTGCACCAGGTTCTTGTTAACCTTGATTTCATCGTTGTTGTAAGGCCAGTAGATGGCATCCATCTTTGTCAGCTTGTTCTGGATGAGCGAGCTGCCAGTGGTAACCTTCCGCAGGGCGGCATTGACCAGTGCCCGCGTGTTGCCGTCGCGCTGAGAGCGACGCACCAGATCGTACCAGCGTTTGCCCTCGAACATCAGTTCACGCTGACGTTCCTGAAAGACCAGTTCTTCTATCTGCGACTTTGTGTTGTAGTCGGTGGCCACGAGCGTATCCTGCAGGGTGGTCTGACAGATGGCGCGTTTGTTGACGGCGTTGATCAGACTGAAAGCTTGTGCCAGAATCGGTGCGTTATAGGCTACGGTCTCGTTGTCGCTGCCTTCACGCATGGTCTGCGCCAGTGCCTCGGCCTTGAGCAGCATGATGTCGGTCAGGCGATAGATGACCCAATTGGCACCATTGTTGCCGTCAGCGTATATGCCGGAATAGGAAAGAGACGTCGGTGAACTGGACGAACCGGCAGCCTGAATGAGAACCTGCTGCGAGGTGTACTTGTTGATGCTCTTAGTCAATATGTTGCAGTTCTCATAGATGCGGGCATCAATATTCTTGTTCTTGTCGGAAAAAATGGTACGTCCGCTTTCCTTAGCGATGTCGTCAATCACATAGTCCGATGGTGCCAGATAACCGCGCATTGCACTGGCGTTACCATAAAAGACGTTGACGGCCGAGTTTGCAAGCATACTGTTGCCGCTTGGGTCATCCTTAAACACCAACTGGAAGATGATCTCCTGACGGGCCTTTGCCTGTTCGGACTCCACATCCCGGCCAAACAGCGTGGAATAGGCATTGCCGTAGAATCCACTCGTAACCTGCTCACTCACAAGCGGGAATCCGTTATAGCGCTCGAAAGCGGTCGCACTGCTGGAACCCGTAGAACTGCCGAGGGTGCTGCTGGAACTGCCGCTCATGGCCAAAATTTCCTCGGCCATGGTCTTCTTTGACGCGATGACCTTGTCTGCGTAGTTAATGCACTGCTGGTAGTCTTTCTTCCACAGATACATCTCGCATAACATGGCATGTATGGCATCCTGTGTGATGTGTCCCGTCTGATAGAGTGGGGTCGTGGTAGGATAATACTTCACGGCTTGGCCTTTTACACGTTCCAGATCGTTGATGAGTGAATCGAGCACTACGTCGAACTTTGTGGCTGGCAAATCCATCCTCTGGTCGTCGTTGGTGTAGGCCTCGGTGGAGTAGGGCACATCGCGGAACGTACGTATCAAGTAGAAGTAGCACAGTGAGCGCAGTGCCACCATCTCTGCAATGTTTGCCTGCAATTCGCTATCGGAATAGCTGGGGTCGCTGGCTGCCACTTGGGGTGCATACTTGATGACGGTGTTACAGCGGTTGATAATGTTGTAGAAACACTCCCATGAAGTATAGCCGTTAGTGGCCATAATATTCTCGTTTAGCACGTTCAGAAGATTGGCATCGTTGGTACTGTTCAGTCCGGCACCGATATTCTCGCTACGTGCTTCTCCCCAAATGATCATGCGACGTATCATGGCATCGGATTGCATGCCGGAGTAGCAGCCTGCGATGATGCCGTCGACATCGGCCTTCTCGTTCCAGAAGTTATTCAGCACGATGTCGTTCAACGGCTCTATCTCCAGAAAGTCGGAACAGGAGATAAAGAGATAAGAGGTGAGAGGTAAGAGGCAAGAGATGACTCCTGTCATTACCTTGTTATATATTCTGTTGGTCATCATAAACTTCAATTTTTCAATTCTTCAATTTTTCAATGCTTCAAAAGTCTACTGTGATACCAAGGGTAAAGGAGCGTGAACGTGGTGTCTGAGCCCAGTCGATGGCGGGATCGTAGCCGCGGGCAGAGATGTCAGGGTCAACACCAGAGTACTTCGTGATGACAAATGGATTGTTCACACTGGCATATAGTGAGAGACGTGACAGACCGATCCACTTCAGATACTTCTTCTTGATGGCATATGATATCTGAGCATAGCTCATACGGAGGTAACTGCCGTCTTCCACAAAACGGTCGCTGACCAGTGTATTGTAGCTCGATGTGGATCCGTACATCGCACGTGGAATGTTCGTTACATCGCCCTCCTTGCGCCAACGATAGTTTACGGCCTGACTCTGGTTGTTGTTGCCAATCATAGCTTCAGCATTCATACGTGCCATGTTCAGAATCTTGTTGCCATAACGGTAGTTGAACTGAGTGGTCAATCGCCAGTCGCCATAGTTGAAGGTGAAACCGAAACCACCCGTCAGCTTGGGCAGTGAAGAGCCGAGGTAGACAATATCAAGGGCATTGATCTGACCGTCGTGGTTGATGTCCTCATAAATGGCATCACCACCGCAGAAACGGTAGTTTTTGCCCGTTCCGTCGTTGGTGTAGTTATATATCATGCGGAGCGGGTTGCCTTGTGCATCGTAGATGATTTCACCCTCCTCGCTGAGACCTACGGGTGCTGTCTTCCCCGACTGAAGGAACGCTTGCCGCTGGCTGTCGCTCATCTTGTTGAAGGTAGAGTAATTGTACTGATAGACACCCTTGTAGCGGAATCCGTAGATGGCACCTAACGGGTTTTCCAGTTGCACGCGGCGTAGTGTTTCGCTGTTGGAATAGCCGAAAGTAGAGTTGAGGCTGTTAAGTACGTATTCGTCCATTTCCAATATCTCGTTGCGGTTGTTGCCGAAGTTGGCATTCAGGTCAAAGGTGAACTTGCCCACCTTGACAAGATCACGGGTGTTGATATGGAATTCCCAACCGGTGTTTCGCATCTTACCGTTGTTGTGGTACGGTACGGTAGCAAAACCAGAGTTGGATGGAATGCGGTAGTTTTCAAGCAGCATGTCCGATGTGGTTGATGTGTATAATTCAACAGCCATGGTGAGTCGGTCGTCGAAGAGTCCCAAGTCTAAACCGAGGTTATAGCTTGACACCATTTGCCACCTCAGGTCTGTCAGTTGGATGTTGATGGGGTACATGGCACTCTTGTCAATGTATTTATCGGTGACTCCATACTTCGATGTGTACAAGTACTCCTTGTTGGGTTGGTTACCCACACGTCCCCAACTGGGACGTATGGCAAGCATCGACAGCGTGGGTTTATATTTCTCCATCCAAGGCTCGTCGCTGACAATCCATTTCAGCGATGCCGACGGGAAGTATCCCCAACGGTTGTTTGGGCCGAACTTGGTGGTACCATCAGCACGCAGTGTAAAATCGGCAATGTAGCGGCCCTTGTAGGCATAGTGAGCCGAGAAGGTGAAATACATGGAACGCCACTGATTGTACCAACTGCTCATATTACTGATCTGGCCACCGGCATCTGAACCATCAATACCTGATGCAGCTCCCTTCTTGTCTTCTGACTGACCGGAAGAAGAGCCGCTGGTTAGTTCAAATCGGGCAAGGGCCAATGCAGAGTGGTCTTTGTTTTTGAAGGCAGGAATGAGTGTCAATGTCTGCTTGGTGTTGATCGATACGCTTTCCGATGATCCGTCATAGGTGGCGTTCACGCCAGATCCATTATCCCACTTCACAGAACGCAACTCCTGCGGATAGTAGCGGTTGTTGAATTCATTATAGATATTCATATACACCGAGCCACGCCAATTCAATTGCCAGTGGTCTTCATCCATGCCTAAGAGCTGATACTGGATAATGAGCTCCGGGGTCATGTCGTAAGTGCGCTGCTGGTTCTTGGCCAGATGAGCACTGGCTACGGGGTTGGGATATTTCTTCTGGTCGCCGTCGAAGATGCTTGAGCCGTTCTGCAGCATCATGTAGTAAGTATCGGTGTCTAAACCCGTCAAGGGATCCTGTTCGTAGATGCTCATGTTTGGCATCTTCTTCAGCGCCAATGCCAACAGACCTTCGCCGTCGCCTTTGAAGCTCACCCAATCGCCTGTATTATACACCCAGTTCTTGTCATTCTTGGTGTACGTCAGTGCGAAGTTGGTACTGACACGGATACGCTCACTGACATTATAGTCCAGTGCCACTCGCGTTGAGAAACGGTTCAGTTTCTGTTCGATGATGGTACCGGTCTCATGGTCGAATCCACCACCAATGCGGAACGAGGCTTTCTCGCCGCCACCGCTGACAGTGACGTAGTGGTTCTGACGCAGACCCCACTGTGTGATGGCATCGCGCCAATCGGTGTTGTTGTTATACTGCTCATACTCTGAGAATGTCGGGGTATAGTTGATCTCGCTGATGGTGGCAGAAGCAACGTCATCCTGCGAAGGATTGAAGTAAGCCTCTTTCAGCAGCATGGTGTAGTCGTCGCCACTCAGCATGGGATAACCATTTGGCTGATAGGTGCCGGTGAGCTTCAGTGAGTAGGTGATTTTCGGTGCACCGCGTGTACCGCGTTTTGTTGTCAGTTCGATGACACCATTACCACCTTGTGAACCGTAGATGGCAGTGGCGGCGGCATCTTTCAGCACGCGGATGTCCGCAATATCCTCAGGGTTGATGTTCAGCAATTCTGCAAATTTCTCATTGTTGGCAGCAGCCATGTCGAAGTTGTCAAGGCTCACTTCACGGATGTTGCCGTCAACGACAATCAGTGGATTGGCGTTAGTCAGCGTTGACAATGACGAAGCACCGCGCAGACGCATTGTTGAACCGGAGCCCAAGTCTCCGCTGTTGCCCACGATGTCCAGACCGGCAATACGTCCCTGCAGGGCTTCATCCACGGTCGTGAAAGCCATACCCTCTACATCTTTCATCGAGAAGCTCTGTGTGGCACTCGATACCTCTCTCTGCGGAATGGGCAGTCCGTTGCCTGTCACGCGGCGCTTGGACTTCACAGTCACCTCTTTCAGTGTGGTGGCTGACTCCATTTTTACAGTGTATGTGGTCTTGTTGATGGGTAGGGTCTGTGTTTTCAATCCTACGAAGCTGAAGCGGATCTTGTCCTTCTGGTTTTTCACCTTCATGGTGAAGTTACCGTTCAGGTCGGTAACGGTCGATTCGATGATACGCCCATTGCCGTCAATCTCGCACACCGTTGCTCCCATCAGTGGTCCCATATCATCACTTATCGTTCCATGGACCGATGTGATGTTCTGTGCATTGACAACTGTTGTAGCCAACAGCGCCAGCACTATTATGATAGATTTCAGTGTTCTCATACCTTTACTTCCTCCTTATGGTTTTAAGTAGCTCGCGCCAGGGGGTCATCTCTTCATAGAACAGTGGTGCGTCAATCTGGTGTACCACGGCATCAGAGGCCATAAATATTCTGGCCGTATTGCCTGAGCCGTTAAACCAGTATTCGCGGCAAATATTGTTGTAGAGCCCGTTCTGTTTCGTCACATGGCGTACATTGCCCATGACATCCTTCACAGTCAGTTGCCCGTTACTGTTGTCACTCTCCAGTCCGAAGAAGCGCCCCGTATCGTAGTTACGTTTCATCGATTCGAAGATATTTACATAAGATGGGGTCTTTACACCTGTCTCCAGGTCTTCATCGTATAGTTCGGGAGCCATGTTGATGGCCACGCTGTGGTCTTGCACATGGTAACGGATAAAGTTGACGATGATGCTCTTGATAATCTGTTGTGCGCTGTCAACGGCAGCCTCGTCGGCAAATCCTTCGTTTTCCATTGCCTCGTAGTCATCCCATGTGGGGAGCAGTCCGCGGTCTATAAGGTCGCGTATCGACTCGTTGGTGGGCACATAGATTGTGTAGTTGTAGTTATCGAGCAGTGTGAGATTCTTCGAGCCCTGTGCTGACAGTCCTGCATTGTATTCATTATTGAGTTTTGTGCCCAGTAGATTGGCACCGTCATTGTCAATCAGGGTGAGGAATTCCGAGAAGGCCTCGTTGCCTTTCAGCGTCAGGTAAATGGATTTTTGTGTGCCCATGGGTACCTCGTTGTTCAACTGGTATGACTTACCGTTGTCCTTGGGATAGATCTCATTGGTTTCCACAGGAAGTGGTTTTGCGTTATGCTCCATCTGCCAGCCTCCGCTGAAGGCTATCCTGCCGTCGGCAGTGCGGCTGACACGAATCAGCGATCCTCCCTTGGTCTTATAGTATTCGTGACCGTCCTCCACATCGCCCACAATGATGAGGTCGTCCATGAGGCGCTTCAAGCGGTCGTCAATTACGCTACGGTCTACAGTGGCCTGCGTACGCACACCCTTGGCGATGTTGCCGTCCGTATCTACGGTGGTGTTGAAACGGCGCGCCTGCACGCGCTCTGACAAGGGTTTCGACGCATCATAGTAGAACTCTAAGGCCGTTGGCGCCTCCATGCCCGACAGGCGGTCTATGCCCCCATACGTTGCAGGGTCGAGATACCATAGCAGCGCCTCGTTGGTGGGCAGCAGCACGCTGTATCTCGAGTCCATTGACAATAGGTAAGGCAGGAAGTTCAACTGGTCGATGGCCCAGTAGATTACGTTCATCGTCGATTGGTGCGCCAGGGCAGGATAGGCCACAGACGCATATTCGGCTGGCGAAAACACCTTGTTGACCATGTAGACCACGCCGTTACATGCCATAAAGCATGAGTCGACGTAGCGGGCTTCAATGCCCAGATTCTCCTTGGCATCGTTCAGCACCCGTTCGAACTTCGACGGGACAGCCTCTGTGAATGTGGGTAGCATGTTGACATTGATCAGCTTGGCCAGCGTGGCATTAGGCACATTCTCCCACGATCCATATTCCATTTGCAGGTCTTTGCCCTCATTGTTCCACCAGGTATCCAGCGCCTCATTGGTGGGTGCTATCATGGCCCCCGCATCATAGTGCAGGTCGTAGCCCATGGTGTTGTTGTACATATACTGGTTCCAGCCCGGGTCAAAGGTCAGCAGTGCGGCAGCCACCTCTCCGTCAGGATTCTCCGTCAGCGACGTACCACCTTCAGACCGTTTGCTCAGATAGCGCATGGTGTAGACAGAGTCCTCGTTGTTGAACAAACGGTTATACTCACGTGTCGCCGTGGCATTATAATAGGGTGCCGAGAAACGGTCGACAAGCGCGGACCACTTTGACAGCTGCGGATGCTGGCGGAGCACTTCGGCCATGTTGGTCATTGGCTCTATCACACCGTCGATTCTCTGGATGTAGCCGTTCTTGCACGTTATATCGCGCTCAAGCACCTTGCGTGAGTTTACCCATGCCTCGTCGGCCGAAGTGGCCTGGTGATTGGTGAGCACGGCAAGGTCTTCGCTGTTGATATTGTAATACTCCATGAACTTCGGCAGGAAGTGGATCATGGGCGGCGTGGTAGCATCTTTCAGTATGGGGATGCTCTTGCGCTGGTCGCGGAACCGTTGCCAGACAGCCGTAGCCGGCATCTTGTCAGGTGAAATAATCTCTACGGAGTCGTAGATGGTCGTAGCGGTCTCTCGGCGCATGCACATTCCCTCCAATGGTGGCGTACCGCTGACATTGGATAACAACTCGATGAGGTAGGGATTGTTGATCATCGTGTTGTTGAGTAGCATTTTCTTCTGGGCCGTGCTGAGTTGTGAGTAGTTTTTTACGCCCCATTTGTTGTTGGCGAACCAAGCCTGGAAAGCCGAGTCGTTGGCAGCAAAGAGTGTCTTCGAACCCGAGTGGCTGAGCACCTCCGTCTGTTCTAGGTCGTCGACCAGCCGTAGCAGGGTGGTGTAATTGCCATCTTCCTGCAGTCGCTCATAGATAGAGTTACCCAACCACGAAGGTTGACCTGTCAGGGTGTATTCGTCTTTACACGACTGCACCGTCCAGGCTCCCATTAGCAGACAGCAGGTCACAATGGCCACCGCGCGACCTTGTCTTGCGATTGATCTGAATTCCATACAATTGTTATTTAGTTATTTTATCGTTATTTTTTGTCCGTTGCTGATATAGATGCCTCGTTGTGCGGCGTTATCATGAAGGCGCTGGCCTTTCAGGTTATAGACCCCATCCTCGCGTCGTCCGTTATCGTCTCTGACTGCCTTTACACTTGTCAGTGGACCGAGGTAAGTCAGTGAGAAATTATCGAAACAGCACCAGTCACTGTCTAACCAATCAGTCTTATAGAGTCCTATCACTAAGGTTCCGTTGGTAACGGTGGTTTCTACCTTATTGTAATATAGGCCATAGGAGTTGAAAGCCTGGTTGGCCTGTGTCACGTTATCGGGATAGTTGTTGTAGCTCGCAGTGCCGTAACGCTTGGCAGCACTGTTGTCATAGAGACTCATGACTGGTGTCTCGGCATTGTTGGCAAACAGCTTGGCGTTCAGTTGCTCCGTTCCGTTCCGATGGGCCTGAAAGGCGACATCCCGCGAGCCATATCGAAAAAAACTCTGCACTCCCACCTCATAGTTACCGTCAGGCAGTCCTGATATTGTTTGCGACATGTAGAAGTTCTTGTTCCAGAACTCGGCCACATAGCCGTTGGCCGCCGTAAAACCGTTAATGGTATACCAGGCGGCATCTCCTTTTGAGAAATCGGCATTTTCAATCATGCAGGTCAGGTCGCCATGGCCGTTTTTTACGGCCTCCTCAATGGCAATCTGGCGTGTATCCGTCTCGCAGGCCTTCAGCAGCTCCAAGGCCTTCTGCATGGCAGCGGCATTCTCAGCAAAAGTTGTGCTGTTGGCCAGCGCAGCCTCAGCAGCTTCAATGGCCGTCTTGTGTTGATCGGTCGGTTTTACCGCATGGAAAGCCTTCACCTTCGGCAGCAGTGTCACCACCTGATCCCAGGCTTTCAGCATATCGCATTCTGCCTGTGTAATCTTCATGACACAGCCGTGTTGGGCTTTCAGGTTGCCGTTGATATTGTGACCTACTGGGTCAACGCCCATGCAGTGCTCATCCATATAGCGCATGCGGTAAGCGTAGCCTCCGCTATAATTGATATATGCCAGACGCCAGCGCAGATCTCCGATGGGACGCCACTGCGTCATGCCCTCGATGGCCTGATTATTCTCTCCGACGTGGAAATCCTTGGTAACTGTCCAAACAGTAGTACCTGTAGCATCCTTCTCCGGCACTAATTTGGGTGCTGTAGCACGGTCAAAGCCGTTTGTTGACTCACATTTGAACAACATGACATACTGCTGGTCAACTGCGTTCCACACAATGTCGGCATCGATAATGTCATATCCTGGTGAGAAGTACACGCGCGGTTCGCAGAGGATGTTGAGTTCTTCGTCAATCTGTTGGTAGAATATATAATGCTTGTCACCCTTCACGCCTACGCTATAATAGAGTATGTATGTCTTTGTGACGGGGTCGTAGATCACCTGTGGGGCCCAAGCCGCTGTCATCAGGTCGGCTGTCATGGTACGTCCTAATGCCTTGCCGATGGCTGCGAGATTCTCATTCGTTTCCAGGTCAATGAACACCTCTTTGGTCCAGTGAATCAGGTCTGGCGAAAGCATAAGGTCCATGATGTGATTGCTCTCCCATCCAAGGCGCGACGTCATGTCGGTACCGACCAACATGAAGCCGTTGCCGCTCTTTAGGCGGTAGGTGAATGCATCGCGCATGCCGCCGGTCTTGGTGTACTGCGAGGTGGGAAACACTTCGCCGCTCGCTAACAGGTCGTTCCAGTTGTTGCCGCCTGTGTTCAGCGCATAGCAGGTGTATTCGCCGGTCTCGTGCATGTGGGCATAGAGATATGCCACCATGTCCTTGTCCTCCTCCACGTATTCAGGATAGTCGGCCCAGGTCTTCTGTGGCTCTTCTGCCAGCAGTCCCGTGACGGGGAAACGGTAGATATTGAGCGAGTAGGCAGGAATGTCAAGTTGGAAAACTGCATTTGTATTTTGTCCAGGAAATCCTATGAGTTCTGATGCCCCTTCGACGCCCTCCAAGGGTGATGGCTTCACCTTATCTGGATTCTGCATGGTGTTTTCGTCAGTACCGTATGTGGACGTCAGTCGTTCCACCGTACCGTTACCAATGCTGAAGTCGGTGTCCAACACCAATTGTTGCGTCTGTCCGTGGGGGTTCACCACCTTGAGAATCATCTCCTGTCCGTCTTCACTTATCTGACAGCTCTGATAGAGGGTACGCTCCGATTCAAGCGTCAGCTCATGATACTTCTGGCCGTTGATATAGCAACTGATGACATTGCCGTCAACCTCCACTCTCAGATCTACCCAGTCGCCAGTGGGCACTGCGTAGTTGACTTTGCTATATTGTGCCTTTGAGCCACCTCGGCATATCTCGATGGCATTCTGCGTGTTGCCCCAACCACCGATGTTCCACCATGCATAGTTGTCCTCGTCCTGATAGTCGAAGATGATGAGGAATCCTTCAGCACCTCCGTCCTTGCGGGCGCGAAGCGTATAGGTATACGCAGAGCCGTCGAATTTCGTTAGGTAGATACTTCGACAACCCTTATCGTTGTTGGTTCCACTCCCCGTCTGTTTCTTCACACCGTTGCTGACACTCCATGAGCCGCCATTGTCTGTCCAACCATTATTCGCAGAGAAGTTGTCGCTAATAATGGTCTCGCCGTTTATCGTAACTTTGACGTCGTCAAACGAAGCCTGTGTGTCCCATGTGGCCAATCCCACCTGATGCGTGGTTGTGGCCGTGATGCTGTTGCCGCTTTCTGTCCACAGCAGGTTCTGATAGCCTAAATTATGAGCCATCATCTTCTGCACGTGATAGCTGGGCGTTACGAAGTTGGAACCTGAGTTGAAATGAATCATGTCGTAGGCCCATGCGGGGTTGCTCTCATGTGTAAAGATGGGTGCGAACGACCCCATCACGCATACATCGCTGTTACGTTCCTGCCCCAGCATGTAGACAGCCTCGCCCAATGCAGAGTTCAGGTTGCCATATGTGCCGTAGCCGCCACTGTTGGCAGCGTATTCGCCGTTATAAACTTTGACATCGCGGGGATAGTTGTCGTACTTCTTGTAGTTTTGTTTCATCCAGGCGTGCGAGCGATAGTAGTGCTCGTCAACGATTTCAACTGGGTATTCGTTGCGCCATGTAGGGATGTCGGTACCCCACGCCTCCACATTGCCGATGGTGGTGATTTCCGGATATTTTTCTTTGATGGCCTTGTAGAACTTATAGTAGCGCTCGGGATACTGATAGCTCTGGTCACTGTTCGACCCCATGTCGTAGTTATAGTTCTCGTTGCCGATCTCAATGAATTTCAAGTTATAGGGAGCCGGATGTCCGTTTTTGATTCGCATGGCTCCGTATGTCGTCGTGCCGTCGCCGTTGGCGTATTCAATGGCATCAAGTGTATTCTGTACCAGTGTGTCCAAGTCGGCCATGGGAACATACCAACCGTGTCCCAGTCCGACGTTGACAACGAAGAGTGGGGCAGCCCCCATGTCCTCGGCCAGCTGAAGGTATTCATCAAAGCCCAGGCCGTCGCTGCTCCAGTAGCCCCAGTTGTGGCTCATGTGCCCGTGTCGTTGTTCGATGGGACCTATGGTGCGCTTCCACTGCCAGGTGTCGTCGAAGCTTTGCTGTCCTTCGACGAAGCATCCGCCGGGAAAGCGGAGGAATGTTGGTTTCGTATCGGCCAGCAGTTGTGCCAGATCGGGGCGCAGTCCGTTGGGCCGGTTGTTCCAAGTGTCAGGGAACAGTGACACTACATCGATATAGAGGTGTCCGCCGTTGCTGGTCAGCAGCAGCAACTGTCCACTGTGGTCTGTATCTTTTGCCGTAAGTTCGGCGGTCAGTTTATTCCATTTGTCGGTGTACACTTCGCCTGTCAGGGCAATGGTGTCGCTGACGGCAGTCTTGCCGTCATTTTTCAGTAGCGCGGCATAGACGCGCCCTGTATAATTATTGTTATTACCTTTCGCATAGAGCGACAGATGATAGGTTTTGCCTTTTTCAAAATTCATGCCCCAGAAACCTTCGTTTCGGATGCCGCGTTTGCGGGCCTCACTGGTAGAGGAACTGGTATACAGGTCGAGGCAAACGTCCTGTGCATCGTTCAGCAGAGGCGTGTATTCGGCAGTGCGGCGGTAGATGGAGGAACTTACTGCCTGCCAGCCATTGTCATATTGAGACTCCTCAAAAGAGCGGTTTCTCACGAGTTCGGCATAGAGGCCACCATCACCGGCATGGTTAATCTCCTCGAAGAAAAGTCCCCACTGGTAGGGACTGGTCAATGGTCCGCGCTGGGCGGAATTGATGTTCATGACCACTTGTGCGCTCGCGCCCGCGCATATATATAATAAGGTGGAAACAAATAAGGTCTCCAGGTGCTTTTTTGTCATAATGGGTAGTTTGGGAAGTCAGTTTTTAGGAAAGAAACTGAGCGCACAAGGGAAATAACCCCTATGTGCGCTCAGAATGATTGTCGTTTACTTCACCACAGCCTTTCGTACCTTAACAGTACCATCAGCCATTGTCTGCTTGATGATCATGACACCACTTCGTGGTGCATTGATGCGAGCACCGTTCAGGTTGAAGAACTCTGTGCGAACTACCTGGTCATTGCTGAATGGAGCTGCGATGCCAGTTACAGGCCTAGAGCTATTTGCTCCGAAGTAGGTTAGTTTCCAGCTATCCCAGATACACCAGTTTCCATCCATCTGAATTTCCTTCTTCAATCCGATACGAACTGTGCCCGGTTCAGCTATCTTAAAGGTCAGAGACTGGGCGAACTTGCCTTCAGCGAACTTAGAAGCTACGGGAATCATACCGTTGATAATTCGAATACCAGTTGCACTGGTGCTGTCCTCAGCAGCTACGGGGTCAGTCATCCAAGACCACATCCACTCATTGCCTGCTGTCAGGTCGTCGCCAGCCACAAACTTACCGTCTTTCACGGTATGGCTGGTGTACTCTTCAGAACCATCACTGGCCAAACGTGGCATGGGAACGGTAGTCTCCTCATCGCCAATCTTCACGTAGAGTAACAAGTTGTTGTTCTCTTCAGGATTAGCAGTATAGGTCTCATACTCCTTATCAGCGAAGCCAAAGCGGTAGAAGCCCTGTACGCCAACTGCATAAGTACCGGCTGCGGGCAAATCAATGTCTTGATACTCATTGAAATTAGCATTGTAAACCTCAATAACGCCACTGTTGAAACCAGGATTTGCGTCCAATGTCCAGCCAGTATTGTTGCCGTCATCATAAGTCGGGTTCTGGATAATCGAGGTAACGTCCATTGGGTTCTCGTCGTTAGCTTTTTCCATACCGTCAGGTATACTCAGATTCTTAATCATCTGATTGATTCCTTCGATGGCTTCCATGGCCTTCTCGTCAGTCCATTGGACATCAGCGGGCTCAATAGCAAACACGTTATTGTAGGTGTCGTTCTGCAGGTTGGTAGCCTGTAGGATCGTTTCGTTGCTGGCCTTGGAATCGAGGATGGCAGCAGTCAGCTTCTCGTATGCAGCCTCCAATTCAACAAAGATAGCCTCTGATGCACGTACGGTATCACCCACGGTAAAGAGGTCTGTGAGTGCGTCGAACATGTCTTGTCCCTTTTCAAATTCCTTTGCAGCCACGGCAGCAGCCAACTTCTCGGCAATGATGTCGCGGACGTTCTTGCCAATCAGCAGACTCTTGTACTTTTCAACGTTAGCAATCTCATCGTTGAGCACCTCAAGCACAACATCGCGCTGGAATCCGCGATAGGTCAGACGGAAGTCATCCCAGATAGCCCAGCAGGAAGAACCAAGACTACCCTTGATACCGATGCGCATCTCGTCGCCAGCCTTGGCTACAAGCCCGAATGCAGAACTCTGGTAAGCACCCGTGTCAAATACATCCTGCGATGTCGACATACCATTGGGTACCCATAGGCTCTCGCCAGCTTCGTTACGCAGTGAGTCCCCTTGAGCGTCGAGCAGCGCATAAGGTGTGGGACCGTAGATGTGGTCTGAACTCAGGTCGAATGCTGAGGCGGGGAACTTATAGTCGTAACAGTTCTTCAGCGGGCTCTCCTTCTTGTTCATGTAGACGAAAGCCGTAGCTTCGGGAGCACCGTTGTCGCGATAAGCAGGCCAAGCAGTGTCGTTGGGACCATTGCGGAAGAAGCCCTTCAGTGAGATTTCATATACACCGAGAGGCGCATTCTTCACCACCTGATAGAGGTCGAAGTCCTTCTTCTCGTATGCCTCAGCGCAGCTGTGTGCGATGTCGGTAATCGAACTACGTCCAGTCCAACCCGTATCGTCGTTGGTCGAGAAGTCGGGATTCACCAGATAACTGGTTACGTCGGCACCGTCCTTCGGTGTGCGGATGGCATTGTCGATGGCTGCCTCAATCTCGTCGCAGAGAGCCTGCAGCTCCTCGTTGGTCAGGATGCGTGCGTTGAGATTGTCGGCCAGATCCATCTCGTAGTCTGCCAAAGACTCACGGGCAGACTCGTTGTAGTCCTCGTTGGCAGCAACCTGCATAGCCTTCTTACACAGATCCTGATACTTCTGCCAGAGTTCAATGTTCAGTTCGATGGCAGCGGCAGCCTCCTGGGCAGCAGCAATAGCAGCCTTGACGGCATCCTTACCTGTTGTGGTGGTCAAGGCTTGCTTAGCAGCCAAGTATGTATCCATCAAGGACTGGGTGAATACGGTATTTTCGTCGAGATTGCTGTAGTCGGGCAGTGTGGAACTGATAGACTTGGCAGCCAGCTCGTAGGCATCGTCGCCATTGCCGTAATAGGTCAGCGAGAAGTCGTCGAAGATACTCCAGTCACCGCCGATGGTCTTGTCCTTGCGCACACCAATCTTCAACTGCTCGTTAGTTACAACAACCAGCACACTGTTGTCGTTACAATAGCCTGCACTGAAGAATTCATCAGCTGCCACCATGTTGTTAGGGATAAAGTAGGTTACGCCCGTCTCTGGATCGGTAGCACTGCTCCAATCGCCACTGGCCATTCTCTCTGTGAGTCCTGCCGTGTAAGGTGAGGCAATACTGTTGACGAGACTGTCGTTGCCAGTCACCGCGAAGATCTTAGCATACTTAGAGGCTTCGTTACCTGCCTTGTAGTTTTCATAGGCCGGCTCGGCGTTACCAGCGCGATAGAAGGCATGGACATTTACGCGATATACACCTTCTTTCAGACCAGTAAGTTCCTGCCATGTGTTGTAGGTCTTGTTGTAGTGCTCAGCGTTTTCCTTTGGGTTGTAACCTCCAAAGGCATCTCCGCTCCAGTTGTCATACTTGCTACCGGTGAAGGTTGGGTTTTTGATAAAGAGACTTGTTACATCCACAGGATTTGCTACGGTAGCATTCTCGTAATTGCCTTGTGCCTGTTCCTGTTGGCGCTTCTCGATAGCCTCTTCTGCACTTTTAATGGCAGCGTTCAACTCTTCGAGCGTGCTACTGGTGTTGTTGTAAACGGCAGTCTCTGCGGCTACGTTCGCACCGATGGCCTCAGCGTTTTCGAGCAACTCCTTCAACTGCATAGCAGCGTTGTAGGTAGATACTGCGGTCTTGAACGCTTCGATAGTGATACCGTTGGCCTCAACTGCAGCGAGCCATGCATTGTAAGCCTCCTCATCAACCATCTTCCACTGTGTGCCGGCTCCGGCTTCGAGCAGATACAGGCGGGTGTCGGTATACTCACCCTGCCAGCCGAGGAACTTCTCAGGCTCTGTGGTCACGTTCGAGATGAGGTAATAGCCATCCTTGGACGTCACCTTCCAGAAGCGGTTGGCATTTGTGTTGTTGTCGGTCCAGATGCCATCCCATGCGTCAGCAAAGGCGCTGATCATGTTGCCTTGTCCCTTGACATCATCCTTCAACTCTACGACGTCTTCGCCTTTTTCCTTGGCAGCGTCGGTCTGAGTGAACTCGACCTTGATACCGCGGATGGCTTCACCGCCTGTAGCGCCATTGCCATCACCGCCAGTAGCGAAGATTAGACTTGCACGTGTGGCCCAGTTGTTACCATTTGTGTAGAACAGGTGGCTGGCCACGTTGTAGAGATAAACTGTCTTGCCCACTTCGTAGGTCGTGAATGACGTGACCTCAGGGGCTGCAATGGTCGGCTTTGGCCAGACATTTGCATCAACAGCCTTTGCGACACTGCATGTAATCAGCAATGCGCCCAAAAAGAGTAGTTTTCTAAACTTCATAGACAAATTAATTAAAGTTTTTAAAAGTAGTTAATGTAAATCAGGGGCAAAGTTAATAAAAATAATGGAAATATTCACTTTTTTTCGAGAAATTTTTTATTAAAAGATGTTTATTCACGTTGTTTTTGCCTTCACCATGCCCAAACTGGCGATTCCAATCTTATATATATAATAGTAAGAGGAGACCGAAGCCTCCTCTTATCTCATGCGGTTATGGATTTCTTATTGAATTTTGACAGATTCGCTGCCAACTTTCAGGATGTAGAGCTGACCAGTGGCTGCGGGCAGGAAGATGTCGCTGCCGTTAGAGATAGCCTCCTGCTGCAGTACGCCACGCAGGTCGTAGAGACTAACCTTCTCACCATCAGGCACATTCGTGACGTTGACACCACCAACGGTTCTTCTCCACTTCCAAGAATAAGCGACGGCTGTGTCGATACCAGTACCCTCGCCAAGGATGGCCTTGATACTGAGTGACTTACAGGTAGGCATGGTCATTGAGAACTCTGCGCCTTCTTTCTTCTCAGTTGTTGTACTACCAGTTGCATTAGTAATGACGACCTCCCACTCCTTGATTGATTTGCCCTCAGGAGCGATACCGGAAACGGTAATCAGACGGTTGGGGAAGAGTTTGCCGTCGAAGACGCCCTTAGAAAGAGGAATGTCGTTAACAATCACTGAATCAGGCATTTCTGAAGCATCCTTGTTGATGGTCACAGGAATGGCATCACCCAGTTTGTAGCGTTCGCCAATGTAATTTGCGAAATAATCTGTTCGGGGCAGGTGAACGATCTTTTGGCCGCCGCCTCCCCACCAGCCGCCGCCCCAGCCTTGCTCTTCATAGCCGGCGAGCCATTTCTTGGCATTATCGAACTTGTTAAGGATGTCGTTACGGTTGTTTCCCCAAGAGTTATACTTGTCGCGGTGGGCAACGAATTCCTCCAAGGCTTCATCCAGAATCTCGTCCATGATGGCACCGGTTCCCTCAGCGTTCATGAAGTCGCCCATGTAGATACAGCTCTTGTCGATGAACATCTGGAGCAGGTCTTCGTTCTCCATCATGTTACGGAACAGGCGGGTTGCCACTTCGGAGAAGGCCCAGGCATTGTTTCTGTCATAGTTCTGATTGTACATCAGTTCGATGGTGTTATAGTCGGAACTTCTGCCATAGAGTCCAATTCCGAAGTCGGTATCCTTGAGAATCACGCGCCAGACTTTGGGTAAGCCGGATTTCGTATCGTCATCGTTGGGACGCCAGAACACGAGGTTGTTGCCTGGGAAGTCGATATTGCCATAGAAGAGGTTCAGAACCATCACATTCAGGTATTCGCTGACATCCAGCCACTGCTCGTATTCGGCTTTCGTGTGGTTCTTCTCGCTGTAGAAGGTCTTGAAGGCATTGTAGAACTCATCACTGCCTTCCTTCAGTTCCTCGATAAACAGATCTTTATTATTCTGTTGCTCATGCGAGATCTCAATCATGTCGACGTCCTCAAGACCGTCGTAGTTGCTATAGATGTTGTCCGCGTTGGAACGCTCGCGGATGTTGAGCATGCCCATATACGTGCCGTTGATGTAGAGCACGGCTGTATGACCAGCCTGCCAGTCGAGATCGACATGCTTTCCCATGGTGCGCTGGATAATAAGATCGCGGAAGTACATATCGCTGAAGTCGTTACCGCCATCGCGGAGCGAGAACGACTTGAACTCCTTGACACCAGGCTTCTGGTCAGGGAAGAACTCGTATGAGTAACGCTTGTGATCGGGATCAAAGCGCTTGTTGGCATAGAATACCATCGACTTGAGGGCATTCGAACGTGACTGTCCACCCTGGATACGCGTCTCACCGAGTTGGTTGAAGGCACTTGCCTCATCTTCCACTGGGAAGAACTCGATGTTGACAGGACGACGCCAGTCGTGTGTTTTCTTGTCCTCTTTGCTGGTGTTATATTTGAAAAGGCCCATATAGTTGCCACCGTTCAGATACCGGTCATCGGTCTGGACAGAGAAAATGGGGACGGTCATCTTTCTGGGGTGGAAGATATACGACTGGGCCGTGCTCATGGGAGAAAGCCAGCCATCGCAGAATACCTTGGCACGAATCACTGTGCTTTTGGTAATATTGAGCGCCTGCGTATATTTCGTTCCGTCTGCCTTAGGTTCACTACCATTCGTGGTATAAGTGATATAAGCCCCTTCAGGTGCCTTCTCTGGCAGACTGAGTTCGAGGGTGATGGCATCCTTGCTAGAGGTTGCACGACCATTCTCGCTGAATACGGGTGCTCCTAAGATGTGTTTTGCATCGCAGATATCGCCTGTATTGGCCTTACCTGCTGATGGCGTGAGCTGGTAGCCCCATTCGTCAGCTCCGTCGGTCTTGCGACCAAAGGCGACATCGGGAGCAGGCATTTTCTTCATGTCAGCGGGGAGACTGTCGACAGGCTGTTTTTCATCGCCCTTGAAGAGATAGACCGTGCATCCCTTTCCTGATTCCAGACGGAAGTCTGGGTGGAGACGATTGTTCTCCAAGCCTTCCTTGTCGCAATAGATGAGGGCGTAACCTTTGGCGGCTATTTTCTTGTCGGGCAGCTGCCAGGCTTTATTCGCCTTGTTCTTGTTGCTGATCTTGTAGTCCTTGAGGTTGATTTCTGCATCACTGGCGTTGTACAATTCAACCCATGAGTCGGGAAATTCATGGATGTCGTCCATGATACACTCGACATTCGACTGCATAATTTCATTGATAACCAATTCTTTGTTATCCTGAGCGTGTGTGTAGCTAATGCCGCATAGTGCGAAAAGCAATAATAAGTTTTGTTTCATTTTTAATGTATATTATACAAATGTTATAGTTGCAGGGTGCAAAGTTAATCATTTTTCTTCGAATCCCACCAAGATGCGCTTTTTTTTAACTTTCGTTTGATGAAGATTTCCTATTGTTTGTTTTGTATTCTCGCCATTTTTGTGTAATTTTGCACTCGCTATCCGGAAAGACGATTAAAATGGCAAAACAGGCGATGATATTCGCAGCGGGCTTGGGTACACGGCTCAAACCGTTGACAGACACGAAACCCAAGGCGCTGATACCCGTGGGAGGTAAGACGCTGATTGGACGCACGATTGGCCGTCTGATGACTTTCGGCTATAGGGATTTTGTGGTCAATGTGCATCATTTCGCCAAGGATATTGAGGATTTCGTGTCCGCGCAGGATTATGCGAAACTTGTCCGCTTCAGCGACGAGACAAAGATGCTGCTCGAAACGGGTGGGGGACTGAAAAAGGCTGCTCCCCTGTTCGACCCGGAAGAGCCTATATTAATACATAATGTGGATATCCTCGACAATGTGGACTACAACTGGTTTGCTAACCAACATCAGGCCGACGAGGATGCCGTGCTCCTGGTGAGCCGTCGTCAGACCAAACGTTACTTGCTTTTCGACAACGGTATGCGGTTGATGGGTTGGAAGAACATCGAGACGGGCGAGATAAAGTCGCCCTATGAGTATGTGCGTCGTACAGGCCTGTCGCAGCATGGGGAGGAGCTCCACATGTTTGCTTTCAGTGGCATCCATTCTTTCTCACCACGACTGTTTCCGTTGATGGACCGCTTCCCCGATAAGTTCAGCATCATTGATTTCTACCTCTCCGTCTGCCATCGCTCCAGAATCGTGGGTTTGGTGAAAAACGACCTGGAGATGATCGACGTGGGGAAGCTCGACACGCTTCAGGCAGCAGAGGCCTTCGTCAAAGAACATTAATACATAATTCATAATATATAATGCAAAAGATCATTATTTTAGATTTCGGTTCACAGACGACGCAGTTGATTGGTCGTCGTGTACGTGAACTCGACACCTTCTGCGAAATCATGCCTTACAACAAGTTCCCGAAGGACGACCCCTCGGTGATTGGCGTGATACTCAGCGGCTCGCCCTATAGCGTGCATGATCCGGAGGCCTTCAAAGTCGATTTGTCGCAGTTTGTGGGTCGTCTCCCCGTGTTGGGTATCTGCTATGGCGCGCAGTTTATCTCGCATACCCTTGGAGGTAAGGTGGAGAAGGCAGACTCCCGTGAGTACGGTCGTGCCAACCTCGAGACGGTGGACACGACAAACCCCTTGTTCAAGGGCTTTGAGCAGCATTCGCAGGTGTGGATGTCACATGGTGATACCATTACCGCCATCCCTGACGGTTTCGAGGTAATCGGCTCTACCAAGGACGTGAAGAACGCTGCGTTTGCTTCAACCAAACAGCCCGTTTGGGCTGTACAGTTTCACCCCGAGGTGTTCCACACCCTTCAGGGTACTCAGTTGTTGAAGAATTTCGTAGTGGATATCTGCGGATCCAAGCAGGAGTGGAGTGCGGCTTCGTTTGTGGATTCAACGGTGGCAGAATTGAAGGCCCAGTTAGGTTCCGACCGCGTCATCCTGGGTCTTAGCGGTGGCGTCGACTCGTCGGTTGCTGCCGTTTTGCTGAATCGTGCCATTGGCAAGAATCTAACTTGTATTTTTGTAGATCATGGTATGCTCCGCAAGAACGAGTTTACGCAGGTGATGGATGATTACAAGGTGTTGGGCCTCAATGTGATCGGTGTTGATGCCAGCGAGAAGTTCTTTGCTGATCTGGCTGGTGTGTCTGATCCTGAACAGAAGCGTAAAATCATCGGTCGTGACTTTGTAGAGGTATTTAATGCTGAGGCGAAGAAGATTACCGATGCCAAGTGGCTGGCTCAGGGAACCATCTATCCCGATCGTATCGAGAGTTTGAATATCACGGGTAAGGTGATCAAGAGTCACCACAATGTGGGTGGTCTGCCTAAGGAGATGCATCTGCAGCTCTGTGAACCGCTGAAGTGGCTGTTCAAGGATGAGGTGCGTCTGGTAGGGCGTCAGTTAGGAATGCCTGAGCATCTGATTACGCGTCATCCCTTCCCCGGTCCAGGTCTGGCTGTGCGTATTCTAGGCGATATCACGCCTGAGAAGGTGCGTATTCTTCAGGATGCCGACGATATCTATATCCGTGGTCTGAGAGACTATAAGATCAAGCTGAGTGGCGAAGAGGCCCGCAAGGTGCTGGCAGCTGGTGTACCGGCAGAGATGCAGGATGGAGAGATAGAGGTTTCTCTGTACGATCAGATCTGGCAGGCTGGCGCTATCCTTCTGAGCACGGTCCGTAGTGTAGGTGTGATGGGTGATGAGCGTACCTATGAGCATCCCGTGGCCCTGCGTGCCGTTACCTCGACGGATGCCATGACAGCCGATTGGGCACATCTGCCTTATGATTTCCTGGCCAAGGTGTCGAATGAGATTATAAATAAGGTACGCGGCGTGAATCGCGTCTGTTATGACGTTTCCTCAAAACCACCCGCAACGATCGAGTGGGAGTAAATAAAACAACGGATTTCACGGATTTTACGGATTCTGCAGTCGCATAAATACTGCAGGTTTTACATCCGTTTAATCGGTGAAATCCGTTGTTATAAAGAAATTACTGTTTCTTCAGCAGGTCGCGGATCTCAGTGAGGAGTTCCTCCTGGGTGGGTCCTGCAGGTGCCTCGGGAGCGGGCTCTTCTTCCTTCTTCAGTTTGTTCATGCCCTTGATCATCAGGAAGATACAGAAGGCGATGATGATGAAGTCGATGATGTTCTGAATGAACTGTCCGTAAGCCAGTACAGCAGCACCAGCCTCCTGGGCAGCTGCCAGTGTCTGGTAGTTGCCGTCGCCGAGATTGACGAAGAGGTCGGTGAAACTGATGCCACCCGTCAACTTGCCAATGAGAGGCATCAACACGTCATTGACCAGAGAGGTCACAATCTTACCAAAGGCACCGCCGATGATTACACCGACTGCCATGTCCATTACGTTGCCCTTAACGGCGAACTCTTTGAATTCCTTAATAAATCCCATAGTTAATGTTTAATGTTATTAATGTTGTTTGGTGAATTGTAATCTTCGTTTTGCAATCATCGGCCAAAGGCCTTGAGTTACATCAGTTTTCACTTTTCAGTTTTCACTTTTCACTTAAATTAAGACTGAAACTTGGTGCAAATATAGGAATTTTTTTGTAACTTTGCATCCGAAATCGGAAAAAAGTGTCAAAAAGACCCCAAAAAGTTAGTAATTTAGGTATAAACCCATTAAATATTTAAGTAAAATGACAAAAGTAGCAATTAACGGTTTCGGCCGTATCGGTCGCCTCGCTTTCCGTCAGATGTTCGAGGCTGAAGGTTATGAAGTAGTAGCTATCAACGACTTGACCAGCCCCAAAATGCTGGCTCACCTGTTGAAGTATGACACCGCTCAGGGTGGTTTCTGTGGCAAGTTCGGTGAGAACAAGCACACTGTAGAGGCTGGTGAGGATTTCATCGTTGTTGATGGTAAGAAGATCACTATCTATGCTATTCCTAACGCTGCTGAGCTGCCTTGGGGTAAGCTGGATGTAGACGTTGTTCTGGAGTGCACAGGTTTCTATACTTCTAAGGAGAAGGCTTCTGCCCACCTGACCGCTGGTGCCAAGAAGGTTGTGATCTCTGCTCCTGCTGGTAACGACCTGCCCACTATCGTTTACAATGTAAACCACAAGACTCTGACTCCTGCTGATACTGTTATTTCAGCTGCTTCTTGCACAACGAACTGCTTGGCTCCTATGACCAAGGCTCTGAACGATTTCGCTCCTATCCAGAGCGGTATCATGACAACCGTTCACGCTTACACTGGCGACCAGATGATTCTCGACGGTCCTCAGCGCAAGGGTGATGTTCAGCGCGCTCGTGCTGGTGCTCAGAACATCGTTCCTAACTCAACTGGTGCTGCCAAGGCTATCGGTCTCGTTATCCCCGAGCTGAACGGTAAGCTGATCGGTGCTGCCCAGCGCGTTCCGACTCCTACAGGTTCTACCACTATCCTGCACGCTGTTGTGAAGGGTGAGGTAACTGTTGAGGATATCAACGCTGCTATGAAGGCTGCTCAGAACGAGAGCTTCGGTTACACTGAGGAGAAACTGGTTTCTAGCGACATCATCGGTATGAAGTTCGGTTCACTGTTCGATGCTAACCAGACCATGGTTTCTAAGATTGGTGACGGCAACTCTCTCGTACAGGTTGTTGCTTGGTACGACAATGAGAACTCTTATACTTCTCAGATGGTTCGTACCATTAAGTACCTCGCTGAGCTCAAATAAACTATATTTCTATAGTTTAAAGATAAAAAATGGCCGTTCCGCTTTGCGGGACGGCTTTTTTTTCGTATCTTTGGCTTCGCCGAAGATACTTATGCTAGAAAAAACTCAAATTTATTTGGTTTTTTACTCACTATTTCGTATCTTTGCCGCATGAAACTTAAAATCAACCGAAAAATGATAGATGTGTTTGAAGGGGCGCAGGTGCGTCATGCAATCCTGAGCTATTTCGCCCTGAAGGGAATGGATGTGCAGCAGGTGGAGAGCCTGGTCGTCTTCGACCGTTGGGGGCATGAGATCGATTTGGGCGCGCCTGCCAGCCAGTTCGATGTCGTGAAATTCAAACTTCCTAAACCTGTAATCGCAAAATCATAGAGATGAAGAAAAAGATCATGCTGTCGCTGTTGGTGCTTTTGACACTGACGCTTTCAGCCCAGGAGCGTCGTGAGCTCCATATCCTGAGTATCAACGATCCCCATGCAGCCATCGAACAGTTTCCGAGACTTGGCTACGTGGCTGATTCGCTACGAACCCTCTATCCCGGCCTGCTGATTCTCTCGGCTGGCGACAACCGTTCGGGTGATCCTGTGAATGACATGTTCGAGATTCCCGCCTATCCGATGGTGGCGTTGATGAACCAGGTGGGCTTCCATGCCACCTGTGTCGGTAATCATGAGTTCGACTCCAACCAGGACGGTCTGGCCCGTCTGATCAATCTGAGTAATTTCTCAACGCTTTGTGCCAATATGGAGCCCGATCCGAAATTCAAGATGCGCGTCAAGCCCTATCAGGTGTTTGATTGCGATGGTATCTCCGTCGGTGTGCTCGGTATTACGGCCCTCGGTTCGATGGGTACGCCAGAGAGTCATCCTGCCCGTCTGACCGGCATCAGGTTCATGGATCCTCTGGAAACCATCCGGCAATATCAGTTCTTGAGAGAGAAGTGCGATGTGGTGCTTCTGCTGTCACACTTAGGTTATGACACCGATGTGAAGTTCTCGGCAGAATTGCCATGGGTGGACATCATCATCGGCGGACATTCGCATACCCAACTGAATGGGGGCGAGATACACAACGGCATCCTCATCACCCAGAATTCGAAGAGTATTCCTTTTGCTACGCACTCCACACTGGTATTACAGGGTGATAAGATTGTGGAGAAGAAAGCCGAGTGTATCGCCGTGAAAGGCATGCCGGGAGAGAACAAGACCATTGCCGAACTTGTGCGCTACTTCTCGGAGAACCCTGCCTTCAAACGTGTGCTGGCCGTTGCTGAGACTCCGTTTGAGGAACGGGAGGAACTGGGTTGTATGGTCTGCGACGCTTATATCGCCGAGACCGGTGCCGACCTCTCTTATCAGAATGCCGGTGGTGTACGTATAGAAAACCTTCCTGCCGGCGACATAACAGTGGGTGACGTGATGAAGATGGATCCTTTCCAGAACGACCTCGTGGAACTGCATGTCACGGGTAAGGAATTGGCAGCGATGCTGATCTCCTGCTACGACAACGATAAGCAACGCTTCCCTTATGTGGGTGGTATGACTTGTGATATCGTGACCGACCCTGTTACGCAGAAGATCCGGAAACTCACGCTTTATGGCAAGGATGGGAAGAAACTGAACCTGAAGAAGACCTATCATGTGGTTGGCAACAGCTATTCCGTAGCCGTGAGTCCGACAGATCGTGCCGATCAGGGTCAGAGCATGGGCATCACCACGCCAGACGTTATCAAGAACTATCTGGAGCATCAGGGCCGTGTCAGTTTCCAAGGCCGTCGCTGCCTGAATTTTGTGACTAAATAAGAAAAAGAATTATGGATACAGCTAATCTTAAGAATTATTTCAGTAAGTTTCTAAAAGGATGTGGATGTCTGACCTTGGGTTTCTGCGTGTTGATGGTCATTGTTGGTATCTTCGTCGATGATGATGAGAAGAAGGACGGCTCTGATGAATCGGTCCAGCAGACGGAACAGGTGGAAAAGAAAGACTCCGTGGTGGTGAACGAACCGCTGGAGGGCGACCCCTATCAGGAACTCGATGATCTGATCGGTCTGGAGTCCGTCAAACAGGAAGTGCGCTCGCTGGCTAACTTCGTGGAGTTGCAGAAGCAGCGTGAGGCACAGGGCCTGAAGACGGCGAAGGTGTCGTATCACCTCGTGTTCTACGGCTCTCCTGGTACAGGTAAGACTACTGTGGCCCGTATCGTGGGACGCATCTACAAGGACCTGGGTGTGCTGAAAAAAGGTCATACCGTAGAGACCGACCGTGGTGGACTCGTGGCCAAGTACATGGGTCAGACTGCCCTTAAGACCGATACGGTCATCCAACAGGCCCTCGACGGTGTGCTTTTTATCGATGAGGCCTATTCGCTCGTTCCCGAGGGCGGTGGCGGACAGGACTACGGTCAGGAGGCCATTGCCACCTTGCTGAAACGTATGGAGGACTACCGCGACCGTCTGGTGGTGATCATCGCCGGTTATAAGGACGAGATGCAGCGCTTCATCGATTCGAACCCAGGACTGCAGTCACGCTTCAACCGCTACATCGACTTCCCTGACTATTCTGGAGCAGAGCTGAGCGATATCTTCAAGATGTACATGAAGAAAAATCAGTACACTCTGACTTCCGATGCCGAGGCTTACCTCAAGGAACAGTTCGACTATGCCGTAGCGAATAAGGATCGTAATTTCGGTAATGCCCGTTTTGCAAGAAACGTGTTTGAGAAGAGCATCCAACAACAGGCCAACCGTCTTGAGGGTAAGAAAAACCTCAGTAAGACGGAACTGACGGAACTGACAGTAGAGGACCTGCAGGGAGGTTTTGCCTCCAGAACCAATATCGGACAGTAAACATTAATAACTATAAACTTTTAAAATTATGGCTTATACAGAAACGACAACGACGGGTTATGGAACCCGAGTAGGAAATTCATTTAAGGCAATTGGCAGCGGACTTTTGATGTTCGTGCTGGGTACGGCACTCCTTTGGTGGAACGAAGGTCGCGCCGTGAAGACCGAGAAAATGCTCGACGAGGCAGGCAGTAAATACGTGGAGATGGAGAATCCCAACAAGAAGGATGCCTCGCTCGAGGGAGAACTGATCTGTGGTACGGCATTGGCCACCACCGAGGACTCGTTGACGGATGCCGATTTCGGTATCGGCGCCAAGGCTATTGCGCTCCGTCGTACAGTGGAGTACTATCAGTGGGTAGAGCATGCTCAGACCAAGAAAGAGGACAAACTGGGTGGTAAGGAAGTAACTACCACCACCTATACCTATTCAAAGCAGTGGGTGTCGAGTCCCGTTCAGTCGAGTCAGTTCCATGATCCCGCTTATCAGAATAAGAATATGGTGTTGACCACCGTGGAGGAGGATGAGAAATATGCTGAGAATGTCTCGTTCGGCGCCTATAAGCTGCCGGAGAGCCTGATTCACGCCATCTCTTCACGCGAAGCAATGGATCTCGCCCTAGCCGAGGACCTGCTGGCACAGTTCAATAAGAACACTCAGGCTGCCTATGAGCGCTTTTATGGTGTGCAGAAGAGTATCCAACAGCCTGCACAACCTGTCCAGCAGCCCGTTGCACAGGCCATCCCCGACTCGATATTGGCACTGCTTCCTGATTCTGTCAAGGCGCAGCTCGATTCGCTGCAGGCTGTCAACGACTCCATCAACAAGCAGATGGCGAATGCCGAGAACAAGAAGGACCTGGCCTATATCCACCAGGCTGGTAACGTACTCTATTTCGGACGGGTGCCCGGTGCACCTGAGGTGGGTGATGTGCGTGTGACCTTCGAAAAAGTGGTGCCTGCCAAGGTAACTGTGATGGCAGTGGTCGACGGCGACACCTTCAAGCCTTTCAAGGCCAAGAACGGCAAGCGTTTCCAGACGCTCGTGATGGGTCAGAAGAGTGGCGATGAGATTATCGATGCAGAGAAAGAGGCCAACAATATGATTCTATGGTTCCTCCGTATCCTCGGTTGTCTGATGGTGATCGGTGGTCTGAAGGGTATCTTCGGCTTCATCGAGACCATTCTCAAGGTCGTGCCGTTTATCGCAGGAATCTTCGGTTGGGGCGTTGGTCTGGTCTGCACCGTGATCGGTGTGGCATGGTCGCTCATCGTGATTGCCATTGCCTGGCTGTTCTATCGTCCGTTGCTGGGCATCTCACTGTTGGTTCTCGCCGGCTTCCTCGTCTGGGTATTTGCCTTCAAGGGCAAGGACAAGCTGAAGGATCTGGCAGCCAAGTCTAAGCAGAAGAATGCTGAGCCACTTCCCGCAACTGAATAATTACCCGGCAAGCCTATGAAGAAATTTGTGATATCGATCGTTTTGTGTCTGTGCGCTTTCAGTAGCGTACAGGCACAAAATGCGCAAGTGGCACAGATTCGCAAACTCTATGCCGACGCCAAGGAAATCATGGCCAACAAGAAAAAGGCCGAGGTACCTGCCGATGAGACGGTGGTGACTAGCAACTATATGGCCCCAGGTGCCGGTCCGATCAAGGACGTGACACATTATTATTATAATGGCGAGTTTGATGAGGACCTCGGTAACGTGTATTACACGCCCTATTTCATCACCCGCAGCAGTAATGTGGGTGCCAGGACCTACTACGAGGAGTTTCTCTTTGATAAAGGCAGCCTCGTGTTCTACTTTAGCAAGAGCGGGAACAATGAGACCCGTTACTACTTTGGCGCCGGTGGCTTTTTCCATGAGGTTATCAAGGGCGAGAAATATATGGATGAGGTCTTTGCCGCACGTCTGGCCAATGACCTCACAGAAGCTTTCCACAGACTGATGAACCGCGAATATTAAACGAAGTGTATGAAAAGATTACTGATATTATTATTCACTATTCACTGTTCACTATTCACTCTGCAAGCCCAGACGATCAAGAATGGCTCCCGTTGGTGGGATGGTCAACGGCTCTATACCGCTACTGTCGATCAGGAAGGCAATGCCAGGATGGAGGGTGAAAGTGTGGATATGGGCGGTGATTCATTCCTGCTCAATAAAGTTGAAGGTCGGGAGGGACGCTACACGCTTGCCTCAACTAATTCCCATGGCTGGATCTTCATTCGTGGAGAACTGGGATATCGTGTAGACTATATCCGGCAGGAGGGCATGAACTTCCTCGCTGTCCGTAAACCCAATGGTGACTGTTGCTATACGCTCGTGCTCACTCCCGACAACCTGAAGAACTGCGTGGCGCAGCAGAAGATTGCCGACGAACGCGAGGTGAGCTGGATGTTGCAGAACTATCTGATGAACACCCACTATTTGGGACGCTTCTCGAAATCCCAACTGCGCCTGATGCGCAACGAGATTCTTGCCCGTCACGGCTGGAGGTTTCAGTCGAAGGACTTGCAGGATCATTTCGGCAGTCAGCCCTGGTACAAGCCTGTGGCCAACAACAATAGCATCAAATTGAGCATCATCGAGATGACCAATGTACAGCTCATCAAGAGCGAGGAGGCCGAGGATGATGACAACCGTGTACGTTATGAGAATACCCAGGCTGCTCCGAAGATGGCGCAGGCTGTCAAGGGGGTGATTACCATCAACACTGAGGAGCAGTTTATCAATGCACTGGGCAACGACCGTATCATCGAACTTGGCGAGGATGTCCACCTGAACCTCTCCCGCATCCTTGAGCGTGAAGACTGGTTCTCAGGCGTTCCGGGTCGTGCATGGGTGACGATTGCCAAGAGTGATGGTAATGATCAGCCTGTCGTGATCAGCGAGTATTGCAACGATGGTCAGCAACTGGTGCTGAAAAACATGCGTAATCTTGTCATTCGTGGCAAACACAATTCAAGTATTGAGGTCAATCCCCGTTATTCCTTCTGTCTGAGTTTCATGGGTTGTCAGGGTTGTCGGGTGGAGAACCTGACCATCGGTCATACTGAGGGCGGTTATTGCGACGGAGGTGTCATCGGTGTCGAGGGTGGTAGCGGTAATGTTATCACCTCTTGTGACCTCTACGGCTGTGGCACTTACGGTATCGTGGCTCGGGATACCTATGATCTGTTGGTGTCTAAAACCAATATCCACGACTGTACCTATGGCATTATGGAACTCTACAGTTCAGAATCCGTACGGTTCGAGAATTGCGACTTTTTCAGTAATCGTGAGTATGAGCTCATCACCAACAATGCTAGCCAGAACACTGTGTTCCGTGGCTGTCGTTTCTTTGGAAACTGGGCCGATGCCCCGTTGTTCCGGAGCAGCGAGGATATCATGCTTTACGGTTGCGAGGTCTATCATCCTGTCATCGGTGCCAGAGCCCGGCTGAAGACGCCCTATAATGACTGCAAATGGGGTGAAAAGGCTAATTTCATCCCCGATCCCCGCAAGGACCCCATTGGTCCCGATGTAAAATAAACTCAAATTATTCAGAAAACAAAAATAATATTGATTATGGCTTTTGGAAAATTTTTTAGTAATATGAAGGGACTCTTCCATGAAGGACCGCTTCATGAGTTGTCAAATGAGATAGCCGATGCGCCAAGCTTGAAACTGTCGGCTGAACAAGTGGAGTACACCGATGATTTCAGGAAAACATTCAATGTGAACTCTCCTGTCAGAGAGAATATCCACAATAGTTTCCTTTTTTCCATGCTCGTCATGGCTTCGTATATTGTGATTGCCGACGGTAAGGTGGAGCCTGAGGAATATGATTTCCTGGGTAAATTCCTGCTGAAGGAGTTTGGTGAGGAAGCAGAGACGGAGTCTATGGAGGTCGTGAAGAAACTGATTGCGAAACACGATGAATTGGAGTCACGTAAGCCGATGGCTTTCTTACAGCTTATTGGTGACTGTGGCAGTCAGATTGCCAGTTCTCTGAGCGAGGATCTTCGTTACCAGATGCTCTCCATGCTCACCCTGATTGTGAAGTCCGATGAGAATATCACCGACAAGGAGGTAGAAGCTCTCAAGGATGTGGCCGTTTATATCGGTATGAAACCTGCCGACGTCGATGCCCTGATGAATCAGTAACTGCCTATGCGTTATCATATCATTCGTTGCCTTGGGTTGTTGTTGACCCTGATGGCCGCCATGACAGTGCAGGCACAGGAAGACCGGAAGTTCGAGACCACACCCCTTGAAGTGATTAACAAGGGGTGGTCCACGAAGACCATCGACCGTGTGATCAATGGCAGTTTCGGCATCATGCTCGAGCGGTTCGACCAGACATGGCCCACCTGGATGGTGGGTGCCGTTAGGGAAACGATGGAGAAAGGCCTTTCCAAGCAGGTACTCGATAAAGAGACGGAACTGACTGTCACCATCGATTCGAAAAACGGTTTTGCGGAAGTTACCGATGGCGGCACCGATGGCGCGTATATGTCGGCCTGCTATTGGAACCGTAAGAATGGTCATAAACTCCTGGCTGTCCTGCTGGGTAAGCCTACCGACCCCTGTATCGAGGTGCTGTGTACCTATGACTACGATCCGCAGAAGAAGACCCTCACCCCCGAGCCTGACATTTTGAAAGGCTACCGCTGGGGCGACAGGGGAGAATACAACCAGATTTTCTGTCATCTGCCTAGGAAAGGCAAGAACATTCTTGTCGACGATTGGAGTGGTGAGGACGGTCCTGTGCAGCATACCTTCACCTGGGATGGCATGAAACCCGTCTTCTCAAAGACCGCACCCCTAAAATTTGACGATGGGTCAGACCTGAACAATTATTCAGAATAACAGTTATGAAGAAACTAATAATAGTGGCCATCTGCGCGATGGCAGTGATGATCAGTTGTAAGCAGAAGGGCCAGACGGCATCTGCCGATACGACCGATTCGGTAACTGCTGCGGTTATCGATAGTATCATCGAAGAGAACGATACGACGCCCCTGCCCATGTTCCTCATCGGCAATGATGGCAAGTACATGCAAATGCTTTACTGGACCAACATTGAGGAACCGCAGCGGAGCGAAGGCGATGAAGACTATTTCGACGTATGGCATAAGAGTTGGGAATTGCAGGAGATGTTCCGTCGCAACGCTGCCCAGTACACGAATATGATGGGTGGCAATGGTATCGTCAAGGTGAAGTTCATCGACGAGGTGCTCAAGGACCCCGACGGCAAAACGCCCAGCATTGGCGAGATTCATGGTCGTCAGGAGATTCCCTCCCTGTGTGCCCGTTTCGACTATGCGGATGCAAAGCCTAAGGCTCAGAAGGATGACGAATCCTATGGCAGCGATTGGGGCATGGTAATCGTGACCGACAGCTATTTGAATACCCGTAAGCGTCTTGATGTGAAGTCGTGCCGTGACGACAGCTACGAATACCCCACACTCCCTGCCGACATTGTCAAGCAGCTCGAGACGAAGTATGGTATGAAGGCTGAGAAATCACATAAGACCTGCATCATCGGCGACCGCTATACCGTAGGTGCCATCGAATTCAAAGGAGAGTACAAGAATGCCCCGAAGGATAAGTATGATGCCGACCGCAAATCCGCCCTCGCCCTTGAGGTGCTCATCGATGGCGAAAAGGTCTATGTCCTTGAGCAGCTGGGCTATTACGATCCCGAATACGGTAGCGCATGGAATGCCGATGCCGATGGTTATATTCCCAATGAAATCGAAGTAGCCTTTGAGGGGCCGAAGGGCCTCGAACTCTGCTATTCCCACGGTGCACCCGAGAGCTTCTGTGTTGGTATGCTCTTCCCACGTGAGGATAAACTCATCGAACTCGAATATGAATGTTATCACAGCATGGTCGACGAGGATCTTCCCGTCTGGAAGAAGGATTTCGCCGAGATGCAGAAACTATATCTCGCAAATGACCCTCACGCCCATAAGTATGTGGAACTTACCAAGTGGTCACACTGCTATATCGATTATGACAACGAATGGATTTGGCTGCGCGATAAAGACGACAAGAACGGTGCCTTCTTCATCCGCAAGGACGGTAAGTTCACCCTCATCGATGTGGAGAACAAATACCAGAGTCCTTCATCCTGCCAGAAAGACGGCATCAGTTATCTCAAGTTCTCAGGCTCCCCTGGCGGTCCAGCCATGCAGCACATCATCTATGCCTTCCAGAACGGCAAACAACTCTGGAAACTCTTTGTCCTTGAAGTCTACGGTGATGTGGATGAGTGCTCACTCAATGGCAAGGGAATCTCCAAGGAAGAGGGCAAAGCCTACCTTGACAAGATACCGGAAGGTAAGGAGATCAACGCCTGGTTCAGGGATATAGAATCCAAGGATTGATATGCAGCAGATGATTACGATACTGGGACCGACGGCATCGGGTAAGACACCCCTTGCGGCGGCATTGGCGGCAGAGATTGGTGGAGAGATTATCTCGGCCGACTCGCGCCAGGTGTATCGTAGGATGGATATCGGCACGGGAAAAGATCTCGCGGACTATTTAGTGAATAGTGAAAAGGGAATAGTGAATAGTGTTCCTTATCATTTGATTGATATCTGTGAGCCTGGGACGAAGTATAATTTGTTTGAGTATCAGCAGGACTTCTTCGATGTCTATCAGGAGATCAGGAGTAGGGGAGCGGTGCCCATTCTCTGTGGAGGAACGGGTCTGTATATCGAGGCGGTGCTGAAGGGTTATAAACTCTCACCGGTGCCCCAGAATCAAGCGCTCCGCGACAGTCTCGAAGGGAGGTCGTTAGCAGAATTGACACAGATGCTTGCGGAACTAAAGACGAAGACGGGTTCGAACATGCACAATACGACCGATGTGGACTCTTGTCAGCGGGCTATCCGTGCGATTGAGATCGAAACCTATAATCTGGAACATCCGACACCTCGCAGGGAACTCCCACCCGTGGACTCGCTGATCATCGGGGTGCATATCGACAGAGAACTGAGGCGCGAGAAGATTACCCGACGTCTGAAGGCCCGTCTCGAAGATGGTATGGTGGAAGAGGTGAAATCACTCCTCGACGAAGGCATTCCTGCTGAGGACCTGATTTATTACGGGCTCGAGTATAAGTTCTTGACGGAATATCTGATAGGACAGCTGACCTACGACGAGATGTTCTCGAGGCTCGAGATTGCCATCCATCAGTTTGCCAAACGGCAAATGACGTGGTTCCGTGGCATGGAGCGCAGAGGCTTTAAAATCAACTGGATTGACGCAACCCTCCCCATGGAGGAAAAGATACAAAGAATAAAAGATTTATGGCAGTAGAAACGACAAGGTGGGGCATCATTTATTGCCCGAAGACAGGATTCTCAAATCCCCGTAAACGCTGGGATAAGATACAGAAGGTGCTTGATGAGCGCCAGGTGCCCTATGACATGGTGCAGAGTGAGACCGCCGACAGTGTGGAGCGACTCGTGAAGATGATGATCTCCAACGGCTATAAGACGCTCATCGTGGTGGGTGGTGACTCTGCCCTCAATGATGCCGTGAACTGTCTGATGATGGAGGAGAAGGAGGTGCGCGACGAGATTGCCCTGGGTGTGATCCCCAACGGGGTGATGAACGACTTTGCACGGTTCTGGGATTTCGATGAGGATAAGATAGAACAGACGATTGACTGGCTGCTGCAGCGACGGCTACGCAAGGTGGACCTCGGCTGTATCCGCTATACCAATCAGAAGGGCGAGAAGTGTCATCGTTATTTCCTGAACTGCATCAATATCGGAATGACGGCCGATATCATGAACTTGCGCCGTCAGACGCGCCGACTGTTTGGCTCGCGTACCTTATCATTTTTATCGTCGCTCTTTGTGATGCTTTTCCACCGCATGGAGTATAAGATGAAACTGAAAATCAACAACGATGTGATAGACCGTAAGGTGATGACCGTCTGCATCGGTAGCGGTCCAGGGTATGGACAGACACCGAATGCGGTGCCCTATAACGGCATGCTCGATGTGTCGGTGGTGTATCATCCTGAGATGGTACAGCTCATCGAGGGACTCTGGCTGCTCATCACGGGTCGCTTCCTGAATCATCGCAGCGTGCATCCCTATCGCACGACCGAGGTGCAGGTGGACTATGCCAAGAAAGCCATGGTGGGTATCGACGGACGTCTAATGAAGACACCTAAAGGAGACTATTGGATTAATGTTGAACAGGAGGTCATCAATTTCCTGATTCCGGCGTAAAAAATGAAGTTAAAGAGAAGTTCTTGCGTCCCTTCGGTAGCAAGCGAGCAAAGCTCGAGCGATCGCTTCGCCCGGAAGTTAAAGGGACAATAGTTTTGCTATCTCCCAACATAATCCTGCCTATAAGGATATGTCCCTTTAACTTCCCTTTAACTTCCCTTTAACTTCCCTTTAACTTCCCTTTAACTCCCCTATAACTCCCCTTAATCCCTTAAATAATTGTTAAATTACTCTTTTTCCTTTGTGGTTTGTCGAAAAATATGTACTTTTGGAAAATCAAACTACAAAAAGGAATAAACATTATAAAAACCTAGAAAGGAACTATGAGTTATTTACGATTAGAAAAAGCCGTGATGACTAACTTGCAAGAGAGTCTCCGTCGCGAATTTCTCAGGACCAACCGTTCAGGCGCCTATAGCTCGTCTACACTCGTAGACTGCAATACGCGCAAATACCACGGTCTGCTGGTCGTTCCTGTACCCGAGCTCGATGACGAGAACCATGTGCTCCTCTCATCGCTCGATTGTACGGTCATCCAGCATGGTGCTGAGTTCAACCTCGGACTCCACAAGTATCAGGGCAACAATTTCAGTCCTAACGGACACAAGTACATCCGTGAGTTTGATGCCACCAAGGTGCCGACCACCACTTATCGTGTAGGAGGCGTCATCCTGAAGAAGGAGGTCATCTTCCAGCACTACGAGGACCGCATCCTGATCCGCTATACATTGGAGGATGCCCACTCGGCCACCACCTTGCGTTTCCGTCCGTTCCTGGCCTTCCGTAGCGTCCGCCAGTTTACGCACGAGAATATGACCGCCAGCCGTGAGTACCACGAGGTGGACAATGGCATCAAGACCTGTATGTATGCCGGTTATCCCGACCTCTACATGCAGTTCTCTAAGAAGAACGAGTTTATCTTCATGCCCGACTGGTATCGTGGCGTGGAGTATCCGAAGGAGCAGGAGCGTGGCTATGCTTCGAACGAAGACCTCTACGTGCCTGGCTATTTCGAGATGCCTATCAGGAAGGGCGAGAGCATTATCTTTGCAGCCTCCACGTCGCAGATCAAGACCTCGACGCTGAAGAAACTCTTCGACGAGGAAGTGGAGGAGCGCGTGCCGCGTGATAATTTCTATCATTGTCTGGTAACTGCCGCCCATCAGTTCCATTTCCGCGACCGCCGTAGTGGTACGATGGAGAAAATTGATAAGAAGGATGAGCGTTATCTGCTGGCCGGTTATCCTTGGTTCAAATGTCGTGCTCGCGACACGTTCATCGCCATGCCGGGTCTGACGCTTGCCATTGGTGAGCGCGACTATTTCGAGCTGGTGATGAAGACCGCCGAGAAGGGCCTTCGAGAGTTCATGGAGGGGAAACCGCTCAGTGTGAAGATCTACGAGATGGAACAGCCCGATGTGCCCCTGTGGGCAATCTGGGCCATCCAACAGTATGTTAAGGAGGTGGGCATCGATGAAGGTTATAAGAAATACGGAAAACTGGCCAAGGATATAGTCAAGTATATTGAGAAGGGTGGACATCCGAACCTCCGTCTCGACGAGAACGGTCTGCTTTATTCCAAGGGACGTGATCGTGCCGTGACGTGGATGAACTCCACCGCCAACGGCAAGCCGGTAGTGCCGCGCTCTGGTTATATCGTGGAGTTCAATGCTTTGTGGTATAATGCCTTGAAGTTCTGTGCGGCCATGGCTACCGAACAGAAGGATAGCAAGTCGGCCACACATCTGGAAGAACTGGCAGGCAAGGTGAAGGAGTCGTTTGTGGAAACCTTCGTTAATGAGTACGGCTATCTGCTCGACTATGTCGATGGCGTGATGATGGACTGGAGTGTCCGTCCGAACATGATTTTCGCCGTGGCCCTCGACTATTCGCCGCTGTCACAACAGCAAATGAAGAGCGTGGTGGATATCTGCACCCGTGAGCTGCTCACCCCGAAGGGACTGCGTTCGCTTTCTCCGAAGAGTGGTGGCTATAATCCCATCTATGTGGGTCCGCAGACCCAGCGCGACTATGCCTACCATCAGGGAACGGCCTGGCCTTGGCTTGGCGGCTTCTACATGGAGGCCTGTCTGAAACTTTATAAGCGTTCTCGTCTTAGCTTTATCGAGCGTCAGCTGGTGGGCTATGAAGACGAGATGGACTATCATGCTATCGGCACCATCTCTGAACTTTTCGACGGCAACCCGCCCTTCTCTGGTCGAGGTGCCATGTCGTTTGCGATGAACGTGGCAGAGATTCTGCGTACGCTGAAACTCATGGATAAGTATTCATATCAAAAGTAAGGAGGAACGACTATGAAGGTATTAATGTTTGGATGGGAGTATCCTCCTCACGTATTTGGTGGACTTGCCACTGCTAACTATGGTATCTCCGAGGGTCTGAAGGCTCAGGGCGATATGGATATCACCCTCTGTCTGCCGCACCCCTTTGGTGATGAGAGTCAGCATGCCTGTCGTATCGTGGCCATGAATGCCGTGCCTATCGCTTACCGCGATGTCGACTATGACTATGTACGTCAGCGTGTGGGTAATATCATGGACCCCGACTACTATTTCAAGCTCCGTGAGCATATCTATGCTGATTTTAACTATATGAACGTCAACGATCTCGGTGCGATGGAGTTTGCTGGGGGCTATCCCGGAAATCTGCACGAGGAGATCAATAACTACTCGATCATCGCAGGCCAGGTGGCTCGTGCCGAGGAGTTCGACATCATTCACGCCCACGACTGGCTTACCTTCCCTGCCGGCATCCATGCCAAGCAGGTGAGTGGCAAACCGCTATGCATCCACGTGCATGCTACCGACTTCGACCGAAGCCGTGGTAAGGTGAATCCCACCGTCTATGGCATCGAGAAGAACGGTATGGACTGGGCCGACTGCATTATGTGTGTGTCGGAACTGACCCGTCAGACGGTCATCAACCAATATCATCAGGATCCGCGTAAGTGCTTTACGGTTCACAATGCCGTGTATCCGCTGCCTGAGGAGTATCAGGCTATCCCGCGTCCCGATCATACGGGTAAGGAGAAGGTGGTGACCTTCCTCGGACGTATCACGATGCAGAAGGGACCGGAATACTTCGTCGAGGCGGCTACGATGGTGCTTCACCGTACCCGCAACGTGCGTTTTTGTATGGCAGGCTCCGGTGATATGATGGATGCGATGATCCACCTCGCTGCCGAGCGTGGCATCGCCGACCGTTTCCACTTCCCGGGCTTCATGCGAGGCAAACAGGTGTATGAATGCTTGAAAGCATCTGATGTGTATGTGATGCCTTCTGTGAGTGAGCCTTTCGGTATCTCACCGCTGGAGGCTATGCAGTGCGGCACGCCCTCAATCATCTCAAAACAGTCGGGCTGTGCCGAGATTCTCGACAACTGTATTAAGGTTGACTATTGGGATATCCACGCCCTGGCCGATGCCATCTATTCCATCTGCCACAATGAGTCGCTCTTCCAGTATCTCAAGGAGGAGGGCAAGCGCGAGGTGGACCAGATTACCTGGGAGAAGGTGGGCGCATGGATCCGCACGCTCTATCGCCGCACCCTTGGCTGGGAGGAATAACTTTTAGTTTATAGTTTAAAGTTTATAGTTTATAGATTATGAAAACGATTTGTTTATATTTCGAGATACATCAGATTATTCATCTGAAGCGCTACCGTTTCTTCGACATCGGTACCGATCATTATTACTACGATGACTACGAGAACGAACGTAGCATTACCGATATCGCCGAGCGTTCATATATGCCAGCACTCAACACTTTGCTTAATATGATTAATGAGAACGGCAAGTATTTCAAGGTGGCCTTCTCACTGTCTGGTACCGGCATCGAGCAGTTGGAGTATCATGCGCCTCAGGTGATTGAGATGTTGCAGAAACTGAACGAGACCGGTTGCGTTGAGTTCCTGGCAGAGCCCTATAGCCATGGTCTGTCGTCATTGGCCAACGAGGAGACATTCGCCCTCGATGTGAAGAAACAGGCTGCAAAGATCGAGGAACTCTTCGGTAAGAAACCCACTGTAGCCCGCAACTCATCGTTGATCTACAGCGACGATATTGGTGCACAGATTGCCGCCATGGGCTTCAAGGGCATGCTCACCGAGGGTGCCAAGCACGTGCTCGGCTGGAAGTCGCCGCATTATGTTTACAATTGTAACATTGCCCCCAACCTGAAGCTCTTGCTCCGCGATGTGGAGTTGTCGGATGATATCTCCCTGCGCTTTAATAACTCCGAGTGGGATGGTTATCCTCTCTTTGCTGATGCTTACATCGATCGTATAGCCCGTCTGCCGGAAGAGGAGCAGATCATCAATATCTTCATGGAGCTTTCTGCCCTTGGTATCGCTCAGCCGCTGAGTTCGAATATCCTCGACTTCATCCACGCCCTGCCCGCCTGTGCTAAGGAGAAAGGCATCACCTTCTCTACACCGACGGAGATCTGCAAGGCCTGCAAGAGTGTAGGTAACCTCGATGTGCCCGACACCTTGTCATGGGTGGATGAGGAGCGCGATGTCAGTTGCTGGCTGGGTAATGCCATGCAGCACGAGGCTTTCAACAAACTCTACTCCGTGGCCGACCGTCTGCGTATCGCCAATGATCCGCGCATCAATCAGGACTGGGACTATCTCCAGGCATCTAATAACTTCCGTTTCATGACCACCAAGCCCTCAAATGTAGGGTTGGACCGTGGCATCTACAGCGGACCGTTTGACGCCTTCACCAACTACATGAACATCCTTGGTGACTTCATCAACAGGGTGAATGCCCTTTATCCGCTTGACATCGACAACGATGAGCTCGAAGGTCTGCTGACGACCATCAAGAACCAGGGCGACGAGATTGAGATGAAGGATAAGGAGATTACCCGTCTGAAGGCTAAACTCGAAAAGTTAGAGGCTGCAAAGCCTGCTAAGCCGAAAGCTGAAAAGAAGCCTGCTGCGAAAAAGGCACCGGCTAAGTGATAGAAAGAAATCGGGGTTCTCAATCTGAGAGCCCCGATTTCTTTCCCCTCAGCCATAGCATCTGGCCGTAGTTGGTGTCCTCGCTTGTCCAGTGTTCGTTGACAGGTGTGATGAGCGATTCCTTGGGAGCGGTGATGAGGTTCCACACAATGTAGCTGGTGGTGGGCGGACAGACATTGTCGTTGTAACCCCATGTCATATAGACCGGACAGGTGATGCGGCGGGCGAAGTTCACCACATCGTAGTAGGCCAGTGTTTCAACCTTCGCGGGTGTCAGCATGTTGTTCTGACGGTTGAAGTGCGGATAGCCTCCGGCGCGGTTGGCCAGATAGCCTGCCATATCCGAAAGTGCCGGATGGTTGGCTACACAGGCTGTAACACGCGGGTCGAGGCCTGCGGTGATGAGCGAGAGTGCTCCGCCCTGGCTGCCGCCCTGCACGAAGACGTTCTTGCCGTCCCATTCTGGCAGCGAACACAGATAGTCGAGGGCACGCATACAAGCCACATAGACGTGTTTCATGTAGTAGTTGTCCTTGTCGTCAAGACCGTTACAGAGGTAGCCGTTCTCATGGTCGAAGGCACTGCTGATCTCCTTGAACTGCTCTGCCGTCATCTCAGGGTTCAGACCGTGAATCTCCATCTCCAGACGGATGAATCCGTTCTTGGCATAGTAGAGGTTGCGCATGGGCTCCTTGATGGTCTTCACACCGGCACCGGGAGGACAGAGCACAACGGGATGTTTTTTATTTGAACGGTTCTTCGGCATCGACAAGTAGGCGTATATGCTGTGATGCTGGTCGGTCTTGAGCTTCAGCAGATACATGTCGGTCTCATCAGTGCAGTATTCGTCTACCTTCTTTTTACTCATTAGTAATTTCTCACCACTCACCGCTTTCCGTGCCTTTTCGATGGCTTTCTGCCAAAAGGCGTCGAAGTCGGCAGGATTCTTGGTATAGGGCTTCAGCTGTTCGGGCGAGAAGCCTACCTTCACATGGTGCTCATAGTTGTGGCCGTCAAGCGATGCCTTCAGGCGAAGGTCGAGGAACCCTGGAGTCTTAAGCGTCCCCATGGTAATGACGGCGCGCCCACCTTTTAGCGTCACTTTGCCGGTAGATATCGCTGGCATCATATCCGGCCCGATCTCGTAGTTCACCTCCACATCCTGCGGTATGCCGTAGCGGTAGAGACTTATCTCAACTTTCGCTTTCTCGCCGGTCTTGTACAGCCAATCGGCGTGGTCAGGAACTGTCATCCACAGACAGTCGGCACGATAGGGATAGTTCTCGGCCTGCGCGCTGATGCCCAGCAACAATAGTACGAATAATAATAGTTTTCTCATATACGAATTACTTTTGAATCATCTTACGGCCATTCTTGATAACCAGACCCTTATAGCTTTCAGAAACCTGTTGGCCAGCGAGGTTGTAGACAGATGTCTGATGTAAGATGTCTGAAGTATAATGTTTGATGTCGGTAGTGTTATTGGCTGTGCCGTAAACACTCAGTCCTCCATATTCGTTGACAGCCTGCACCTGCCAGGTGTCGTCAGTTGTGTAGCCGTCGAAACAGGTTTCAGTAGTGAATCCTGCCACCTCGCCATTCTTGGTAACCACATAGCAGATAGCGTATGGTACAGCCTGCCATGTGAGCAGAGTGCCCTCGCCCTTGACGACAGGCGCATCGCAAGCCTCACACATCAGGTCGGGCTGCCAGTTGTCGTTGCCGCCCATCACATTCTTAATGGTATATTGGGCAGCTTCCTCGTCGGTGAGGAAGTTCTTGGCCTTGCCATATACCTTTTCACCATTTACCTCTATCCAGTAGGTGTCTTCACGCTGTGAGAGGTCTATGGGATTGCCATTGGCATCGACGGTGTTGTAGTCGGCCCAGAGATCGGGCAGTCCGCCCATGTGCTCATACCATCCCTTAGCAGGGATGTTGACGAAAGTTTGGGTATTGATGAATACGGTCTTCGGTGAGTTGTGCCAGGGACGGCCCAGCCAGACATCGGTGACGTTGACTCCCTTGTGGGGGCGGATGATATTGTTCATGAAGACATAGCCCCACTTCACGTCGGCAGCATGGCTGGGAGCCACGATGTAACCACCCGACGGACGGTTGATTTCGAGCGTGTCGCCATCGAGGTAAACGTTGCCTGAATTGTAGATGAAGTCAACGGCACCCTCAATCAATGAGTTCTTGATGTAGTGGCGGTTATTCGAGGTAGAGGTGGTAATCCACGTGTCCTGATAGCTGAGCAGGGCCACGTTGTTCAAGGCGATGCGGTCACCCTGCGTATTGAGGGCCAGAGCTTGTGGACCGGCCTGCTTTTCGTGACCGTACTCGTTTTCCAGCGTAATATTCTCGAAGAACACGTTTTTGGCCTTGACAGTGACCGTTGCACCCGGATCAACGTTGTAGGCGTTTTCACCACCAGACAGGCGATCGTTAAGGATAATGGCCTTGTCGCGGTTCTGACCGATGATGTGCAGGTATGGTTTCGTGGCAGGTATGTCAACATGCTCCTTATAACGTCCATTTTTGACGAAGATGAGCCATGGGGTGGCACGGTTGGCAGGAGCAGCATCAACGGCATCCTGCAGGGTCTTGTAGTCACCACTGCCGTCAGCAGCAACAACAGCGTCGTAGAGACGGGCCTCTGGCTGTTGGCGTTCCATGGTGGTGAAGTTGATGGTGGCTGCGGCGACGGCATTGCCGCTGCGCGATGTCAGCACGCCCTTGGGCATCTGGAAGGTATAGCTGGTGCCATATTTCAGACCGCTGTACTTGAAGATGGCGCTCTTGCCACTGATGATTGGCACCAGTTGCTCACCGTTTAAGGTAGCCTCACCTGTACCGGCCTTGATCTTCTTGTCGAAGTTAAGGATGATGCTGCCGTTACGCGATACGCCAGTGGCACCGTCAGCAGGATTCGAAGCCGTCAGCGTAGCCTGTTCATCAGCCAGCGAGCCGGCATCGGCCGTTACGAAGATGTTGCCGATGCAGAGTCCGTCGTAGTCGGTATCGTTGCCTACAAGTCCACTCTCCTTGACACCCATCCATCGAATCCATACGCGCTCCTGTTCATTAGCCTCTGCAGGCAGCTTGAACTCACCGTCAGTCCAACCGCTCTTTAGTTCCGTGTCACCGGCAAACTCGCCGAACTTGGTGAAGTTGGTACCGTCAACAGAGTATTCCACATTGAAATTCTTATAGGTATTGTAGCTGACGCCCATGCCGTTCGACAGCACCAGATTGGTATAGCCTTTCGACGAGAAGCTGATTTCGAAATACCAGCCCTCGGAACGCAGTTTCCAGATGCGAGCACCTGGACGGCCGTTCTCGAAGCCGTTGCTGATGCCGCGGGTCAGCCAACCCTGTGTCGTTCCGTCGGCCTTGCGCAGCGAGAGCATGCCGGCATTCTCTGAGTCGGCCTTGTAGTCGGCAGGACGGTTAGAGCCCGGCTGGTCGTAGTAGAGGTCCCAGCCCACGATGTAGTCGACAGCCGAGAAGTTGGCCGTCAGGTTCTGATCGGCATTCATGGTGACGATGCGTTCCATGTCTGTTGAGTTGTTTTCCCAACCCGTGAAGGTCATGATCTTGTTATTCGAGGCGGTTAGTTTCACAACTTCACCCTCTTCGTACATGCGTTTGCCGTCGATAGTGGTGCCGGCAGGTACAATCTCCACCAGATTGCTCTGTGCCCCCTCCGTCAGTGTCAGGTTCAGGGCGTAGGTGTTCATTTTGTTGAAGGTGGCTATCAGGTTGGTATCATCAGCAATATTGAAGGTATAGGGGTTCGCTGTCGAAACCTCTTGGCCGTCAGCGTCCGTCCAGGCTGCGAAATGATAGCCGAAGTTTTCTGTTATGGAGAGTGTGACCTCATCACCCTCGTCGAAGACGCTGGCATTAGGGGTAATTGTCAGTGTACCGGCCTTCTCGTCATCGAGGGAAACGGTGAGGCGGCATTGACGGGTGTCTTGCGGTGATCCCAGCAGGGTTCCCTCGATGACAATGTCACCGAAGCCCACCTGTTTGGTGTTGCCGAGGCTATAGAGATTCAGACGCAGCCCGCACAGACCGTCGCTGCCATTGGCACCATTGACAGCCTGGCTGACCTCGGTCACATTGGGTGTCTTGTTATTCCGGTTGGGTATCAGCCCCGAGGCAATGGCAGTGACACTGCCATCGGAGGCAATCCATGAAGCGTCCACCTTACCGCCGTCTGTGCCGTAGCGGGTCATATTGAAGGCTATCTTAGTCGGTGTGAATATCATGCCTTTCTTGGGGATGAAGTAGAAGTTGACAGCGTTGCCTTCATTGGCTGAGCCATCCTGCTGGGCAGGCTGTACCAGGGTCTGCTGGCCAACGGAACCTGTGCCCTTATAGGCCAGCGACGAGCCGAGTTCCACGTAGCTGGTCTTGAAATAGGCGCCCATTTTCTCGTCAGGTCCGAACACTGCGGTCTGACCTTCCTTTCCTTCGTGGAAGGGGAAGCTCACCGTGGCAGGCTCATTCTCCAGAGCTGCACCTCCATCGGTTATACCGCTGATACAGACATCGGCCAGACAAATCGTTTTACCTGTGGCATCGCTGTTGTACCAAGGATAGATACGTACTTCGAGCTTTTGTCCGCTTTCAAGGGTGATGACCGGTTGCGCATTTACTTCGTACATCGTGTTTCCTGCCATTGAGGTCGGGGCAAAAATGGTGCTTCTAGTTTGGAAGTCATCGGTGCTGTAGTAGATATGGCACATCATACCACTGCCTCCGGCACCGCCGACATACATGGAAATGTTATTGACCTTCAGTGTCTGGCCTTCCGGTGCCTGCACGCCGAAGCTGATATAGCGGCCAGGATCGTCATCCTCAGCCTTCGTCCATTGTTCACCGATAATCACATTACGCTGTGTCTTGCGGTTGGCATCGTCTGTCGCGCCCTCGGGCCAGGTCGTTCCGTCAGCCTTCAGGGCAGCGTAGTTCTTGACCACCATACCGCTCCATTGTTCATCGAGTATAGTCACACTGCCTTCTGCATTGCACTTGTCATCCGCTGTCAGCGGCCAGAACGCACGGAACGGTGCACCGGCCCCTAATTCTATGGCCTTGGCCTTGATGGGAATCTCAATGTTCTTGTCGCCTGACGAGACGGTTACTTTGCCGTTGAATTCACCGGCGGCGGTCAGAACGATACGTGCGTAGATGTTCTGTACGAGCGTACCGTTTTTATAGTCAATCTGAGCTGTAGATGCCCAGTTGTTCTTATCGACAGAGACTTCCACGCCTTCTGTCGCTGAAATCGTGATGGTTCCTTCGGCTGGTGAAAGACCGAAACCATTGATGGTGAGTTCCTTGGTAAGCGTCTGTCCTTTATACGCCTCGCCCATATCGGCTGTCGTGGGCGATACAGAGAGGTCTACAGGTACGACGATATTGTCGCTTAGAATACCCTGCTCCTTCATGAGTTGTGCACAGAGACGGGCCACAAGCAGCGCCCCGGTTGTGTTGAAATGGGTGGAGCCTTGTCCGTCGAACAACTGTTCATGGCATTTGGTATCGCCATAGCTTTCATAGAGTTCTGCAGTTGCCTCTGTCAGATTGACAAAAGGAACGTTCTTCTCCTTGGCCAACTGTTCCATGTGGTAGGTGTAGTCCATCAGGTGGTCATCGGCAGGCACGCTCTGCTTCTCTAAGATGCCGTTCTCAGTGAGTTTCGAGAACGAATCGCCCAAGTCATGACGCCCGTTGCGGCGGATTTTGCCGCCAGAGAAATAACTACGGCAGGCTGCTCCAACAAGTACGGGATGAGCTCCCTTGGCCAAGACCTCATCGACAATCTTACCTAACCATGTCTTATAGGTGGTGGAAGGTGTCGTGCCTCTGGTGTCAAGGGCATTGGCCTCAGTGGTCATGCCTTTACTTATATAATAATTATAGACTTCATCGCGGTCCATACCGCTGATTTTCTCATCGTTATGGGCAAACTGGATGATGACATAGTCGCCTGCCTCCACATTCTTCTTGGCCGTCTGCCACAGTTCGTTGTAGCCGCCACGGGAGTCACGTCCGCCTTTGGCATAGTTGATGCTGGTCCAGCCGTTGGTCAGGAACTGGCCGAAATACATACCCCAGCCGCGGGTCACCGTAGCCGATTCGTCATAGGGAGCCATCGTGGAGTCACCCAGGGTATGCACTTTCTTGGCACTGCCCGTCGATGCTAACAATATCACGAGACTCAACAGGAAAAGTAATTTTGCTTTCATTTTTCAATTTGTTTTAATCGATTTCTGGTTGCAAAAGTACGGCAAAATTCCGATGGAAAGGGGTGAAAATTGCATCAAAGAAGGATGAAAAATGCGTCAAACCGATGGTCTGACTCACTTTTCATACCTGTCGTGGCGTGTTTTTTAACTCTGAAGGTGTCTTTCCTGTGCTTTGCTTGAAGCATTTGCTGAAATATTTTGGATCGTTGAATCCGCAGGCATAGGCTATTTCTGACACAGGCTTGTCTGTTTCTTGCAACAACTGACAGGCACGTTTGATACGCGCCTCGCTCAACAGCTCCTGTGGCGTGATGCCCATGGTCTGTTTCAGCTTGCGCTGCAACCCTGAGCGGCTGACGGCAGCGGCGGCGGCCAAATCACCCACACCGATGTCTGCATCGGAGATGTTTTCTTCGATAAACTTCATAACGCGTTTTAGCAGGGCGTCATCCTCGGCCTTTACCGTAGGTGCCACTATGGGGGCGGTTTCTTTAGAGGTAACTTCTCCTTCCGGCTTGTTGAGTAGCGTTAGATAGGCCTCTAATGTCTGCTGGTGCTGTCGTTTGATGCGCCTAATATATAAATAGGTATAGACGATAGCTGCCAACAATGCCACACATAGGAAGATGATCAGTAGCTGTCCGTACCAGGCCTCCCAGAAGGTCGGACGAACGATGATGGTGAGCGTGCGGATGTTGTCAAGCCACTCGCTGTCAGCATTCGTCGAACGAATCTCCAATAGGTAAGTGTCTGGCTTTAGGTCGAGTAGGGTGGCCGAACGGTCGTGACCAATATAGTGCCATTGCTTATCGGTCGATAGGCGGAAGGCATAGCTGATGCGCTCTGAGGCACTATAGTCGATGGCGGCAAAGCGCACGGTCAGACTGCGTTCGTCAGGGGCAAGCACGATGGTATCGGCCATCTCTATGGCATAATTGCTGCTGCCACCCTGCACGGAGACGCTGGTCAGCACTATCCGTGGACTTGTCGTGCTGGAAGTCATCTGTTCCATGGTGGTGATAAAGGCACCGTCCATCAGTCCGAACAGCCAGCGATTGCCACTGAGTGCCAGCGGCGATGCCTCGCTGAAACGATAGTCGTCCTGGAAGTAGCGGGCATCCAGCACACGTCCGTGGAAAGTACTGTCTATCAGTGTCACCTGATGACTGCCTACAGCCATCAGCCGCTTGTCTTGTAGTAAGGTCAGCGATTGCACGATATCATTACCTTGTGCGTGGAAGATGTCGTTGAAATGGCGGAAACTAAGCGTATCGGCCAGTAAGTCCGAGGACATGATCTGGTTGATGCCCCCGCTCTCAGTGCTGACGAACAAACGCCCCTGGGCATCCTCCGTCACATCCATCGTGGCACTACAGTTCAGACTACTGGCACGCTTGCTCTCACGCTGATGCAATCGGAACTGCATCTTGTCGGCATTCTGCTCCAATCGGGCCACCCACAGACCATTGCCCGTTGCTGCCAGCATGATGTCATTTTTGGTGAAATGCAGATAGCGCACACGCTGGCCGATATCTTTCGGAAACTGCTTGGGAATAGCGAAATGGGGCTTTTCAGCATTCGGATTGTCGGTATAGCAGATGCCGCCATCCAATGTAGCCACCCACAGACGGCCATACCTGTCCTCTTCGATATGGTAGACATCCGTCATGGGCAGGCTGGTGAGATGGTCTATCCTGAAACCATCCGTCGAAGATGGGCGGAGTCGGAAGATGCCATCGGGCTTGGTGCCCAGCCAGAGGGCGCCATCGTTTGCCTGATACATGCAATAGACGGCTGCACCAAAACGGGTATGGCTCTGATAGATGCGTCCGTCGCTGCCGAGATACCCCAACAGTCTGTCGTCACTGCTGTTATATATGCGCAGGGCCTGGTCGCCCTTCGTCGCCACCCAATAGTGGCCTTGCTGATCAGCGAACAGGCATTTCACCTCCTCGCGAGGTTCGATAGCCAGCCGGTGGGTACGTTGCAGACCCGTACAGAACTTATAGATGTTGCCATCGTCAAGAACCCAGAAGTCTCCTTGTCTGTCAGTCATGGCAAAACTTAATGTACCAGGCGACAAGGGCAACGGATAAGAGTTGTCGATTAAGGACGGTTCTTCGCAGAGCGAAGCGGTAAGGCCGAGCGCTTTAGTCGCAACGAAAGAACCGTCCCTCAGCCGATAGGTCAGCTGTCCGTCACCATGCAGTGTCCATTGTGTCTGGTAGACGTCTGTCCACGACATACTTCTGCCATTTAGCATCGACTGACTTTGTCTGTACTGTCTGGTCCATTCCGTCACCTTCTGCCGTTCATCGCTGGTCAGGTCGCGAAAACGATAGTCATGAAGGCTGAACATAGCATAGTCGTCATCTGCCCGACACAGAATCCGCCCGTCAGGCAACAGATCGATGTTTCGGATGCGGTCGGTCGTCATGTGGCAACCGTCACCAACGGCGGGCTTGAACGTCTGGAACTCATAGCCGTCATAGCGACAAAGGCCATTCCAGGTAGCGAACCACATAAAGCCTTGCTCATCTTGTAACAACTGTGTGATATGGCTTGACGACACGCCATCAGCCTCGTCATACTTTACCACCGTACACAATGGTTGTGACCACACGCCATGCAGTCCCATCCATACCATCAGCAGTGTTGCAATCAGTTTCATAACTGCAAAGGTAATGTAAAAATTCGATTATTCGAATAAAAAACAAAAAAAAGTTCGTATCTTTGCATCATCAAAAAATAAGGTACGCAATATGCCAAGGAAGAAAGACGGAATGCCCTTTGAGGTGCACCCCACACCAGCCAAGGGCCGGGATGGGAAGAACATTGTTTACGCCAAGCCTGCTTTGAGGGACAAGATGACAATGAGTGGCGTGGAGAACTTCTGCAGCCGCAACTACGGACTGCGCTACGGTGAACTGTCCAGAGCCTTCGATGTGTTCCTCCGGGCAGCCAGTGAACTGATGGCCATGGGCTATCGTGTCGACACGCCCATCGGCTCGTTTGCCCCACGGCTTGCCCTGACCCGCGAGATCACCGACCCTGATGAGGTCAAGCCCCGTGACATCCGCCTCAACGGCGTTGACTATCAGCCAGGCAAGCGCTGGGATGAGGCGCTCGAAAGGTGGAACAGCGGATTCCGACGTGTCGACAATACCAACACACAGGAACTCCTGGCTGACAAGAAACGATTGGACGATTATCTGCAGAACTGTCTGCAGCGCTATAACGGCTATGTCACCGTCGGCGCATTTGCCCGCACTTCGGGCCTTACCTACTACTCGGCCCGCAAGCAGCTGAACCAATGGACTGAGGGTGAAAATCCCCGTCTCCTGAAAACGCGACGCGGCCAGGAATTCATCTATACAGAGATTTAAAAATGCGAAAACTATGCTATAGGTGCTATATCTGTCAATAATCGATTGTCATTCATATAGTTATCATATAGCATGGTTTTTGAAAACTATGCTATAACTGTGCTATAATTTAATCGCTCTTAGTCGAAATGCAGTCTCCATTTTGCGCATGCGCTTTTGAGGTTTTGCGTAGGCTGACAAAGTGTTTTGCGTATGCCCGCAAGGTATTTTGTGCAGGCTCGCAAGGCTGCGAGATACCATCTCCGCCCCTGTTAGCCACGCTCTCGTACCTGACGGGAAGCCTTGCGCACCCCTGCAAGCACCCTTTTAGAACGATAAGCGGTGCCTGGTGACAAGAAATAAGCGAAAAAGATGGATTTTTCTTTGGCTTTTCATTCGTTTATTCGTATCTTTGCAGAGTATATCCATATTTATATAGAAGCACATGGCAAAGATGACAAAGATAACGAAAATCAAGACTATGGCCGGGGAACTGGGTAATCCCATAACGACAGACCTCGAAGCCATCGTGAAGCTGATGCGCTCGGACGATACGAAGGATGCCGCCAAACGCGTAGGGGCTGTTGCCCTGCAGTCACGGCTGGCCGAGGCTCAGGGCGTGCCGCGCTACTATATTGAGGATGCAGACGATCTGCCGTATCTGGTATTCTCGACGATATTCAGCAGGCGGGGCTACGACCATCCTGTCAGCTTCACCCAGCTGACGCTGCTCAGCATTCCCTGTCCCAACGGTGCGCGCCAAGTGGCAGAGATAAAGGCCCGTGTGGCACAACTGCCTTATACGCTACTGGCCTTTGCAGGTGTGAGCGGGGTGACGCTGAAAGTGGTGGTGCGCTGTCAGTACCAAGGTAATGAAAGACCTTGGAAACCTGCAGGGCGTAGTCGCCGGCTGGATACAGACCAGTATCTGGCGTTTCTGAAGGCGTCGCACGAATGTGCCTCACGCATTTATATGAATCTGGCCATGTGCGACATGATGGTGGGCGAACAGTCGCTGACACGCGGCTGTCGCATGAGCTACGACCCGCAACTTTACTACAACCCCAAGGCCCTGACGTTACCAGTGATACGCGGCGAAGGCAGCGTGCTGACGGCCTACGAGGGTACGAAGGCCGACGATGACGGACGCGTCATTTGGTATCCCGACTACGACGAGCGCGAACGCATACAGATGGAGTACTACACCTGTCTGTCGAAGGCGCTGGACGATCAGCCCGAATGCGACGAGCAATGCTTAGTGGCATTGGCGGGCTACTGTCAGAAAGCGCACTTGGAGGAAGAGGCCTGCATCATGCGTACCCACTGGGACCTGCGATTCCGTCAGCTCTCGCTGGATGTCATCCGCAAGGTGTTCCGCGAGACCTACAAGAAACCCTATAACGGGCGGACACTCTCGCAGATGAACGAGAAGGAGCGCATCATCCGTTTCATCGAGGACTTCTTCCGCCGCCGCTACCAGCTGCGCTATAATGTGGTGAAGCAACTGACCGAATACCGCCTCAACGACCTGACCTTCAAACCGTGGCAGCCGCTGACCGACCGCCAGCTGAAATCGATCGTCGTCGAACAGATGAAGGAGGGAGGCGAGAGCTGGATGAACGACATCCGCATCTACCTGGAGTCGGCCCATGTCGAGGACTATAATCCCGTGCACGAATTCCTGGCAGGCTGTGGCCAGTGGGATGGTCGTGCCAATTACATTGAGGACTTTGCCCGCCGCCTGCCCACCAACTACAAGCTGTGGCCGAAGTATTTCCATCGCTGGTTTCTGGCAATGGTGGCCCAGGCCCTCGACATCAACCGCGACTATGGCAACTCGATGGTGCCCATGCTCATCGGCGGACAGGGCATCAAGAAGTCGAATTTCTGTAAGAACATCCTGCCGCCATCGATGCGCGAATACTATATGGACGACATCAAAATGGACAATGCCGAACAGGTGGAGCGCGTGCTTGGGCGCATGTGGCTGGTGTGCATCGACGAGTACAATGCCAAGACCGACCGTGAACAGGCTAAGATCAAGCGTCTGCTGACGGAGAAGGATGTGCAGATCCGCAAGATGCGCTCCGACCAGTACACCATGACGCCGCGCCTCTGCTCGTTCATCGCCACCACCAACGATCCCACGCCTCTGCCTTCTGGTGACGGCTCGCGCCGCTACCTCTGCGTCGAGGTGACGGGACAGGTGGACATGTCGGGCCGCATTCCCTACAAGCAGATGTTCGCCCAAGCTGTCCATGAACTGAACCGCAGCGACTGCATCTACTGGTTCACCAGCGATGACGAGCAGGATATACAAGAGCACAACATGCGGTATCAACAGGAGTCAACGATGGAGTCGGTGCTGCCCAGCATTTTCGTGCCTACTCAAGACCACAAGCGTGAGAACCTCTGGACCGTCGCTGCCATTCAGAAGGAACTTGCCAAGCACCTGAAAGCCAATGATGTTCCCAACATGACCAACCTGGGCAAAGCTTTGAAGAACCTCCGCTGGCCACGAGGCGGCAACACTGGCATCCGCGGCTACTATCTGATACTCCGTCAGGAGGAATAGCATCAATTATAGCAGGGTTATAGCATAGTTTTTACAAACTATGCTATAACCTAAATTGCTAAAATCCAATTACTTAACACATGCTATAGCTATCATAGTATAGTTTTTATGTTTTTCCCTTTAAATGTCAAAGATGCTTCTGAAAGAATTCGAGGACTTTAGCTTGAACTTTCTTGCCACAGCTGTGTGGCATATCCCATAGTTCTGTTTCGAGTTTGTCTCCGGCTCCCTGACTGTTCCATGTGTCATGCATGATTCTGAAAGCTTTCTCCACCCCGGCAACAGGGAAAAGCTTATCTTGCGAACCGTTGATGAACAGCATCGGCTTCGGACAGGCGATGCTGGCAATGTGCGGATAGTCCAGCCATCGGCGAAGGCCAGGGAAACAGTTGGCGAAACCGCCATTTTCCGTGCGACTGTATTTGAATCCCATCTGTTCGTCGGTTGTCACCATCCAACAGACGGATGTGCCTACTTTAATGCGGTCGCTCAGTGCCGACAGCATCCAGGCGCGATAGGCACCCATCGACCAACCTGTGCAGCCGATGCGTGTCGCATCCACTTCGGGCATCTGTGCCAGATACTCTGTTCCGGCTATATCGTCGTAGGTCATATAGGCCGAGAGATCGATACCGTACATCATCATGTTGCCCGCTATCATATCATAGCGGTCGCGCCTGGCACCCTCTTTCTGTCCGCGCTCTCCCCACATGGGGGCATCGGCAGAGAACACCACATAGCCGTGCTGTGCCAGAAAGTCGCCGAAAAACTGACCTTCGTAGCCCGACAGCCATTCATCGGCATCCTTGATGACCGTTGAGTCCTCGCAAGCTAATGGACGTATCATCTTTTCCTTACCAATAATCAGGTGACTGCCATGGTCGTGCAGGGCATTGATGGCAGGGAAGGGACCTTTGCCATCAGGTATCAGCACGTAGGCTGGTACCTTATAATATTTTGATAGTTGGATTTCTATCTTTTGTGCCTTGTAGCCATCGCGCTGTTCCTCATAGAGGACTTTGGCATTGAAACCCTCAGCGGGGGCCGGTGGAGGCGTCAGCATACAGTCGAACACCTTCTGGCGAGCCACCCGCTTCCACTCATTGAAATTCTGGATATCGCTGTTGCCCCAGGCTAAGGGATATGTCAGGTCTGCAATCAGCGAGTCGGCATAGACTGGCAGATTGCGCATAAATTCATATTTTTCCCTTTGCTGAGCCGATACCGATAACGTGAGTATCAGGCTAAGGAATAATAATGCTGTTGTTCTTTTGGACATATCGTTATTTGTTCCTTATTTGATCTTAACCACAATCTTCTTTAAGTCACGGTCGGCACTTGACGAACCGACCATCAGCTCGTAGCGGCCGGGAACGACGCGCATGGTGTTTGTCTTGACATCCCAGCCCTCGAAACGCGCACGGGGCAAGTCGATGGTGACGGTCTTAGTCTGACCTGGATCCAACGAGACTTGCGTATAGGCTTTGAGTGATTTCAGGGGACTGTTAGGGTCGTTAGGGTTTCTTAGGTAGACCTGGACGGTTTCCTGGCCTTGGCGGGTGCCGGTGTTCTTCACGCTCACGCGAACCTTATTATTGCTATAAACGGGCTTGCCGATTTCGAACTGGGTATAGCTCAGACCGTAGCCGAAGGGGAAGAGGGGCTCGCCGCGGAAATAGCGGTAGGTGCGGTTCGCCATGGTGTAGTCCTCGAAGTCGGGCAGGTCGTCGGTGCTCCTGTAGAAGGTAATGGGGAGTTTGCCGCTGGGGTTCTTGTCGCCGAAGAGCACGTCGGCAAGGGCTGCACCGCCCTGCTCGCCGCCATACCACCACTGAAGGATAGCATCACACGATTCGGTCTCGGGTAACAGTCCTATTGCAGAGCCGGAGCAGTTGACGAAGATGACCTTCTTGCCGGCTTTGTGGAGCATGGCGAGAATGTCGCGCTGCGCCTGTGGCAGTTCGATACTCGTGCGGTCACCACCCCTGAAACCGGGTTCGCTGACGCGCATCTCCTCGCCCTCCAGACTGGGCGAGATACCACCGATGAAAATGACGGTCTGGGTTTCGCCAATCTGTGCCAGCAACTGCTCGGGCGTGGGATTCACCTTGCAGCGGATATCAAAGTTGAGGGCCGCATAGCCTTCTTCCTTCATATAGTCGATCTGAATGCGATAGTGTTGACCTGCCTTCACGGTAAGTTCCTTTTTGCCACTGTGGATGCGCTGACGGGCGCTCCAATGGTTGACCACGGTGTCGGCATTGATGAGCAGACGGAATCGGTCGTCACCACTGATCTCGAAACTGAGCGTCTCGTCACGGGTGGGGATGAAGGTGGCATCATAGCGGGCAGAGAACTGCTCGAGGTTGACACCTGGGGCGAAGACAGTATTTCCACCGTTGTTCAGTCGTACGGGACCTTCGATTCTGACAACTGTAACAGGGTTGCCCTCCATCTTCGTGTTGTTCCAATAGGTGGCCTGCAGACCTTTGTTGCCTAAAGGGTCGCGCAATTCCTGCATGCGACTTTCAAAGGCTTCGTTGCGGGTGAGACCGCAGCCTTGGATATAACGCACGTTAGCCTTGGAATCGAGGGCTTTCGCCTTGGCAGTGATACCTTCGAGGGCGGTAATCGTTTGGGTGGGAAAACCGCTGTAGTTACCCCACATCATGATAGAATCAGTAGCATTGGGACCCATCACGACAAGATCAGAGGTAAGAGGTAAGAGGTGAGAGGTAAGAGGGAGAACGCCGTTATTCTTGAGGAGCACGATGCTCTTAAGAGCCATGTCGAGGGCAAGTTGCTTGTGTTCTTTCGAGGCCACGACACTCTCCGGGATCTTCGTCCAGGGATTCAACTCGTCCGGGTCGAAGTCACCCAGTTCGAAACGGGCGATGAGCAGACGGCGTAGGCTTCGGTCGATGTCGGTCTCCTTGATATCACCACGGCGCACGGCTGCAGGCAGATTCCGGTATTCGGAACCGCACTCCACATCGGTACCAGCCAGAACGGCTTGGGCACTGGCCTGGGCACCATCCTTAGCCGTGTTGTGCCAACGGGGCAGGAAGTCGCGGACGGCACCGCAGTCGCTGGTGATGATGCCGTCGAAGCCCCATTCATCGCGCAGAATCTGCTGTTCGTAGCGGGTCTGACTACAACAGGGCTGGCCGTCGATGCGCTGGTAGGCACACATGATTTCTGCCACCTCTCCCTCCTGCACGAGGGCCTTGAAGGCAGGGAGATAGGTCTCCCAGAGATCGCGCTCAGGCAGGTTCTCGACATTAAAGGTGTGGCGGTTCCATTCCGGGCCGCTATGGACGGCGAAATGCTTGGCACAAGCGAGGAGTTTGCGATAATAAGGAGAATTCGGATTACTCTGAGTATTCGGGGCACTTAGAGGTTTTCCATCGTAGGTATAGCCTTGCAAGCCGCGGACCACGGCGAGGCCCATCTTCGAGGTGAGGAACGGGTCTTCGCCATAGGTCTCCTGACCACGTCCCCATCGGGGATCACGGAAGATATTGATATTCGGTGTCCAGAACGACAGACTCTGGTAGCGCTTGATATTGCCGGAGCGCTTGGCCTGCTGGGCCTTTACACGTGCCTCATCGCTGACGGCTGTGAATACCTGATGGAGTAGGGCATCGTCCCAAGAGGCTGCCATCGCCATCGTGATAGGGAATACGGTGGCATAGCTGTTGCGCCCTACACCATGAAGTGCCTCGTTCCACCACTGAAATCGTGGAATGCCAAGCCTTGGTATTGCTGGCGACGTGTCCATCATCAGCGACACTTTCTCTTCGAGCGTCAGTCGTGAGAGCAGGTCATCGGCTCGCTGGGCGGGCGGGAGCTGCGGGTTCTGATACGGTAGCGTCTGTGCTACGAGTGCTACTGATACCAATGTCAGTAAAGTCGTAAAGAATAGTTTTTTCATATTGGTTTGGTTTTATTTGTGGATATATTTTTTGCCATTATGGATATAGAGCCCTCTAACAGAATTGGGAACACGCATTCCCTGCAGATTGTAGGTGATGGCCTTGGAATCAGCATCAGTGAGCGGGAGTGTGATGGCTGTAGAGCCGTCGTTCTCGTAGAGGGTGAGAATCAGACAACACTGTTTCGATCCGAGTTTGAAACTGAAACTATTCTCGATAGGTGTTGTGGCCTGCAATGTGTGGGTCATGTAAGTCATGTTATCGCCGTCCTTTGCGGGGAACACATAGTCGGTGGCGCTGAAGTCAGTGCCGTTGAAGTGACTGATATAGGCATCGACATCGTAGTTGTCATAGCCATAAAACTGTACCTTGTCAATCTTCATGCCTGAAGGCAGTTGAACCGTATAGTTGACGTTGGCAGAATATTTCACTGTGTTCGACTTGCCGGTGGCATAGCCCTTGTTGTTGCCATTGGTAATCTTGATGTTCCCGTTGAAGGCATATTCCGTAGATGAACCACTGGTGTTGGTCTCGTTGGATAGGGGGTAGGTGGTATACCCCTGGGAGGCGTTCTGCGATTCGATGCGCCGTTTCCAGGCAGGGTATTCGTTCTTGATGACATTCAAGGGCCAACTGCCCATGAACTGATAGTTGGTGCGACGAAGGGCATTGAGCGAGGTGGGTACGCTACAACCTTTCCAGTCGGTGGCGTCATCAGCATCTTCGTAAGTATAGAGGAAACGGTAATACAGATGTTGTAGTTTGTCGTCGTAGATAGCAAAGATGGGTTGATATTCCTTCTCCGGGTCGTACGATTTGCTGGCAATCTCATATTCTGTATAAGTGTAGGTCTTGCCATCAGAGGTATAAGACCGCGACTTGCCGCGAGTCCTCAACATATTGAAGAATGATTCGTAGGTCTTGCGGCCGGTTTCTCCGCCGAGTTGGATGAAGCGTCCCCAGACGGCACTACCAGCCTTGTCTATCACGCGACGGTCTTTCTCACCGTTGGCGTTGGTGAAATCCTCTACAGCCTTACCGTCAATCTTGTGGGCATCGAGCCAGGCAACGGCCGTATGGATGGTTTGCTGTAGTGCTTCGGAGGGGTTCTCGATGGTCATCAGATAAGACAACAGACTGGCCGACTCGCTGCCGCTGATAGAGGGCAGTTCATGCGGACGGCCTACGGCAGGCAGGAACTTAAGGGTATCGTGCTGGGCGCACCAGGCTGCCTTCGTACCGTTGTCGTCGACCTGACACTTGATAATCACGTCGATGGCACGCTTCACGGCATCCTTGCAGTGCTGCTTCGCGGCATCGTCGGCTATGTTTGCAAAGTCGCCTCTGCCTGCTGCAATCTCCTCCAACAGTCGCATGACATTGGTCATCAGGTCATCGTTGAAGGTAATATAGTCCCAATAGCTGCCGCCACCCTGCAGGGGCCAGTACTGTGACCAGCCGCCGCAACCCTTCTCGGCCTTGAAGATCATGTTCAGGGCCTTCGTGAATGACTCCTTATATTTCCCGACATTCGTCTTCTGCCACACTTTGGCTAAGAAGCGCATCTCCTGTGTGGTGGCTGTGTTGTCGAGACAGGAGTGCTCGCCGCGGGCATTCTGTAAAGCCTTCAGTTCGTTGTCAGACAACTTATGCAGTTGGTCGTTCTTCATCCAACCGCCATTGTTCTTCTGTACCGATAACACAATGTCGGCAATCTTCTGGGCTTCATCGCTGCCATACCAGTCAGCGCCCATCTTGCCTGAGCAGATGTCAGCCCATTTTAAGTCAGATGCCTTTTGAGCCATGACTCCTGAAAAAATGCCTCCGATGAAGCTAATAATCAGTAATACTTTTCTCATTTGTTTTATTTGTTTTGATTAGAATTTTTATCTGGCGATAATTTTCGCTGTATGGACAGTACCCTGCTTGTCGGTCACCTTCATCACATAAACCCCATGCGACTTGAGTGTACTGACCTGGCAGCCGTCTGTGGTGAAAAACGCTCGTTTGACAGCCTCTATCTGGCCGAAATTCACCATGGGGCTCTGAATGGCTGTTGTCTCATTCGTAATGATCACACCAAAAGGTTGGGAGAAGGAGGTCTCACCATCGTTCACGGTGACAACGCAAGAGCCTTTACCGATAATAACATGTGATTTGACCGTTAGAATAGAACCTTCGATAGTAGGGGAAAAATGGTCCTCCAGATAGTCCACAGTGTAGCTGGGTGTCGTAGCTTTACCATTTTGACCATAAAAACCCGCAAAGTAGGGCTTTAGGTCGAGTGTGCCACTACTGTTGGGTGCCATGACGATATAGGGATGAGCCATGAATTCCAGATAGTCCTCGAGAAGTGTCCAGCCATCACCATCAGGATCATCGTTCTGGTTGGCGGTATGGGGATCGCTGCCAATGGCATTCTCGTACCAATCGGGCATACCGTCCTGGTCTGTATCCCAGTCCTTCGGACGACGCTCTTCAGGATAGACCTCCCAACCTTTGTTGTCGGCATGCTCGGTGATATCTGCCTCCGCGTCGATCTCACCTTTGATATTCGACTTCGAACCAACGTATGTGTATGTGCCGTCGAGTGTCTCGCGGATATTGCGGACGTGGTGCTCATCGCGCTGAGGCATCGTGGCGCCTGCATAACTGGTCACGATCTTCATGGCGTCTTTAGCCGTGTGGATGGTAGCGTGGCTTTCAAACAGCGGTGCGTCAACGCGATACTGATAGGTGGTGGGAATGTTGCCTGTCGCATTGTAGGTGTCGTTAAGCGCATCCTGCGTGAGCGAGTGATTCTTGTTCTCACGGATATTCCCCCTGATATATGCCTGGTCAATGCCGTCGGGCGCGATGGCATCCTCAAACTCCTGAGTAAAGAGTATGGTCTTCCGGGTATCAGCCCCCATCTTGTAGTAGTTGTTCACGAAATTTACGGCATGGCAATTGCCATCTGTGGTCCGGTTATGCCAGTTGTAGACCACATTGTTAAACAGGTCGAGACCACCGATGGGATGGTTTTCGGCATCCATGCCGCCACCCATACTCCAGTTACGGCCTTCGCAGTTTACCAGCAGATTGTGGTGCCACGAGCCGATTCGTCCGTCGATGGTGGCCGCATAGCCGTGGTTCGTACCGTCGTCATAGTTCTTGTGACCGGTGATGCCTAAGGCCTCGGAAATGACGTTATACTGGAACGTTACATTCAGCGCGCCGCGTCCGCTCACCGTCTCGTCAGTTCCCCACGCTGCTGTGCAGTGGTCCACGATAGCGTGGTCGGCACCCGCTATTCCCATCGCGTTACCGGTATTCTTACCATAGACACCCAAGCCGCGCTTGAAACGGATATGGCGGCAAATCACGTCCGAACCGATATTGATGTTCGATGCCTTGATACAGATGCCCTTGCCTGGTGCCGTCTGTCCGGCGATATAGGCGTAGGGCTTGGTGAACTGCGACTCGAAGTCGAGTTCGATGATACCTGAGACGTCGAACACAATATAGCGGGGCTCATTCATCTCCGTCAGTCCGTAGAGCAACGTGCCGGGTTCCTTGCCGCCGCTGAGACTCGTCACGTGGTACACCTTACCACCTCGACCGCCGATGGCGAAGCGGCCATAACCCTCGGCTCCGGGAAAAGCCAACTGACGTGGACGGAACGACCATACCTCACCTTTATAAATCTTACCTTCAGCATCTACCTCATCCACGCGCCAGTAATAATACTGTGATGATTTCAGACCCGTGATGGTGTAGGAAGGTGAGGTGCCTTCATAGGTGTAATCTGTTGACTGGTCCACGGTTTCCTGGTCGGTACCGATTACCAGCTTGTGACTCACTGCCATCGTGGCAGGTGTCCATTGCAGGTTATAGCAGCCATCGTCGGCATCCAGGTGATAGTCGCGATGTGCAGGGTTCGGATCCAGCGCCGTGAGTGGCGAGTGGTCGATGAGCAAACCGTTCAGCATCACGTTCGTGGTCTGGTATTGTTTGCCGCTTTCCACTTCTGTGGTATAGGTGACGGTTATCGTTTGTGTTGTCTCCAGGACTTCAAACTCCACGTATGAGAAAGCTGCATCGCTCATTTTCAGGTTGGCGGCCGTACTCTTCACATTGGCATACGACACACCCGACTGAGAAGCGACCGACTCTTGGTCACGCAATGCTTCCACCTTAATGGTGGGCATGTCGCCTGTCTTAGGGTCTTTGTAAACGTGATATGCCGTCAGGGAATGCAGACCAGCCTTAAGGCCTTTCAATTTAACTGAGATGCTCGTGGGCGTATCAGTCAGGTTGGGCGTGTTATTACTGGCATCGGCAATGAAAGCTGCTACGCCGTCACCTAGCAGTCGAAGACCTGTCTGGCCATTCTTTCCTGCCGTACAGGTGTTTTTGTGCCATTGTGCACGAAGTGTATTCGCTTTGCCTGTGGCTGCTATGGTAATAGTCAGTCCGTTGTCAAACGTCTTTGATTCACTGGACCCTTGGTTGACGGCCCATCCGGTGTAGTCAGGTTCATTCACCTCGGCATCCTGACGACCCGTCATGTTGAAGTCGATGTTTTGCGCACCAGCATGCATCGCTGTTGTTGCCAGGATGAGAAAGGCACACCAAAGTTTTTTATTCATTTCCGATTAGTTTATAGAGTTCATTTTCAGGGCACAAAATTACAAAAAAAAGCCGAAAGTACCAAGACTTTCGGCTAATTTTGTATTGAAAAAGAGAATCAGATTACTTCTGAATCATCTTAGCGCCATTCTTAACAACGATGCCCTTGTAGTTAGCGTCAACACGCTGACCTGCGAGGTTGTAGAGAGCGCTGCTCTGAGCATCCATAGTCTTCACACCCTTAATGCCTGCAGCATCGGTAGGAGTAATCTCGATAGAAGAGATCAGAATGTTACCTGTGCCAGAGTACTTCTGGAAGGTCCATGTACCAGCACCCAAGCCAAACTCGAATACGTTTGCATCGGGATAGAGCTTCAGGTCGTTGGTGTGTTTGCCTTCAGCGTCGGTCAGACAGTAAGTGGTACCGCTCACATTGACAAAGCACTGACGGTCAGGTGTACAACCGTTATCCAGCTTGTCCTCAGCAGCGTCGTCGGCATCGAGGTTCTTACAAGAGTTCTTCGTGCAGACAACCTTCACAACTACAGAGTCGCCCTCGGCCACCTGGAATACAATGTTGGTATTGCTCATCTGGATATAAGCCTCCTGGCCCTCAGGTACCTGATACTGAGCCTTGGCATCCTTCAAGACACCGAAGGTGAGGTTCTTCACGAAGAAGTCCATCTTATCGGCGCTGATGGCTCCGTTCTCAACCTTGTAGACAGTAGCACCGTCGGTAGCCTGTGCCGTAGCTTCTTCGTCAATAACAACATCAGCAGCTGTTACAGCGATAGTCTTCTTCTCCTTGATAGGATTCAGCACATAAACGTCCTTTGTGGTAGATTTGGTGGTAAATGTTGTATAGTCACCATTTGCAATTTTGGTGTAGGCGGTCACTGTTGCAGACTCTGTCAGAGTAGCACCATTGCCAGCAACTTCTTCACCATTACCAAGCTTATAGAAGTTAGAACCATTCTGCTCTGCATACTCAGAGGTAATAGTGAATGTAGCACCATCGACCTCAATGGTTGGAGCATTGAATACGAAGTTGACATTTCCTTCGTTGTCTGCAGCATCGCAGATGAAACCTTCGTCAGCACCAGCACCCCAATCCTGGAACGCCTGGAACTTAACAGTCATATCCTTATAACACTTGATAGGCTCAGTGTAAACTGGGCTACTAGCTGTAGGAGTTGAACCGTCAGTAGTATAGGTAACGAGTGTAGGAATACCCTCATCAGATCCTTCCATCTTGTAGTCGTTAGCCTTACAGGTCACCTCACGGAACCAGAGACCACCCTCGAAGGTCTGAGGACCAACCTTAACGGTAGGTGTACCAGGCGCCTCGTTAGCCTCGATGATGATGTAGCTCACGAACATGTCACCATTGTTGTCGCCAACATAAACCAGACCGTCGTCAGTAGCTGTCCACTCAATTCTTCTGAGGTTAGCAGCAGGAGCACCTTCTTCACCAGAGCATCTTTCTGATCTTACACCATCAGCAAAACGCTCTTTCAGACCTGCGTCCTTGGCAAACACGGGATAACGGTCATCCTTGTTGTTGTCCTGATAGAAGATAATCACCTTTGACTTGGCAGTCACGCTCATAGCGATTACGTCCTGAGTCTTCTTCAGACGAAGGAAGTTAAGGTGTTTACCATACTCACCATACTTGGCTGCAATTTCGTCTGTGACCAGCACACCATCAGCTGCAGACAGGTCGACAGAACCCTTGTTAGTTGCAGTAGAACCGCCGGTTACATCCAGGAAATGATTGTCACCAAACAGATTTCCCTTGCCGGGACGAGCACCCAGATCCTCACAAACCAGCACGTAGCTGTGCTTCAGGGGGGCGATGTCGTCAACCGATGCAGCGTTAGCAGCACCTGCGAAGCCCATAAGGGCGAAAACTAATGTAAAAATTTTCTTCATAAATTACACTTTTTATAGTTAGTAAATAAGAAATACTTATCAATCTATATATTATTTTGTGCAAAAATAGAGTTTTTTTTCGAGATAGCCAAATGTTTTCCTCTTTTTTACGAAATTATTAACGTAAAGGTTTGCGTACATTTGAGATATATAACAAAAGAGGTTGCGCCGAACGCAACCTCTTTCCGTATGATATTACATAGTTCTTTATTGCTTCACAAGATAAGTCTGTGCAGGTGTATCGCCATAGTGTACCATGGTGATGATTTCCTGTGTACCGCTGACGGCAACTCCAACAAAGATTGCTTTCTTGGTGACTGCTCCCTTATTGACAGTGCGTTGCAGAATCTGTATCTTGCCCGTTGATGCACTGTAATCATACTCGTAGAGTGGAAGACGCTCAGTGTTGGAGTCGTCAACCCAAGTACCCTGAGTGGTGCCCTGGCTCATTTTGACAGCCACAGAGTCGGCTGATACAAAATCCAGACTCTCCACGAAACCCTGAACATCTTGTCCATAGGCATTAGCCTTAATACCTGTGCCGCGTACCCATTTGGTGCTTGCCAGTGATTCGGGGTGAGGTACCGCTGTTGAGTCATTGTAGTTTGTGACCCACGACTTGTTGTCGGCATTGAAATCCTCATACTCGTTGGCATCGCTGCAGGAGGTGATAGCCAGCCCTGCTGTCAGGGCTGCTATCACTGCGAATATTGATTTCTTGAATGTATTCATAATTATCAATTTTCAATTGTCAATTATCAATTCTATTTGTTTCTCCACCTTGCCGCACCTGCATTGTTCTTGTAGATGTCGTTATTGGTGTCCTTGAAGTAGAGGTTCACATTATACTGCGTGGTTGCTGAGCCATCCAGTGCATCGGCACGGTGCATATTCTGGTCTTCGGCCGTAGCAGCAATGTGCGGCGGACAGGGACTGATCAGCAGGTCGGTAGCCGAGATATCGGCAACTGCCACCTTGAGTGAACCGTTGAGGTTGGCCTTACTATTGGCTACAAGGAACCCAAAGCCATCTTTCTCATTTTCCCATGCACGTGAACTGAAAATAGAACCGTTTGTCAGGTCGTTGTTCGTCGACCAGTTGTTGTTGAAATTCAGCGTTACCACACCGGCGGAACCATCGGCGAGTGTCTCGGTGTCGGGTGTGTAAGCACCATACTGCTGGAGTACACGCTGGTCGCCAGACTGTTTGCAGAGGATAATCAGGTTATTCTCTACATTGAATACAGAGCCATTGGGCAGACGGGTGAGTTTAAAGATGGCACCGTCGCCACGGGTATTGTAGTTCACGAGTGTGTTGTTCGAGAAGGTAATATTCCATCTGGAATTGCCTTCATATTTGAATTCTTCGCTTAGCTGCTGCTTGATAAAGGCAGGGAAAGGACAGTCGTAGAACGTGTTCTCAATGGCCTTGAAGTCGGCCAACATATTGGTCTTTCCATTGTTGCCGGCACCGTCGATCCAGCAGTAGCCACCAGCACCGTTGCTGTAATAGCCGCAGTCATAGAACATATTGTTCTTGATGAGCACGTGGTTCCACAACTTATAATTAGGACCTTGCTCACGAATGAAACCACGGACAATGCGTTTGAACGAGCAATTCTCAATGACCAGTGAGTCGAGTGTCACAGCCATACCATCGCTGAACATATTGAAGAAGTAATTTCCTGTGGCATTTCCAACACCGGCCTTTTGGTCTCCATAGTTGAAGCACTCGGGGTTGTCGAAGTCAATGTCGTAGAAGGCCAGCTTCTTCATATAGATCTCACCACCTTCTCCGGCTTCTGGCGAACGGCCAAAGGTGAACATGGAGTAGGGACAACCATCCCACTGACGGCCTTCTGTGCCCTGGGTGAATACGGCTGAGCTTTCACCAATACCACAGATGACACGGGCACGGAGTCCTTTTGCAACATCCTCAGGACGTGTACGCAATACAAAACCCTTACATGTGATGTCGTTGCCATCAAGATAATAGGTCTTTCCACCTTCCAGCATGAAGGTTTGTCCTTCTGCGTACTTGGTGTCGGAGATGAAATCGTAGAGCATCGGGGTGATAGGTGCTGCGTTATACTTTTCTGCCTTAGGTCCATATATGTCAGCACGCTTGTCGTCTCTTTTGGGAATCGCTAAGCTGGAAGCCTGGGCCATTAGTTCATCGTGTGACAGCAGGATGGGCTCGCCCGGCTGACCGTCGGAACGGGCAGTGCAGGTGTTGTACTTGGCATCAATCTCTACCGGTACTTCGGGATCGATCACGTCGATAACATAAACAGAGTTAGGTGTCAGACCTGTTACAACCACATAGCCGCGGGCACGGTCTTCATCGGTAATCTCGTACTTCTTCCACTTCTCATCAACCGTAGAATTGGGGTTGTTTGGAGAGGGTTGTACGGTGAGGTACTTATAGCCGAAGTTACCGCTCTTGTCGATGTTGAAGTTCTCGTAATAGGCATCGTACTTATCCTTGTCGTCTTCATTGTTCAAATTAAGACCCAGATCGTTGATGTTGGTATTGAAGTACACATGCATATCATTCTCTGTGGTCTCTGCCTGATTGACGTAGATTGCCATTGGAGTGGGATAACGGTCGTTGGTCGTAATTCCGAGATACTCCTGCCACTGACGGCCGTTGCCGTGACCATACCAGTTAGAGGCATGGGCAAAGGTCGACTCGTCACCCTTAATGTTCTTATCGAGTTTTGATAGGGCACGGATGGCAAAGCGGTAGTTGGTGGAGTATTGCAAGTCCTTTAGAAGCAGATCAAGTTGTTTGGGACCTACGATAGTGTCGAGCAACAGGTCGCTGGTGCCCTGGACTCTTGCCCAGGCTTCGGAACCACCCGCCACTTTGATCTGCAGACCCATCTGAATCTGGTAGCCGGCACAGTCATTCACACCATACCAATAGAGGTGAATCGTGTTGCCGTGAGGATAGGCACCGTCGAGTCCGCTGTTGTAGGGGTAGTCGGAACCCTTACCTCGGGTATTGTCGCAAATGAACATGGTCATAAACTCTCTGTCAGTGTTGGTAGACGACGAGTTGTCGTTGTCTTCCTTACACGACACCATCAGTGCTGAGGTGCCTGCTAACAGGAGTAGCATGATGCTATTCAGTATTTTTTTCATATCTTATGAATTCTTGTTGTTATTAATAGCCGTAATAGTTCTTATAGGCACCAGACGAGCGCTGAATCACCTGATTAGGATAGGGAAGAATGTAGCGTACGGCAGGCAGTGACTCAACAGCGGGGATAGAATTAAACTGTTCCTGCACACCATTGCGAATGAGCCAGATATTACCATTGTCGTCGGTACGGATGTAGCCGTAGAAACTGTACTTACACTGGTTGTTTGGCTGTGCCGTAGCATCGTTGAACCAATTGTAGAACTTGGCATTGCTCCAACCTTCTGCAGCAAATCCGAAGGTACGGATCTGACTGGTTGTTGGCTGACTGAGGCGCGTATAAGCATTGTACAAACGCAGGCTTGGTAGCGACTGGTTGGGGTATGTCAGTTCAAAAGCATAGGCATCATTAACGATGTAGCCATAAAGCTGATTCTTAATCATGCGGTGGGCAATCAGTTTCTGCTGGTCAGTACCCTCAGTGGCATAGTACTTATGATAGTACATCGTTAGCGGCTTGTAATTGAAGGTGTTACCATCGTGCTCGTTGATAGCCTCTTCAAAACCAGAATCACCAGCCATACCAGCTGCATGGTAACGCAGGAAACTGTATAAAAGTTCTTCGGAGAGAGTATTGGTACGCACGAGGTCACGCCAGCGGATGTTCTCACCGGCAAACTCCCATTTGCGCTCATCCATAATGGCCTTCTGGAAAGACTCCTTGTTACCAATGGCTTCTGTGATGAAAGCGGCATCACCGTCGGTGAAAGCACGTGCATGTACCTTCGTCAGACAGGCCACAGCCTTGGGATCAGAGGGACCACCGTCCAGTTCATTGGCTGCCTCGGCATACATCAGCAGAACGTCAGCATAACGCATGTAGGGGAAGTTGATACCAGTGGAACCGGTAGAGACGTTGCCGAGTGCAGACCCTTCTGCCGTCCACAATTTCGACCACTTGTTGTTATGAACAGAATAGTCATTGCGGATGATGATGGAGTCGACCTGGGTGTTGGTCTCATCAATGCGGTAGGTGTAATACCAGAGGCCGTTTACAAACTCGCGACGTTTGTCATTGTCACGGAACAGGAAACGGTAGAAAGCATGCAGACGTCCGTTACCTTTTGTCTCACCCCATACGCCTGTTGTCTTGTTCTCGTAGGAAGAATACGTGGGACCTTGAATGTAACCGGTATTACCCGTTGATTCCTTAGCGAAGGGAATTTCGAAGATGGGGTCGTCGTTGTTGATGACTTGGTAGTTACACTCATTGACGAACACCGTCTGATATTCTGCCTTGAGGTCGTGTGCACCAGTCGAGATGACAGAGTCGGCATAAGCGCGGGCTATCTGATAGTACTCCCGATAGTTGGCAGGACGTTCCATCGTGCCATAGTTGCGGTTGTCGCTTTTGTTTGGACGGAGCGAATAACCGCCAGCTGTCAAGGCAATACGGGCTATCATGGATTGTGCAAACTCTTTTGAACAACGCTCAACGGTGACGCTGCTGGCGGGCGACATCTTAATTGAGGCCTCCTTCAGATCAGCAATCAGTGCGTCTTGAATCTCCTGACGGTCGGTGACCGGGAAGATGTATTCTTCTCGTTTTGAGGCAGGTGTGAAGGTGAAAGGCACATCACCAAACATGACAACCAGGTCGTGGTAAATCATGGCACGCAGACATTTGGCCTCACCAATCCACTGCAGTACCTGACCGTCCTGACTCCATTCGGGGTCATTGTCGATATTGACATAGAACTTACTCTTTTCGGCAGACGCGATGAACTTGTTGCAATCTTCAATCAGATTGTAGGCTGCTGTCCAGAATTTAAGGATGTCATTACCTTCGTCATCACAGTCGTATCGAGCATAAGTGTTGTGCTCATGGCTTCCGTCGGAGCTGATCTGCACGTCCACATCACTATTGTAGTTGAAGGTCAGCTGATAGGCATTGCCATAGAGGTCGCCGACAAGGGCTTGAGCATACACACCGTTGAGGGCGCGCTCAATCTCTGACTTCTGGCCAAAGACAAATTCCTCAGAGTATGCTGACGGTGCATCAACATCCAGATAGTCATTACAGGATGCCAATGCCAGTGCTGCCACTCCGGTCAGTAAAATATTCTTGATTTTCATATCTGTTTCTTATTTGTTTAGAACGTGATGTTTGTACCGAACACGAAGGTACGGCTACGCGGATAGCGGTTGTAGTCCATACCTGGTGTCAGACCAGTCTGGATATCCACCTCAGGATCGTAACCTGTGTAGCCTGTAATGATAAACAGGTTGGAAGCAGAGACATAGAAGCGGGCTTTCGAGACACCAGCTTTCTGCGTGAGCTTCTTCGGCAGGGTGTAGCCCAAGGTCACGTCAGAGCAGCGCAGGAACGAGCCGTCTTCGATGAAGTAGGAGTGACAGATGTCGGTGGTGACATCGGTGGGGTTCCACAGGGAACGGTTCTGGTTTCCCTGCTTGTAGACATTCACCGGGTCGCTCAGATAATAGGCCTTATAGAGAATATCACCCTTCGTATTGGTGATACTACCGTCGATGTCGTTATACTGCCAACCGTCGGCAAATTCAGCCAAGACATTATAGAACTTGTTCTTGTTGCCTTTTGATGACGACAGACGATAAGCCGTTGCATTGTTGATATCGAAATCAAGCATGTAGGTGAAGTTGGCTGTGAAGTCGAAGTCCTTCCACTGACCGCTCAGACCGAAACCGCCTTGGAATTTTGGATTGGTATTACCGATGATGGTACGGTCGTTCTCGGTGATGCGACCGTCACCGTCGAGATCCTTGAACTTAATCTTACCGGGCAGGGTAGCGATACCACTGTTGCTGTCGCCGGAGATATCATTGATAATCGTGATGTAGCCGTCTTCACGGGGTGCACAGTTGTTGCTGGTGCCGTTGTCGGCAGCAGCAGAACCCCAGGGCACTGCCTGATAGTTGTTCTGCGGGTCAAAATAGAATTCGTCGAACTGATAGAGTCCGTCATAGACGAAACCGTAAATCAGTCCCACTTCGTCGCCTACGCGCAGCAGATAATCCTTATAACTGGATTTCCAGCGCTTACCTTCCTCGTAGCGTTCACTTTCGGTACCGTTCAGTTTGTCAATCTTCATCTTGTTGTGGCCGAAGGTAAGACTGGCTGAGAGCACGTAGTCCTTGCCTTGGATGATATCGCCGCTGATGCTCAGCTCAATACCCTTGTTAGTGACCTGACCGATGTTCTGCATCTGGCTAGTATAACCCACTTGCAACAGGTTCGACTTGTACAACAGGTCACGGGTCGTATTCCAATAGAACTCTGGGGTGATGGTCAGACGACCGTTGAACAAAGAAATATCGGCAGCCAGGTTGCGGGTGATTGTTGTCTCCCACTTGATTTCGTGGTTATAGAATTGGTCGCCACTGTTGTTGGCATAGTACTGCTCACCTAATGAGGTAACCTCGCCAAAACCAGGTCCGCCCGTAGAGTTGATGGCATAAAGCTCACGATACAGATCTGCGTCGATACGGTTGTTACCAGCCATACCGATGGCAGCACGGAGTTTCAACTGACTGATCCACTCAACATCCTTCATAAATGGCTCCTCACTGATGACCCATGCACCTGAGATAGATGGGAAGTAGCCCCATTGATAACCGGGTGCAAAGCGTGTGGAAGCATCGGCACGCATTGTACCTGAAATAAGGTACTTGTGCTTGTAGTTGTAGCTGGCCTGACCGAAGAAAGAGGCGGTACGGTCGGGTGTAGAGAGTGAGGAGACGGTCTGATAAGGTGTACCGAAATTCATGTTGTTCCAGGCCTCTTGTGCTGTGAAAGCGGCAGGGAAGAGGTGGTTGGTCGATTCGTTTTTACGAACCTGCGACTCATAAATCTCCTGACCCAGAAGGAATGACCAGTTGTGAGTGTCCTTTACCGAGAAATTATATGAAGCGGTATTCGTCCATACATAGTTCAGACGCTTCGTATTGTTGAGTGTGGCTATTGGCAGGTTCTTGTGAATCGTTTTCTGACCTTCGCTGGTGTAGCCGCCATAGAAACGGCTCTGATCTGTCCATGTCAGACCGATGGTAGCCTCAGAACGAAGGTTCAGTCCCTTGATGGGCTTCCATTCCAATGCAACAGCATTGGTGTAGGTGTAGGAGTGCTTGACGAGTTGGTTGATCGAGATATCGCTCTTCGGATTAGTGTAGTTGAAGAGTTCCTCCTCTGCGGGATCGGCATATGCGGGATCAATATAACCAAACTCACGTAGACCATTTGTAGGACGGTATTGCAGTACATCGATGATACCTCCAGTTCCCACATGTTCACCACCAGCACCTTCGTCACGACGGAACGTGAACTTGGGGTTGAACTGGATGCTGAAATTGTTCGTCACCTGTACGTTGGTCTTGAAATTGATGTTAGTACGGCGCACACCCGAACCAAGGATAATACCCTTGTCTTCACTCTGTGTTAACGACAGATTGAATTTCACCTTCTCCGAACCACCACCGATGGTGACATTGGTGGAGTAGTTCACCGGTGTCTCACCCATTACTTCATCCTGCCAGTCGTGAGAGGGCAGGGTAGAGTACATGTCTAGGTCGTAGGGATTACCAAAATTGGCACGGAAGAATTTACCATTGGTTGAACGCGTACCATTACAGGAGTGCCACTGATACTGATAGTTGGCAAAATCCTGGGCATTCATCAGGTCGAGCGTTTTGGAGATATGGCTAATGTTCAGGTTCGCATTAAATGAAACCTGCACCTTGCCCTCCTTGGCACTCTTGGTGGTCACCACCACCACACCGTTACCACCCTTCGCGCCATAGATGGCTGTCAGAGAGGCATCCTTCAGCACATCGATACTGGCAATGTCCGAAGGAGGAATATCATTGATGTTATCCACTTGGAAACCATCAACGATAAAGAGTGGGTGATTTTCCTGTGTCACTGACGTACCGCCACGAACACGGATGTTGACGTCGGCACCGGGCTGACCGTCGACGGTTGTTACCTGTACACCAGAAATCTTACCTTGCAGGGCTACGGCTGCCGATGTAACGGGCACTACTGCCAGTTTGGTACCGCTGACGGATCCTACAGATCCTGTCAGGTCTTTACGGGCTTTGCTGGTGTAACCAACCACAACCACCTCCTCGAGCGAGGCGTTGTCGTCCTGAAGGGTTACGTTCATGTTCTGCGAGGCAGCCACTTCCTGGGTTACCATTCCGATGTAGGAGATAACCACAGCTTTCGCTTTTTTAAGCGTTAGTGAGAAGTTTCCGTCGAAGTCGGTCACGGCTGCATTCTTGGGATCTCCCTTCTCTACAACCGTCGCACCGATGACTGGCTCACCTGTTGAGTCGAAAACCTGACCCTTCGCAATCGTCTGTGCCAGCACCTCAGGGGGGGCCAGTACGAAGAATGCTGCTAAGAGGCAAAGTTTACACAATAGTCTCATTGCTTGATTCATACCTTGTTTTTTAAAGTTATTATTAATTAGTAAATGATATTCAGCAAATTAGTCTATAATTTGTGGCAAAGTTAGTGTTTTTTTTCAATATAACCAAATTATTAACTAAATTATTTAAACAATCTCTCGTAAACGTTTACAGAAAAAAGGTGTAGTCCGAAAAGAACTACACCTTTGAAATGAATGCAATCTGATACGCTGGTGGGTTAGTTGGCGGGCTGGTCGGTCACCACATCCTGAGGATTATTGGTATTGGTGGTGTCTACGGGATTATCATCCGCAGCACATGCCATGAATACCTGTGTGGCAAGGGCCATGCAGAATAAAATCAGTAATTTCTTCATATCCTTGTGTTATTTAATGATTACCTTTTTGTTGTTTCTGATATACAGACCCTTGGCCGGAGCTGCGACGCGCTGACCGTTCAGGTTGTAGACCTCATCGATCGTGTCACTGTCGGCAGTCGGCAGTTCGATGTCTGTGGTGTCGTCGGTGAAGAGGGTATACATGCGGGATGCGGCTGCTTTCGGGATGGCGAGCCAGGCACGATGCCCTTCAATCTCGAAGGCTTCGCCGTTTTCAGCACCCCAGTACCATCCGAAAGTATGCGCATACTCTGTGTTTGAGGGACCGTAGGCGAGTTTATAGAAGAGACACGGCATCTTGATGAGCGAGTAGGTGAGGGTGTTCACATCGCTACCCATCAGCAGGTTCTGGCCGATGTAGGGCTCAGCCTTTGTGACGGGCAATTCATATTTCCTACTGCGGTTCTTCTCACCTTTCAGCAAGACGGCCGTTCCTGCAGGAATCACATCGTTCAGTTGTGCATAGGTCAGATGGTCTTCTGTGTTTTCTGTCACGACATAGGCCTTCAGACCTTGTGGAAGAACATAGCTGTTCTCTGAATCATAGAACGTGCCATAATAAGTGTCGGCCAATACGGCGATGGCAGGTGTGGAGGTGGCCTCACTCAGTCCGCCCATCTTGTTGGCAGCTCGCACGGCATAGGTGGCGTTGGTATCATCGACGGTGAACTCGGGTGTATTGGCGACGCCGAAGATCTGTCCGTTCTTAAAGATAACCCAGGTCTCCACATCCTCAGCCGCATTCCAAGTCAGTGTCTTGCCTGCGAGCTTCACATTTGTCGGTGCAGCCACCTGAGCTGTGAGAGCAGCGGGATCCCAAGGTTTCTCGGCGTTGTCCTTAAACATCTTCGAATAGCTGTATCCAGCAGCCTGTGCAGCCGTGAGGATGGTCTCGAATGTACCGCCGAACGAGGTGATCTTATTGCTCTTCGGCGTGATGTCGGTACCATTGATGTCCTTCGTGCCATATTCACCGAATACCTTCGGGTCGGTGTTGTTCATACCCTTCTGCGTCCAGCGTGAGCTGACCAGTGTCTTCTGGGCATTCTCGTCGAGCGTGGTGTTGAGCCAGATACAGATGGGCTCCTTCTGCCAGGTACGACCGAAGTTCCAGTCGCCCTTACCGTTGGCGAGGTCTACCACCTGACAGTTGTCGAACACGTAGCCGAATGTGGTCACGGTGGTTGGAGCCGTCACGGTACGACCGCCCTTGCCGTCGCGTGCACGTGGCTCGAGCGAGATGGTGGTGTTCTGGAAGCGTATATCGCCGCCGCCGCAGATGAAGTCTACGGTGCCGTGGATGTCACAGTCCTCCCAGTAGGCCTGCTGGTTGCTGTTCGAGGGGTAGTAGGTATCCTGATAGGAGAGCATGCGCACGCGCTTACCGATGGTGCGGTTACCTGCATCCTGTAGCACGGCGGCACGACCGGCAGAACCGGCATTGTAATAGTCGAGCGCATTCTTCAGCGTGAGATCCTGCAGATAGAGGTTGCTGCCGCTGGCCTGGAACATGTCGGCCTTGCCAAGACCCTCGATGCTCTTGTCGGGCGCAGTCACGATGATGGTCTTGTCCATCGACTGTCCGATGATCGAGATGTTATGACCGGTAATGGCGGTCTTCACGGTAGCTTCGAGGTCGTAGGTGCCGTTGGGCAGGTAGATGAATGCGCGCTCAGCATCCTTGCTGGCATTCTTGCCGTTCACCACGTCGATGGCATCGAGCAGACTGCCGGCATTGCCGGGCTTTACAAAGTACCAGTTGCCATGGCTCTCGAAGTTCACCTCGGCGGTATTCACAATCTTTACGCCATGGATATACATCTCGCCACCGCACTGCATCTCGAGTGTCAGCGTGCCGGGCGTGCCCTCATAGTTGTAGACAGCCGAACCGCCGTCACCTTCAGCGATACCGGGAAGCGTGTCGAGTGTCTTGCCGTCCTTCTTCACCAGGATCCCGGTACCGGAACCATACTGACAGAGGGTCACGGTGATAGTGGCCTTCGGACCCACGAGCAGGTCGATGGTGTTGCCGTTCTTCATGGCCCATCCGTGCTGGGCATCGTGCCAGTAGTAGCCGTCGCCAGCGGGGTTGAAGGCCTCATGGTCCTCAGCGTAGAAGTTCTTGTTGGCCAGGTCGAAGATGTATTTCTTGTGGGTGCTCTCCACCTCAATCTCCGTCTGGATGGCGTAGAGCTTGGTGTCGGCGGTGATCACGTCGGCTGTGGTGAATTTCTCACCCAGCACATTCGTCTTGAACCAGCCGCGGGCCTTGTAGCCGTCCTTGGTGGCAGCCACCTTGCTGATGTCGCAGGCGAAGGCACCGATGGTGGCATCTTCCTCGACGGTCTGTGTAGCCAGCACACTGCCATCCACACCCAGATACTCCAGTGTGTAGTCGGGCTTGAAGATCACATTCAGCACATAGCTCATCTTGGTGTCGCCGGCTGTCATCGGGATCGTGACGGTGCAGGCGTTGTCCTTTTCGTCATAGGTAATCTCGCCCAAGTCGCCGCTGGTGGCTTCGACATCGCTGAGTGGATTGCTCTTGCCGACCATGGCTTCCTTCTTCGTCAACTTCAGTGTGGCCTCATACTGCTCGCCGAATACGTCTTCCACCGTATACTCGTTGCCGTTGATCTTGAACGAGGCCAAAACAGGTACCTCATTCTCGGTGCCATTGAGGATGCCTTCGATGACAATGTCTGCCATACCGATCTGCTTTCCGGCCTGCAGCTTGTAGAGATAGAGTTTCAGTCCGCAGGTTCCCTCACCGGGTGTTGCACCGGCGATATCGTAGCTCTTCACGGTATTCAGGTTGGAATTGTTGCGCTCAGGCTTAATCTCCTTATCCAACTCCACGGTGGTGCCGTCGGCATTCAGCCAGTAAACGTCGATCAGACCGTTGTCGGTACCGAAACGGTTTGTCTTGAATCCAGCCTTGGTCGGTGTGAAGGTGAAGCCGGGCTTCGGGGTGATGACAAAGGTCACAGCATCGTCATCCGTCAGATTGCTGTTATGCTGGTCGACGGGTGTCAGACGGGTCTCCTTGACGCCGTTGTAAGTCTGACTGTCCTGGATGTTCCAGTTGCTGCCGTGGGTCACCTTGCTTGAGAGGAAGTAGTCGGCATTGCTGAATTCGGCCTTCTGTCCCTCGACGCCCTCGCCGAAAGCAAAGGTGGCTGTGGCGGGCTCATTGTCGAGCTTGATCTTCTCCTTCGGTGCATACTGCACGACCGAAATCGAATAATAGTAATTGTTGTCGTTGGCTGAGGTCACGGCCACATAGCCGGCCTCGGCGTCAGCAATCTTTGCCTTATAGGTGTTCTCGTCGGTCAGTACGTCGCCACCGGCGATGGTATACTGCGAGTAGCCGGGATAGCCCTTCACGGTGATCAGGTCACCAGCGGCCTTTACGGGAATCTTGAACACGGCTCCCTTGCGGATCTGCATGTTGTTGCCATTGGTGCGGAAGGTGGCGCCATTGGCCTCTACCTTCATCTTCAGACCATTCTTCTCGAGGGCCTCCACCTCACCGGCTTCGTTGCTGCCCGAGAAGGCCATCAAGGCCGTCTGCATGTCGGTATTGCCCAGATCCCAGTTGCCGTAAGTGTCCAGCGGCACATTCAAAGCCACTGCCTTGAAGTAGGGCAGATAGGCGATGTCTGAGAAGGTGAGGGTGGTAGGACCGCCTTTGTAGACATAGGTTACTGCTGCTCCATCCTGGTGATAGCAGGTGGTGGTTTTCAGGTTGGGTTCTGCCAGAACCACACCCTCTGCATTGGTCACCTTGCAAGTGGCAGGGTTGGCATACTGGCAGCCGCCGATCGTAAACTCTACAGCACAGTTGACGGGTACTGTCAGTGTCACTTTGCCATAGCCGTGATTGTCGTTTCTTTGTGTGCCCGAGAAAATAACACCGGCGGGAAGTTTCGATGTGTCGAATGTTCCCGACATGTCGGCATTGGTAATCTCGAAATCCACAAAGTCGGCAGCCGTAGCACTTTGGGCCATTCCCAGCATCGCCAGGAACACCACAAGCATTTGCTTCATTTGTTTTGTTAGCATAAATTGAAGTTTTTGGAGTTAATATTTAATGTTATTCGTTTCTACCATGCAAAGATACACATTATTATCTAATATCATGGGGTTTTGAGAAATAATAATTTCGTAAACGTTTACGTTGAATACAACAAAAAATAGGGACGTCGATGCCCCTATTTAGTTGTTAGTTCTGGATGAACCGTTTCCCGTTGCGGATGACAATGCCTTTGTAGGTCGCATCGACACGCTGCCCCGAGAGGTTGAATGTGTTGTTGTCAAGAACCTTGGTCTTAATGGCTTGGATGGCGGTGGTGCCTGCTTCGCGCACCTCGACATAGAACAGGCCGCTCTCTCCGTTGCCGCGGGTAATCTTGTGCTCACCGGCCGCTACGCCGGTAATGGTATAGACACGAATCCCCTCGCTGTCATCGGGCGTCGTGGCAGAAGCGATGTCAAGCTCGCGATCGTCAAACTTGAGGGTCTTGTCACTCCATGTCGACTGTACGATGATGATGGTGGCGGTGGCTTTGGTCGTGAACTGTACGAGGGTCGTCCCTTCCATCTTCAATCCCTGGGAATAGGTCAGACCGTTGTATTTGCCCGTGAATTTGGAATTGAAGTTATGCTTGCCATCGCCAAACGTAAAAAAACCGGATTCGGATTCGATATCACTGCCGTTGAACATGATGGTCGTGGTCTTGGCCTCCACGGCGGGGTCGTCGCTGCTGCCACCGCCGCTGATGTCAACGCCCAGCGTGTTGATGGCATCGACAGCCGTACCGTCGACCTGTTTGTAAGCGGGATAGTATTCCTTGGCGCTATCCTTGGCTTGCCCGTTGCCTGCGAGCATGATGTCCTGAACGAGGGAGTTGGCATAGACCTCGATATTCATATAGAACCTGGCCGGGTCGAGTGTATATGAGGCGGCATCATAGGCGTTATTGGGATTCAGTCCGTTGGCCGTCTCCCAGGCATCGGGAATACCGTCGTTGTCAGTATCAAAACCGTCCTCGCGGCTGCCGGTGCCGAAGGTAGCCTCAGTGTAGCCGTTGACATCCGAAACGAGGTCGATACGGCCCTTCTTGCCTGTCACCGAACCGGTATAGGTGGCCGTGCCGTTGCGGGCCTCGGTGAAGTAGCGGGTGTCTACTTCGTCGGGATGGAGCGAGGCGCCGCTGTAGGTGAGCACCTTGTCGAAAGCCGTAGCGGCTGTATGGGTGGTAACCTCGCCTGTTGGAGCGGGCTCGTCAAGACGGATACGGACACAGTCGGTGCCTTTGCTGTTTTTCTTATAGGTCACATTTTCGCCGTTCATGTGGTTGGGATCCGGACTCCAATGCTCGCCATCGATGGTATAGGTGCCGTTGTCATAGGCAATGTTCGACCAGCCGTTGAAGTTGGCCGTGTTGTTCATCTGGTTTCCGTCTATATAATACCGGCTTGTCATCGTCCAGAGGTTGGGATGTCCGCTGGCGTTGTCACTGGCACCGACGGTCACCTGTGTCACACGACTGGTGGTGGCGGCGGGGCCCGTCTTGTAGTAATTGTTCACGATGTTGATCTGTCCGCCGCCAGGTCCGCCATAACAGCCGTTGCCGCAGTTGTAGATGACGCAGTTGCGGAAGTCAACGTTCTCGGCCTGCACTTCATTCTCCCATTGATACTGACTGTAGAGTTTGTTACCGGTATAACCACTCCACTCGTAACGGGCACCGTTGAAGCGTGGCGAGCGGTTGTTGACGTGGCAGATGAGGTTATGGTGGAAGGATGCCAGCTTGCCGCCCCAGATGCCGCCATAGCCGTGGGCACCCTTGTTGTGGCCTGCATTGTTCAGGCTCTCGCCGATGGTGCACCACTGCATGGTGAAGTTGTTGTTGTCGTAAAACGAAGCCACCTCGTCGATCGACCACGAGAAAGAGCAGTGGTCGAGTATGATGCCTGTCTTGTTACGGGCCCATGTGGCATCGGCACCATCGTCGATGTCCTTCTCCTGTCCGCGACGGCTGCGAATGAAGCGGACGATGATATTGTTGCCGCTGTACTGCATGGTGTAATAGCGCAGGGTGATGCCGGGAGCTGGAGCCGTCTGTCCGAGAATCGTGGTGTTGGCACCAACACTGATGTCGCTGGTCAGGGCGATGACACCGCCCACATCGAAGACGACGATTTTCTTCGTCGAGCCGTTGACAGCCCATCGCAAGGTGCCTTTTGTCGAGGTTTTCCCGTCATCGGCCAAGGTCGTGACATGTCGTATCTCACCGTCACGACCACCGGTGACATAGCGTCCGTGACCCTCGGCACCAGGAAAGGCGGGAGCCTGCGACTGAGCCGTCATCGACAGGGCGATGACGGCAAGCACAGTTGTCAATAGAATTCGGTTCATATATAATCTGTAGTTTGTATTTCGCTGCAAAATTAGCGATATTATTCTTATCTGTATCACCTGATGGCCTAAAAACTCACTAAAACGTTTACGGAACAACTAAAAAAGGCGTGATGAGGTGGGGTGGGTGTGTTGTTGGCGCAAACAAATAAAAAAATAGTTAATGAAATGCATTTTTGCCTTGCAGTCTGTTTGTTACTCAAAATAAACCATTAAATTTGCGATAAATAACCCCAAAGACTGATTTAAACGAAACGAATATGAACAAGAATGAGCAATTTATCATCACGATTAACCGTGAGTTAGGCAGCGGCGGACGCACTGTTGGCCGCCTGTTGGCTGAGAAGTTAGGCGTGCCTTTCTACGACAAGGCCCTCGTCAAGGCCTTGCAAGCGCAGTATAACCTCACTGTCGAAGAGATTGAGAAGCTGAAGGGCCGTAAGCACAGTTGGTGGGCCGATGTGGAGCGTATCCTGAAGCTCGACGCAGGCATGGGCTCTAACTACTATCTGCCAAAGAAGACGGATGCACCCGACCTGCTGACCACCGACGAGATGTTCAAGACCGAGACCGAGATTCTGAAAGGCTTGGCCGAGGAGAAGTCGTGCATCATAGCCGGTCGCAGCGGCTTCCACGTGTTCCGCGACCATCCCAACCACCTGAGCATCCTTATTCAGGCCTCGATGGACTACCGAGTGGCGCGCGTGGCTCGCAAGCAGGGCATGACCGAGGACGAGGCCCGCAAGACCATCGAGCACGTGGATGCGATGCGCGAGAACTACGTGAAGAAGTATACCGGCACCTCACGCTACGATACCCGCAATTACCAACTCGTCATTGCCGCCGACGGCAAGACAGAGGAGGAGATTGCGGATATAATCATGCAGTATATCGGGTAATTTTACTTACTTGTGCGATTGATATAATCCATGATAATCTCTACGGCATCGTCTTCACTCAGGTCATCCATCGAGATTACGAGCTGGTAGTTGCGCGTGTCATAGCGCGAGGTATCCTCGTATTTCTTGATGTAGGCCTCGCGGCTGGCGTCCAGTTTTACAATGATGTCGCGGGCCTCCTGCTCGCTGACGTCCTGACGACGCATGATACGCTTAATGCGATGCGCCATCGAAGCCTGGATGAAGATATTCAGATGGTTGGGCCACTCGCGGAACACCATGAAACCCGTGCGGCCTGCCACAACGCATGACGACTCTGTGGCCAGTTCCTTCAGGATGCGCTTCTCAGTCTCGAACATCGAGGCGCTATCGAGTCTCACCTCAGCCTCCATCGGCTGGCTGGCACTGTTGACCAGCGTCTGGTAGTAGTTGCTGATCTCGTTCCACCATGATTTCTTCTGCGCCTTGATTTCCTCGATGCGATCCGGTGAGAGGCCGAACTTCTGGGTCAAGCCGTCGATCACGGCCTTGTCGCAGTACTTCACACACAACTTCTCGGCCAACTTACGGCCTACGGTACGTCCACCCGATCCGACTTCGCGGTTGATGGTGATGACGAATTTTTCGTTCTTATTCATAATAGATCTTTTATGTTAGCTTTTTCAAATCAATCAATTGATGGTGAAACTGACTTGGATGTTACTGAGATCAATCTCTCCGCCAGCCACCATGTCGACGGTTGCAGCCGGTGTGCCTTGCCATGTGAATGTGTGCTTCGCGGCATCCCAAGTCCAGCCTTCCGCTACGGGAGTCTCTGGCTCATCCTCCTCATCGTAGGCTGCCTGTATCGTTATTTTGGAGATGTTACCCACAGCCGAGGTGAATGTCAGTTTCTCGCCCTTTACAAGCGTAATACCCGACCAGCCGAATCCGCTGTCCTCTTCTGTACCGGTAAAGGTGACTGTTATACCGCCTTGGGTGTTGTGGGCTACCACTTTCTTGTCTTTGTGATCGTACGAATTCTTTACCCATATATAATCACAGAGGGCCTTACTCCAGATAATCTCATTGTCTTCCTGCTTAGCCTCGGGGATGGCAAATATCTGATTTTCATATTCTGGGTAGTCGGCTTTATAGGTGTCTACAGCCTCAGCGGGCACATAGATGTTGGTCAGGATACTCCGTAAAAAAGGAAAATCGCCAAAGTAACAACCCTTAGCATGGATGGTCACGATATACACGCCAGAATCCTCTCCGCGAAAAGCCTCGCTACCGATGCTGACCACTGAGGCAGGAAGATCTACCACGCTGATGTGGCAGTCATAGAAGGCCCTGTTGCCAATCCTCGTCACGTCATCGCCGAAAACAACAGACACGATGTCCGTCTGTCCTCTGTAGGCGTCTTTGCCCGGATTGGAGTTGACGGTCAGCGTACCGGTCTCTGCATCCCATGTGTCACCTGACTGAGGGAACTCAGACGTGCCTGCGGGATTGTCGGCGTTGTCTTCTGTACACGCTGTGAACACACTTGCGCCGCAAATCAGGATGGCGGCAAGCATCCATTGAATCATTCTATTCATTGCCTTTATAGTTTTAATTACATATCCTCTATTGAACGACCTTCGAGCGAAAAGTCATATCTTTGGCAAAGTTAGAGATAATTCTTGAAACTGCCAAATATTTTGTAGAGTTTTTATAAGTTCACTATTATACTTCCGTTACGAAACACGCCAACCTGTCACCCTGATCTCGTAGATCAGGCACACAATCCGGAAGTCTTCTGATGCTGACATGCTGACAAGCTGACATCAGTTTCCATAGATTTATTAAAAAAGGTATATCGACGTTGATATACCTTTTTCTATTTTATAATATCTCTTAGAAATCGATGTCAGCATGTCGGCATGTCAGCACTCCAACCCCTTTAGTATCACACTAAACACCCTCTACCCTAACACTAGAGCACCTTTAGTGTCATACTAGAGCGCCTTTAGTGTTAGGGTAAAAGCGTTTACTCCACAGCAATCTGTTCACGGCCGATTTTGTGGATTCCTTCAATAATACGCCTACGTTGTTCGGGACGTGGTTTCTTGATGCCATTGGCATAATGACTCAGCTGAGCGGGGATCTTTATTATTCCTTATGCGGCCTTATATGCGGGTTAACAGATATATTTCCCCATTTCATCGGTTGTGGAGAAGGTTGAAAATTCGATAAGAGAGGTTGAAAAAACGTTAAAAGCAGAGCCTAGACTATCAAAACAAGCAAAACTTGTTTCAAAATCTGCAAAATCTTACGGGGCAACTATTGGAGTCTTGCATGTTCGCAAGATATTTCGTAACTTTGCGAAGACAAGAACTATATATATAACTTAAAACCAATATGAAGACAAGATTCAAGAAAGGTGCCAAGATATTCGACATCGTGATCACCGCTGTGGCGGGCATGTTCTCGGTGGGCATGATGCTCTATGGCGTGTTTTATTTCGGACTGGGCGAGGCGTGGCCCGAGCTGGTGCTCAACCTGTTTTACATCGCCTGTCTGACAATGATCTGGATGTACTTCTTTAACCGGCTCGACACCTTCAGCTTCAACTACTGGTGCTCCATCTCAGTAGGTATGACGGTGCTGCTGCGTGACATCCTCTTCGCGCCGCCACTGGCCTATTACGGGCTTCATCTGGTGTGTCTCACGCTGTCGGTGCTGCTGCTCTGCATGCTCACATTCTTCTATGCGCGTAAGAACTGGAAGAGCTACACCAAGCGAAACCTGTGGGCCATCTGCGTCATCGACATGATCATTGCTGCACTCTACAACCTGGACATCTTTCTGGAGCCCACCAACGAGTATACCAACTATATGCTCACGGAGATCTGGATCCGTCCCACCATCACCTACGGCCTTGTGGCGTGCTTCGTGACGGAGGTAGAAAAGTAATAAAGAATTTAGAATAAGTTAAAGAACAACAAATATAACGACAACAATTATGAAGAAAATGTATGTATGGATGATGGCCGCCATCCTCGTCATCTGCGGCGCAACAACAGTTAGTATCTCACTGAGTTCCTGCGAGAAGGCTTACGCACAGGATGACAATCCCGTCCAACAAGTGACGAGTGAAGAATTGATTCGCACCTCGCAGAGCTGGGACGGTGTGGAACTGCCCGACTATTTCCAAGGACGCCCAGAACTGGTGGCCGTGAAATACGTGTTCCCCGCCGGTCAGAAACTGGGCTGGCACCACCACCCCGTGATGAACTACGGCATATTGGTGCAGGGCGAGCTGACCATCATCGGTCAGGACGGCAAGGAGAAGACCGTGCATGAGGGCGAGGCCGTCGTCGAGATGGTGAATACCATCCACCACGGCGAGAACCGCGGCACGAAGCCCGTCATTCTCTACATGTTCTACCTCTCGCAGAAGGATCTGCCCCTCGCCGTGCAACATCCGGAGATTCCGCTGGAGTGATAACCCAAGGCGCCTGTGCGGGTTCGACTCCTACGCTGGTAACAACAACGAAACAATTGGAATGACAACGATGAGAGAACAAGCAAAACTATGGATGATGGCCGCCATCCTGACCATCTGCGGTGCAAGCGTGTTCACAGCGTGTACGTCGAATATCGACAACGCCGGGGCAAAGGGCGACAGTAAGGCCAAAAAGGCGCTGCTGATTATCCTTGACGGCTGGGGCATCGGCGACAAGAGCCAGGGGGACGTGATTGCACAGACGGCCACGCCCTACATGGACTACCTGAAGGCGAACTATCCCAACGCCGAGCTGCAGGCCTCGGGCGAGTACGTTGGGCTGCCCGACGGACAGATGGGTAACTCGGAAACGGGCCACCTGAACATCGGCGCCGGGCGCATCGTCTATCAGGATCTGGTGAAGATTAACCACGCCTGTGCCGACAATTCCATCCTGGAGAACCCAGAGGTCAAGGCGGCCTACAGCTATGCCAAGGCCAGCGGTAAGAACCTGCACCTGATGGGCCTTACCTCCACCGGAGGCGTCCATTCCTCGATAGACCACCTGCTGAAGCTCATTGATATCGCGCAGATGTATGACATCCCGAACTGCTACGTACACTGTTTTATGGACGGTCGTGACACGGACCCGAGGGCTGGCAAGGGTTTCATTGCTGATGTGCAGCGGCATATCGACGAGACAGGTACGGGCGCCATCGCCACCATCATCGGTCGTTTCTACGCCATGGACCGCGACAAGAACTGGGACCGCATCAAGCTGGCTTACGACCTGCTCGTCAACGGCAAGGGGCGCGAGGTGGACGACATGGTGGCGGGCGTGCAGTCGTGCTACGACAGCCACACCGAGGAGCACAAGAACACCGACGAGTTCATGGAGCCGCTGGTCAACGGCAACATCGACGGCCGCATCCAGGAGGGCGACGTGGTCATCTTCTTCAACTTCCGCAGCGACCGCGCCAAGGAGCTGACCACGGTGCTCACGCAGCAGGACATGCCGGAGCAGGGCATGACGACCATCCCCAACCTGCAGTACTACTGCATGACGCCCTACGACGACTCGTTCACGGGCGTACACATCCTCTTCCCCAAGGACAATCTGGAAAACACCCTCGGCGAATACATCGCCAGCATGGGCCTGAAGCAGTTGCACATCGCCGAGACCGAGAAATATGCTCACGTCACCTCGTTCATCAACGGCGGGCGCGAAGAACCTTTCACGGGCGAAGACCGCATCCTGGTGGCCTCGCCCAAGGTGGCCACCTACGACCTGAAGCCCGAGATGTCGGCCTTCGAGGTGAAGGACAA
>CAMJBL010000002.1 GCA_946403845.1 uncultured Prevotella sp. | reverse complement strand
CCTCTTCATCCTCGAAGCCCGTCCAGATCTGCTGACCCTTCTCACCATGGATAATCGCCGTTCCCGTGTCTTGACAGAAAGGCAGGATGCCACGTGCAGCCACCTCGGCATTGCGAAGGAACTGCAGGGCCACATACTTATCGTTCTCGGAGGCCTCGGGATCGTTCAGGATCTGAGCCACCTGGAGGTTGTGCTCGCGACGCAGCATGAACTCCACATCGTGGAAGGCCTGCTGGGCCAGCAATGTCAGGGCCTCCTTCGAAACCTTCACAATCTGCTTTCCTTCAAACTCCGACGTCGTCACGCCTTCCTTACTCAACAAGCGGTACTCCGTCTTGTCCTCGCCCACCTGAAACATCGGGGCGTACTTAAATTCAACTGTCTTAGCCATACTTTTATTATTTAATATCCAAATACTTCTTCTGTTTTCAGGCGCTTGATGGGGCCGATCTTCTCGAGGGCCTTCATGTCGAGCTCCTTCTCATCGCCTAAGATGATATAGCGATAAGGTTTGTTGGCAATCTGATTCTTAGCGAAGTCAACGACGTTCTGCAGCGTGATCTGTGGCAGCTGCTCGTAGATCTTGGCATTCAGATCATAGTCAAGACCCAGTTTCTTGGCGGCGAGATAGTTCCAGATGATATTCATCTTATTGATACGCTCACTGGCAATCTGCTTGGTCAGCGCATCCTTCGCAATCTGGAAGGCTGCCTCGCTGGCTGGCATCTGGTTCATGATCTCATTGAAGTGGTTCACGGCATCCATCATCTTATCGTTCTGGGTGATGATATGCGTCATAAACGACTCCTTGCGCCCCTTCACCTGCGGACGGTTATATCTCGCATAGGCATTATAAGCCAGACCACGGGTCTCACGCATCTCCTGGAACACGATGCCGTTCATGCCACCGCCGAAATACTCATTGAACAAAACGCGCACACCCGACTCCAGCGGATCCCAGTCGCGTCCTTCGTTATGATACATGCGCATATAGATGTTCTTGGCCTCGTAAGGTGCAATCCATATCTCGTTCTCGTTAGCCAACTGGTCCAGATAGGGTTTGTTCTCAGGCCCTGCTTTCAGATCCTTTGCAAACAGCTTGCTGACCGATTCCGATACCTTCGCCTCATCCAGCGGACCATAATAGAGCACCGTGTGCTGATACTGTCCCAGATCCTTCAGCAGGTCGACGAATACCTGCGGATCGGTATCCTTCAGTTCCTGCTCCGACGTCATGTCGCGATAGGCATTACGCTCACCCTGGATGGCGTATCTGTAGAGGAATTCGAAGTAATTACGCTGATCCTTCTTGACATCGTTCCTGCGCTTCAGCGTTACACCCACCATCTCGTTGTAGGCCTCTTTATCCACCTTCGCATTCTGCATCACATCCTGCAGGAGTGCCAGTGCGGCTTCCATATTCTCGCTGAGACCAGAGAGACCGACGTTGATATCCTCTTCATTCACACTCACATAGCAGTCGCAGGCCAACTCGTAGAACTTCTGACGCAAGTCTGCGGCCGAGAGTTTTTCAGTGCCCAGATATTTGAAATAGTCAGCGGCTACGTCATAACGGCAGTCTGCACTCTGTCCGAAGTCGTAGTGGAACACCAAATCAAAGAGTCCGTTGGTATTGTTCTTTACATAGTACATGGGCTGGTCGTAACCCGTCTTGCCAGTGGTCATATCCTTCTCGAAGTCCACAAACTTAGGCTGTATGGGATCCACCTTGGCCTCTTGGATGGCCTTTACGAAGTCGCTCACCTGGTCGCGATTGGCCTGAATCGGGGTGATAGCAGGCTTGTCGATCTTCTTCTGGTTGGGGTCGACACCCTGTTTCTTAAATACCGAGACATAGCCTTCTGTGAAGAACCGATTGGCGAAGTCGACCAGTTCCTGCTTGGTAATCTTCGAGATACGGTCGATGCGGCCCACCTTCTGCTGCCAGTCCACCTCGTTGATAAAGGCATCGACAAACATGTCGGCCCTACCCTCGTTGTGCTCCAACAGCTCGTAGTAGTTACGCTTCATGTTGTTGATGATGCTGGGCAACAGGTTATCGGGGAAGTCGCCCTTCTTCAGCTTGTCGATCTCTTCCAGCAGCAGGCTTCTAACCTCTTCCAGTGTCTGTCCCTCCTTGGGAGTACCCATCAGCAGGAAGGCACCGTGGTCGTGCAGCAGCTCGCAGGTACCATTGGCCCTTTGCATCTTCATGGTCTGCACCAGGTCGAGGTCGAAAAGTCCGGCCTTACCATTGCTCAGCACATTCTCCATCAGATCCAGCGTGTCTGCCTGAAGACTGTTGGCCTTATCGGCACGCCATCCCATCCATATCTGCTCAGCCTCCTGACCTATCACCGTGGTGTCCTGGGGCTGCGAGAGTTCGGTCAGTTCGCCAAACGCCGGCTGACTGACATCATCGCCTGGCTGCCAATCGGCAAAGTACTTCTCGATGATTTCGATGGTCTTGTCGGGATCCAGGTCGCCACTCATACAAATGGCCACATTGTTGGGCACATACCATTTCTTGAAATAGTTCTTGATATTGGTGATCGAGGGGTTCTTCAGATGCTCCTGCGTACCGATAGTGGTCTGTGTGCCATAAGGATGGTTGGGCCACAGCATCTTGCTGATCGTGTAATACAGCTTACGCATGTCGCTGGTCAGTCCGATGTTATACTCCTCATACACGGCCTCCAGCTCGGTGTGGAAACCACGGATCACCATATTCTTAAAGCGGTCGCTCTGGATCTTAGCCCAGTTGTCCACCTCATTGGCAGGGATATTCTCCGTGTAGCAGGTGACATCATTCGACGTGTAGGCATTCGTTCCCTCTGCACCGATGGCTGCCATCAGTTTGTCATACTCATTGGGGATGAAGTACTTGGCAGCCTCCTGACTCAGCGAGTCGATTTCGTGATAGGCCTGTTTACGGGCCTCCGGATCGGTCAGCTTGCGATAGGCCTCGTAGCATTGCTCGATCTGGTCAAGCAAGGGTGCCTCAGCCTCTGCGTTGTTGGTACCAAACTGACTGGTGCCCTTAAACATCAGGTGCTCCAGATAGTGTGCCAGACCGGTGGTCTCTGCGGGGTCGTTCTTCGAACCCGTACGCACGGCGATATACGTCTGAATACGCGGTTCATCCTTGTTCACACTCAGATACACCTTCAGTCCATTCTCGAGGGTATAGATACGTGTCTGTGCCATATCCCCCTTCACGCTCTCATACTTGTACTTGCTGCACGAGCTCATACCGAGCACCAGCAAGGCTGCAATAGCCAGTAAAACCTTCGTTTTCATATCATCCGTAAACTGTAAACTATAAACTGTAAACTAAAAACTAATTCTCGTAATCAATCTCGTGGTCGAGTTTCTCAACGAAGTCATCGAAGACCTCGCGCTCCACGTCACCCATGGCGAACTCCTTCTCAGCATCCTTACGGATCTCGGCAATCCAGGCACGACGCGCTTTCACATAATCATCATGGATCCGGTCACAGGCAGCAGCATCGAGTTCATCAAGCTGGTAGTAGTCGAGGATCATCTGGTAGCTCCAAGCCCAACGGTAGTCGCTATAATGGTTGTTGATATCCGCAAAGCGGTCGAGCACCTGCTGGATATTGTCGATGGCACCGCTCTTGATGTCGTCGATCAGACGCTGTTCCTCACTCTCAGGCAGCAACAGTCCGCTCAGGTCTACCCATTTGCCTTGTCCCACGCTGCTCACAGGCTTGTCGACGAAGCCCTCCTTCTGGGCGCGTTTCAGCACAGCTCCCATATAGATACGCAGGGCGATATCGTAGTACTTCAGACCCTTCCGCAACGACGAACAGGCAATCACATATTCATGGAAATTATAGCGCGACACATTGTCACCCGAGGCATGACGCAGATCCTTCAGAATCTGGATTCCCTCCATGATCTCTCCCACGGTGAAGGGCGACAGCCAGTCGAAGTTGATGATACTCTTCCTCGACAGCTTTGATCGCTTGTCGCGCTTCGGCCATTTCTTGATATCACGGTACAGACCCACAGTCGTGATGTTACGACCAGGCACCAGCACCATCTCATCGCCATAGGCAATCAGATAGGAGAAAGGCAGGTTGCGCGTATCAGGATGGTGCATCAGCTTACCGAAGCAGACACTGAAGGCACCGATAGTAGCAGGCATCAGGATATACGAACCCGAAGCGGTCTTCGTACCGCGCTCCAGCGTTCCCCAGTGCATCGGACCCATCTTATAGGCATGGTTCGAGAAGTTGGTGTTAGAGCCAGCATTATAGAACGAGAACTCACCGCCAATCAACAAGGAACTCTTATGGTGTGAAGCCGAGAAGGGACCGCAGAAGGCAGCACAGGCCTCACCATTGGCCATAAACGAGTTGGCAAAGAATAGACTGGCTTCAGCCGTAAATCCGTTGGTAATCTGACAGGCCTCACCCACGAAGCAGTCCTGCATCTTTACAGAATTATTGATCGAGCAACCATCACAGATAATCGAGTTCTCACAGATCACACCCGTACCGATGAATACAGGGGCATCCATCGAACTCATCACCGTACATTCGGAGAGACGGGCTGCACCGCTGATTTCACAGTCACCCTTGATGATGGTATTCGTAATGTCCTTCGCATTGATGATCTTCACGTTGTTGCCGATATAGCCACGATCCGGACGTGACACGCGAAGCTCGTCTTCAATCATCTGCTGCAATGTCTGCTTCAGGCTCTTATCGTTATTATGCTTCACCATAAACGAGGCCAACTGACTGTTCAGCTCGCGGAAGATGGTTACGTTGCCATCACCCATCTCGTTGAGTACGGAAATCACACTGCCTTCACCAAAGGTTGCGTCGTCAGTCGTCTCTAGCGTGCAGATATTCGAGATATAACAGTCGTTGCCGATGGTATAGTTGTTGATGTAGTTTCCTACTTTCTCTATCAGGCAGTCGTTGCCCACGGTGACATTCCTCAACGTGGCATCGTTGATGCCCGAGTGCTTCACGAAACCCTTTGTCACCTCCACCATCTTATGGAAAGCACCCAGGCGGATGTCGCCATAGAAGATGACACGATGGAAATTATAGGGCTTAAAATCGTCCGCCACCATCACACGCTGCCAGTCCTCTGCCCAGCAGACATTGTTTTCCAATACTTCAATCTCGGTCTGTGTTAAGTTTCTGTAATTACTCATAATCTTGATATAAAAAATCGTTATAGGGATATTTCTGTACGTGCAGTTCGCGGACACGTCTATAAAGAATGTCGCGAAGCTCGTCGATGTTTTCTTTCTCGCGTGCGGAGATGAACAGGCACTCCAGATAGTGCTGGTTCTCGCCAGAACGGGCCATCCAGGTCTTCTTCAGATCCTCGAGGGTCAAGTTCTCTTTCGACATAGGTGTCAGATCGTCTTCCTCCTTCTCCACCCAGGTGTAAGCATCAATCTTGTTAAATACCAGCATGGCGGGTTTGTCGGCACAGCCCAGTTCCTGCAGGGTTTCCTCCACCACACGGATCTGCTCCTCGAAATCCGGATGTGAGATATCCACCACATGCACCAGCAAGTCGGCCTCTCTCACCTCATCGAGGGTACTCTTAAAACTCTCCACCAAGTCGGAGGGCAGCTTACGGATGAAGCCGACGGTATCGGCCAGTAGGAACGGCAGATTGTCGATAGTCATCTTCCTCACCGTGGTGTCAAGGGTGGCGAAGAGCTTGTTCTCTGCAAACACCTCACTCTTCGACAGCAGGTTCATCATCGTACTCTTACCCACGTTGGTATAGCCCACAAGAGCCACGCGGATCAGCCTGCCGCGGTTCTTGCGCTGCGTGGTCTTCTGCTTGTCGATCTCTGCCAGACGCTGTTTCAGCAGGGTGATACGTTGCAGAATGATACGACGGTCCATCTCCAACTGCGTCTCACCAGGACCACGCAGGCCTACGGAACCTTTTCCGCCACCAGAACCGGAACCACCACCCTGACGTTCCAAGTGCGTCCAGAGCCGCTGCAGACGGGGAAGCATATAACGATGCTGGGCCAGTTCCACCTGGGCCTTGGCCTCTGCCGTCTGCGCACGCATGGCAAAGATATCTAATATAAGAGAAGTACGATCGAGGATCTTCACCTGCAGTTCCTTTTCGATATTCCGCATCTGCTTGGCACTGAGCTCATCGTCGAAGATCACCATACCCACCGGCTGCGGGGCGTTGGTCTCATCCAACAGGCCCTCCGCCCAGAGCGAGGCATCCTGAGCGTCTACCCACTCGTCGTAGGCATCCTGACACTGTTTGATATATGCCTTGATTTCCAGCAGTTTACCACTACCCACATACGTGGTCTGACTCGGTCCACCCACCTTCTGGGTAAACCGCTTCACGGTAACGGCTCCGGCCGTATCAGCCAGGAACTCCAACTCGTCGAGATATTCTTTGGTCTTGGCTTCGTCCTGATCCTTGGTGATGAGTCCTACCAGCACCGCCGTCTCGGCCTTAGCTTCTGATATTACAAATTCCTTCATATTTGCTTGCAAAGATACAAATAAGTACGCGCGATAAAAAAAAATCCGTGTTAATCCGTGTTAATACGTACATAAAAAAAAATATTCGTTGTATATTTGCAGCAAATTTTTACGAACCAAAAACAAAAAACAATTATGAGAGTAATTATTCAATCAGACTACCAGAAGTTGTCTCAGTGGGCTGCTGAGCATGTAATTAAGCGTATCAACGAGTTCAATCCGACACCCGATCATAAGTTCGTCCTCGGATTGCCAACAGGTTCTTCACCCGTAGGCATGTACAATGCCCTAGTGTCCGCCTGCCGCGAAGGACGTGTCTCCTTCAAGAACGTCCTCACCTTCAATATGGACGAATATGTGGGCCTGCCCGAGACTCATCCCGAGAGCTATCATGCCTTCATGGCCCGTAACCTCTTCGATCATATCGACTGTCCGAAGGAGAATATCCATATCCTGAATGGCAATGCCCCCGACCTCGCTGCCGAGTGCGCCCATTACGAGGAGATGATCCAGGAGGCTGGCGGTATCGACCTCTTCATCGGAGGAATCGGTCCCGATGGCCATATTGCCTTCAACGAGCCCGGCTCTTCACTGAGTTCAAAGACACGTATGAAGACCCTCACCACAGATACCCGCATTGCCAACAGCCGTTTCTTCGGCGGCAATCCTGAGAACGTGCCCGCTCATGCCCTCACCGTTGGTGTAGGCACCGTGATGGCTGCCCGTGAGGTAATGATCCTCGTCAACGGCCACGCCAAGGCACGCGCTCTGCAGGCAGCTATTGAGGGTAGCGTCAACCACATGTGGACTATCTCAGCCCTCCAGATGCACGAGCATGGTATCATCGTCAGCGACGAAGATGCTGCCGACGAGCTGAAGGTCAGCACTTATAAGTATTTCAAGGATATTGAAAGCGACCAGTTACTATAATGAGAAAGTTATTCTTGACCGCATTATTAACGTCATCAGTCCTGTGCTGGGCTGGTGACGTTAGTGTTTCATCACCCGACAATCAGTTGCAGGTGACCATCAGCGATGCCGGTGGACGATTACACTACACTGCCACTCTCAATGGCCAACAGATGTTATTACCCTCTGCCCTGGGTCTCAAGACCAGTCTGGGCGACCTCACTAAGGAATTGTCCATTGTCACCTCTCATCTCTCACCTCTCACCTCTTCCTATACCATGCGCGGTACGAAGGCGTCTTCCGCCGATTATCAGGCCAACCGCCTGCAAATCGACCTCCAGAACAAGGATGGCGTCAAGATGAGCCTTGTCTTTCAGGTGAGCAACAACGACATCGCCTTCCGCTATGAGATACCCCGACAGAAGATCAGGCGTTTCGAGTACAAGCGGGCACGGATTCTTACAGAGACCAGTAGTTTCAATTTCCCCGACGGCACCACCACCTTCATCTCCCCGCAGATAGGTCCGGAGTCAGGATGGGAACAGACCAAGCCCAGCTACGAGGAAGGTTATAGTGCCGACGCACCCATGGACAAGTCCTCGCAGTATGGTCATGGCTATATCTTCCCTGCCCTCTTCCACCTGCCCACAGGCTGGGCATTGGTTGCTGAGACGGGTGTAGGCAGCAACTACTGCGGCAGCCATCTCTCCGACTATCAGGCCGGCACGGGCTATACCGTTGCCTATCCCGATCCTGGCGAGAACAACGGCTTCGGCTCTGACTTCGCTGCCATCCCCTTGCCCGGCGTAACCCCATGGCGCACCGTCACCCTGGGCAGTACCCTGAAACCCATCGCCGAGACCACCATCAGCTACGATCTCGTAGAACCTCGCTATTCACCCAGCACCGACTATAAGCCGGGACGCTACACGTGGAGCTGGCTGCTCTGGCAGGACAACTCCATCAACTACGACGATCAGGTGAAGTTTATCGATCTCGCCTCGAAAATGGGCTTCGAATATTGCCTCGTCGACAACTGGTGGGACACGCAGATCGGGCGCGACCGTATACCCGAACTTTCCAGATATGCCCAGTCAAAGGGGGTACACCTGCTGCTATGGTACAATAGCAACGGTTTTGCCAACGATGCCCCACAGACACCACGCGACTGCATGAACACCGCCATTGCCCGCGAGCGGGAGATGAAGTGGCTGCAGAGCATCGGCGTCAAAGGCATCAAGGTCGACTTCTTCGGGGGCGACAAACAGGAGGTGATGCGCCTCTATGAGGATATTCTCAGCGATGCCAACCGCTATGGTCTGCAGGTCGTCTTCCATGGCTGCACCATCCCCAGAGGTTGGGAGAAGATGTATCCCAACTATGTGGCCTCAGAGGCCGTGCTGGCTTCCGAAAACCTGTTCTTCGGCGAGGGAGCCACCATCAGCGAACCGTTCGACCTCACCCTCCATCCCTTCTGCCGCAACGCGACGGCCTCGATGGACTGGGGTGGCATCATCATGAACAAATGGATGTCGAAGGACAACAAGAGCCGCCACACCCGCAAGACCACCGACATCTTCGAGATGGCCTCGGGCCTCATTATGCAGACCTCCGTGCAGTGCGTGGCTATGCAACCCAATAACCTCGACGAGCTACCACAGTTTGAGATCGACTTCCTCAAAACACTGCCCACCACCTGGGATGAGACGCGCTACCTCGACGGCTATCCTGGCCGTTATGTGGTGCTGGCGCGCCGTCATGGCAACGACTGGTATGTAGCAGGCCTCTCTGCCGAGAAACAGCCCCTACCTCTGACACTCGACCTGCCGATGTTCGCACCTGGCCAGACACTCCAATACTATGTCGACGACAAGAAGACGGGAGAGCCCACGCTCACCACCCTCAAGGTCGACAAGAAGGGCAAAGCGAAAGTACTGCTCCAACCCAACGGTGGACTAATCCTGAAATAATATGAGTTGCATGGGATAAGGTCCATTTAATAAATAATCCCCTCGCCGATTGACGAGGGGATTATTTCGTTTATGAAATCAGATATTAACCAGGAAGGAAAGACCGATGGTGAAATAGTTCATCTTCTTGGTCTTCTTATACTCGACAGGGTTCATCAGGAGCTCTCCTGTTGAAAAATTCTCCATAAAGGTGTAGGCATTGCCTGTCAGACCATATCTCAGGAAGTGATAGGGATCATACTTCAGCGTAAAGTCCTTCTTCGAGTAGTCGTAGTCGCAGAACAGACGCCAGGAGAAGTTCGACTTGTACTTGTAGGTGAGCGAGATGCCCGTGCCGAATGAGGTGGCACTCTTGGAGCCCAGCGTCAGGTAGTCCCAATCGTCGCTCCACTTTTCGCCGGTACTCGTAGGATAGGACAGGTAAGGGTCACCATTGGAATCCTTCATAAAGTCCATCGTGGGGTAATAGAAATTCTCGGCGCCTCCACTCTCTATGCCGATCTTGTACTGGATGTCCTGTTCATATCCTTCGGCATGACCGTCGATGTCGAGTTCCTGAGTGAACGAACGGCCGATAAGGGCTTTGGTACCCAAGGCAAAGTGCTTGCTGAGCGGAATGTTGAAATACAAACCTACACTACCGGTGAACTCTGCCATATGGTCGCTCTTGACCACGCCATAGAGATCGGTCACAGGGGCATTCTGAGGGATATCCCAGGTTTTAAGGTCTAAAAGCCCCACCTTCTCCAAGAATGCTAAGCCGTCTATATCCATGTCACCAGTATAATCGCCGGGCTTATAATATTTGTAAGCTTCGTAGAGACCACCCCATGCATTCCAGTCCTCCATGCCCACTCTCGAGGTATAATCTCCGAAGGACTTTGCCGACATGGCGCGCACACGGAGGCGTCCGCCCACACCCACATACTTATTAAAGAAATAGGCACCCTCGGCATCCACCACAGTGGCAGCACGGAACTGAATCTGTTCGTTTGTCAGCAGCCCCTGGAGATAGTCGACACCATAGATATAACTGTCGACCACGTCAGAAACCTCAAAGTCGATATCTTTGCTGCCCAGGCCCACACCCATCGAAATACTAAAGAATGACGGGTTCTCGAAGTCCATCTGCAGATCGTTGCGCAGAAGGCCCTTGCCCTTGAAGAGCAGGTCACCGACGGCATAGCCCAACTCGGTGGAGAGGATACCGATACCAGCTCCCGACATCACGTCGCTCACCCAGTGGCGGTTGTTCAGTACACGCATCACACCTGTGGCGGTGGCCAAACCGTAACCCGCCACAGAATACCAGGGCGAACGGGTGAGACCATACTCCTTATGCAACAACGTGGCGCCTACGAAAGCCGTTGCCGTATGACCTGAAGGCCAGGAATTGGCCGTAGAGCCGTCGGGACGCATTTCCTTGGCGGTATACTTGATGCCATTGACGAAACCTGCCATGATGCCATACGACAAGGCAGCACTCGCAAACAGACGTGGCCAGTCACTACGACCTTCCACACCTGCCAGTTTCAGACCGACCACAGCCGTGGGACCAAAGAACTGCAGATAATCGTCGATACCCGTCTTGAAGTCGCTCAGCAACTGGGTATTCTTCTTACCGCCATCCTCGGCCTTGCGATTCACACGGAACATGGCCTTATCGCTCTTGATGGCCCAGCCCGCCACGAACAGGGGGACACCCACCCATGACATATCGTCTAAGAACTTATAGGGCTTGACACCAGGGTTGGTCTTCGACTTGAAGAAATCAAAATCCATGCCCTGCGTCTGCACTTCGCTGTAAGAAACCTCCACCCCGGCCTTATTGCTTGCAAAAGGGTTAGCGGGCATCACACCCAGCACTAACTCGGGTTTCATCTCTGGCGTTGTCAACTTCAGCGGCTCCATATCGGTATAGAAGGGATCGCTTGCCTTTACCACCATGCTGAACAGGAACAGGGTAACGATTGTTAGTAGTTTCTTCATTTTGTTGTTGTTTTATTGAGTTAATCAATATAATCCTCAGTCCGAATTTCGTTAGAATATGTTGCAAAGATACGTTAAATTCCTTTTTTCTCCAAATATTTGGGCAATTATTTTGTAAATTTGCGGCAAAAATATCAACTATAGGTATGAAGAAACTTACTTTTTTATTGCTTGCACTGGCCTTTGCGGGGATTGCGAAGGCAGAGGACGGCCACCAGCTGTGGCTGAGATTTGACAAAGTACAGAAAGCACAGGTATCGGGACCAGCGTGTCTCGCAGCCGAAGAACTGCGCAACTACTATCAGGGCGAGAAGGCCACACTGGTGACCGATGCCACGATGGCCGACGATGCCTACCGAATCAACGGCAGCACCATCACCGCCAAGAACGAAACGGGACTGCTCTACGGTGCCTATGCCCTGTTGAGGGGTGAGAAGGGCTACTCGGCTCCTTTCTACAAGTTGCGTATCCTGAACCATTGGGATAACCTTGACAGCTCGATAGAGCGTGGCTATGCCGGGCGCAGCATCTTCTGGGCCTTGGAGGATCCGATGACCCGTCGCAACAGCGACCAGTGGAAACCCAAGCCCATCAACGTAGACCTCATCAAGGAATATGCGCGTGCCAATGCCTCAATCGGCATCAACGGCACCGTGCTCAATAATGTGAACGCCTCGCCCAGGATGCTCTCCGCCCTCTATATCGATAAGGTAAAGGAGATTGCTGATATCCTCAGACCCTATGGTATTAAGGTGTACCTGTCGGTGAACTTCGGCTCGCCGATGACCATCCCAGCGAAGGGTGTCAATGGTGGTAAGCCGTTGAAGACGGCCGATCCGCTGAACAAACAGGTGAAGGCGTGGTGGAAGGCGAAGGCCAAGGAGATCTATCAGATGATTCCCGACTTCGGCGGTTTCCTGGTGAAGGCAAATTCCGAAGGACAGCCCGGACCATTCGACTATCAGCGTACGCATGCCGACGGTGCCAATATGCTGGCAGATGCTGTGAAACCCTACGGGGGTATCATCATGTGGCGCTCGTTTGTATATGGCGCAGCCCATAAGGGTGAGGACCGTGTAAAGCAGGCCGTATCGGAATTCAAGGACCTTGACGGGAAGTTCCGCGACAATGTGATCCTGCAGTCGAAGAATGGTCCCCTCGATTTCCAGCCCCGTGAGCCCTATGCACCTATCTTCGACGTGATGCGGAAAACGCAGCAGATGGCGGAGTTGCAGATCACACAGGAGTATCTCGGACAGTCGCGCCACCTGGTGTTTCTGGCACCAATGTGGCGTGAGTTCTTCGGATTCGTGGAGCCCTCACGACTGGTGGGTATCGCAGGTGTGGCGAATATCGGCCTCGACAAGAACTGGTGCGGACATCATTTCTCGCAGGCTAACTGGTATGCCTTCGGACGCCTGGCCTGGAATCCGAACCTCACATCGGAAGAGATTGCTCAGGAGTGGTTGCAACAGACTTTCGACAAACCAGGTAATCTCTCACCTCTTACCTCTCACCTCTCACCTCTATTGAACATGATGTTGAGATCCCGTGAGGCATGTGTTGATTACATGATGCCTATCGGCCTGCACCATATCTTCGCCTTCGACCAGCACTATGGCCCGGAGCCTGGCGGCTTTATCGCCCGCTACCCGATAGAGTGGTGCCCCGTTTACTATCACAAGGCCAATAACGACTCGATTGGCTTCGACCGTACACATACGGGTTCGGATGCCACCTCGCAATACAGGGAGCCATACTGTTCGATCTACGACGACATCAATACCTGTCCGGAGCGTTATCTGCTGTGGTTCCACCGTGTACCCTGGACCTATCGTCTGAAGAGCGGACGCACGGTGTATGAGGAGATGGTGTATCGCTATGGCCGCGGTGTGAAGGAGGTAGAGGACTTTATCCGCATTTGGAATGAGGCAAAGCCTAATATCGATGAGCAGCGGTGGAAGGAAACGGATGCCCGTCTGCAACATCAACTGGAAAATGCGAAGAAATGGCAGAAAGTCTGTCTCGACTACTTCGGATCTTTCACAAAAAAATGAACAAGAATAAATTAAAGAAACTAATTTGAATAATGTGAATAATTTTATCCATAAAATAATAAATTAATAGTTATTTGTGAACAAGATTATTCATATTATTCAAATTTATTTCCAATAAAATTATATCGTGATTTCACCGGAGCCAAGGCAGCGGTGATGGTTGGCGTCGTAGATAACACAGAACTGGCCTGGCGCCACACCATGGATCTTTTCTTTCGAATGAACGATGAATTCCTGCGGACTCTTCCATTCGAGTGTCGCCGGATGGTATTCAGGCGTATGACGGATCTTGAAAGTAACTTTGAACTTTGAGGTTTGAACTTTGAGCTTTGTAATTTCTTCTAAAGGCTGAGTTAAACTGTGGAAATCACAGACAGGGAAGTCCTGCTTGTAGGCAGTTTCGGGGTCATAGCCGTGAGAAACGTAGAGAATATTGTTGGCTACATCTTTCTTAACCACGAACCAGGGGCCGCCGCCAAACCCCATTCCTTTACGCTGGCCGATGGTGTGAAACCACAAGCCCTTATGCTCGCCTATGCGCTTACCTGTCTCCAATTCTATCACATCGCCAGGCAACTCCCCTAAATACCGACGGATATAGTCGTTATAGCTGATCTTGCCCAGGAAACAGATGCCCTGCGAGTCCTTACGCTTAGCATTCACCAGATGTTCGCGTTCCGCAATCTGACGCACCTCATCCTTCACATAATGGCCAATAGGGAAAAGGGCCTTCTTCAATTGCCAATCGTAGATCTGTGCCAGGAAATCGGTCTGGTCCTTCACAGGATCAGGACTCGTACATAACCACTTCCTACCCTGCTCGTCGATCTCCGTCTGAGCATAGTGGCCAGTGGCGATGAGGTCGTAGTCATGACCCCGTTTCTCGTCGAAGGCACCGAACTTAATCAGACGATTACACATGACATCGGGGTTGGGTGTCAGTCCTGCACGCACCTTCTCCATCGTGTAGGTTGTCACCTGGTTCCAGTATTCCTTATGGCAGTCGATCACCTCAAGCTTGCAGCCGTATTTTCGGGCCACAGCCGTTGCCATCTCCAGATCCTCTTCAGAAGAACAATCCCACTCCTCGTTTTCCTCAGGACCGATCTTAATATAAAAGCAATCGGGATGGATACCGAGTTTCGCAAACTCATACACCACCACACTGCTATCGACACCACCAGACAACAGCACCGCAATACGTTTACCTTTTAGCTCTTCGTACGTCATCATTTTAAAATCTAAATCCCAACGACGCATTCGCCGTCCAGTCAGTCACACGTCCGGAAACCGTATCGCTACCATAGCGGAACTGGTTATAATGGCCATAGACACGCACATACCAGCGGTCGAAATTATAGACCACACTCAAGCGTGCATCGAAGTTCAGCTTTACCTTGTTAGTTGATTTCTCTTCCGTCTCCCCTACGACACCAATATCGGTCTCCGAGTCAAACAACCATTCCTCAAATTCATCGTCCGGAATCGCATCCCAATCCTCCACATGAGGATTCACCAAAGCGAAGTCATACACATACTTCGTGGTGCGGTTATAGAGGGTGAGCATCGGCATGGCCATCGCACTGATGAGCCATCCGCGAGCAGGCACCCAGTTGTAGGCATAGCCTGCACCGATGCTGCCCTGCGAGAATTTCACCTTTCCCACGCCCTCCATCAGTGCTGTCAGCAACCAGTTGGAGTCGGCACTATAATCTGCGCGGCTGTGGCAATACATACCCCCCACGACAATCGATCCTGCCGAGCGTTTCTGGATGAGCGAATTATCATAGGCAGCAGCATACGAGAAGTGTTTGCCGTTGAGCATGTAATAGCCGTCGAGGAAGAGCGTACGCACCTTGATAGGATCCTCCAGGCGGTCGTCGTCCTCATCGTAAGACGTCAGTTTCTCTCCTTCGATATAAAGGTCGGGCATATCGCTGTTATAGGTGCCGATGCGCAGATTGATGCCGAAGCTACCGCCCATGGCGCCGAAAGCCAGCGTAGAGCCGCTGGTCTGACCGAACTCCTTGGAATAGCCGAAGCCATAGCCGCGATAACCCAGCCACAGACCTGCCGAGGTGGAGAGACCGTTCTTACTCTTCGCCCACAGGTTCATGTTGCCTATTTCAGGATCCTCCCAAGTGGTTTCCATCTTCAGGGTCGACTGATTCAGGGTCGTCCTGGCCTCGATGGCCCACGCGGGTTTCGGCTGCTGGATATAATTACGATCAACAGTAGCCACAGCCGATGAGTCGATCAGTGTCTTCACCCAATAGAGGGGCTGGAGCAGCACAGGCTTTCCCTTGGCAGAGTCGGAGGCCATCTGGAACAGATTACCGTCTGTCTTCGTCATGGTGGGGAGCGGCACACCAACCGAAATATCCTGCGCCACAGCCGATAGTGGCGTCAGTGTCAGTAGCAAGTAAAGGATTCTATTTTTCATCATTCCTTTCTTTATCTTTGTTTATAGATGTTTCTTTGGGAAGAGGGCATCCCACCATGAGGGATCATCCTTGAGCCATTTCTGAAACCATGCCATCTGAGCTCCCAGCCATTTCACCTTCCGTCCGTAATCGAGCACATGGTGGTTCTCACCGGCAATCTCCACGAGGGCCACGTCACGCCCAAGCAACTTCAGGGCAGTGAACATCTGCAGACTTTCGATGATGGGTACATTGGTGTCGACGGTGCCATGCAAGAGCAGCAATGGCGTATGGATCTTATCGGCATTGAAGAGCGGACTCTGGTCGACGTAAAGCTCACGATGACTCCAGGGATAGCTATTGGCCATCGACACCTCGCTATAGTTATAGCCCCAGTAGCCCTCACCCCAGTAGCTGGTGTGATTGGCGATACCCGCATGCGATATGGCCGCTGCGAAGATGTCCGTCTGCGTCTGCAGATACATGGTCATAAAACCACCATAGCTGGCACCCATACATCCCACTTTCTTCGCATCGATGAAGGGGTGTTCCGCACAGATCCGTTTCACACCCTCGATGATATCCTCCGCTGGTCCGCGTCCTGCCGTATTCACATGACGCGAGCCCCACTCCTGACTGAAGCCCGAAGCACCGCTGGGCTGCAGGATATAGGCCACATAGCCGAGCGAAGCCCAATAGTGACCGGAATAGACGCCATCGAAGTTACGACTCACAGGCGAACAGCCACCATAATAATATACAATCATCGGATATTTCTTAGTGGCATCGAAGTCCTGAGGTAGATACAGACGCCCATAGACCTTCTCACCCTTCGCATTGGTATAGTTCCAGTCCTTGCATTCGCCAACAGCAATGTCGGCCATCTGGGATTTACCGTCGTAAAGGCTGTACTGCTTCATCGGCGCCTTACCCTTGGCCGTATAGGCCACGAAGGCAGAGGCGTATGACGAAGTGGCAGCGCTGATATAACCCACGACATTGGAATGCGCAGACATGTTCATCCGACTGACATTGTCGCCAGCATGCTCCAGCTGTACAATCTGACCGGTAGCAGGGTTCATCTGATAGAGGCGCACGAAATCGCGGTCCTCAGCCGTGAAATACACCAAGCCGTCACCCCAGGCCCAATAAGTGGTCTGTACGGAAGGATTGAAATCCCTTGTGAGCGGCTTTACCTGCTTCGTGGCGATATCGTAGAGGTAAAGCTGATAGTCGTACATATTGGGCGTCACACTGGCGGGCAGCGTACAGCCGATACGGTCGAAGGCCTCGGGTGAACCCTTGAAGAGAATCTGCCTGCCATCGGGTGAGAAAGAGGCGCCTGCCAGGAAGCCCTGACTCAAAAAGAGCGTATCAGCACGGAAGGTCTCTGCATCGATGACGAGCACATCCATCACCTCTGTGGGACGCTTTGCCAGTCGCGAATACGACTGTCCCACAAGCAGCTTGCGGCCATCCTGCGAGATATCCATCAGCATGGTCTGCTGGTGACCGAAGGTAATGCGTCGCGTCATACCCGTCGCCACATCATAGCGGGCCAGATAGCTGCGGTTTCGCCAGCCTGGCTGACGGTCGTCCATCTCCAGCACCTCAAACATATCCTTGTCCTCCACGGGACCCTTCTCCTCGATGGTCATCACCAGATAATCCTCCGTAGGTGCCACGCTATAGCCGCCATCAGGCAAGCCGCTGATCCAGCGCGTGCGTTTGCCCGTAGGATCCACCTGATAGAGCACACGCTTATTACCCTCGCGCTCCTCCTCTACCCAGGCGATGGTCTTGGGCATCCAACGGGCATGCCGTTGTGGCTGCATCACCACACGCCCCGTCTTCGCCTCACGCAGTTCGTAAGTCCAACGGTTACTACCGCCACGCTCCGTGGTCTGATAAGCCACGCAGACATATTGCCCGTCAGCAGAGACGGAGATATCCCGCACGCGCTTGCCATCGAGAATATCATGCACCATAAACGGATGGCGGCTGTCGAGGGTATAGGCCACTGCCTTCGGGGCATCGATCACCACGTGAATAGAGTCCGTATCCTTGGGCTCAGCCAGATACTGGATTGTGAAGGTATGATGCTCGGGAGCGAGTTTCAAGTCAGGTGCAGCAGGCTCCCCGTCGATGAAGAGTTTGTAATGCTTAGGGCCCTTCACCTCGATCTTGCCTTTCAGATAGTCGCGGTTGTTGACATAGAACGACAACAGACCCACACTCTTCGAGTCATTCAGAGAGGGGAGTACCTTACCCTCGAAACGGCCTGTGGCTGGCGAGGTCAGCGCGATGCTACTCATTAGCGAGGCATCGTCGAACTTCTTTCCCTGCACATCCACCGTATCAAGGCCCAGCGGTGCACTCACCGCATAGGGGCCTGCCTGGTTAAACGTTTTTATCTCGGTCTTTATCTGCGCCGTAACAGTCAACGCCGCAGCACAAAAAAACATCGTTAGTGTCAGTCTCATATCAATCTGTCTTTTATTTCGACTGCAAAGATAAGCAATAATTTCGAAATAGCAATAAAATATGAGGGATAGTTTTTTTCTGTCGGAAGAAAGACGTCAAAAACTATCCCTCATTTAATTACTGATGACCATCAATTTAGCGACGACCACCGCCACCACGGTTTCCACCGCCGCCGCGATTGCCACCACCGCGGTTGCCACCGCCACCACCGTCGTTGTTACCCCATTTCTTGTCGTAACGACCCTCGGTGTCCACCTTACCGCCAAACATATTCAGACGATAGCGCACGTGGAGCATGGCATACGAGTTGATGCTATTGTAGCGCGATTCACCACGGCTGTTGGCATTCACCCAACTGCTGAAGTTCGACTGCTGCCCCAGGAGGTCGTAGAAATTGAGGGCCACAATGAGCGACTTGTTGCTCAGGAAGCTCTTCGACACCTGTCCGTTCCAGATCAGCTCGTTGGTATTCTGCGAGGGATCGTTATAGCCACGACGTGAGTTCTCGTGGATATTGGTAGAGATCTCGAAGTCGTAGGGCAGTCGCAGGAGGATCTGTCCACCGTAATTAAACTGCCAGGTATCAAGGTTAGCCGTGGGCTGCAGCTCATTGCGCGAGTGCTGGTAGTTACACCAGCCGTCGAGCATCACCTCGAGCCAGTCATTGCGGAAGCTAGCCGTCAGACGTTCAGTCAGGTTGGTAGAGCGGGTATAGTTCTTCTGCGAGTCCTTGTTCTGCTCAGCATAGTAGCTCACATAATTATTATAACGCAGACGCGTATCCGTACCTACGTTAAAGTGGGCGGCAGAATCGAGGGCGGTGCTGAAGTTAAAGCCGCCATTCACATTCCAGTTGCCGTTGATATTCTCAGGTCGTGAGATGCTTCCACCCGTCTCAGGATTATAACGCACGAGGTTTGAGATTGAGTTGCGGATATTCTGGTAGTTGGTATAGATCACGATCGAACGTTTGTAGCGCTGGATATAGTTGTTGTAATACACATTCAGCGAATTGGTGAACTGCGGTTTCAGTCCCGGGTTACCCTGTGTGATGTAAAGCGGGTTCGAGTCGTCGGTGATATCGAGCAACTGCGTGATATCGGGCTGACGGGTGTCACCGCGATAGTGGAACCAGATATTCTGCTGATCAGAGAACTTATAGTGGAAATCGATCGTCGGGGTGAGATTCGTCACGTTACGGATGGTGTCGACATAGATGCCACGATAGTCCTGAATGTAGTTCGAATGCTGGGGCTGTACGAGCACACCGATATTATAGTCATATTTCTCTTCCCAGTAGCGGAGCATCAGGCGGATGTTATGGGTATAGTTCTTATACTCCGAGAAGCGGCTCAGGCTCTTATCGAGATAAGGGTCGAGGGCCGATTGTCCGCCGAAGCTGCCAATCCAGGGATCCCACTCACGATAGATGGGATGAATGTTTTCGAAAGGGTTCTGCGGCAGACGACTGAAATCATAGGTCTTACGGTCGCTCTTATTCTGACTATAGCGCAATTCGTAACTGGCCTGCAGGTGGGCACCCTTCCAGAGAGGCTCGCTGTATTGGGCATTGAGCACATAGCCGCTGTTGTCACTCGGGGTGAGGTTATAGCGGGCAGTGAAATAGGTAGAGTCCTGCCCTGCCTGGGTCTTCACACGATACAGGTGCACATCGTTGTTCGAGGCATTCTGATTGTCGTTGTCGCCCATGCTGCCCTCGAATCGCAGCGTGACATTACGGCCACGGGGATTCAGACGACGGTATAGCTGCATCATACCCCAGAAATTCTTGTTCTCACCGTAGGAGAGACTTGCCTGACTATTGCGGTTCACAGCGAGGTTCCTGCTGTTCATCTCGTTGATGGCTGCCTCGGTAAGGGGGTCGTCGACATAGAGATAGGGATCGGCATTGAAGGTGGCCGAGAGCTGGGTCTGCGTGCCGTCGCTGGTGCCCGTACTACCATTGGCACGGATCAGGATGTTCGACAGGGTATCCGGTTTCCACTCAAAGCGGAAATTACCATTCCAGCCGTTGTTACGCGAAAGACTCTTCGAACTGCTGTTCGAGAAGGTACGGTTGGTCTCGCTGTAGAAGTTCTCGTTGCTGTTGATGTTGATATTATCGCCACCGCGGTGGTTCCAGCGGATGCTACCGTCGATCTTGAGTTTCTCGCCATCATCGTAGTTGAGGTTGGCACCGAGCATTTTCCGGCTGTTCAGGCCACGACGGTTCCACCAGCCTGCATTCTCCTCCTTATTGTTGAAGTTACCCGTCACCATAACACGGGTATTGTCGGTGAAGCTCGATGCCATGCCACGCGAGGCATAGCGGTGCTGCGTACCACCGGCAAGGTCGAGATTGGTCATATAACCGCGGTTCATGCCTTTCTTGATGGTGAAGTCGAGCACGGTCTCCTTATTGCCATCCTCGATGCCCGTGATGCGGGCCTGGTCACTCTGCTGATCATAGAACTTCACATTCTGGATAATGGAGATGGGAAGGTTCTTCAGCGCCGTTTCCGTGTCGCCGAGCATGAATTCCTTACCATCGATGAGGATCTTCTTCACCTCTTTGCCGTTGACGGTGATATTACCGTCTTCGTCGACCTCGGCACCCGGCATACGCTTGATGAGTTCCTCGATGGCGGAGCCCTCAGGCGTGCGGTAGGCATCTGGGTTGAAGACGAGGGTGTCTTTCTTGACGATCACCTGTGCTGCGCGACCTGTGACAACGGCCTCTTTCAGCATAATGCTCTCAGGCGACATGAGCAACACGCCGAGTTCCTGGTTCTGGCTACGGCGCAAGGTGACGTCGCGCTCAATATGCTGGAAGCCCACCGACGAGATCTTCAGCCGGAAGGTGCCGTTGTTCGGAGCCTCAACCGAGAAGTTACCGCGATTGTCACTCACGGTGCCGCCTACGAAGACACTGTCGGTCACGGTAAACAGCTGAATGGTGGCTTGCGCCATAGGCTCCCTGAACTCGGCATCGATCAGCTGGCCGCTGATGGTCAGACGACGGGGTTCGTCATCGGGCTGCGCTAAAGCCGACGACGCGATGAGAAGAAAGAGGAGTAATCCGAATACTCGGAATGCTCTGAATACTCTGAGTACTCCGAATACTCTGATTAATCTGAGATCATAATGATACATCTGTGTTTAGTTTTATTTGGGTGATACAATGTTTTTCAGCGAGGAGCCGAAAATGATATACTGTGTATTGCCGGCGATGGTACCCTCATTCTGTCCCCAGAGGAAGGGCCAGTCGTCGTAGTTCTCGAAATGATCGGGCTTGCGGAAGAGCAGACCAGGCGCCACATTACCCGGAATGAAGGAGAAGTCTGCGCGGTTGTTGCCATAGAACACCTGCTTGGGACGTGTAGCCCCCACCACAGCCACGAACGAGTAGTTGTGATAGGGATGACAGCCGTAGAGCCAGTTGCTCACGCGATAGACCTCATCCTTGCTGATGATGTCGGGGAAATAGATGTGGGCATAGTTCACGGTGATGCCGAAGTTAAGCACGGCATTCACACCTGCCCAGTTACCCAGACCGATGGGCACACCATAGGGATTCTCCTTGTCGAAGCTCTTGATATAGTCGGCATATTGCTGCACAGCAGGACGCAGTTTCTCCTTATAGGCAGCATCCTTCATCGGGATAGAGTCGAGATAGGTCTGCAGGTTGCGGGCCACATTGCGATAGTTGCCATCGCCAGTACCCGTCAGCCAGTCATTATCAGCCTCAGCCTGACGGTCACGTGGACGGCGACGCTGCCGCATCAGCTGCTGTGCCTCCTGGCGCAAGCGGTCTGCCTGTTTCTGGGCTCGCTCAGCCAGATCGTCATTAAAACCGCGAAGCACACGGGCTGCAGAGGTGAACACACCTGCTGCCTGCATGTCGAGACTCGGGTTACGCGTCGTAAAGGCCCACATGTCGTCGGGCGTACCACTGCTTTTCCCATCGGCACTCACCTCGTAGGGCTTCAGCGAGGGGTCGTAGTGCAGGCCATCGGTAATCGAGGCGGCATCGCCCAGGTGATGGTAGTTGTCGAGGATAGAGTTCGAGAGTGTCGAGGCCATGTGTCCGATCTGCTCAGCCTGTGTCACGAGATTGAGCACACCGTGCTCGATAAACTGCAGGATGTCGGGCACGCCGTCAGGACGGTGCAGTTCCACATAGCGCTGCTGCTCACTCACGAAGGTCTCGTCGCGCTGGGGCTGGAAGAGCTCCCACGTACGGATAAAGTTCTGCACCACGTTGATATTCGAGCCCGTCTCGATGTCGAAGTCACCGGCATCGAAGTAGCCGCCGACGTTCAGCCCCGGGATCAGCTCAAGGGGCTTATACTTTGTATCTGTCGAAGCCCCCTGACGATGCAGGTCGAAGTGGTCGCTCTCCGGGGCCTGCAGATAACCCTCCTTGAAGGGCTCCCCATGCCAGGTGCGATAGCCTTCGGTCACGTACATGTGGTTCATGTGGATGGGCACCCACACGTCGGTGGTGGCATCGGTAATCTTGTCGTACACATGGGCATCGATTAGGAAGTCGTTGGTCTTCGTATGGCCATACTGGATGTAATACACCCCCGGCTCCTTCACCTGCGAGAAGTCGAACTTCACATAATTATATTTAAAATAGGGGCCCCATTCCTTGATTGCGCCCTTGAAGGCCTGCTCCGTTGTGCCGTCGGCCTTGATGCGCATCAGCGTGGCTGTGGGCTGCACACGGTCGTTCTTGTCGAGCTCGATCACAGCCACCTTCGGCTGCTCGGGGATATAGCCAACCTGTGAGAAGCCGATGTTTGGCTCGCGGATCCAATTGGGGATGGCATGGGGCTCCACCGTCCACGTCACCACCTTGCCCGTCTTACCCTTCGGCAATACGCTGCGCAGCACGAACCAGCCGTTCTGGGCGAGCATACGTCCGTCGAAGAGCTTCAGCTCAGCATCGTCGCTGCTGATGCGGATCATGCGTGAGGGGTCGTCGGTAGCCACCACCAGCTGATGGCCGGTCTCTATGGGCAGGGGATCCACAAAACGGTCGGTACCACGGTCGTCATAGGTCTTGAAGCCCTTGAACTGTCGGGGCTTCTCGCTATTCGGTCGGGTAATGGTCTGACTGGTGGCATAACGGGGGAAACGGTTCAGGCGCCCGTCCATCAGGAAGGTCTTCAGCCAATACTGCGAGGGCAGGAACTCGATGTTGAAGCCTGCCTCGCCAGCCAGTTTTTCAGGCACGGGCTTATCCAGATAGACGGCAATCTCCACGGCCTTTCCCTTGGCGGTGACCACCACGCGACTGTCGAAGTCGTAGTCGTCGTAGCGCATGCCCACCTCGATGCTACCCTTCTCGCGGTCCACCTTCCTATTGGTCATCTTCGGCACCAGGTCCCACTGCTCAGGGGTGTTGTTCAGACGCACGGCACCTCCCTGTACGGTACGCACCCCATGATGGATGATCTCAATGCCCGAGTTCTTCTCGTCGTTGAAACCACCGTTGAAACTATTGCTGAACACCAGCACGTTGACACCCTGCCGCTCGAAATACTCGCGGTCGTTGAGTTGCAGGTCCTGACTCATCACCGGCAATGCTGCCAAGGCTGTGAATAAAAAGAGATACTTTTTCATTTTCCAAAAGTTTTTATGTTGATGATTGTGATATCGGTATGGTGAGGATAAACGAGGCACCCTTGCGATAGTCGGGGTCGAGCACGAGGTCGCCACCGAAGCGCTGGGCAGCCCGCTTGCTGAGGGGCAGTCCCAGGCCCACGCCTTCGGTAAAGAGGTCGATCTTAGCAAACTGCGAGAAGATCATCTGTCGGTGGGCCTCCGCAATGCCGATTCCCGTATCGCTGACGGTGATGGCCAGCGTCTGGACATCGGGCTGGCTCACGGCCACGGTGATCGTACCCTGATGCGTGAACTTGTTGGCATTGTCGAGCAGCTGCTCAAGAATAAGCTCCACGCGCTGCTTGTCGGTGTAGACCATAAAGTCGTCGGGCACCGTCGTCTCGAAACAGAGCTTCACGGTCGAGGGACTGGTGAGCTGGAAGTTCCCCACCATCTCCCTGCAGAGGGCATTACAGCTGAACCGCTCTTTCGTCAGGGCGATATGTCCTTGTGGCGAGGCAAAGCCCACGAGCATCCTGCTGATGCGCGTGATCTTCTTCACATTATCCTGCATCATCTGGATGATATTCTTCGACTCGTCGGGGGGCATGGCGTGGAAATTCTCATTCAGCACCTGTGCAAAACCGCCGATGATATTCAGCGGCGTCCGTATCTGGTGCATCATATCCTGCAGGAAGGCGGTCTTCTTGGCGTCGGCCTCCATAGCCTTCTCATTCGCCTCCACGAGCTCGCGGTTGCGGTGCTCCATCTGGGTGTTGATCAGTCGGATGTGGGTGACATAGTCCGACAGCGACTGCTGCATGTCGACGAAGCTGTTCTGCAGCTGTCCGATGGTGTCGCCACGCGACAGTTTGGGCAGACGGTTGCTGAACCGCCCCTCGGCAATGTCACGCGCCTGATGCGCCAGCAGATGCAGGGGCATGATCGAACTGCTGATAAACTGATAGCAGAAGAGCATGATCACCAGCAGTCCGATCAGGAAGGTCATCCACACGCTATAGCGAAGCCGGTTGTAGCCGCTGAACACATCATCCTCCGGACAGACGATGGCCATGCTCCAATCCGCCTTACCGATAGGCCGGAAGAGCACCAGGGCGTCGTTGCCGTCGACAATCAACTGCTGCACACCGCTCTCACCGGCTATCATCCGCTTGCCCAAGGAGTCCACCGTTCCCTTGGCCCTGGGGTCGGGATCCGAGAAGATGCTTTGTCGGATGAGCTTCGTTGTGTCGGGATGCACCAGATACTGGCCCTTGCTGCCGATGATGATGCTCGACGAGTTGGGATAGGGCGACAACGACGTCACCTCCTGCGAGAGCCATTTCAGGTTCAGGTCGATGGCGATGACCCCGATAAACAGGCCGTCGCGGTCGAAGAGCGGACGGGTGTAGGTGGTAATCACCTCCGTCTGGTAGGTGGCCTTGGGGTTGGTGTTCAGATAGGGGTCTATCCAGCAGCCCTGACGCAGGCCCTGGGGTTTCATATACCAGTCGAGCTCGAAATACTGGAACTCGTCGCTGCCATACTGGGCCGTACTGATGGAGTCGCCATCGCGCACCGAATAGATCGAGAAATAGCGGCCGTAGCTCTTGAAGTAGTCGGGCTCCATCGAGATCGAACAGCTGTGGAAATGGGGATGATTGATGAGGATCTCCCGCGTGTCGCGGATCAGCGAGTCGGGATCCTGGCAACCGTCCACATACCACGCCATATTATCGGCCACCGTTTCCACGTCGCCCATGATATCCTGGATGCGCAACGCCGTATTGTCGAGTATCTGTCGGGCGCGCATCTCCGCACGCTGACGCACATTATCCTTGGAAAGTGAGAAGAGGAAACTCACCGACACGATGAAGATCACCGTCACGATCAACGTGATGGAAAGGCCGAGCCTGATCGACAGCCGCTGCATGATCTTATTCCAGAGTCTTCTCATTTATCCTTCGACTTTATGAGGGTTTGGTCAATGAGGCTCGTAATCGTCTCCGTTTGCAGATTGATCTGCTGCTGCAGTTCTATCATCTCCGCCTTTGTGAGCCGCTGATAGGCGGCACCCAGACGGTCGGTGGCAATGCTGATCTCCTCCACGGGCTGCATCAGCTCCTCCGAGATACGGTTCAGGAAGGCCGTCTTCGTACGCTCATCCTCGCGCCCACGGTCATAGGCCGCCTGCAATGCCTGGTTGCGCTCCTGCAGGGTTTCCGTCTTCTGGTGCATCTCACTGAGATGACTGGCCAGCGACTGCTGCATGGTCGAGAAGCTGCGCTGCAGTTCGCCGATCTCATCCTGACGGTTGTTCGTGGGGATGGGCTCGTCGAAGTGGTTCTGCGAGATGCGGCGCACCTTCTCAGAGAGCAGGTCGAGGGGCATGAGGTTACGGTTGATCACCATTCGGCAGAGCAGCAGCAGTAGCAGCAGCACGACGATCATCACCACGATGCCGGTGGTCTGCAACCGGTTGTAGTCGGCCATGATGTCACGCTCCGGACAGAGCATCGCCAGTCCCCACTCCGTGTTGCTGAAGTTGCGGTAGTACTGATAGTAATCCTTGTCATCCACCTTCAGTGGCCGGTAGCCGCTGGCATCCTGACGGTAGCGGCCGCCCACGCCCTCCAGGAAACACTGTCCGTAGGGAATCTGCGTCATCAGCTCCTGATGGATGTCCGGCCAGTCTATCTGTACGTCAACGGCCAGCGTCAGCCGCAGCCTGCCCTCACCGTCGGTCACCGGCAGTGTGTAGGTCATCACCATCGGTCGGAGGGCCACACTGTCGGAAACGGTATCCAACAGCGGCTCCTGCCAACGGGCGGCCTCCGCGTTCTTCACGCCGACAGGCATCACGTAGCAGCTGTCAATCCAGAGGTTCGCCTGTGTCACGTCGTGGCAGAGGCTTTTCACCATGGCGGGCTGTGCCAGGTGCTGGCTAATCATCCACCCCGCCGTCTTGGCGGTCATCTCCGTCTGGTGCAGTATCCGATCCACCCGCAGCGCAGCATGCTCGAGCACCTGCATGTTCTGCTCCAGCGACTCATCCTTCACCACAGCCAGCGAGAAACGGAAGAGCAGGGTCAGCGCCACCACGAAAATGGCGGTCACAAACCCCGTCACCCACAGGCTGAGCCGGGCAGCGAACGATCTGCGGATATATCGGAAAATATTCATTGTAACTGTTGTTTCGCCTGTTCCAGCGTTTCAATCACCCGGTCTGTCCAGGCGTCGAATTCCGGGTCTTCCACCTGCAGTTCGGGATGGTTCAGGATATAAGCCACGCAACGGCGCACGCCCTCGTCAAAGCGGGTGGTGGCACAGAAACCCGGTACGGCCCGCTTCAGCTTGGTGCAGTCGAAGACCACCGTCACCGACTTGTCGCCCAACAGGTTGCCCGTAAAGTCGTAGGCCTCGGGCGCCACAGCGGCCAGGAATTCCGACGAGACATAATAGGGCTTGAAGGTCACGCCTAAGGCATTGGCCACACTCTGGTATATCTGGTTCCACGTCAGTTGCTCGTCGCTCATAATCTGGAACGCCTCACCGATGGCCTTCGGATTGCCCAGCAGACCGATGAAGCCACGAGCGAAATCCTCATTCCACGTCAGTGTCCACAGCGAACTGCCATCACCCTGCACCAGCACCGGCTTGCCATCCATCATCCGCTTGAGCACCTGCCAGCTGCCCTGCAACCCGTGCACACTCACCGGCACCGCCCGTTCACAATAGGTATGACTGGGGCGCACGATGGTCACGGGGAAGCCCTCTTCGCGATAGGTCTTCATCAACAGCTCCTCACAGGCTATCTTGTTGCGCGAGTACTCCCAATAGGGATTGGCCAGACTGGTTCCCTCGGTAATCACATGACTGCTGGCGGGCTTCTTATAGGCCGAGGCGGAGCTGATGTAGACATACTGCCGCGTACGCCCGTCGAAAAGGCGGATGTCGCGCGCCACCTGCGAGGGCAGGAAGCCGATAAACTCGCAGACGGCATCAAACACCTCGTTGCCCAGCTGCCGCAGCACCTCTGCCTCGTCGTTAATGTCACAGATCACCTGCTTTACGCCAGCAGGCACCTCATTCTTCCGGCTGCCACGGTTCAACAGCCACAACTCATGGCCACCCTCAGCCAACTGCCGTGTAATGGCACTACTTATCGTGCCCGTTCCTCCTATTATTAATATCTTCATAATCTTCTTATTTTTCTCACACAGATCTCACAGATTTTTTTAATCCTCCGGATTATTCCGAGTCAATCGTCGCTTGCGACGATATCTGTGAGATCTGTGGGATCTGTGTGACAATATTATTCTTCATCGTCCATCGGGTATTTCACGCCCCATTTCTTTCTGAAGCCATCCATCAGTTCCATGATATACAGCGTCTCTTCGAGCGGCATCTCGCGGGGCTCCAGCAGCCCGTCGATCAGCGCCTGCCGACAAGCCAGAAACTGGTACTCATAGCCCGTAATCTGCTTCGGCACGCGGATGGTCTCTATGTACGTACGGTCTGGACCGTTCACCGTAATCTGCTGGGGATTATTGATATTGTCGATAATCAGGTTTCCCTCGGTACCCGCTATCACCCCGATATTGTCGCCCACGCAGGCAGCACTCGACTGCAGGTTGCAGAGCACCCCGTCGCTGAGCACCAGACTGATGGCATTCGTCAGGTCCATGCCCGTCTGGCTCTTCACACACTGGCTCTCCATGCTCACGATATCGGCATCGAAAAACATCCTGACGAAGTTCAGGGCATACACGCCCAGGTCGAGCAGGGCGCCGCCACAAAGGTCGGGGCGCATGATGCGGGGCTTATCGCCCATCGAATAGCCTAGGGTGGCGGTCACGAGTCGTGGTGTGCCGATGCGGCCGCTATTGATCAGGTCGCGCATCATACCGACCACCGGCTGATAGCGCGTCCAGATAGCCTCCGCCAGAAACACCCCGCGCTCACGCGACAGGTCGACAATCGCCTTCGCCTGGCGGTGATTGGCCATAAAGGCCTTCTCCACCAGACAGGGCTTACCGGCCATCAGCGCCTCCCGCGTCACATCGTAGTGATGCGAGTGGGGCGTCGCCACATACACCAGGTCCACGTCCTTGTCGGCTATCAGTTCCGAATACGAGCCGTAGGCTTTTTTCATTTCCCATTTTTCTGCAAAGGCCGTCGCTTTCTCCAGCGAGCGGGAGGCAATGGCATAGGCCTCACAGGTGTCGAGGCCGTTCAAAGTGATGGCAGCCTTTTCAGCTATCCACCCCGCACCGACAATACCGATGCGTAACAGTCCATCTTGTGTCATGCTGTTCGTTTAAGTTGGTTAAAATTTAGACATAGTCTAAACCCTAAAGTTTAATCCCCACCATTCTATTTTATAGAATGTTAACATAAAAGCCCCCAAAAGGGCCCAGCCCCATGCAGATCGCGGTCGTAATGCCCAATAAGTGGCATTTATTTTCTGAGAACAACCCAATTCTCTATCCATTAAGTGCCATGTGTCAAAAAACGAATGGCACTTATTTGTGAACGATGTTTTTATGACAGTCATTAAGACAATCTTGGCATCTTTGCATCTTTGCAATTTTGCAATTTTATAAATACATAGTGTATAGTTTATTTTAAAATCGATAAATTATTATAATTAATAATAATATATATATTATTATTAATTATAATAATTCTTTATACCTTTCGGATCCATTATTGCAAACTAAAAAAACAAAAATGCAAAAATGCAAATATGCAAAGAACTAGAAGGCCTCGCGATATTTGCCCTCTTCCTTGTCGTTGAGCATGGAGAGGTAAGACTGGTAACGGCTTTGGGAGATAAGTTGGTCTTCCAAAGCTTTTAGTACAGCACAGCCAGGCTCGTGGGTGTGGGTGCAGTTGGAGAAACGGCAGCCCTGGGAATAATGGAAAATTTCTTTGAAATAACTTGTCAATTCCTCGGGTTCCATATCGAAGGTACCAAAGCCCTTGATGCCCGGAGTGTCAATCACCCACCCCCCACCCATGGGGATCATTTCAGAGAAAGTGGTGGTGTGGAGACCGGTGTTGTGGGCATCGGAGATCTCGGAGGTACGGAGGTTGGCGCCGGGGACGAGGCAGTTGATGAGGGTGGACTTCCCTACCCCACTGTTGCCGCTGAGGAGGGTGATCTTGCCTGGCAATAGCTGCTTCAGGTCGTCGATGCCCTCGCCCGTCGCCGCAGAGACCTGCAGGCACTGGTAACCGATGGACTCGTAGAGGGTGACCATCATCAGCTGGTAATGAGCCTCGTCGGCATCGAGCAGGTCGGTCTTGTTGAAGACGAGGATGACGGGCACGCGATAGGCCTCGGCAGAGGCCAGGAAACGGTCGATGAAGGTGGTGGACGTCTGGGGATAGTTGACGGTGACGACGAGCAGTGCCTGGTCGACATTGGCGGCGATGATATGGCTCTGCTTGGAAAGGTTGATGCTCTTGCGGATGATGTAGTTGCGACGGTCGTCGATGTCGGTTATAAAGAGAGGTGAGAGGTGAGAGGTGAGAGGTGAGAGATTAGTCTGAGGCAGGGGATTCCCTTGAGACGAAGAATTCCCTTGAGATGAGGGATCCCCCTGAGGGGTGCTGAGTGTGACATGGTCGCCAACGGCAACGGGGTTGGTGCTACGAATGCCCTTGAGACGGAAGTTTCCTTTAACTTTACACTCTACCATCTGGCCATCGTCCGTCAGAACGGTGTACCAACTACCAGTATTTTTTATTACAAGACCTTTCAATTATCAGCCTCTTCTCTCACTTCAAGGTATTCTCTCACTTCAAGGTATTCTCTCACCTCTTACCTCTCACCACTCACCTCTAAATATACTACACGGTCATGATTTCCTTGTTCTTGGCAGCAAGGAGGTCGTCGATCTTCTTGATATATTTATCGTGGATTTTCTGCAGATCGGCCTCGGCATCCTTCTCATTGTCCTCGGAGAGTCCGTCCTTAATGGCCTTCTTCAACTTGTCCTTGATGTCGCCACGCACATTACGCACCTCGACCTTGGCCTTCTCGGCAATCTTGGCGCACTGCTTGGCGAGGTCGCGACGGCGCTCCTCGGTGGGGATGGGGATATTGAGGCGGATGACCTCACCATTGTTCTCGGGGGTGATGCCCACATCGGAGTCCATGATGGCCTTCTCGATGCTGCGGATCTCCTTGGGATCCCAGGGCTTGATGGCGATGGTGCGGGGATCGGGCACACTCACGTTTGCGACTTGGTTCAGGGGCACCTTACTGCCGTAGGAGTCGACCCTTACACCGTCGAGAATGGCCACGTTGGCACGTCCGGCACGGATGCGGTTCAGCTCCTCTTCGAGAAACAGCGCTGCCATCTCCATTCTCTCTTCACTCTTCTTCAAAGTTTCCTTTACGTCTAACATAAATCGATGGTTTTAAAATTTTTCTGTTGACAAAAGTAGGAAAATTCCTTGAAACCGCCAAATGTTTTACACTTTTTATTATACTTTTTTTCTATATATAAATAAGGTGACGGGGGCGAAAAAGGCAAAATACCATAAATGTGGTATATGAAATAGCAGTAACATGTTATTGTCGGATTGGAAAAAACGCCGTACCTTTGCACCCAGAAATATTAATTCATTTAAACGGTAAGGATTATGACAAAGATTGCAAAGCAGCTGACTGAGCTCGTCGGCAACACCCCACTCTTAGAGCTCAACAAGTATTCACAGGCAAAGGGTCTGGAGACCCCAGTGATTGCCAAAGTAGAGTTTTTCAACCCCGGCGGCAGCGTGAAGGACCGTATCGCACTGGCGATGATCGAGGATGCAGAGCAGAAGGGCATTCTGAAGCCCGGCGCCACCATCATCGAGCCCACCAGCGGTAATACGGGCGTAGGACTGGCACTGGTATCAGCCGTCAAAGGCTATCACCTTATCCTTACCATGCCCGAGACCATGAGCGTGGAGCGCAGAAACCTCGTGAAGGCCTATGGGGCTGAGGTGCGCCTCACCTCTGGGAAAGACGGCATGCCAGGTGCCATCCGCGCTGCCGAGGCGCTGCGCGACAGCATCCCCGGCGCTGTGATCCTGCAGCAGTTTGAGAACCCCGCCAACCCCGCCAAGCACTATGCCACCACAGGTCCGGAGATCTGGCGTGATACCGACGGAAAGGTGGACATCTTCATCGGCGGTGTAGGTACGGGCGGCACCATCTCAGGCACGGGAAAATATCTGAAAGAACAGAATCCCAACGTGAAGGTGATTGCCGTGGAGCCGAAGTCGAGCCCCGTGCTGAACGGCGGCCAGAGCGGCCCCCATAAGATTCAGGGTATCGGTGCCGGCTTCGTGCCCAAGACCTACGACGCCGACGTGATTGACGAGGTGTTTGACGTGGAGAACGACGACGCCATCCGCACCGGTCGTGAGATTGCACAATCGGAAGGTCTGCTGGTAGGCATCTCCGCAGGCGCTGCCCTCTATGCCGCCATCCAGGTGGCCAAGCGTCCGGAAAACAAGGGCAAGAAGATCGTGGTGCTGCTGCCGGATACCGGCGAGCGCTACCTCTCGACCATCCTCTACGCCTTCGAAGAATACCCGCTTTAAGCGTATTTTTGACACTTTTACACGCAAATTGCCCCATGTTTGAGGCAATTTGCGTTTTTTTTGACGAAAGATTTTGTTATCTGAACTAATTTTCGTAACTTTGCGCATGTTTACTACAAGACTGGAAACCCAATTATGCGCAATAATTACCTACTAAGGCTTGTTTACCTCGGTGCGGCCACCGTGCTGCCTATCATGGCCCATGCCCAGATAGAAGATGTGTATGCCGCCTTCGATGCCCGCCACCTCGTGGCCTACCTCGTAGCCGCCTTCCTCATCTCCGTTTTCTTCATGCTGTTCTACAACCGCCTGTATTATTTCCGCGAGAAGCAGGTGAGCAGCGACACGGAACAGATGAACGCACAGCTGGCCATGATCCTGGAATCGAGCCAGACGGAGACCTGGACCTATGACGTGAACAGGGTGACCTTCCACACATACTCGGAGCAAGGCAAGAAAGAAACCATCTACCGGCCGTATAACTTCTCGGAATTCTACGACCGCGACGACTTCCAGGCCATGCTCAAGATGATCAACGACATCAGCAACTGGGAGCAGCGCTTCGGCTCGCTGACGGTGAAGAGTGCGCCCGACAAGGCGCACGACGGCGAGCAGCGCATCTACAACGTGACCATCTCCATTCTGCGCTATGACCGGCGCAACAAGCCCATCCTGCTGCTGGGTACCCAACAGGACATCACCGAAGACCAGAAGAAGATGGCGAAAACCCGCGACCTGGCCCTGATGTACCACACGGTGTTCAACACCTCGCTCATTGACATGATCTACTTCGATGCCAACGGCGTGTTGTCGGAAATCAACGACAATGCCTGCGAGATGCTCGGCGTGAAAGACAGACAGGCCTTGATCGACTCAAAACTGACGCTGGCAGACCTGCCGGTCTTTGAAGGCGTGGACTTCAAGACGCTCGACAGGATGTACACCTCGTCGATTACCAAGGTGAAGGACATCGACCGTCCGATGGGCACGTTCGCAGAGGGACAGGAAGTTGTATGCTACGAGCAGAACGTAACCACCATCCGCGACCAGCAGGGCGCACTCACAGGCGTGGTGCTGTCGGGCCTGAACATCACGGATATGGTGCTCGCGCAACAACATGAGAAAGCCAACGCCAAACAGCTGAAGGAAACGACAGACGCCATACAGACGTATATCCGCAACATCAACTACTCGCTGAAGGTGAGCGACGTGCGGATGGTGAACTATAACCCCGACACCCATGTGCTGGAAATCTCAAGCGACCTGAATCAGGCGCAGTACCGATTGACGCAGGTGAGGGCCATCTCGCTCATCGTGCCTAAGTTGCATCGCAAGGTCGAAGGCCTGTTCATCCGCATGGACAACCGACGGAAAGGCGTGATCACCATCACCCTGGAGACACTGCTACGCGACGACTTCGGACGCCATGTCTTCATGAACTTCAACGTGATGCCCATTACCAATGAGCAGGGCGAGGTGACCCACTACTTCGGCATGTGCCGCAATGAGACGGAGATGACCTACACCGAGATGAAGCTGCAGGAAGAGCAGGCCAAGGCCCAGGAGACAGAGCAGCTGAAGAACACGTTCCTCTTGAACATGAGCTACGAGCTGCGTACACCGCTGAATGCCGTGATTGGTTTCGCAGGACTGTATGAGGGTGAGCACAGCGAGGAAGACGAACCCGTGTTTGCCGAGGAGATCAAGAAGAACACCGATGTGCTGCTGCAGCTGATCAACGACATCCTCTTCCTCTCAAGACTCGACGCCAGGATGATTGAGCACAACTACCAGCTCAGCGACTTCGCCATGCTCTTCGAAGCCTGGTGCTACATGGGCTGGGCCAATGTCGCACCCGGCGTGAAGGTCATCGTGGAGAACCCCTATAACCAGCTGATGGTGAACATCGACCAGCAGAACCTGGAACTGGTGATCTCGAAGATCTGCCTCATCACCGCCAACCACACCAAGGAGGGCACGATACGCGCCAAATACGAATACCGCCACGGCGAGCTGATGATTACCATCGAGGATACAGGCCCCGGCCTCTCGCCAAAGGCACTCAGCAAGGTTTTCGACCGCTTTGTACACGAAGAGGGCATGGAGCGTCAGGGCACAGGCCTTGACATGCCCATCGTGAAAGAACTCGTGGAACAGATGAACGGCACCATCGAGATACAGTCGGAACTGGGCAAGGGCGCAGCCGTCTACATCAGCATACCCTGCGAGATGGCCAGTTTCGACAAAAAGACAGAATTCCTGGTATAACCCACAACAACAGACATGCATATACTCCTATCCACCATAGAATCCAACAACAGTATCGACACCGTATCGATACTCATCATCCTGGTTGTATTCTTCCTCTTTGTCCTCACCTGGGGCTTCAACCGCATCAGCATTCTCCGTATCCGACGGAAATCAGAACAGGCCAAGGACCTGTCGGCCATCATGAAGCACACCCTCAACATGAGCAGCAACTCCGTGCTCCGGCTCTCGATCAGCGATCACCATGCCATGAACATGCACGGCAACTTCCTGCCCGAAGCAGGTATGAGCTTTGAGGAGAGCATCAACTATATCTATCCCGACGACCGCCAGACCTATATCGAATTCTGCAAGAAGCTGGCGGCTGGCGAGAAGACGGCACAATGCCTGATACGTTGGGACGCCAACCTGGGTAAGGGCGAGAAAGAGTGGCGCTATTTCCGCGACCTGGGCATCGCAGAATACGCCAACCCGAAGCTGAAGACACCCACGAACATCTTCTCCGTACTCACAGACATCACAGCGCAGGTGGAACAGGACCAGAGAGACGCCGAGCTCACCAACAGATACCGTAATATCTACGAGCAGCCGATTGTGGGTCTGGCCTTCTTCGACAAAGACGGCCGTCTGCTGAACGTCAACCAGAAGACCCGCGAGATCATGAAGTTCCAGTCGAAATACGACCCCTTCTATTTCGACAAGACCATCTATGAACTGCCCGCTTTCGGCGAGTATCTCAACAAGCAGCATCTGGAAGACATGTCGTACTGCGCCAAGACCGTGATACCGGAAAGAGACGTGAACTGCTATACCGAGACGATGCTGCACACCATCCGTGACGAAGAAGGGGAACTGCTGTACATCACCATCTCCCTGCGCGACCTGACGCAGGAGCGCGACCTCTTCCTTAAGAACCGTGAGAACGAGGCCTTTATCCGCCAGCAGAACGAGGCGCTGCAACAGTATGAGAACGAGCTGCAATACCTGATGGAGGAATGTGACATGCGATTCTGGCGTGCCGACACCGTGAAGGGCGAGATTGCCTTCTACAAGAAACTCTCCACCCCCGAGAAGGTGATGAGCTTCAAAGACCTGGGCACCTACTTCATCGACGACAGCATGATTGCACAGAGTCTGGCCAAGCCGGAACTCTTCTTCTCCAAGCCAATAGCCCACTTCTGCCATACACGGGCCATCTTCCATGAGAGCGACGAGCCGCAGTGGAACATGCTGGACAGTCTGCCGCATTTCGATGAAAACGGCCAGCTGGTGGAGTGCTACGGTGTGATCCGCAACCTGACGCCACTCATGGAGAAGCAGGAACAGCTGAAACAGGAAACGGAACGCGCCATGCAGTCGGGTATGATGAAGAGTACCTTCATGGCCAACATGACGCACGAGATACGTACGCCCCTGAACTCCATTGTGGGCTTCTCGGATGTGCTGCCCATGCTGCAGACCAAGGAAGAGAAACAGGAGATTATCCATGTGATTATGAACAACTGCGATATGCTGATGCGACTGATCAACGACCTGCTGGCCCTCTCGTCGGAGGATGCCGGCGGCATCACCCTCGAGCCTGAGGACGTCGACTTCTCGAAGACCTTCGATGACATCTGCACCTCTGTGGCAGAACGCGTACAGAACCCTCAGGTGGCGTTTGTCAAGGACAACCCCTATGAGACCTGCCCCGCACACCTCGACCCGGGACGTGTGCAACAGGTGATTACCAACTTCGTGACCAACGCCGTGAAATACACCCAGGAGGGACATATCAAGGTGGGCTACGCCAAACAAGACGAAGGCCTCCGCATCTACTGCGAGGATACGGGAGCCGGTATTCCCAAGGAAGACCAGGAGAAGGTGTTTGAGCGCTTCGTCAAGCTCAACGACTACATACAGGGAACGGGTCTCGGACTGAGCATCTGCAAGGCCATCTGCGAGAAGTGTGGCGGTAAGATCGGCGTGGAGTCGGAAGGCGAGGGCAAGGGCTCTACCTTCTGGATGTGGATACCAACCATGGTGAAGGCCCTCATCCTGATGTTCGTCCTCAACCTCTCACCCCTGACGGCACAGGCACAGAAAGACAGTACGGTGGTGTTCACCGTAGAACGGCCGCTGGTTTACGAGGATGCATGGGACCTGTGGCCCTACACCTTCCTGAATGAGAACGGCGAACCCGACGGCTATAACATCGACCTGCTGAAACTGATATTCAAGCGACTCGATATTCCCTATATCATCAAACTCAAACCGACGCTCGACGCCTTCCAGGACCTGAAAGACGGCAAGTCGGACCTGATCTTCGGCATGGAGGCCAACTTCCACCATGAGTATGGCAATTACGGCAGTTCCATCATCCACCTGTTCACCCACAGCGTGGTGCATCAGAAAGGCAGGGCGCCCGTTGTCAAGTCGATGCAGGACCTGAGCAGCCACAAGGTGATCGTCCATACAGGAAGTTTCAGCCACCACCTGATGCAGGACAAGGGCTGGGGTGACAATGCCATTGGCTTCGAGGACATGAAGGAGGCTGTTCAGAAAGCCAGTGTCGACCCCAACAAGGAGATTGTGTGGAACACGATGTCGCTGAAATGGCTCATCCAGAAGTACCAGCTCAGCAATCTGGAGCTCTCACCCATTGACATCCCCCATGGCGAATATAAGTTCATCTCGAAAAACCAACGGCTGCTGAACCAACTGGATAGTGTGTATGCCGTACTCCTTTCAGAAGAGAAGCTGCAGAGTATCCAGAACAAATGGTTCTATCCAGAGCGCAGCGAGACCGGTATTCCTTCATGGGTATGGAAACTGGCTGTAGCCGTAGCGGCATTCGCCATCTTCTTCACATTATATTATCTCTTCTACAAACTCCGCGAATGGCAGCTGACGAAAGACGTGCGCAAGAAGAACGCCCGCTTGTCGCTAATCCTTAAAACCAGTAAAGTGCGTTTCTGGACCTATGACATCCACAGCAAGATCTTCACCCAACTCGACGAGAATGGCATCCCGAAGGGTAACCTTACCTTGCAGGAGGTGGCACAACTCTATGTCAGGGAAGACTTCGAGCACATGGTCGAGGCCATCAACCACATTGTGCGTGGCGAGAAAGAGAACGACACCATTGACCTGCGGACAAAGCATGAAGGAGAAGACAGATCCAGAGACTATACAATGACGTTGTCGGTGCTGCGCTACCATAAGAACGGACGACCAGCCGTCATCATCGGTACACGTAGCGATATCACCGAGGAAAGGCGGATGCGTTTCCTGACACAGGATAACCTGTTGCGTTATCGTGCCATCTTCAGTTCCGTGTTAGCCAACATGGCCTACTATGACAAGGAAGGTAACCTACGCAACCTCAACGGCTATGCCTGTCGCATGTTCAACAGCACCCTCGAGGAAATACTTGAGAGGCATATCAACATCCGCGACGTGCTCGGGATGCCCGACCTCGATTTAGAGCATCTGGAATACATGTATCTCACCCAGATCTTCAGGGAAGACGAGCAAGACGACCGTGTGTTAAGACGCCTCATCAGGACCGGGAAAAGATGCTACACCATACAGGTCGTACCCGTGAGAGACGAGAACGGACAACTGATGGCGATCTTCAACTCCGGACGCGATATGACCGAGGTGGCCAATTCGTATCTGCAACAGCAGGAGAACCTGCAGCAACAGGCGAAGGCCAATGAGGAGGTGACAACCTATATCAACAACATCAACTATGTGCTGAAGGTAGGTGGTGTGCGCATGATGAACTACTATCCCGACACCCACCAGCTGGCGATCTACAGCGAGATCGGACATATAGAATATGAGATCACGCAGCAACGCGCCATCTCACTCACTCATGAGAGTGACAAGCAGATGGTGAGCCGTATGATCATGAATATGGACAACCGCTCTACGGCCCCCATCCAAGCCACCATCCATACCATTCTGCGTATCAAAGGCGGCTATCAGCTCTGTCTGCAGATGCACATGATACCGATTATCGACGACGAAGGTGTTGCCAAGTATTATTTCGGTATGTGCCGTGATGTGAGCGAAATTATGCATACCCAGAAGGAACTGGCCAAGGAGACCGCCAAAGCCCAGGAAGTGGAGGTGGTGAAGAATGCCTTCCTCAGAAACATGAGCTACGAGATCCGTACGCCACTGAATGCGGTGGTGGGATTTGCAGAGCTCTTCGAGATGGATCATTCGTCAGACGATGAGAACATCTTCATCAATGAGATAAAGGACAACTCGCGCGTCCTGCTGAAACTCATCAACAACATCCTGTTCCTGTCGCGCCTGGATGCCCAAATGATTGAAATCAAACCACAGCTGACGGACTTCGCCCAGACCTTCGAGATGGTATGCAGAGCCAGCTGGGAAATGAACCAGGAGCCCGGTGTGGAATATGTCGCAGAGAATCCTTACGAGCAACTGGTGGTGGACATTGATGCCCAGAACGTCAGCGTGATTCTCGATCAGATTGTGCTCAATGCCTGCCAGCATACGCACCAAGGGTCTGTTCATGCCAGAATCGACTATATCGGCGACCGTCTGGTGATCTCCGTCGAGGATACGGGTGAAGGCATTGAAGAAAGCCTGCTGCCTACGATCTTCGAGCGTTTTTCCACAGGCGCCAGCGTCGGTTCAGGACTGGGCCTCAGCATCTGCTATGAACTGATCCAGCAGATGGGCGGCACCATCAATATCAAGTCGACAGTGGGAAAGGGAACCACCGTTTGGTTCTCCATCCCCTGCAAGATGACGGAAGTAATTAGAAGTAAGAAGTGAGGAGTGAGGAGTGAAAAATGAAAAGTAAGATGAAAAGAAGATTCAATCATATATTCAGAAGGGCGAGCATGGGGTTGATGCTCTTCATGCTGCATGGCATGCTGCAGACGGCGACAGCTCAGCAGAAACATAAATACACGGAAGACCAGCCACTCGTAATCGTCAGCGACTGGGAGTTCCCGCCCTACGAATTCAGCAACGACCAAGGCCAACCTGACGGCTATAACATCGAGGTGCTCAACATCATCCTCGACCATCTGCACATTCCTCACCGCTATGTGATGCAGGAGTGGTATATGGCCACGGAGACCTTCGAGCGTCGGGAAGCAGACTTGATTTTCGCGCTCTCCTTCAATTACATGAGGAAGCCCTATGTCATGACCCGCAACATGCTGCACTTCTACCGTATCGTCTCTGTCAGACGGCCTGACGAAAAGCCGCTGACGAGTATCAATGCCCTGGGCGCAACGGATACGCTCATCATGAAGGCCAACGACTATGCCCCCATCCGTATCCTGATGACGAACCCGGAGCCGGCCTTTACCATTGAATACCACTCGCCAAAGGAAGCCCTTTCAGGCGTGCAACGAGGCACTTACGACTATTTCCTCTGGGGAGAGGTGCCCATTCAAAGGAAATTGAAAGAGTTCGGACTGGATAATCTGGTGACCGAGTTGACGGATATCCCACCTGGCGAACTGCGACTGATAGGCTATGACAAAGACCTGATTGATGCCATCGACGACGAATATGCCCGTCTGGAACAGGCAGGACAGCTGGAGAAGATCTACGACAAATGGTTCCATCCGGAACGCGAGCATAATGACACGTCGCCCATCCCCATCTATATCATCGTGGGTGCTATCATTATCGGACTGATTTCACTCTTGCTGAGCCGTCTGATTCGTATCCGTGTACGGAAGGCCATCCATAAGAGCAAGGATATCAACAACATGATGACGCAGGCCCTGAGCATGGGTAACTACTATGTGATAGAGCATGATCTGAGAACGCATATGGCCCATAATGTCTATGGCAATCTGCTGCCTGCCGAAGGTATGACGGCCGAGGAGTTCATAGGTAGAATTCATCCTGAAAGAAAGGATGATTTCGAAGAAGCCTTGCAAAAGACGAAGGAAGGTTCGAAGACTGCGGAACTGAAGACACGCTGGAATGCGGGAACACCCGAGAAGCCTGATTGGCGATATTTGCACGGCAATGCAATCGCGGAGTTTGAGAACGGTAGGCCACGGTATATCGTGAACTCCGTGAAAGACGTGACCCATGATATCATGGAAGAGCGCAACACCAGTGAGACCGGTGAGCGATATATGAAGGTCTTCCAGACCTGCCTCATGCCGTTATCGTTCTACGATGCCCAAGGCAGACTCCTCGCCTATAATGACAAGATGAGAGAACTGTGCGCCATGGATATCATAGGCGACACGATGTTCTATCAGACCGCTCTGAAAGACATGCCGCTTCTGAAAGATAATTTCAATCCGGAAAGCCATGACGAGTTCTATGCCTGCCAGCATTTTGTCATTCCTCAGGCTGGCATCGACAAGTATATTGAGTTCCGCCTCTACCCTGTCATCGACAACAACCGCATCATCTACTATATCGCCACCACACGCGATATCACCGATGAACGTCTCCTCTATCTCGAGCAGCGCAAACATAATATCGAGATGCACAAGATCAGCGATGCTGCCAACACCTTTGAGAACCAGTTGCAGTACCTGCTGGAGAAGAGTAAGATGTTTGTCTGGAGATTCAACATTGGGGACAAAAACATCTATCTGTCACGATCGCTTCGCAAAGTAGATATTACTTACAATTACACAGGCTATCTGGAAGGATTGAATTCAAAAGATCGGGAAAGCGCTGAAAAGAACCTGTTGGAGATTATAATGAAAGGCAAGGAATTCAACAACGTCCGCCGTTTCGACAAAACACCTATCAATCAGGAACCCAGCTGGTACGCCTTCAGCGGCATTCCCGTTCGCGACAGCAAAGGCAATCTGACTGGTTATTTTGGTATCGCCCGTGAAATCACCGAACTGGTTTCCATCCAGCAGAAGCTGAAGGAAGAGACGGCCCGTGCTGAGGATTCCGGTCGTTTGAAGAGTGCGTTCCTCGCCAATATGACACATGAGATCCGTACGCCGCTGAATGCCATCGTAGGCTTCAGTGACCTGCTGCCTGTGGTAGATACGGAAGAAGAACGCATGGAATTCATCCGCATTATCCGTAATAACTGCGACATGCTACTACGCCTCATCAACGATATTCTTGAGGCCTCAAACATGGGACAGGCGTTGGCCATAAAGCCTGTGGAATGCGACTTCGCACAGGTATTTAATGATATCTGTCAGACACTAAGCCAACGTGTCCAGGAACCGGGTGTGGAGTTCATCAAGGACAATCCTTACACGACCTTCCAGACCTCACTCGACAAAGGACGCGTGCAGCAGGTATTGACCAACTTCGTGACCAATGCCGTGAAATATACCCACGAAGGACATATCAAGGTTGGGTATCGTCAAGAAGCGCGTTCTGTAAATGGTGGCCAGTCTCAGGATGGACTTTACTTCTATTGTGAAGACACAGGTGCAGGTATTCCCAAGGAGAAACAAGCATCGGTCTTCGAGCGTTTTGTCAAACTCAACGACTTCGTGCAAGGCACAGGCCTTGGACTCTCTATCTGCAAGGCTATCGCCGAGCGCTGTGGTGGTGAAATAGGACTGACGTCGGAAGGAGAAGGACATGGTTCCACGTTCTGGCTGTGGATCCCTTGTGAGAAAACAGAATCATAAAACGAGGATAAGATGCAGACAAGTAGCTATTTGCTGGCCAATGACCGCGATGCCCTATGGGGACTGACCGTCAGTACGGTGGGGTATGAAGAGATTGCCCCTGGTGAGGACTACCCCACGAAAGGTCATGCGGACGGTTATTATTTCAATCTCGAGAAAGGCAGAGTGCTCGACGAATACCAGTTGCTCTACAATCCCGAGGGCGAAGGTGTCTTCCAGAGTGCCCATTGTCCGGAGACGAAGATCAAGGCTGGTGATATGTTTCTGGTTTTCCCTGGCGAATGGCACACCTATCATCCGAATCCCCGTACAGGTTGGAAGAGCCATTGGATTGGCTTTAAGGGGAAGAATATGGACGATCGCGTGACAGCGGGATTCCTCACCCCTGAGAAGCCCATCTATCATGTCGGCTATTCCTTTGTCTTAGAGTCGCTCTATCAGCGCGCCCTCGACGAGGCCACCAAGGAGAATGCCTATTCGCAGCAACTCATGGCGGGCATCGTGAACTACCTCATTGGCATGATGTATTCGCTGGAGCGTAACATCGAACTCAACAAGAACCAACTGCATGTGGATATGATCAATCGCGCCCGTCTCCGCATCCGCCAATCACTGGAGAGTGATCTCACCATCCAGAAGATTGCGGAAGACTTAGGCGTGAGCTATAGTAATTTCAGAAAGCTGTTCAAGGAATATACGGGTCTGTCGCCAGCCACCTATCAGCAGGACTTGCGGTTGCTGCGCGCCAAGGAGCTTTTGTCAACAACAGACCTCACGATAAAAGAAATAGCCTACCGACTGAATTTCGAGTCGCCAGACTATTTCTCTGCCAAATTCAAGGCGAAGATGGGCTGCAAGCCGAGTGAGGCCCGCAGTCAGGTTTAGAAGAACAGCATCCGCTCTACCCAATAGATTAGGATACCTGCCAGATAACCCGCAAAGGCTATCCAGGTAATCTTCTTCATATACCAGCCGAAGGTGATCTTCTCCAGTCCCATCACAACGACACCAGCTGCAGAGCCGATAATCAGCATCGAGCCTCCGACACCGGCACAATAGGCCAACAGCTGCCAGAAGATACCATCGATAGCCATCGCACCTTCAGCGGCAACAGGGTACATGCCCATACAGCCAGCCACCAGAGGCACATTGTCGACAATACTCGACAACACGCCAATAATACCGTTGATCAGGTAATAATTGCCTGCAAAGGCCTCATTCAGACCTTGTCCGAGGGCTGTCAGCACACCAATCTCCTGGAGCACGGCTACAGCCATCAGAATACCAAGGAAGAACATAATGGTAGACAGGTCAATTCTGGAGAGCAGGTCACTCACACGCTTGGCCATCGTATCATCCTCAGACGTGTTATAATGGAAGATCTCTGTAACCGTCCAGAGGACACCTAATACCAACAGGATGCCCATAAACGGTGGCAGATGGGTCAGCGTCTTAAAAATAGGCACGAAGCACAGACCACCGACACCAAGCCAGAAGATGATGTCTCGCTGGGTTTTCGTGAATTGGCTGACATCGGCCTTAGGCAGATTCTGCTCCTTATCGAACTTACCCTTCAACTGATATTGCAGGATGAAGGCAGGAATCAGCATCGACACCAACGACGGAATGAATATCTCGGTAATCACGCCTTGTGTGGTAATCACACCCTTAATCCACAACATGATGGTGGTGACATCACCAATGGGCGAGAAGGCGCCTCCGGAGTTGGCGGAAATCACGACAAGGGCCGCATATATCAGACGATCACCCCGACTCTGCACCAACTTTCGAAGCACCATGATCATCACGATACTCGTCGTCAGGTTATCCAGAATGGCCGAGAGGAAGAAGGTCATAAAGGCCATACGCCACATCAACTTGCGCTTGGAACGGGTCTTCATCGTGTCACGCACAAAGTTGAAACCGCCGTTGGAGTCGACAATCTCCACAATGGTCATGGCACCCATCAGGAAGAAGAGTGTCCCTGCCGCATCACCCAGATGGTGCTCAATGACTTCCGCGATATGATGAATCACATCGCCCTCGGCTACGGAAGGATAATACATCGCAGGACCTGTCATCAGCAGTGTCCAGCATAACACACACATCAGCAAGGCAATGGCTGCCTTGTTAATCTTCGTCAGGCTCTCAAGGGCAATACACAAATAGCCTACACAGAACACGGCGACAATCAAAATAGTCAGAATAGACATGGCTTTAACTCATTTTTTAAGTGATTGTTTGGAATTCTGCTGCAAAGGTACAACAATTATTCGATAGCACCAAGAACCATTATCAAAATTTCGAGATGAAAAATCAAATAACAAAGGTAGAGCCCTCAGATTGTTAGTACCTTTGCAATCACAAATTACAAACTGCAAAACAATCACTGAAACAAATATGGATCAGAAACAATATTTCTTTGCTGTGGACTTGGGTGCCACCAGTGGAAGAACCATCATCGGCAGCATTGATGAAGGACGGTTCCATCTGGAGGAAATAACCCGTTTCCCCAATAATCTCATCGAGCAGGGCGGTCATTTTTATTGGGACATCTACGCCCTGTATTTTGAGATGATCCGTGGACTGAAAGAGGTGGCTCAGCGAGGGCTGCAGATCACCTCCATCGGCATCGACACCTGGGGTGTGGATTTCGTGATGATTGGCGACGACAATGCCATTCTCAGAAATCCCCGTGCCTATCGTGATCCTATTACCTTCGAGGCGATGGACGACTACCTGCAGCATATCATCTCGCGGAAGGAGGTCTATGATATTACGGGCATCCAGCTGATGAACTTCAATTCCATCTTCCAACTCTATGCCATGAAGCGTGAAGGGAATTCGGCTTTGAAGCATGCCCAGAAGATTCTGTTTGTGCCCGATGCCCTGAGTTGGATGCTGACAGGTAAAGAGGTGTGCGAATATACCATTGCCTCCACCTCGCAATTACTGGATCCTCGCACCAAACAGCTCGATGAACGCCTGCTGTCATCCTTAGGACTGACACGCGCGATGTTTGGCAAGATGGTTGATCCTGGCACGCTCATTGGCACGCTAACAGATGAGGTTCAGAAAATGACCGGATTAGGTCCTGTACCTGTGATCGCTGTTGCTGGGCATGACACAGGCTCTGCTGTAGCCGCCGTTCCTGCAAAAGACGAGAAATTCGCCTATCTGTCGAGTGGCACATGGAGTCTGATGGGTATCGAAACCAAGGATGCCATCATCAACAACCTGAGCTACGAGCGTAATTTCACCAACGAAGGCGGTATTGAAGGAACTACCCGTTTCCTGAAAAACATCTGTGGCATGTGGCTCTATGAACGGTGTCGCAAAGAGTGGCCGGAGGAAGTCCGCAAACTCTCTCACCCGGAACTGCAAGGTTCGGCGATGCAGGTAGAGGCCTTCCGCAGTCTGATCAATCCCGATGATGCGCAGTTTGCAAACCCCGATTCCATGATCGAGGCCATCCAGCAGTATTGTCGCAAGACCAATCAGCCCATACCGGAAACGCCTGCGGAAATCTGCCGTTGCATCTTCGACTCGTTGGCCCTGCGCTATAAGCAGGTATTCCAATGGATGCAGGAATTTGCGCCCTTCAAACTCGAAGTGCTCCATATCATCGGCGGTGGAAGCCTCAACAAGTATCTGAATCAGTTTACGGCGAATGCCACAGGCGCTACTGTTTTGGCAGGCCCTCAGGAAGGCACGGCTATCGGCAACATTATGCTACAGGCAAAGGCAGCCCATTTGGTGAACGACATCTGGGAGATGCGCCAGATTATTGCCAACTCGCTGGATCTCGTGAAATATGAGCCCGAAGACGAAGCCATCTGGGATCAGGCCTTCCAAAGATTTCAGAAAATTTCTGAGTAATCAGAATAATCAGAGTAATCAGAATAATCGGAAATAAAATAAAAAACGAATTATGAAAACAGAACTAATTGAAAAAGCTTATGCCGTAGCGAAAGATCGCTATGCAGCTGTCGGTGTCGATACTGATGCAGTACTTGACCAGCTTCAGAAGCAACAGATCTCACTGCATTGCTGGCAGACAGACGACGTAGTAGGTTTTGAGCGTAACGATGCACTCTCAGGAGGTATCCAGGCCACAGGTAACTATCCTGGTCGTGCCCGTAATATTGATGAGGTACGCCAGGACATTGAGTTTGTGAAGACCCTCCTCGCAGGTAATCACCGTCTGAACCTCCACGAGATCTATGGAGACTTCGGCGGTCAGTTTGTAGATCGTGACCAGGTAGAGGTAAAGCACTTCGAGAGCTGGATCCAGTGGGCCAAGGAGAACAACATGAAGCTCGACTTCAACTCCACCAGTTTCTCTCATCCGAAGAGCGGTAACCTGACCCTTTCGAATCCCGATAAGGGCATCCGCGACTTCTGGATTGAGCATACGAAGCGTTGTCGTCGTATTGCCGATGCCATGGGTAAGGCACAGAACGATCATTGTATCATGAATATCTGGGTTCACGACGGTTCGAAGGACATGCCCGTACAGCGTAAGAAGTACCGTGAGATCCTCGCCGCCTCACTCGACGAGATTATGGAAGAGAAGCTCGATGGCGTGAAGAACTGCTTCGAGGCTAAGCTCTTTGGTATCGGACTGGAGAGTTATACCGTTGGCTCACACGACTTCTTTACCGCCTACTGTGCCACCCGCAAGCAGATGTACACCCTCGATACAGGTCATTATGAGCAGACGGAGAATGTCTCTGACTTCATCTCCACCCTGCTGATGTACGTGCCGGAACTGATGCTGCATGTGTCTCGTCCTGTGCGTTGGGATTCTGACCATGTGACGATTATGAACGACCAGACCCTGGATCTCTTCAAGGAACTGGTCCGTTGTGACGCTTTGAATCGTGCCCACGTCGGTCTCGACTACTTTGATGCCTCTATCAACCGTATCGGTGCCTATATCATCGGAACCCGTGCCACGCAGAAGTGCATCCTTCAGGCCCTGCTCGAACCGAAGCAGAAACTGCGCGAGTATGAGGACAACGGACAGTATTTCGAACGTCTCGCCCTGATGGAAGAGGCCAAGAGTCTGCCGTTTGGCGCTGTCTTCGATTACTTCAACCTGAAGAACAACGTGCCTGTTGGCGAGGAGTACATCGCAGCCATCCAGAAATACGAGAAGGACGTCACATCAAAAAGGAACTAAGCATTAAGAGAAATGGCAAATTCCGGTTCTTTGAAGAGCACCATTGCAGTGTCTCTCACCAATTATCTCGATGCCGGCGCTATCGTAGCTGGTGCCAGCGGACTGACGCTCTGGCAGAACTACCTGGGACTCTCCGAAGTCCATCTGGGCTGGCTCAATTTTATCAGCGCCAACTGTCTGGGTGCTGCTATAGGTGCCATCATCGGCGGATTCCTGGCAGACAAATATGGTCGTAAGTTCATCTTCACCTACAACCTGCTGGTTTATATGCTGGGCGTATTGCTCATCATGTTCAGCATGAACTTCCCCATGCTGTTATGCGGATTTCTGGTGACGGGCATTTCCGTGGGTGTGGGTGTTCCCGCATCATGGACCTACATCTCAGAAAGCAGTGAAATCAACAACCGTGGTCGTAATATCTGCATATCCCAGATGTCGTGGGGTGTTGGTCCGATGTGCATCCTGCTCTTCGGCATGCTCTTTGCACCTGGTGGCTATCTGTTTGGATGGGTAGAATCCGTGGCGCACCTGTTTGGTGGAGCCGATATGTCGCAGGAGGCTGTCAACGCCTATTCGTCACGTATCGTGTTCTTTACCCTGTTTGTGGTAGCGTTCATTGCCTGGAACCTGCAGCGCAGACTGCAGGAGAGTGCAGAATTTACCGCCCAGAAGGATGCTGTTGAGAAGACGGGCCTGATGGACAACATCAAAGTGCTGTTCTCTAATAAGATTGCCGTTCGCACCGTGATCTTCCTGGCTACCATCTATCTCACCTGGAACCTCGTAGCCTCCGTGATGGGCTTCTTCCAGCCGCATATCTATGAGACGGCAGGTGGGGTAAGCAACGAGACGGCCAACTGGATGAACTGCATACAATGGGCCATCATCGTGGGCATCACATTCATCGTTTCGAAGCTCATCGACAAGACCTCACATAAGGCCATCTATACCTTCGGTCTGCTCGTAGCCATTGCCGCTTGGCTGGTGATTGTCACCATTGGCGTCAATGGTATGATCGGTCTCTGGCTCTTCGCCATCCTCTGGGGTATTCAGGGTGGTACGTCGCCACAGATCTTCTATGCCCTATGGGGCTCAGAGCTCTTCCCAGCAAAGTTCCGTGCTGGTGCCCAGGGACTGATGTTCTTCATCGTCCGTGGCCTGTCGGCTGTATGGGGACTGATCTTCACCTATATCTATGGTGATAACGGTGAGGGCTTCATGATTGCAGCCTTCTGTATGATTGTCCTCCTTACCATCTCACTCGTCGTGGGCTTCATAGGAGCACCGAAGACCCGTGGCCGTTCACTCGAAGATATCACCAAGGAACGGTATGGTGACAACTATTAAAAGAATAAGTAATATGGCAAGTATATTAGACGGACGTGCCGAATTGAAGGCCGTCATTGATCAGATTGCCGAGGTGACTGGCTACCTCTGGCAGAAAGGATGGGCAGAACGTAACGGTGGTAACATCACCGTCAACGTTACCGAATATATGGACGAGGCATGTAAATCCCTGAAGGCCATCTCAGAAGTGAAGCAGATTGGCATGGTCCTGCCCCAGCTGAAAGGTAAGTATTTCTATTGTAAAGGTACGGGCAAGCGCATGCGCGATCTTGCCAAGTTCCCCATGCAGAACGGCAGTATTATCCGCATCTGCGACGACTGTGCCTCATACGTGGTGATTGCCGATGAGCCTGTGGTGCCGACCTCAGAGTTACCCACACACCTCGCTTTGCAGAATTATCTTCTGGAGACTGGTTCGTGCTATAAGGCCACCCTTCATACCCACCCCATCGAGCTGGTGGCCATGAGCCATATCCAGCGCTTCCTGAAGGGTGACGAGATGACTCGGGTGCTGTGGTCGATGATTCCTGAGACCCTCGCCTTTGCACCGCTGGGTATTGGCATCGTACCTTATGCCATGCCCTCTTCTGTGGAATTGGCAGAGGCAACCCTCGAACAGATCAAGACGCACGATGTCGTTCTGTGGGAGAAACATGGTACAGTAGCCGTAGGAACGGATATCATGGATGCCTTCGACCAGACAGATGTGCTTTGTAAGGCAGCCAACATCTATATGTGTGCCCGTAGCATGGGTTCTGAGCCCGACGGCATGACCTTCGAACAGATGAAGGAAGTACAGGATGCCTTCAATCTCCCCAAGAAGCGCCCTTGCTAACAAGCTGCAGAAACAAAAAATCCCCGATGCCAAGCACCGGGGATTTTTGTACCAATTAATGGTAATATTCTGTCAGTAGTTGTTTCGTTTGCAAAGGTATAGCTATTTTTCAGTTTCAGCCCCCAATATTTGATTTTTCACCCACAATTTATGATTTTCCGATTGATTTATATCAATTCTGAAATGAAATGCTAAAAAATCCTTTATAATTTGGTAAAGTCCACAAATTAATGTAACTTTGTAGCCTGATATGAACAACAACGAACAGGATATAAAATGGAGTGAAAATGTGATACTTGTTGACGCAGACTACGTTGACAAAGTGGCATTCAACCTCATTGTGAACTTCGAGCGCATGATTGGCCGTCGCATACCGCAGGCTGATATGGCCCGATGGCTGGAGTGCGTTGCCCTCGATGGTGGACTACGTAAGGGCAGTCACCAAACACAGGTTGTGTTCATACATCAGAAAGCGAAGACCGAGATGGAGAACTTCGTCCCAGGCAACTATGCCAACGATCTGACGGGCAAGGCCTTCCAGGGAAAACTGGGCGAGTTCATGCTCAATGCCCATACCATCGAGGCTATTGCCGACAGTGAGCAACTGCTGATCGAGGCGCTGACGCTTATCTGCCAACAGAAGGAAGTCAAGCGGCTGATGGTCATTCCGAATGCTGAGGACCCTACTATATATAATAAGGTACGCGAGGCGCTCCGTCATGTCGATGATGAAGAGAAGCGCGTGACGGTATTTTCCATGCAGCCGATGACAGGCGGGAACTTCCGACAGGAGATGCTCGGCTACTCGCTGATGGCTGCGCTCGGTATCCGTGGAGACGAAATCAAGACAGAATAACATAAAACTAACAATTATGGCAAAAGTATTAATGATTGGCGCCGGAGGCGTCGCTACGGTAGCAGCATTCAAGATTGCCCAGAATGCTGACGTGTTTACCGACTTTATGATTGCCAGTCGTCGTAAGGCCAAGTGTGACAAGATTGTGGAGGATATCCATAAGGCTGGCTATAAGATGGACATCAAGACGGCCCAGGTGGATGCTGACGATGTGGAGCAGCTGAAGGCACTCTTCAACGACTACAAGCCTGAGCTCGTCATCAATCTCGCCCTGCCCTATCAGGATCTGACCATTATGGATGCCTGTCTGGCCTGTGGCTGTAACTATCTCGACACTGCCAACTATGAGCCGAAGGACGAGGCACACTTTGAGTACTCATGGCAATGGGCTTACAAGGACCGTTTCGAACAGGCAGATCTGACAGCCATCCTTGGCTGTGGCTTCGACCCAGGTGTGTCTGGTGTCTATACGGCCTATGCGGCCAAGCACCATTTCGACGAGATCCACTATCTCGACATTGTGGACTGCAACGCTGGTGACCATCACCATGCCTTCGCCACGAACTTCAACCCTGAGATCAACATCCGCGAGATTACCCAGAAAGGTCTCTACTATAAAGACGGACAGTGGATTGAGACAGAACCCCTGGAGATCCACAAGCCCCTCACCTACCCCAACATCGGTCCTCGCGAGAGCTATCTGCTGCACCATGAGGAGTTGGAGTCGCTGGTGAAGAACTATCCCACCATCAAACAAGGCCGTTTCTGGATGACCTTTGGCGAGCAGTATCTGAAACACCTCGATGTGATTCAGAACATCGGCATGAGCCGTATCGACGAGATCGAGTACGAGGCGCCGCTGGCTGATGGAAGCGGAAAAACGGCAAAGGTGAAGATCGTGCCCCTGCAGTTCTTAAAGGCTGTACTGCCTAACCCACAGGATCTGGGCGAGAACTACGAAGGCGAGACCTCTATCGGCTGTCGTATCCGTGGTATCAAGGACGGCAAGGAGCGCACCTATTATGTGTATAACAACTGCAAGCACCAGGAGGCCTATAAGGAGACTGGTATGCAGGGCGTGAGCTACACCACAGGCGTACCTGCCATGATCGGCGCGATGATGTTCGTCAAGGGCATCTGGAAAAAGCCGGGTGTCTGGAACGTAGAGGACTTCGATCCCGATCCTTTCATGGAACAATTGAACAAACAAGGTCTGCCTTGGCACGAAGTGTTCGACGGCGACCTGGAATTATAATTATTAACTCTTAAATTTCTAAAGCTATGGCAAAGAAAGAAGAATCTGCGGAGCAGCTGACTCCGCAACAGCAGAAGCTGAAGGCCCTGCAGGCAGCAATGGCCAAGATCGAAAAAGATTACGGCAAAGGCTCCATCATGCGTATGGGCGAAGAGAAAATCGAAAATGTGGAAGTGATCCCCACTGGTAGTATCGGACTGAATGCTGCCCTTGGTGTAGGCGGCTATCCCAAGGGACGTATCATCGAGATCTTCGGTCCTGAGTCATCTGGTAAGACCACATTGGCCATCCATGCCATTGCAGAATGCCAGAAGGCTGGTGGTATCGCTGCCTTCATCGATGCTGAGCATGCCTTCGACCGTTTCTATGCAGCCAACCTGGGCGTGAATATCGACGAACTCTACATCTCACAGCCTGACAATGGCGAGCAGGCTCTGGAGATAGCCGACCAGCTGATCCGTTCCAGCGCCATCGACATCATCGTCATCGACTCTGTGGCAGCGCTGACTCCTAAGAAGGAAATCGAGGGTGATATGGGCGACTCGTCTGTAGGTCTTCAGGCCCGTCTGATGAGCCAGGCGCTGCGTAAGCTGACCTCCACTATCTCAAAGACCAAGACCACCTGTATCTTCATCAACCAGCTACGTGAGAAGATTGGTGTGATGTTTGGCAATCCTGAGACCACGACTGGTGGTAATGCGCTGAAGTTCTATGCTTCCGTCCGTCTGGATATCCGCAAGTCCCAGACGTTGAAGGATGGCGAAACACCTATCGGAAACCTGGTGAAGGTCAAGGTCGTCAAGAACAAGGTGGCACCTCCCTTCCGCAAGGCAGAGTTTGAAATCACCTTTGGCGAGGGCATCTCAAAAGTCGGTGAGATTGTAGACCTGGGTGTTGAGTACAACATCATCAAGAAGAGCGGTTCCTGGTTCTCTTATGGAACGTCCAAATTAGGTCAGGGTCGCGACGTCGTGAAGGCATTGTTGAAAGATAACCCGGAACTCTGCGAAGAACTGGAAGCCAAGATCATGCAGGCTATCACAGACAAGAAAGACTAAAAAAAGTAGGGGCCGCTCAATCGAGCGGCCCCTACTTTTTTTCTTTTATCCATTAATCCTCAATCGGAGTTCCTTTTTTCTGTGCCTGCTTAGCAGCCTTGGCAGAACCCTTCTTGGCGGTAGTCTTCTTGGAGGTTGTGGAAGAACCTGTTTCGTAAGACTCTACACGACCGTCTCTTCCGAAGTGAACGAAGAGTGACTTACCTTTTGAACGATAGTAGATCCAGTCTGTCTTGCCAGTGCTGGCCTGTACTCTCTCGTTGGGCTCCTCACCCATGGCGAGTGTCACCTCATCCGCTGTCATACCAAGGATCACACGTCCCTGACGGATAGCGGCACGAGCCTCCTGAGTAGTCTGGAGCTCTGCGCCCTCACCCATACCGAAGATATAACCGAAGAAGTCTTCCAGTTTTACATCACGCTCTGCCAAGTCGTCAGGATGCGTGAAGAGGACATCACGGTAATAAGGACGACGCGACTCCATCTCGGTGAGTGACAAAGTGACAAATGGCGTACCAGGACGACGCTGTGCCTGATCCACACGGAAGGTGGTCATCTTAGGCACCGTCACCGTACGATCCTTACCGTCACCCTTGGTCATCATCTTCGAAGCCTGCACCGTATGGATGGTCTTGCCAATATAGGTCGTAAAGTCTCTGTTGACTGCCATAATGGCATCCTGCAACTCGAATGAGCCAGGGAACGTATGCTTCAGACTATCCATGATAAACTCATCGTCGCGCATACCGCTATTGGTCTTCGACAGGGCGAAAGTCTGATAGAACTCATTACCATTCTCGTCTTCCACAATGATCTTAACGGGGAAGCTACGGCTACCGACACCAATCTGTGTCACAGTGACAGACAGATCCTTTGGCATCTTCACCTCACGATAGCCGTCGCCATCGTACTCAGTATCCACACGATAGATCCTGCCCTTGGTGTAGAGTTTCTTGCCCATCAGCTTCTCTCTGGCAATATCCACATCACCCAGGTAGGCCAGTGTGGGAACACCAAGCTTGCCATAGCAATAGTCGTCGAACGAACCATTGGGGATTTCAAAATAATACATCTTGTTCTCATCCTGACAGAGGAAATGCATACGGGAATGGCCGTCTGCACTGACAGTATGTCCTCTGTAGACCATAATCTTGTGACGGAGTGACATACTGCTCACCTCCTTGCCTGTAGCGGCATCGCAGAAGGTTCTTACAATCAAGTCATACTTCTCAGGCATCACCATGAATTTCATGCCCTCTTTCCAGTCGCAAAGACTGTAGAACTTGAAATTCTGACTGATAAAGTCTGTGGGAGCATTCTCATCTGCCTGACTAGCTACCTCTTTGCTCGCTTCCTGCTGAGCAGCAACAGCCTTCTGCTGGGCTGTACGGGTCTTTACGATGTAGGTGTTCACCTGTGCTGAGACCGTCATCATCATCAGCATGGCGAATCCCATTGTCAAAATCGCTCTTTTCATTACCATGGTTTTATAAATTGTACAATTTCGAGTGCAAAGATAAAAAAAATATTTGATACTTGTGCCAAAATGACGTGACAAAAAACATTTTTCTGCAAAAAAAAGCGTTTTGGCACGTGCTTTGCAAGGTTTTTTGCGGATAAATGTCCAATTTTCATCGAATATTAATTAAAAAAAAATAAGAATTATGGGAAAAATTATTGGAATTGATTTAGGAACTACAAACAGTTGCGTTGCCGTATTCGAAGGTAACGAACCAGTAGTAATTGCCAACAGCGAGGGTAAGCGTACGACTCCCTCCGTCGTTGGATTTGTTGAGAACGGTGAGCGTAAGATCGGTGACCCTGCCAAGCGTCAGGCCATCACCAACCCCAAGAATACCGTTTACTCTATCAAGCGTTTCATGGGTGAGAACTGGCAGCAGACCGAGAAAGAGATTTCTCGCGTACCTTATACTGTCGTGAATGAGGGCGGTTATCCCCGTGTCGACATCAACGGCCGTAAGTATACCCCGCAGGAGATCAGCGCCATGGTGCTGCAGAAGATGAAGAAAACTGCTGAGGATTATCTCGGCCAGGAGGTGACAGATGCCGTGATTACCGTACCTGCCTACTTCTCCGACTCTCAGCGTCAGGCTACCAAGGAGGCTGGTCAGATTGCAGGCCTCAACGTGAAGCGTATCGTGAATGAGCCCACAGCTGCTGCTTTGGCATACGGTGTGGATAAGGCCAACAAGGATATGAAGATCGCTGTGTTCGACCTCGGTGGTGGTACATTCGATATCTCTATCCTCGAGTTTGGCGGTGGTGTGTTCGAGGTGCTCTCTACCAATGGTGATACCCATCTGGGTGGTGACGACTTCGACCAGGTAATCATCGACTGGCTCGTTCAGGAGTTCAAGAACGACGAGGGTGCCAACCTGAAGGACGACCCGATGGCTATGCAGCGTCTGAAGGAGGCTGCCGAGAAGGCCAAGATCGAACTGTCGTCAAGCACCTCTACTGAGATCAACCTGCCCTACATCATGCCTGTAGCAGGTATTCCCAAGCACTTGGTGAAGACCCTGACCCGTGCTAAGTTCGAGCAGCTGGCTCACGACCTCATCCAGTCTTGTCTGGCTCCCTGTCAGAAGGCCATCGCAGATGCCAAGCTGACCACAGCCGATATCGACGAGGTGATCCTCGTAGGTGGTTCAAGCCGTATCCCTGCTGTGCAGACGCTGGTGAAGAACTACTTTGGCAAGGAGCCTTCAAAGGGTGTGAACCCTGACGAGGTGGTAGCCGTTGGTGCTGCTATCCAGGGTGCCATCCTGAATAAGGAAGGTGGCGTAGGCGACATCGTACTGCTCGACGTGACCCCGCTGACACTGGGTATCGAGACCATGGGTGGTGTGATGACCAAGCTCATCGAGGCCAACACGACCATTCCTTGCAAGAAGAGTGAAACGTTCTCTACTGCTGCTGACAATCAGACAGAGGTGACCATCCACGTACTCCAGGGTGAGCGTCCGATGGCTGCTCAGAACAAGAGTATCGGCCAGTTCAACCTTACTGGTATCGCTCCTGCCCGTCGTGGCATTCCTCAGATCGAGGTTACTTTCGACATCGATGCCAACGGTATCCTCAAGGTTTCTGCCAAGGATAAGGCCACTGGTAAGGAGCAGGCCATCCGTATCGAGGCTTCGTCAGGTCTGTCTCAGGACGAGATCAACCGCATGAAGGCCGAGGCCGAGCAGAATGCCGAGAACGACAAGCGTGAGCGTGAGCGTGTCGACAAGCTGAACCAGGCTGACTCGATGATCTTCCAGACAGAGAATCAGCTCCAGGAGCTGGGCGACAAGATTCCTGCCCAGTACAAGCCCGCCATCGAGCAGGCCCTCCAGCAGCTGAAGGATGCCCACAAGGCAGGCGACACCGCTGCCATCGACTCAGCTATCGCAGCCCTCAACGCTGCCTGGCAGAATGCTTCTCAGCAGATGTACCAGCAGAGTGGCGCAGCCGGCCAGCCTGGCGGTGACCAGTTCACTGGTGGTCAGCAAGCCCAAGGTGGCAGTCAGAATGCACAGGACGTGCAGGACGCTGACTTCGAGGAGGTCAAGTAAGATTAGATTATCATCTATCATAAAATCCGTGTAGTCGAAAGATTACACGGATTTTTTATACATTCCCCAAATACACCAGTCGGATGCCCTCTTCTTGGGCGATACGCTGGGCTTCCTTTAGGGTGGGAAGGGGTGTCGGAGAGATATCCTGCATCTTGTAACGGGGGAAGAAACGGCTGAAATGAAGCGGATTTCCAGACAGACCATTGGCCACGAGCCATTGGCACATCCGTCGAATCATGTCCATATCGTCGTTAACGGTAGGAATGATGAGGTTCGTCAGTTCGATCCATACGCCCGCATCCCTCATGGCGAGAATCGTATCGAGGACAGGCAGCAGACGACCGCCACTGACACGTTGGTAGATATCGTCGCTGAATGATTTCAGGTCGATATTGGCCGCATCAAGATAAGGCAACAGGTCGGCAAGCGGCTCCTGACACACGTAACCAGCTGTCACAAGGATATTCCAAAGGCCCTTTTCATGCGCCAGACGGGCCGTATCCGTCACATATTCTATGTAGGTGAGCGGTTCGGTATAGGTGTAGGCGATGCCTGGACAATGGTGTTCCAGACAAAGATTGACGACAGCCTCTGGCGAGAGGTCATACTGGCCGACATCTTCTGGCGCGACCTGCGAGATCTCATGATTCTGACAGTTCAGACAACGGAAATTACAACCTGTACAGGCGATGGACAGGCATGTCGTACCTGGATGGAAATGATACAGCGGTTTCTTCTCAATCGGATCGATGGCCAGCGAACATGGTTTGCCATAAACCTCGCTGACAAGCACACCATCATGATTCCTGCGACTGCGACAGATGCCCGTCTTGCCATTGGCAATCTGACAATGGTGCGGACAGAGCAGACACTCTACCCTATCCCCATCCGACACCTTATAATATCGACACTCCATCTATGATGCTCCGTTTAATCCGTAAAATCCGTTGTCGTTTAAAAAACTATCGCTTCGTAGACATATAGCTCCGCATCGCGCCAGCCATCCCAGCCCAGTCCGGCCTTGTCCTGAGAGCAATGTCCCACAAACTCCTCTTTCGTCCAGTTCACCTCATCGGCCACCTGTGGCAGGAACGTGCCACTAAGATAGCCCTTTCGGATATAGATGCCATGTCGATGCAGTTCGAACTCATCCAGACTCTGAATCCGTCGCATAGGGGTAAGGACGGAGATTTCAATGTCGATGTCGTCGAGCTCATCACGATGTAAAGGCGAAAAGCGAGGATCTTCGAAAGCAGCGGCCCGAGCCATCTCCGCCACAATCTCATACAAGGGCGTATCCTCTCCGAAATGGCCGATACAGCCCCGTAAGCGTCCCTGTTTATGGAGCGAGACGAAAGCGCCACACTTTTCTTTGAGTGAAGAGTGAAGAGTGAAAAGTGTAAAATTTGCTGCCGCCACACCCTTACCATCAAGGCTATCCTTAATACTTGTGAGGGCGATTTCCTTCAGCATTTTCTTCTCTTCGTCGGAGAGCGAGAAGGCCTTTTCTTCACCTCTGAGGATTGTAAAGGCATGATAGCCCACCACCCGACTCAGGTCATGGTCATCGATATCGCCAGAATTCTGATAGAGCAGATGTTTCACCTCATAACCCTTGTCCATCATCAGCATCAGCGTGATGATAGGGAATCCGCCACAGGCACTCGTTGCCAGATTGCGGATGCCGCTTTTGGCATTGGACTCGATGGCAGCGATAAACGCCTCCACATCGCCACTCTCCACAGCCTTTCCTGTCTTGGCGTCCACCTTACAGGCATCCTCATACGACGGATAGTGGGAGAAGTCGCTACTCACGATAAAGAGATTCTCATCCGTGAAATAGGGCTTCAGCGTCTCTGCCATACGTTTCAGTTTCTTGAAATCGTTGGTGGAAATGATAATGGGCACGATAGGCGGCACCTCCTCAAACCGTCTTTGCAGAAACGGCAGTTGCACCTCGAGGCAATGCTCGCGATCATGCGCCTCAGGCCGGTAGGAAAAGACACTTGAAGAATCCGTGTCATCCGTTAAATCCGTTGTTACAAGTTTCTTCGCCATCTCGCGATCCACCTTTACCTGTCCCAATGGCGTCGCATAATAGTCCGCCTCGCTATTCACCGAGGCCCCGTCCAACCACTCATGATGGCTGGGACCCAACAGGAAAATCCGCTTATACGTCTTGTCCTTGGGCAACGACATATAGGCCGCAGCAGCCACATTGCCAGAGAAATAGTAACCCGCATGGGGCACAATCAGCGCTGCCACATCCTGATACGTTCTGTCTTTGGCATGAAGCGCCAGAAAACTGTCCACCTCGTGGCTGAGCCGCTGGGGATTAGCATCGTAAAACCTTCCCGCCTGAGTTGCCGGCCTCACCACTGGAGCCGACGTCTGTCCTTCACAATTCATCATCATCATGGTTGTTAGGATTAGTATGATTGTTTTGATTCGCATGATTTGAAGGCAAAAATAGCCATAATCTTCGAAACTTCCAAATATTCAGAACATATTTTTTGGTTGATGTGGTTATTATTCCATCAATTATTAGTATTTTTGCAGCATGAAGGTCGTTATTGCCATAGATTCATTCAAGGGCTGCCTCACTTCTAAGGAAGCCAACGAGGCTGCTGCGGAGGGTATCCGCAAGGCTTATCCTAACGCAGAGATCATAGAAGTGCCTGTCAGCGATGGGGGCGAGGGCTATATGGAAGCCTTCCATGCTGCCATCGGAGGCAGGTTGGAGGAAGTGACGGTAAGAGACCCGCTGACGCGGCCCGTCATGGCGAAGTATCTGTTACACAACGACTTGGCTGTGATAGAAATCGCTCAGGCCAGTGGTCTGACCCTGTTGACAAACGAAGAGCGCAACCCGATGGTGGCCACGAGCTATGGCACAGGCCAACTGGTGGCTGATGCCGTCCGCAAAGGAGCCAAACACATCATCGTCGGACTTGGTGGGAGTGCAACCAGCGATGCGGGTATCGGCATGCTTAGAGCGCTGATAGATACATTCGCAAAACATGGTTCTTGGGATGACATCGAGGCCCTGAAGGATGTCACGTTTACCATCGCCTCCGACGTCAAGAATCCGCTTTATGGCGAAAATGGCGCTGCCCACGTTTTCTCCCCACAAAAGGGAGCCTCACAAGAAATGGTACTCGCCCTCGACGAGCGGGCCAGAAAGTTTGCAGATATTTCTGCCAAACATTTCGGCTACGACCGTTCACAAATGCCTGGTGCTGGCGCAGCAGGCGGTCTTGGTTACGCCTTCTTGCAATACCTCAATGCAGAAAGCAGGTCTGGTATCCAGTTGCTGCTTGATACCATCCGCTTCAAATATCTTGTCGCAGATGCAGACCTCATTATCACTGGTGAAGGCTCAGCCGATCGTCAGACGCTGATGGGCAAGCTGCCTATGGGCATTCTGGAGCAATCCGGACGCGTCCCCGTCTGTCTGATAGCTGGCAGAATCAGCGATCGCGAAGACCTCTTGGAAGCAGGTTTCGCCCGCGTGGAATGCATCAACCCGCCTGACCTTCCCCTCGAAGAAGCCATGCGCAAAGACGTCGCCCAACACAACATCCGCCAACTTTTTATATCTCGATAAGCCGAGTTTCAGAAAAACTTATTATATTTGCAACATGAAGTACAAACTGATTATCACATTATTAACGTTGATGTTCGCAGCTAACGTTGGGAATACCCAGTCTTTCCGCGACAACAATAACATGCTGCTTGGCAAAGTTGAGTCAGACGGCACCATCCGCAATGCCAATAACACATTACTTGGCAGGATCTATGATGACGGAACCATCAGGAACCAAAACAACATGAGGCTTGGCACTATTGAGAAAGACGGCACTATCAGAGACAAAAACAATATGCGCCTGGGCACGGTGAGTTCTGATGGTGTTGTTCGTGATAACAACAATATGCGTCTAGGCACTATTGAGAAAGATGGTACGGTGCGAAATAACAACAACATGAGGGTCGGAACTGCCAGCGGCATCAATACGAAATACGCCGCTGTATTGTTCTTTTTCAACCTCTTTTGACGCTCCTTTGTCGAACTATCAATAATTCTTTGCGAGTTCGTACAAATATCGAAATTGTTGAGAAAACTTCCCTCCTTGCAGGCGATTACGAAAAAAGTCGTAACGAAAAAAGTCGTAATGCACTAAATCCTTTTAAAATCAGGATAATCATGGAGGTCGAGTACTTCAAAGACAGAACAAAAGAGATCTCTTATTTCCGTCATTTTATTGAAATTGTTACAACTTTTTTGCAGCACAATGTATTGCTGGCGCAATGTATTGTGTATCACGTTTCAAAAAACGGCTATCTATTTGAGCTATAAGCGATTTGAATTCCTATTCAAAGAATTTTGTGTTTGGATTCAGGTCTTGCCTGAACCAATCCTTATGTTTGATCCAAATGAAGCCCTCTGAACGTGTAACTACAGCCACGTCTATTGGGCCACCAACAGATTCATCCGAGGATGAAATATGACGTTGAAGGTTTGTTACAGAAATCAGGCTTTCTCCCATATTTGCCATATCATCGATACTAAACGAGTCTACAGCATCTATTATACCATCAATATATTCCTCCTGAATATAGTCAATTACCTTTTCCTGGAACTCCTCTTTTATTTTGTCTTGCGTTGATTCAACTACTGAATCAATAATATCTTGTGAAACATTTGCTTTAGTCAATTGTTCAACAACATCATCCTTAACCTTTTGTATAGATTCCGCAAGTTGACTTTCAACAACATCAAACAGTTCTGGAGCAATTCCTTTCATCAACGTCATCATTACATCTGTCTGGGCAAAGGGACAAATAAACGCCCTATCATCTGTTGTCACTGACTCTGCAGAATCAAAATCAAAGTGATATCGTAATCGATGGTCGAATGCTCCAGAAATATAAATTGGCAACAATGACGGATAAATATCCTTACTTCCGTAACCTACAAATACAATACCAGAACCTCTGTAATAATGATTAGAGCGGATGTATGCCAAGAAACATTCTTCCCATTGCTGACGCATGTCAGTGGGCATATTGTCTTCTTCGCATAATTCGAGAAGCTCTTTGAAAGATTCATTTCCATATGAACGCAGATTCTCAATTGTATAGTCTTCGAATTCAGGATTTATCTCCTTCTCTGAATATAATTCTAAAGCTGCTTTCAATTGGTCTTCCAATATGGTATGAAGCATTTGGTCGCTATCTATCTCACTTGCCTCATTCTCCGTCATACTTTCCATCTTACTCTGGTACTCATTGAGGACTTCATCCCTTATGGTGTAATAGAAGTTAGATAGTTCACTAATAAAATAGTCCTTTTGGCTCTTCACACTACTGAAATAATTCTCTGCACTTAGGAAATCCACAAAGTTCTTGGCATATTCCTCCAATTTGTTGAAGCTTTGTTTACCTCTTGTGTCTCGATAGAGCTTAAAGATAACATCCCATGGTGTACCTATGAACTCTGACGAACTGAAGATCATTACACCAACAGGATTTTCCAATGACATCCGGAAGATCTTTGTTGCCGTATTATAGATTTTCGTTTTGCAGCCATTGGTCACAGTGACGGCACTATCTGCTGCCATTACAGCACCTCGCTTATTCAATATACCAACAATTGCTGTCATAGAAAATATTTAATATGTTAGTTAATTATAATCTCATATTAATAGTAATGTAACAATGGTAATTATTAAAACCGCTATTAATATATACACCCAAGTTCTGCTTTTCTTTAAGAGAAGGACGGGCATATCTTTATTTGAGAATCCTATTGTTTGATCAATCGCTGAATTAACTTGAGGAATAGGAACATAATCCTTTGTGTCATAAAAATCCACAGTCAATCTCCAACTACGATTAGCTACAGAATGAAACATCCTTTCTTGGTTGACCTTACCACTTAGTCCACCCTTTAATACTAAATTCTTAAAGTCAGCCTCCAATGCGACTTCTTCATTTCCACTTACCAGACTGATGCTTTTTGTATCAATGGATATCGTATTTGTACTAAAATTACCCATCTTATATTGGTTTTCAAGTGCTTTCCATTCTGGCATATGTGGATACCATACTAGATTATTAGGTAGTTTTGGAGGATACCTTGGAGGTCGGAATTCTTGATTAACCAAGTATTTATACATGGTCTTATTGTATTCTTCTTCGTCAGTTTTTCCATATGCATATAGACTACCACTTTTATCAATAGTTCCCCCATCTATTTTAATTTCAGCATCTAACCACTGCTTAGATAATTTTTCATTAGTATCACTGTTAATTAAGGAAAGTGATTTTGCGCCTAGACTTTGTAAAAACAATCTAAGTTCAGATATTTGATCCTCAAATAATTCAACTTTGTATTCATCAATTGGAATATAATAATTATGTTTCCAAGGATGACATATATATATTCTATTATTCTCGAAATAGCCCTTTTTAGTTTGTAATCCAGTAGGTATTTTATCTTCTTGAAGAACGATAAAAGAATCTGGGAGATAAAACAAATAATCAGTTACTACTAAATATTTTCTATCTTTATATGGCATTTCTGAGAAATTATCTCTTAATTCTACAGCCATATTTTCAAGAGCTGATTCAAATTCGGCTCTTGAAAAATAGAACGACTCGCACCTTGCATCTTTAAAGGTAATAAGTTCTTGCATTGCCTTATACAAATCGTGTGTGCTTCTACCATGGCCCATAATAATTCCTTTTATCGCATGACTATTTGGAGAGTTATCAAACGATATGGCTTTGTTAATTCTATCAAGAGATAGATTTCTATTTCCAGATTTCCATAGAACATAAGCTCCTGCCAAATTGATTTCCGATTTGGACTTATTATCATTCACCTCTTTTATGAATGCATCAAGTTCCTCTAAGTAATCATCAACAGCTTTTTCAGAAGAAGCATCAATAGAAAGACTTTCATTGATTATTTCAAATACTTTTGTTAAGTCTTCCTCATTATTATTTGAACTCCATTCTTTATTACAGGCTTCGCATCTAAAAAAGTTTTTGTCCCCCATAACCATATGAGCTATACCACGACCCGCTCCATATGCTTCACCTAATGTTTTACCTGTTTGACTTAATATATTCTTAGCGATTGTAGAATCTAGCTTTTTACCAAATTTTTGTCCTATAAGCTCTCCTTCCTTCCAGTCTTTTTGGAATATTTCATTCCCGACTTGAAGTCTGGTTTTCTCAACAGCAGTTATCCATTTTCCACAATTTGGACACCTTTGAATCATTTTCTTTTGTATAAAGATTGTACTTACATTTTTTCCAAATCATTCTTTCTTTCAGTAGAGATGCCAAGTCCCACTGCGAACTTGTCAAGTCTGCGACGCTCTTTCTCTGAGATTTCTCCTTTCTCCGCATACTCGCGATACATTTCAAGATATTCCTGCTCGTCCTCAGTCAGTTTGGGCTTCAATGATTCTTCAAGTTCTAATGCTCGCTCTTCGCTAATGCCTAACTTTTCTCTAATTCTATCAAGCATCTTACGTTCACGAGGAGTTATTTCGGCATCGTCCTCTAAAAATTCCTTCAAATTATCCAAGTACTCTTGTTCATTGGAAGAAAACTTGTTCACAAAACCTTGTAGGCAAGAAACTTGCTGAGGCGTTTGTTGCAAAGAGTCTATTGGAGCAAATTTTACTTTTATTGATAATGTGGCATTTTCTTGTTGCGAGAACTTTTCATCAAGTGAAGTATTCCAATCAATATTTGCTTCTGCAAACAAATGTTGCAACTCTGCTTTAACCTCTTGAAGCTCGTGATTATCAACCATTTGGCTTTTCCTTGTCTCTATACGCTCTTCGTGTTGCGTTAATCCGCCATTCATCCTTTGTTCATATAGCCTTTGCCATGAAGGCTCATTTTGATACCATACAGTACTCTCTGGCAAACATGGCTTCTTTGCCGGAACAAAGGTTTGATGTAGATTCACGGCCTGACTTATCTCCTCCATTAGATTACGGCCTCTATCTCGCTTTAATTCTCCTTTCGCATTTGAAATCTTATAATCGATTTTTCCATCTATTTTAGTATTATAGTTTCTGGAAGAACTACTTTGTGAACTATTCTCTGTTTCAATAGAGATTTCAATTGCTCCAAGGCTTTGAGCAATTTGCAAAAATTCACGAACCTTATCTTCAATTAGTTCTAATTGATAATTCTCGAATGGTATATATTTCTGAGACAAATACGGATGACCAATATATAACTGATTTGCAATTGGATGACCGATAGGAAAAGAAATATCTGGCAAACTCCTAATGTTCAATACTGAAATATGATTTTGGGATAAATCCACATATTCTCTTACTGGCATTAACACTTTGCGCTCATTATATGGCATTGAAAGGAAACCATCAGAGAATTCTTTTTCATATTTCTTAAATGCAGTATCGGAATCGTCTTTAACAAGTATGTCATTCTCAACGACTTCGTCAGTTGCATATTTAGAAGTTAAAAAACAGTATTTCCTTGCATTGGGGATATCATGCAAAAAGAGGTCATAAATGGAATACTTCTGACGATTAAGATATACATATAAAGGTGATCCTTCTTCTACTTGTGAGATACCTTTGTTGAGAAAATCTAACCCTTTCTCTGAATCACCTTTTTTTGCATATAGGCCAGCTATCCAATAACAAAAGCCTATACTTTGGGGGTACTTTCGATAAGCATCCAATGCATAATGTAGACAATAATCATCATCTTTCCCTTGATTTACAAGTTCAAGATACTCGTCAATAGCAGCATCAGCAGGGTCTTGAGTAGGCTTATAAGCTTCAATTGCCCTATTAAGTAAATCCGCAATACGTGGTCCTATTTTAGAAAGAGTTTCCTCTTCGTCCGTCTTGGCAAAATAGGAGATGTGAATAGGGCATTCTTCTGATCCGTCAGTGAAATTTGCATTAACATTTATGAGGAGATCCTTGTATCTTACTTGATGCATAGAACCCCAAGGTATAATGGTCATTTGTTCCGGATTGTCATTGTCTGGAATACAATACAATGCTTCATCCGTAATTACCATCCCTTGATTCCTCGAATTCCAAAAACTAGTATCTCTTACAAATAATATTTCCTCGTCAAAACTTATCCCAAAGTTATTACGTACATTGTTTTTGACATTTTCGGGGATTTTACCACCAAAACAATCCGTTTCGTTTTGCTCGCCAAACCAATTACTACTTTTGCTTTTAAATACGTCAACAACTTCCTTGTTCTTCATAAGGCTCCTATCCTATTCTGTCAACCTTTAAATAAATGCTATTCAAAGCACCTGCTTTCTTAATATCCACACCATAAATACGCATAAATGCGTCAGCGACAGCTTGACCTCCGTTCGTATGAACAGGATCGCTGTAGGATTGAGTTACTACTTCAACCTGCATACCAGGATCAAGAACAATACCATTTGTACGAACTTTTTGTTTAACGGTAATTCTGAACAATGCCATATCTATTTCTCCTATAGTTTTTGCTCGTCAAACCCAAACGAAGCGGTTTTTAGTTAAATGTTTGCGAATATATACAAAAAGAACGTGGGCTCAATACACATCCACTTGTCCCACTCTTCAGGCCTTCGCATTGCCCCAGCTGTTGAACAAGCAATGCAGATAGCCCACGCAGTTATGACATATTCCATACATGCCTTAAGACATGTCTTGGACTATTATCATCCTACGTCGGCATCTACTCTTGCTATTCGTGACAGCTGATTCAAATTTGCGAAGTTTGAAGAGTCACTCAAAGCGCGGTAAACGCCAATTTATATATATGCAACCTCGCCTCACCACAACAGAGGATACGGTATGCAAGTGCAAATATAGAGAAATTATCCGAAACTACCAAATAATCTGAACCAAATTACATAAAAGAGACAACAAATAGTAAAAATAGAAGGATTAACTTAACAATTATTATCTATTACCGCATGTAACATTTTTGTTTTCTGTATACTATGTAAGTAGAAATAGTATTCACAAACATTCAAACACATGCAAGAAATGGCAACTTACAAACTCAGATTCTGGTATTGGCATCAGGAAATCACAATAACAGGTATAACTGCAGATGAACTCATACAATCTCTATTTTTCCCTAATAGTTTTGAAATGAGAGATTTCTATCGTGAGGTTTATCTTGAAGGAGAAGGTGGCTCTTACCCTATAGCAGTAACAATCAACTCACTCGAAAAGTTGTCAATTGAACATTTGAAAAGAGAAGATCACGAATCGCTTGATACAGCCTTGGGAGATCATGGCAGAACTGAGCTAAGTGATGATTTCTGGATACTTGAAGAAGAAACCTCGAGCAAAAAAGATGAAGACAATCAACAATTAGATGTCCTAAAACAAGGAATAATATTATTAAAACAAAAATAAAATGTTATATTTCCGTAAAAAAGTTACGGCATTTCAATAATTATTCGTATATTTGCAGCGAAATTCTAAAGATTATAGCTATGCTTATCAAATTTGCCGTAAAAAACTTCCGAGGCTTTTCAGAAAGAATTGAGTGGGATTTGTCTCAACCCAGTAATTACACATGGAGTAAAGACGTCATCAAAGATGGCATCATAAAGAATGGCATTATATATGGACCCAATGGTGCTGGTAAATCCAATTTCAGTTTAGCATTATTTGATATTATCAATCATCTGACTAACTTGAAAGCCAAAATCATTGATTATCAGCAGAACTATGTGTATGTTGGTAATCCTGAAGCCGGTGTCCAATTCGAGTATACCTTCAAATTTGGAAAACAAATAATAGAATATTATTATACAAAAGACGCTCATGCCGTTTTAAAAGAGGAGGAACTTACAGTAGACGGTATTAATGCCTTCTCGAGAAAGAAAAACAAATTGTATCTGGATGAGAAGCAATTTCCAATCAATCCTACTGCCAAAAAGGAACTCCAGAATAATTCGAATAACATTTCTATTGTAAATTATCTGCTCAATGCCTATCCGTTGGCAAAAGACCACTATTTGATTAAATTGAGTGATTTTGTGAATTCGATGCTTTGGTTTAGGAGTGTACAAGGTAATACATTCATGGGACTTGAAACTACACCTACCATTTTAGACGAATTCATTATTAAAAACAATCTTGTTGATGATTTCAAAAGGTTCTTGAAGGAAATAAGTAACCAGGAGTTCGATTTTGTTGAACCGCAAGTCAATGACAAGGCTCTAATCTGTAAATATGGAAATGGGACCATTCTGTTTGATTTAATAGCGTCTACAGGAACACAGTCGTTGCGTTTGTTGTACTATTGGCATAAGAAGATGGACAAAACAACTTTTGTATTTATCGACGAGTTTGATGCTTTCTACCACTTCGATTTATCATATAAAGTTTGTAAGTTGCTATTTGGCATTAAATGCCAGGTATTCCTGTCTTCTCATAATACTTATTTGATGACAAACGACTTACTTCGTCCTGATTGCAACTTTATTTTGCAGAACAACAAGATCAAACCCTTACAGGCTTGTACTGAAAAGGAACTGAGATTCGGACATAACATTGAGAAGATCTATAAAGCAGGTGCCTTCCATGTCGAATAAAGAACTCCAACTTTTCGTTTTTGAAGGTGGGCGAGCCGAGTCTAAATATGTAGAGAAGCTTGAACAGAATTTTCTTGGAGAAAGAATTTCTGTGAAGTGTGTCTATGATGCAGAAATCTATCAGTTATATAAATCCTTAGAAAAAGAGGATCTCGATTTTGACATGGTAGAACTTTTGAAAGAACGGAGCAAAGAAAATGCAGAGCTATTGAAAGACTATACTCGTGATAGCTTTGCATACATTTATCTGTTTTTCGATTACGATGCCCACTCTACGCTAGCCGATGATAGCAAGATTGTGGAAATGCTCCAATTTTTCGATAATGAGACAGAAAATGGATTGCTATATATCAGTTATCCCATGGTAGAGGCTATTCGCCATTATAAAGATCTGAATAGTTTCAAAGATCTGACCGTAAAGTGTAAACGTGCGAACTGCCCATACAAATCAAATTGCAAGGATGTAGAAGCATGCATAAATGAACCTCACTACAAGCAATTCTCTGCGTCAGGCTGTCGTCCGGATTTGTGCAATATAAATAAGTACACGAATGAAGTATGGCAGGAGTTGATTAATGCACATGTTTCTAAGATGAATTATCTTGTGAATGAACAATTCGCCTTTCCAGAGAAGACAGAATTGCAGAGCACAATATTCAAGAAGCAGCTTGAAAAGCACATAAATCACAAATGCCCTATGGTTGCTGTATTAAGTGCATTTCCAATTTATGTCTTAGACTATTACGGAGTAGAAACTTTGAAAAAGAAACTAAATAGAATTTCAAATATTTAAAGAAAGAGCAAAAAATACCGGCATCCAACATAATAATAATATATTTTCCTTAATATCAATAATATACAATATTATATACTAACATAATACCGACATGATACTGACACTCTACTGACATGATTATGTATATTTGAGATTAAGAAGCGCATAAGTAGCTAGAAGCCTAAGGCACAAATTCGAGGATAAGGGCTAGCAAATGTTAGTATTAGGCTGGTAATAAAATTCTCTAGAGAATTTAGTGGAGAGATTAGGACTTACAATTGCGGAGAACGGTAGTAAGAAGTAAATTCTCTAGAGAATTATTCTACTAGTATTAGATAGAATATGTGAAAGGGCCAAGTAGCAAATTCGCCAGATCCCTTATTGAATGTTAGGAGGCAGAAAATGACGGTTGAATGCTATAAAATGTCAGTTTAATGTCGGTTATATGTCAGTAAATAATAGTCAAAAATGCAAGATATATTACTAAATATAAGATATTTACACCATACAAAATGTCAGATGTCGGTAGATAGGAAAAAAAAGTAGTAATAATCAGATTTGCATATAATATATTTGCAAATTTGAGAAAAATGATGTATCTTTGCAGCATCGTAGTTATAAAAACCAAAAGAACCAACGAAATATGAAGATTACCCTGATTAAAACAAGATCAAAGAAAGAAGTTATCACCCGTTACAGTCTGGAGGAAATTGCTTATGCGATCCAGAGTGGCTGGCGAAAGAATACCGTTACCTATCTGAGAGAGGTGTACCACCTGATGAACAAGGAGCGTCAGGCGGATGGGCAGATAGAGACCAACTGGGAGGGTGGCATCAAACTGGAGCGCATCTGTTTCGCGCAGGAATTCGACAAATACAAGGAGGAACGACGGATTCTGGGCTATAACGGACTGGTTGTCGTTGAGGTGAACAACCTGACGACCTACGAAAAGGCCATTGAAGTGAGAGATGCTGCGAAGAAAATGCCAGAGACGCTGATGTGTTTCCTTGGTGCATCGGGTAAGAGCGTGAAGATTGTTTGTAAAGGTGAGTTGTTTCCTACAACCCCGTCTGAAGGGGCCTCTCCCAATCAGGAGGAAAAACGGCTGCCTACCGCTGAGGAAGTTATCAGGCAATTCCACCTGAATATCTATCAGACTGCGAGACGGGCGTATATGAACCAGTTCGGATTTGACATCGAATATCTGGAGCCCCGTCTTGACAGGATTGTCTATATGAGTGCCGACCCTGAGATGGGATTCAATCCCGATGCCCGTCCGTTCTATGCTGACACAGCGGATCACACTGAGCCTCAGCCCGTTAACATCTCCCGCGAGAGTGACCGGCTGATGCCAGGACGCACCATCAAACGCACCTACCGTCTGGAATGGCAGTTCATCATCGACACCGTATTGGGCCACTATTTTGAACTGCCCGATGAGGACCGTTTGGAAACGCTTCTGATGCAGATTGCGACCCTCTGTCTGAAACAGGGCATTCCCTTGGCCTATGCGCAAGGCATGACGATGGAGCACCCGGCGCTGAATACCGACAAGCTGCTTCTGAAGAAGACCTTCCAGATTGTTTATGCAGTGACTCTGCAGGAGGACTATATGAAGAAGCACAAGATCAAACCCCTGCAGAGCATCCCCAACGACACGATTCAGATGATGAAAACAGAAATCTTCCTGAACGAGAACTTCGAAATGCGCAAGAATCTGATGACTGGCGTGGCCGAATATCGGGAGAAATACGCTGATGATCAGCGATTTAAGCCCGTGACCGAGGAAGTGCGCAACGATATGACGATGCGGGCGACAGAACTGGGTTTGAAGTCGTGGGACAGGGACGTGAACCGTTTTATCGACTCCACCCGCATCGAGCAGTACGACCCAGTAAACACCTGGTTGGACAAGTTGCCCAAATGGAATGGCCACGACTATATCAAAGAACTGGCAGCGAGGGTGCCGACCTCTCAGCCTCATTGGGAGAAGTATCTCAGGAAGTGGCTTGTAGGTATGGTTGCACAATGGCGCGAGAGCGATAAACAGTTGACTGGCAATGCGTTAACACCGCTTTTGATTGGTCGTCAGGGCTGTGGAAAGACGCGTTTCTGCAAGATTATCCTGCCTCCAGAACTGCGCGACTACTACAATGACAAGATCAATTTCAAGAACGAGTTCGACCTGAACATCGCCCTCACGATGTTCGCGCTGATTAACATCGACGAGTTCGACAAGACCACCAACTCACAGCAGATCGTGCTGAAATATCTGTTGTCGTCGGCTGAGGTGAAATTCCGTCCGCCATACGGCAAGACCATCAAGCAGTTCAGGCGCTACACCTCGTTTATTGGAACGACCAACCAGCAGAAACCGTTGGTGGATCCCACGGGTTCGCGACGTTTTGTCTGCGTGGGCATCACGCCAGGACAAAATATCGACTTCGAGGACAATCTCTATCATGAGCAGCTCTTCGCGCAGGTGCTCCACCTATTCAATCAAGGCGAGCATTATTGGCTGGACAATGCGGAAATCGCCACGCTGATCAAGGAGAACGAGCCTTATCAGAAGTTGAACGATCTGGTGGAAATGATTGGAAAGACCTTCCGCAAGCCGAAACCCACAGAGGAGGCCCGCTGGTGGACGCTGCCAGAGATTCACGAACTGTTGAAAGGCCGCTTCACCAACTACGACCCCAAGACCTCTTACGAGAAATTGGGTAGAGCCCTCAGCAACCAGCAGTTCGACTTTGAAAGCGATCGCAAGTCGACTGGTCATCTTTATAAACTCGTGGAAAGTTAAACGACAAGCATATGAAACATCGAGAGATTTACAATAGCGTCCAATTGATGGAGGCGATCGGGGAGATGGGGTTCCTGCCGTTGTTGGACAGCGGGATCCGAGGCTATTCGGCAGAGGAGATGGTGGCTGACGACTGCCGTTATGTGATGCTGCCCGATGGCGGGTGGGACTGGCCGTTGTGGAAGTGGAAAGGGCCGATTATCACGGAGGGCAACTGCGTCTATGGCAAGTTCTTCGCTGGGAAGGCGGGCTTCATCAGTCGCGAGTGGTGGCCGGACTTCTGCAACTACCGTCGCCATCTGCATCCCGTGCCAGCAGAGGGTTCCATCGAAGATACCATCCTGTTCACTTTGCAGGAGCAGGGGCCGCTGATCACGCGCGAGCTGCGCGCTGCCTGTGGATTCAACGGGCCTAAGATGCGCAGTCGGTTTGACAGCTATGTCACCCGTCTGCAGGCTGCCTATCGTGTCATCACGGAAGATTTCGTCTACCCAACAGACAAACATGGGCATGAATACGGTTGGGGCTGGGCATTGCTCACTACCCCAGAACAGCTGCATGGACGCGAATCCTGTCAATGTCCGCGGACGCCTCAAGAGTCCTTCGAGCGTCTCCTCGCCCATTTCAAGGCCCTGCTTCCCAATGCCTCCGACAAGCAGATCCTAAAACTCATCAAATAAACAGAATCCATCAATTATGAGATACAGAGTCAAGAAAGAAACCAAGCCAACGCTCAAGAATTATGGCAAATACAAGGCTGTGGCTGTTCACAACCAGACCATCGAGAGTCGCAAACTCTATGAAGAAGCAGCCAGAGGGACGGGTATCAGCGGAGGCGTGCTCGAGGGTCTGATGATGACGGTGGCAGAAACCGTCTGGCGCCACCTGCGTATGGGCGACAAGGTGCGCCTGAAGGAGTTTGGCCTTCTGAAACTTGAAATCGAGAGCGAGAAGGTTGACGACCCCAAGACCTTCCGTGCCAAAAAGCACATCCGTGGTGTCCGCCTCCACTTCATCCCTGAAAGTGAAAGCGGCTCCCCCGAACTTTACAGGGACATCACCTACGAAAGGGATAAAACCTTCAAGGAGGAATAGCACCAACACGCATTGCGAAAAATTTCGTTGCGAAAAATTTCGCAATATGTCATTTGTTCGCAAAAATTATGTATCTTTGCACCATATATCATAAAAAGGCATTTCGATTAAGATGAAGAAAGCAATAATCAGTTTAGTACTGGCGATGATGTCAGTAGCCGGATACGCTCAGAGCGTTGTCGGCAAATGGGTAACAGAAGGTGGTGATTCTCAGGTGGAGATTTACCAGAGTGGTGACAAACTGAACGGCAAGATCGTCTGGCTGAAGAAAGGCGACGGGCAGCAGGATGTCCACAATCCGGACAAGAAGCTGCAGAGCCGCAAACTGGTTGGTGTCAACATCCTGACGGGCCTCACCAAGAAAGGCGACAAGTGGGAAGGCGGAAAGATCTACAATCCCAAGAACGGCAAGACCTACAAGTGTTCCATCTGGCTCGACGGCAACAACCTGAAGGTCCGCGGCTACGTCGCCATGTTCTACGAGACCCAGACCTGGACGAAAAAGTAAACATTAAGAGCGGTGTGGCCCAACGCGTTAAGGCCCCGCATCCCTGCGAGGCCCTAACGTATCTAACTAATCAACTAAAACCAAAACTTATGAAAAAACTAACTAACTCTAACTAACTTATGTATGAAACGATTATTTCTGATTTCTGATGCAAAGTTACGATGATTCTAAGCAGTTTCCAAGATTTTTCACTGATTCTTCTCCAACTTGTGTGGACAAACGCATGAATCTTGGACAAATCAGGGAAAAAGTCCAAAAAGTTGTCCAATGTATCGAAGCAAAGTGCTTAGCGCATCTTTATTGATTCATTTTTGAGCGCATTTAAACTTTTTTGCCTTAAACAGCATGACTTATCGAAACTTTTCGTATCTTTGTGCACGAAAAGCCAAATGAAAGGCGATGACTAACTAAAAACGAAATGGAGATATGGCAATAAGAAATAGAAACAACCATCAAAACTAAATAACACAATTATGAGAAAAAAGATTTTAACTATCTGTGCCATCCTTCTGGGGAGCGTCAGCATGCTGACAGCACAAGTGAAACTACAAACTAACAATGTTGACGAAGTCCTTAAGGCAATGACGCTTGAGGAGAAAGCGATGCTCGTGGTAGGCGGCAACCGCCAGATTGCATCAGCTGGTGATAATGGCATGATCGGCTCGCATGCCCAGCGTGTGCCTGGTGCCGCTGGTGCCACTCAGGCTATTCCCAGACTCGGCATCCCCTCGACAGTCCTGACAGACGGTCCTGCAGGTGTGAGAATCAGTCCCAGACGCAACAACGACCAGAATACATATTTCTGCACAGGATTTCCTGTGGGCACTGCCCTCGCCTGCACCTGGAACACACAACTCGTGGAGGAAGTCGGAAAATGCATTGGCAACGAGGTGCTGGAATATGGCTGCGACGTGTTGCTCGCCCCAGGCATGAACATTCACCGTTCGCCGCTCTGTGGTCGTAACTTCGAATACTATTCCGAAGATCCGTATGTGACAGGTAAGATTGCTGCTGCCTATGTGCGAGGTGTGCAGAGTCAGGGTGTAGGCACTTCTGTGAAACACTTCGCTGGCAACTCGCAGGAGACCAATCGTATGGGTGTCGACGAAATCATATCACAACGAGCCCTTCGCGAGATCTACCTGAAAGGCTTTGAGATTGCTGTCCGAGAGGCTGCTCCCTGGACGGTGATGTCATCGTATAACCGCATCAACGGGCCCTTCACACAGGAGAACGGCGAACTGCTCACCACCATCCTGCGCGATGAATGGGGTTTCGACGGTATCGTGATGACCGACTGGACTGGTCTGCGTAATACTGCTGCCCAGATTCAGGCAGGCAACGACCTGATGGAACCAGGCAACGAATCGCAAATCAAGGATATTATAGATAAGGTAAAGAGCGGTGCCTTGAAAGAGGCCGATCTCGACATCTGCGTGAAACGCATTCTGCAGTATCTCGTCAAGACACCTGCTTTCCGTAACTACAAATACACCAACAAACCCGACCTGAAAGCCCATGCTGAGGTGACGCGCCGTAGTGCTACTGAGGGTATGGTGCTCCTGAAGAACGAAGGACAGGCACTGCCTTTTGACGGTTCGAAGACCATCTCCGTCTTTGGCGTTACCTCCTACGACTTCATCGCTGGCGGCACAGGTTCTGGCGACGTGAACAAAGCCTATACCATCGACCTGATGCAGGGACTTACGGAGGCAGGATTGAAGGTGAATCCTAAACTCGCTGATGTCTACAAGAGTTATCAGAAGTACCAAGAGAGTCTCACTGCTGCTGGTCCTGCACGAGGCGGCTGGTTCTGGGGCAAGGCACTTCTTCCTGAAATGGCTGTCAGTCGCACGATCATCAACGCCCAGGCTCAGGAGTCCGACCTCGCTATCATTACCTTAGGTCGTCAGGCTGGCGAAGGCTCTGACCGTCAGGTGGAAGGCGACTTCACCCTCACGGATGTGGAGCGCCAGCTTATCACAGACGTCTGCAATGCTTTCCATCTGGCCTGCAAACCCGTAGTAGTGGTGCTCAATATGGGAAATGTCATCGAGACGGCTTCGTGGAAGGCGATGCCCGATGCCATTCTCCTTGCCTGGCAACCAGGACAGGAAGGCGGTTATTCTGTGGCTGACGTGCTGACAGGCAAGGCCTATCCTTCTGGCAAACTCACGATGACCTGGCCCAACAACCTCATCGACCTGCCCTCCAGCGCCAGCTTCCCAAATGTCCGCCCAGCAGCAGCTCCCCGAATGCGTGGAAATAATCGTGGAAACAACAAGGTGGAGTTTCAGGATTACACCAAGCACACAGAAGGTATCAACGTGGGTTACCGTTATTTCACCACGACTCAGGCATCAGTGTCTTATCCCTTCGGATTCGGTTTAGGCTATACCACTTTCTCCTATAGCAAACCCGTAGTCAAGGCCACGAAAGACGGTATCACGGCCTCTGTCACCATCACCAATACTGGCAAGAGAGTCGGTAAGGAGGTTGTTCAGCTCTATGTCAGTGCGCCTGCTGGTGGTCTCGAAAAGCCTGCTCGCGAACTGAAGGCCTTTGCCAAGACACGTGAACTCCAGCCCAACCAGAGTGAGACACTCACCATGAAGCTCTCGCTCTACGATTTGGCATCCTATAACGAGGCTACCCAGGCTTGGGAGACAGCTGCGGGCAAGTACACCATCGGCTTTGGCGCCAACGTAGAGGACATCCGCGCCACAGCACCTTACAGTCTCTCCAAACAGAAGACGGTAAAGTGTCACGACGTCATGAAACCCAACATGCCGCTGTAACTATGTGGATGTTGACATTCTCGCTGTTGCCTTTGATGGCACTCGCCTATATCAGCTGGCACGTATGGTGCCTGCTGCCTCTCAGCTGGATATGGAAGGTGCTGATACTGGCGCTGATGACGGGAGCGTTTCTGCTGTTGTTTACAGGCTTCTGGCGGATGACAGACCGGATGCCGATGCCTTTGGCGATTGCAGTTTACGAGATCGGCACATCGAGCATTATTATCCTGCTCTATCTCTTCATGCTGTTCCTGGTGCTCGACCTGGGGAGACTGCTGCACCTGCTGCCTCGTACCTTATTTTATAATAACTGGTGGACCGTAGGTGGCATCGCCTTGGGTATGTTCGTGCTCTTTTTATATGGCTATCTGCATTATCAGCACAAGCATCGCGAGGAGATACAGCTTTCCACAGAGAAACAGTTGAGCAAGCCCATGAAGATCGTAGCGATGAGCGACCTGCATATCGGCTATCACAACCGTCGCAACGAACTGCACCGTTGGGTGGAAATGATCAATGCCGAACAACCAGACCTGATTCTCATTGCTGGCGATATCATTGATGGCAGCATGCGACCTGTGATTGAACAGCAGATGCATGAGGAGTTCAAACTGCTGAAGGCACCTGTCTATGCATGCATCGGCAACCATGAATACTATAGCGGAGAGCCCAGAGCCAGACAGTTCTATCAAGAGGCCAATATCCATCTGTTGCAGGATTCCTGTGTCACCGTTGGCGACCTCTGCATCATCGGACGCGATGACCGCACCAATTTCCATCGTGATTCGTTAGATGTGCTGATGAAAAAGGCCGATCGCTCGAAATATTGCATCTTGCTTGACCACCAACCTTATCATCTGGATCAGGCAGAGCGTCAGCAGGTTGACCTCCAGTTCAGTGGGCACACCCATCACGGACAGGTATGGCCTATCTCATGGATTACAGAACATGTCTATGAGTGCGCTTTCGGTTCCTATCAACGAGGCAATACACGCTATTACATCAGCAGTGGACTGGGTCTCTGGGGCGGAAAGTTCCGCATCGGCACCCGCTCAGAATATGTCGTCATAACCCTAAACAAGTCACAAAAAACGCAATGAACATACAAGAATTACTGAATCGTACAGACCGTTTTGCAGCCAACGCAGGTTGCCAGATTACAGAAGTGGACACAGAACATGCTGTGGCAGAAATGATAGTGAGAAATGAACATCTGAATGGTGCCGATGTCTGTCAGGGAGGTGCTTTATTTACTTTAGCCGACCTCGCCATCGCTGCCCTGATGAACGCACGAGGTCAACTCACCGTCGGCATCAGCAACAGCATCATGTTTGTGTCGAGTGCGAAAGAGGGCGACCATCTTCATGCAGAAGCCGTCAGCGTCTGTGATCATCATAAGATTCCTTCCGTCGAGGTGCGTGTCACCAATCAGGAAGGTCGCCTCATCTGTCACGTTACTGGCATAGGCTATCGCAAGTCTATGAACATTTTATAAGAAGAAAAAATTTGGAGGTTTGGATTTTTCGTTGTATCTTTGCACCAAAATAAAACTTAAATGTCATGAAAAAGTTTTCTTTGATGCTGCTGGCAGCTGTGCTGATTAGCAGTTGCGGACAGAAAAAGGAGCAACAAGCGAAGGCTCCGACGAGAGTGAAGACACAAGTGGTGTCGCCAGGTTTGGTAGATAATGCCCAGACCTATGTGGGTATTGTGGAAGAGCGCGAGGCAACAGCTGTGAGTTTCACGGGTATGGGCGTAGTGAAGCGCATGCTGGTAAACGAAGGTCAGGCCGTGAGCAGAGGACAGTTGATAGCCGAGATGGACGACACCCAGGCCCGCAACGTTCTCTCTGGAGCCGAGGCTCAGATGACACAAGCCAACGATGCCTTGGAACGCTATAAGATGTTGCACGACAACGGTTCGCTGCCTGAGGTGCAGTGGGTGGAGATACAAAGCAAGGTGGCTCAGGCGAAGTCGCAACTCGATGTAGCGAAGAAAACCTTGGCCGATTGTCGTCTGACAGCACCAGTGAGCGGTATCATCGGCAAAAAGCTGGTGGGAGCAGGTGAGACAGCCCTCCCTTCGCAGGCTGTGGTCAACATCCTCGATATCTCGACGGTGAAGGTAAAGGTGGCTGTGCCTGAAGCAGAAATCGGAGGTATCAATGCCAACACACCGACCAGTATCAAGGTGGAAGCCGTTGATGGCAGTTATCAGGGTGGCAGGATTGAAAAGGGTGTCGAGGCCGATGCCCTCACGCATACCTATGATATAAGAATCAATGTGGTCAATAACGGAAGAAAGTTGCTGCCAGGTATGGTGGCCAGTGTCCGCTTCGTATCTGAAGGGTCTCAGGCCATTGGCAGTAAGATGATTCCAGTGACATCGGTGCAGAAAAATGCCGATGGTAGTCTGTTCGTATGGAAAGTAGATCAGCAGAAAACGGCCCATCGCACCCCTGTGACCATTGGCCAGACAGAGGGAAACTATGTACTCGTCATCGATGGTCTGAATATGGGTGACCGTGTTGTTACAGAAGGATATCAGAAACTGAGCGAAGGAACGAAAGTGGTCTACTAGTGAATAGTGAATAACGAATAGTGAATAGTGACTATGGGAAATAAGATGGAATGGCTGAAATGGCCATTGGAACATTACTCGATATCGCTGCTCATCATCGGCATCCTGTTTGTGCTGGGTATCTTCGGTATGTGGGACATGCCAAAAGATGAGTTTCCGCACGCCACCATCCGTCAAGGTGTGGTGGTAGCCGTCTATCCTGGTGCCACCTCAGAAGAAGTGGAGCAGCAGGTGGCCCGTCCGTTGGAACGTTACCTCTTTACCTATGGCGAGGTAAACCGTGTGAAGACCACCACACAGTCGCAGAACGGCATGTGTATCATGATGGTGAAGCTGAATGACGATGTCAACAATAAAGACGAGGTCTGGAGTAAGATCAAACACGGTCTGAATGGCTTTAAGGCACAATTGCCAAGCGGTGTGCTGGCCATCGTGGTAAACGATGATTTCGGCAATACCTCGGCTCTGCTCATCGCCATCGAGAGCAGTCAGCGCAACTATCGTGAACTGAAACAATATAGCGACGATCTCTCCGATCGTTTGCGTCGTATCCCTTCTGTCGCTAATGTGAAACTCTTTGGCGAACAGAAAGAACAGATCTCGCTCTATGTCGACCGTCAGCGTCTGCAGGCCTATGGCATCGGACAGCAGATGCTTTTCTCACGTCTTCAGGCTCAGGGCATCACGACGATGGCAGGTTCGATCAGCGACGACGACCAGCAGGTGCCCATCCACGTGGAGGTTCAGGAGAACAGTGAGGAAGAAATCGCCAATCAGATTATCTTCTCAGACCCTACGACAGGCAAGGTGGCGCGCGTCCGCGATGTGGCCCGAGTGGTAAGGGAATATGAGCCGATGTCGAGTCGTATCGAGCAGAACGGTCATCCTTGTGTGCTGCTGTCGATGGAGATGACACCAGGTAACAATGTGGTGCAATATGGCCGTGAGGTTGACCAGGTGCTGAACGAATTCCGCGAGAATGAACTACCTGAGGATGTAAATGTTACCCGTATCGCCGATAAGCCAAAGGTGGTGGCGATGAGTGTGAGCGACTTCCTGCGCGACTTGTTGATATCGATGCTGATCATCATTCTGGTGATGATGGTATTGTTCCCATTGCGTTCTGCCATCGTAGCGGCAATTACTATCCCGTTGACAACGTTCGTCTCAGTATCCATTATGTATATGGCCGGCATCGAACTGAACATCGTGACGCTGGCAGCACTGATTGTGGTGTTGGGAATGGTGGTCGACAATGCCATCGTGGTCATCGACGGCTATCTGGAGTATCTCGGCAAGGGCTATGAGCCCAAGAAGGCAGCCATCGACTCTGCCAAACAGTATTTCATGCCGATGCTGTTGGCCACTATCTGCATCTGTGCCATCTTCTACCCCTTCCTCATCACGATGAAGGGTATGTTCCACGACTGTCTGGAAGATTTCCCCGTTACCATTACCATCAACCTGATGGTATCGCTCTTCTTGGCGGTATCTGTGATTCCATTCTTAGAGGTGCGCATCATCAAACCAGACAAGGTGAAGACTGGCGGTAATGCGATTACCAATTGGGTGCAGAAAACTTACGATAAGGTGCTGGACTTCACCTTTGCCCATCCCTGGGTAACGATTGGTAGCGGCATCGCTGTGATACTGCTATCATCCCTGATCGCCCCCACGCTGAAGATCCGTTTGTTCCCCTTTGCTGATCGCGACCAGTTTGCAGTAGAGATATTCCTGCCCGACGGCAAGGGACTGGCAGAGACGGAACTGATAGCCGACTCTGTGCAACACGTCTTGGAGAAGGACGATCGCATCACGGGTATCACAGGTTTTATCGGTTGTTCATCACCCCGCTTTATGGATGCCTATGCTCCCCAGATGGCTGGTAAGAACTATGCGCAGTTCATCGTGAATACCAAGAGCGACAAGGCGACACTCGAACTGCTCTCGAAATATCAACCTATGTTGGGCGAGGCCTTCCCCAATGCCTACGTCAAATTCAAACGGTTGGACTACTTGGAGGTATCTGAATTGGAATACCGTTTCTATGGTGATAATCTCGACTCGCTGCATGTGGTGGCAGAACGGCTGATGGAGCGTATGCGCCAGATGCCAGAACTGGAATGGGTGCATACCGACTACTTCCAACCCTATCCCATCATCAATGTCGAACTCGATCCTGTGACTTCGGCACAGTTAGGCATCACCCGTACCACAGCACAGTTGGCACTCAGCGCCACCTCGTGCGACCTGCAGGTGGGACAGATATGGGAAGGGAATTATGAATTGCCCATCGTCGTCAAGGACGATACCGATATGACCTTCTCTGATATCGCCAACCTCGGCATTTCATCACCAACCTCAATCGTTTCCTCTGGCGTAAAACAGTCAAACAGCACGGTTCCTCTTCGTCAAATAGCAAAAGTAAAGCCGGAGTGGAGCGAGAGTCGTATTATGCATCGTGGCGGTGAGCGCTGTATCACTGTAACAGCTCAGTTTACACAGGGTGTCTATACGGCTCCTATCGAGAAAGAGATTGCACGCGTGATGCAGGAGGAGATAGAACTGCCTCAGGGTGTTCGCACTGAGGTTGGCGGTGAGATAGAATACGGCGACGAAGCTTTGCCACAGATCTATGGTGGTATCATCATCGCGATGATCATCGTATTCTTCTTCCTGTTGTTCAATTTCAAGAAGTATGGTGTAACAACCATCTGTATGGTGGCACTCGCCCTGATGATTCCTGGTGCACTGATTGGTCTCGGACTGATGAACCGTGCCCTCGGTCTTACCTCTATCTTCGGCCTCATCACCCTGATGGGTATGATCATGCGTAACGAGATCCTAATCTTTGAGCATGCCATCGATCTGATTAAAAAGCATGTGGCGGAACACGGCAACTGGACGGTGGACCGCGAGGCATACAACGCAGCCGTAAAACAAGCTGCCTATGATGCTGGCAAACGCCGTATGGTACCTATCTTCCTCACGACAGCCACAACGGCTGTAGGTGTAGTGCCGATGATCATTGCACAGAGTTCATTCTGGATGCCCGTTGGTGTCACCATCTTCGCTGGCGGCATCGGCTCTCTGATCATGGTGGTCACCATGCTGCCCGTCATTTATTGGAAAGTTTCGACTAAATGAATATGAAGAAGTTATTTGTAATCATAGTTTGTTTGGTTTGTTGCTGTGCAACTGCAACATCACAACAACGTTATTCTTTGAAGCAGATCAAGGATTCTGCCCTCCACAACAATATGGCCATCCGCAGTGCCAAATACAATATTGAAGCCGCCCAGCAACAACGCAAGGAGGCCTTCACAAAGTTCTTCCCCAACGTCAGCGGTACAGGTCTTTGGTTCAATGCCAACAAAGGCATGGCGCAGACGACAATCAATCCCTCTGAGGTGATTCCTGCCGAATTAGGAATGGCTCTCGCACAGTCGTTTCCTCCTGAAGCGCTTGCAGCTCTGGCTAATCCCATCAGCGTATCGATGATGAAAAACGGCACAATCGCTGGAGTACAAGCCGTACAACCTGTTTTTGCAGGTGGTCAGATCATCAACGGCAATAAACTTGCGAAGGTAGGTGAAGATGTCAGTAAGTTGCAGTTACAACTCTCAGAAAACGAAGTCGAGAAAACGGCAGAGCAATATTTCTGGCAACTGGCTTCACTGCAGGAAAAGATGAAGACCATCGATGCGGTAGACACGCTCCTGCGCGATATCTATAAAGATGTGGATGTGGCTATCCGTGCTGGTGTGGCCTTGCGTAACGACCTGCTCAGAGTACAACTACGCCAGAACGAGATTGCCAGTCAAAGACTCAAACTCCAGAATGGGCTATCGCTGGTTCGTCTGCTGCTCTCGCAATACTGCGGTTTACGAGACACCTCGTTTGTCATCACCTATCAAACCGATATGACACAATCCCCCACCCCTCAAGGGGCAGAGTCTGTATCCCTAACTCCCGAATATCAACTGCTCAGCAAACAGGTAGAGGCAACGGCTCTTCAAAAGAAAATAGCTGTTGGAGAGAATCTGCCCTCTGTCGCCGTTGGAGCAGGCTATAACTATCATAACCTCTTGGAAAACGACCATACCTTCGGCATGCTCTTCGCTACCGTCAGTGTGCCTATTTCCGATTGGTGGGGAGGCTCGTTTGCCATCAAACGTAAGAAGATCGAACACCAGAAGGCTCAAGAACAACTCGCCGACAATACGCAATTGCTGCAAATACGGATACAGAACGCCTGGAACGGTGTCGAAGAGTCGTATCAGCAACTTCTACTCGCCCAGCGCAGCATCGAACAGGCTGAGGAGAATCTCCGTCTGAACCGCAATTTTTATCAGGCAGGTACATCGAAGATGAGTGATCTACTCGAAGCCCAGATGCTCTACCAACAGGCATGCAACAAACATACTGATGCCTTCGCCGACTATCAGAACAAATTACTCGAATACCGTCAGTCGATAGGTCACTAAACCATTACCTGACGACGATCTTCTGGGTGGCTGATCCCTGACGGATGATATAGATACCTGGGGACAAACCTTCGAGGCTGTTGCCATAAGGCTGACCAGAGAGCGAGAAGACCTGATAGGGCTGGGTTCTGTCGACGCGTAACTCACTGATACCATTGGGTTTATAGGTATAGCCGAGTTTCTTGTCCATCCAGGCGATGCGCTCCTTCATGAAGGTTCTGACAACGGCCACCTCAGCCTCGAAACTCCCTCTGGCAGCAGGATTCTGATGAACCCGCTGATTCAGGATGGGCCAGCGCAAGAAGTTCAGACGCTGCGACTGCTCAAGGTCGGCTGTCCAACGGTCGATATAAGCCAGGAGATTCTCCTCGGTGAGTCCTGACTGTCGGGCCTCATCCCAGATATCCAACAGCTGTCGCTTGGCAGAAGCATCCTTGACGACGATATTATCGACAAAATCCCTCATTCTACCAGCACAACTGCCACCACTCCGATAGATATAGTCACTTTTGTTGTTGACAGGATAGATGCGCTGATCATTGTTGAAGGCAAGGTCGAAGTCCCAGACAGGCCCCACATGCATCAGATTCTCATCGCGCTCCTTATACATATACACGCTCCAATAAGTATCCGTATTGCCCGACAGCTCGCCAACGAGGAAATGCCTGAGGAAGCTGTTGATGTCGAGATAGGTAGACCACTGCCGCTCCATCTGATTGAAGAATTGTCGGATATACTGTTTCTGATTGGAGGTGATCTCGTCCTCATCAGGCGACTTGATGGTGACAGGATTGCCGTTGTTCGAATTAAACCACGACTTCTCCTGATTGGCATAGGCGTCGACCTCAATCAGATAACCGCCCGTCAAGGCACTGCCCTGATTGTCTTCGGGCGTCATCTCCGTGATATTCACACGGTTCTTGTTGATTGTCACCTGGTCGCACAACTGGTAACAGCCCTTGTATTCGCCATTGAGCAGCACATCGACGGCCGTACCAAAGGGCGTATAGGTCATCCCCAAGCGTCGACTCAATTCGAAGGCCAACAGGTTGCGCATCAGCGTCTTGTCGCCATAGTTATTGATGAGCGTCCATTTCTTCGCTTTGGCTGGGGCATCGAGCACCCGCTGCTTCTCATCAAACTTGATGCGATAAGGTTTCTTGGGGAAGTCACGCGAGGCATTACCACGTTCGCGCGTTGTACCAGGTTCTGACAGCAGTTTGGTACCGTTGTCGGAGATGATCGTCAGTTGGGAGACAATCTGGTTGACCTTGTCTTTGGGAATCTCATTGTTCAACGTGTGGATGCTAACGGTGGGCAGGTTCGTCACCTGATAAAGATGACTATTGTCGCCAGCGCCCGGATGGCCATAGAACTCAAGTTCCGCGATGTTACAACGGGCATCAGAAGGGCCGATATATCGCACATAGCGAAAACCCTTTGAACACTGGACATCAGCATACGACATCGTGCCGATCTTGCCATTCTCAGGGATGACATAGAGGGGCAGGGCATCCATGAAATCTTCGCGGTTGGACCCTTCGAAGACACCCAGCAGGACCCGTTTCTCACCCTGACTGTCGTTGCGAGGCGACCAGCCTACACGGGTGATGATATGCGCAGCACCCAAGTCGAGACCTGTCCAGGTATAACTCCTGTCATAAGAAGCAAAGAAGGTGTTCAGGTCGCCATCGAAAGCCTTATCACGGGTGTTGACGGTGTTTGACCTGTCAGAGGAATTATTATAGTTGACGGTTGCGACGGTGCCAATGACGGTGCCTTTCAGCAGGTCGTCGCCATAAGCGGGCATCAGCAGCAACGCCAACAAAAGATATGTGCAAAGCAGTTTCTTGATCATGTTGTTTCTGTGGTGGTTTCCGGCTCAGGCGTGTTTTCCGGCTCTGGGGTGGCCGTATCGCTTTCGAGGAACATCGACTCGTCCATTTCTGCCAACGATTTCTTTTTCTTGTTCTCCCTGGCCCCTGCCTTGATCAGATTCTTGGCAGCGGTAATGATGCTGGGGCCGCTTTCGCCTGTGGTGACCTTCAGTTTCTTCATCTTTTTGAGGGTATCGTTCATGCTCGACTCCACTTCCATAAAGCGCAAGCCAAAATCCTGAACACGGTCGATCACCGTATTGGCAGCATCCATCATCGTCTGCTGGTTCTTCAACTGTCGCACCTGAGTCCACATCATCTCCAGCACACGCAGGTTCATATACATGGTCTGGGGTCCGAGAATCATCACGCCCTCATCATACGCCTCGCGCCAGAGGGTGGCATCATTCAGAAGGGCCAGATTCAGCGCCCCCTCGATAGGCACATACATAATGGCGAAGTTCAGGCGGTTGTAGCCCTCAGGCAGGAATTTGGTATATTCCTTCTTGGCCAGACGACGCACCTGGGCCCTGACACTATCGATATGGGCCTTCAGATAGCCGCTCTTCTCAGGCGTCCCGTCTTCCGCATTCATATAACGTTCATAATCCGTGAGCGACATCTTGGAATCGACCACCACGTGGCGGTTGTTGGGGAAGTGCAGGATAAAGTCAGGTACCAAGCCCTTGCCATCATCACCCTTAGCTCCCTTGCCGACCTTGTCTCTTAAGGTCTCCTGGGTATCAAACTGCTCGCCTTCCTTCAGTTCGAGGTCTTCGAGCAGTTGTTTGAGTTTCAGTTCACCGAAGTTACCCTGAATCTTCACTTCACCCGTTAAGGCACGTGTCAGACGGTCGGCTGTCTCTCCGATCTCCAGGCTCTTCTGCATATTGATCTTGATGGTCTCATCGAGTCGGGTGAGGGCCTCCGTCTGCTGTTCCTTGGTCTTATCGAGCGCCTCCTGCATATCCTTCAGGCTCTTTTGCAAGGGGTCGATGATCTTCGACACCTGTTCCTTGTTCTCCTCGCCAAGTTCGGCCTGACGCTGCTTGAGCACCTTTTCAGAAGTGGTCTGCATCTGCTCCTTGATGAGTTCGAGCTGACTCTTCATCTGCTTCTCGTTCATCTCCTTCAAAGCTGCAATCTGACCCTCATGGGCTGTCTTTTCCTGCTGAAGCTGTTGGGCAAAGGTCGCTTTCAGCTCCTGCATCTGACTGTCGAAGGCCGTCTTCCGCTCATTCATCTGATGCTCGTAGGAGGTTTTCTGTGTCTCCAACTGCTTCTCCAGATTCTCCACATTGGTCTTCTGAACGTCACGCTCGGCCGTCAGTTTGATGACGCTGTCGATCAGGCCTTTCTTTCCGCGACTTCCGACGAAAAAGCCGAGAACCGTCATCACAATGATGGCTATAATGGTTATAATCAGGTATATTTCCATAATTCTATTATTTCTAAGTGGCAAAGGTAATTATTTCTTTGAACATTGAACTTTGAACTTTGAAATTTATGATGACATCTTATATTTTTTTAACTGTCACACATATCAAAAAGTTTAAAGTTCAAAGCTCAAAGTTCAAAGTTTATCGTACCTTTGTGGCGAAATGAAGAAAGTCAAGAACAGCGAATTGCTACTTTCCTATATCCGAGAGGGGAAGATGATGACACAGAGGGAGAAACTCTGGCTCATCGTCAGTTTAAGTATTCCCTCGATCCTGGCGCAGATCTCAGCGACGGTGATGTTCTTCATTGACGCCTCGATGGTGGGACACTTAGGCGCCAAGGCCTCAGCCGCCATCGGACTGGTGGAGTCGACGGGCTGGCTGATGGGCGGACTGGCCTCAGCAGCGAATATGGGATTCTCCGTTCAGGTGGCACACTTCATTGGCGCCAACGACTTCGAGGCAGCCCGGAGGGTACTGCGACAATCGTTGGTCTGTTGTATGATCTGGGCCCTGCTGATCTCGCTGACATCCGTCATCATCGCCCCCTTCCTACCCTACTGGCTTGGTGGCACGGAGGAAATTGCCCGCGACGCCTCGCTCTATTTCGCCATCTTCGGCTTTTGCGGCATCTTCTTCCAGATAGAAGGACTGGCGGGCTCGATGCTGAAATGCTCAGGTAACATGAAGATTCCCTCCATGCTGAACATCGGCATGTGTGTGATGGATGTGTTTTTCAACTACATCTTTATCTATATCCTCGACCTTGGCGTCATGGGAGCCGCTATCGGAACAGGCGTCGCCATGCTGATCACAGCCGCCCTGATGATGTATTTCCTGCTCGTCAAGTCGAAAATGCTTGCTCTCGTAGGACATCCTGGGTCGTTTAAGCCTAAGTCAGACACCGTTGGCACAGCCATTAAGATAGGTGCGCCGATGGGATTGCAGCACATGCTGATGGGAGGAGCCTATGTGGTAAGTACCCTCATTGTGGCCCCTTTGGGCACCATCGCCATCGCAGCCCACTCATTGGCGATTACCGTCGAGAGCCTCTGCTACATGCCTGGTTTTGGTATCGCTGAAGCAGCCACCACCCTCGTAGGGCAAGGCATCGGCGCTGGTCAGAAACAGCTGACGCGTTCGTTTGCCAGAATGTCTGTGGGTTTGGGTATCGCCGTGATGACGGTGATGGGTGTGCTGATGTGGATCTTCGCCCCGGAACTGATGTCGCTGATGTCGCCAGTTGAGGAAGTGATTGCCCAAGGTACACAGGTACTTCGCATCGAGGCCTGGGCAGAACCGATGTTCGCTGCTGCCATCGTCTGCAACGGCGTCTTCATCGGCGCTGGCGACACGTTGATTCCTGCCATCATGAGTCTGGCTTCGATGTGGGCCGTCCGTCTGACACTCGCTGCTACACTTGCTCCGAAATACGGTCTGAAGGGTGTGTGGACGGCAATGGCCGTCGAGCTCACCTTCCGAGGCAGCATCTTCCTCACCCGTCTGTTTACTGCAAAAAATAACCGCTCTCGGGTCATCAACGACTCAGGAGCGGCACCAACAATCTATGAATAACTAAAAACCTTTTTTCGAAACAAACAACTTCGTCTCACGACGGTGTTGTGTTATCCTTTTAAACAAATCTTTATTACCACTGTAATACCTATTAAATCAACTTAAAACCAAAACTAATTACTAACTATTAACTACTAACTAACTCTAACTAACAATGAAACGAATCTTTTATTACCTTAACTAATTATTCTATTGAAGATTATCTTTTTGTCTTTTGACGATGCAAAGGTACGGCGATTTTTGCAATCCGCAATGGATTACTACCAACTTTTGCATAAAAAACGTATTTCTTTTGATGTAAATCAATCGATTGTGTGCGAACACACCGTTTTTGTGTGCGAAAACGGCCTAAAAAGCCGCTGCAACCTTGTTCGTCAATTCGACAAACTCAGAAATCGACAATTGTTCGGGTCGACGGGTCATCATCGGATCGTCGAAAAAGCCCTCCGGAGCCGGGTGTGCTGTATCGAAAATCTGTCGCAAGGAGACGCGGAGCATCTTCCGACGCTGGTTGAAAGTGGTTTTCACCACCCGCTTGAAAAGCGTCTCGTCGCACCCCAGGTCGGTGACGGCATTCCGGGTCATGCGGATGACGGCACTCTGTACCTTTGGAGGCGGATTGAAGACAGACGGCTCAACCGTAAAGAGATACTCCACATTATACCAAGCCTGAATCAGGACAGACAAGATGCCATACTGCTTATTACCTGGCTGCGAGGCCATACGGACAGCCACCTCATGCTGGATCATTCCCGTACAACAAGGAATCAGGTCCTTGTTATCGAGCATCTTAAAGAAGATCTGCGAGGAAATATCATAGGGGTAATTGCCCGTGAGCACGAACTGCTGACCATCGAAGACTTCGCGGAGATCCATCCGGAGGAAATCACCCATGATTATTTGAGGAGTGAGGAGTGTGGAGTGAGGAGTGAGATTACCTTGGAGGGAATTATCTGCCATAGACTCTGCCGCAGAACTATTCTCACTCCTCACTCCACACTCCTCACTCCTCAAGATCTTTTCCTCACTCCACGAAAACCTCTTCTTCAGATAAGCCACCGACTCGCGGTCGATCTCCACAACCTTCAAAGGACGGGGCTTTTCCACGAGATACTGCGTCATCACACCCATACCAGGGCCCACCTCGAGCACAGGCAACTCCGCATAGGGTTCATCCACCGTGTCGGCAATCCGCTTGGCGATACTCAGGTCGGTCAGAAAATGCTGACCAAGATTCTTTTTCGGTCTTACTTGCTTCATTTGGCTGCAAAGGTACGAATAAGTGAGCGAAATTCCAAATGAATTTGAGAATTTCCGAACGTGAGTACCTTCGAACGAAGTTCAATGATACGATAAACTTTGAACTTTGAGCTTTGAACTTTAAACTTTTTGATATGTGAGACAGTTAAAAAAATATAAGAGGTTATCATAAATTTCAAAGTTCAAAGCTCAAAGTTCAAAGAAACAATTACCTTTGCACCAATGGAACAGAAAAGCATACTCGGCAACATCGTCAAAATCGTCCTGCCCTTCCTGCTTGGCGGAGCCATTTTGTGGTGGATGTACCGTGGTGAGGATCTCTCGACCATCAGTCGTGTGCTGACAGAGGAGATGAACTGGACCTGGATGCTGTTGTCATTCCCCTTCGGTATCCTGGCACAGATGTTCCGTGGCTGGCGATGGAAACAAACACTCGATCCAATTTTCTCGAGGAGTGAGGAGTGTGGAGTGAGGAGTGAGAATAGTTCTGCGGCAGAGTCTATGGCAGATAATTCCCTACAAGGTAACCTCACTCCTCACTCCACACTCCACACTCCCCGAACAACAACCTGTATTAATGCCGTCTTCATTTCCTATGCAGCCAGTCTGGTGATTCCACGCATCGGGGAGTTCTCCCGCTGCGCTATCCTGAAACGCTACGACGGGGTATCGTTCAGCAAGGCATTGGGCACGGTGGTCACGGAACGGGCTGTCGACACGCTGATCGTGATGCTCTATTCTGGTATCATCCTGCTGATAGAGATGAGTATTTTCGGTACCTTCTTTAAAAAGACGGGCACCTCGCTCGACCATATCCTCGAGAGTTTCTCTTTGACGGGCTGGCTCGTGACGGGCGTCTGCGCCATTGCCGTTCTGATTCTTCTGCACCTGTTGCTGAAGAACGTCTCTATATATAATAAGGTAAAGATGACGCTGAGTGGTATCTGGGAGGGCGTGCTCTCCTTAAAAGGGGTCAAGAACCTGCCGCTCTACCTGTTTTTCTCCATCGGCATCTGGGTGATGTACTTCCTGCATTACTACCTGACGTTCTTCTGCTTCGACTTTACCGCAAACCTTGGTATCGGCTGTGCACTGGTATCGTTCGTGGTGGCCAATTTCGCCGTCATCGTACCCACGCCCAATGGTGCAGGTCCCTGGCACTTCGCCATCAAAACCATGCTGATCCTCTATGGTGTCGCTGATGAGCAGGCCCTCTGGTTCGTGCTCATCGTACATAGCGTACAGACACTCTTGGTCATCGCCCTCGGCATCTACGCCTGGGCCGTCCTCTCATTTACAAAGAGAGTGACGAGGAGTGTGGAGTGAGGAGTGTGGAGTGAGAATAGTGTTGCTAATGATAATTAATGATAAAGAGATGAACGATTTCTATTACAAAAAACTTGATGCGTATAAAATTGCGAAAGAATTTACTATCTATGTTTATTCATTAATCAGGAATTTTCCTTCTTTCGAACAGTATGCATTATGCGACCAACTTAGAAGAGCAACAGTCTCTGTACCATCCAACATCGCAGAGGGAATGGGACGCATGGCCATTAAAGAAAGAATACATTTCCTTGAAATTTCCTACGCATCGATGACAGAAGCATTATGTCAGTTGGATATTTCAGAATCTCTTGGATATATTACATTGGAAGAACTTCAAAAAGCTGAAGAAATATCTGATAGACTTGGAAGAGTTATGTCTGGACTTAGAAAATCATTAAACGATAAATTAAATATTAATCAAGAGTGATTGGACGTAAAGGACTGGAGTATTCTCACTCCACACTCCCCACTCCTCACTCCTCAAAAAAAAACAAAAATCTATGAACGAAATTCAAAACTTAAACCCAGCGTGCATCTGGAAGAATTTTTATGCACTGACACAGGTTCCACGTCCGAGTGGACATCTCGAGAAAGTACAGAATTTCCTGCTCGACTTTGCCAAGCAGGCTGGTGTAGAGGCCTTTAAGGACCCTGCCGACAACATTGTAATGCGTAAGCCGGCCTCAGCAGGCATGGAGAAAAAGAAAGGCGTCATCCTTCAGGCCCATATGGACATGGTGCCACAGAAGACACCCGAAAGTACCCATAACTTCGAGACCGACCCCATCCAGCCCTGGATCGACGGTGAGTGGGTAAAGGCCAAGGGCACAACCCTCGGCGCAGACAATGGTCTGGGTGTGGCAGCCATCATGGCTATCATGGAGGACAAGAGTCTGAAACACGGACCTATCGAAGCCCTGATTACCGCTGACGAAGAGACAGGTATGTTTGGTGCCAATGCCCTGCCCGCAGGCGAACTGAACGGCGATATCCTGATGAACCTCGATTCGGAGCATTGGGGTAAGTTTGTGATTGGTTCTGCTGGTGGTATCGACGTCACCGCTACCCTCGACTATAAAGAGGTGGAGACCGATCCCGAAGATGCTGCTGTCAAGGTGACCATCAAGGGGCTGAGAGGCGGACATTCCGGTCTGGAGATTCACGAAGGTCGTGGCAATGCCAACAAACTGCTGATGCGTCTGGTTCGCGAGGCCATCGAGGAATGTGAAGCCCGTCTGGCCTGCTGGCAGGGTGGCAATATGCGTAACGCCATCCCCTTCAAGGCAGAGGCCGTACTGACCTTGCCAAAGGAGAACGTAGAAGCCCTGAAGGAACTCGCTCAGGACTGGCTCGAGGATTTCACCGACGAGTACAAAGGGATCGAGAGTGGCATCGAAGTAATCTGTGAGGATGTCGAAACACCGAAGATGGAGGTGCCCGTAGAGATTCAGGACAACCTGATTAACGCCATCTATGGCTGTCACGACGGTGTGATCCGTATGATTCCCTCCTACCCCAGTGTCGTTGAGACCTCCAGCAACCTCGCCATCATCAATATCGGCGAAGGCAAGGCCTCGTTGAAGATCCTCGCCCGCTCGAGCCGTGAGGACATGAAGGACTATATTGTGAAGACCCTTGAGAGCTGTTTCAACATGGCAGGCATGAAGGTGGAGACAGCCGGCTCGTATGGCGGTTGGGATCCCAACCCGGAGTCAGAGATCCTGCACCTGCTACTGAAGGAATATAAGGAGCTCTTTGGTCAGGACGGCATCATCCAGGTAGACCACGCTGGTCTGGAGTGCTCGATCATCCTGGGCAAGTATCCACACCTCGATGTCGTATCGTTTGGTCCCACGATGAAGTCACCTCACACCACGACAGAGCGTGCCCTCATCGCCACCGTCGAGCCTTTCTGGACACTCCTGAAGAAGGCGTTGGAGGATATTCCTGAGAAATAATTATCGAGGAGTGGGGAGTGAAAAGTGAGATTACTCTGCTACAAATTAAAATCTCAAGAGATTGAACTATTCTCACTCCACACTCCTCACTTCCCACTCCACGAAAAAAAATGCAGATTCTTTTGGCAAATCTGCATTTTTTTATTATCTTTGCACCCGATAAACCAAATTAGTAACAAAAATATGGACGATTACCCGGCGGAAAATTACAATTCGTAAAGGCGGGGGACGAGTGGCAAGGCTGCTAATCCCTTTGCCGCTAAAACCATTTCACAAACGAAAAAAGGATTAGCACAATGAAGACTTTCTGGAACACCCAAGGCGGACTGACCCAACTCACAGAGTGGCAGCCCAATTGCTGGATACAGGTGACATGCCCCACCGAAGACGACCAGCGCGAACTCGAAGAGAAGTTCAATATCCCCGACTACTTCATGTCGGACATCAGCGATACCGACGAGCGTGCCCGTTATGAGTACGACGACGGATGGATGCTCATCATCCTCCGTATCCCCTATGTCAAGGAGATACGGTCGAGGACGCCGTATACCACCGTGCCCCTCGGTATCATCCATAAGCGCGATGTCACTATCACCGTCTGCTTCTACGAGACGAACATGATGATCGACTTTGTCTCGTTCCAGCAGAAACGTGGCGAGGGGTTCACCGACCATGTCGACATGATCTTCCGTCTGTTCCTCAGTAGCGCCGTCTGGTACCTGAAGCGTCTGAAGCAGATCTCAATGCTCGTCGACAAGGCCAAGCGCAACCTCGATAAGGAAGTGAACAACGAGAGTCTGATTGGTCTGAGCCGTCTGCAGGACTCGCTCACCTACTTCCAGACCTCTATCCGAGGCAACGAGACGCTGTTGTCGAAGTTGAAATTCAAACTCCAGATCGACGAATTGGACGCCGACCTCATCGAGGACGTCAACATCGAGATGACCCAGGCCCGTGAGACCACACTCATCTATTCCAACATTCTGGAATCGACGATGGACACCTATCAGAGTATCATCAACAACAATATGAACACCGTGATGCGTACGCTGACCTCCGTCACCATCATCATGATGATTCCCACCCTCATCACCTCGATGTTTGGTATGAACCTCGTCAATGGTATGGAGGAAAAGCCCTGGGGATTCATCATCGCCATCATCCTCTCCATCTGCGTATCAGGCATCTGCTGGTGGTTCTTCAAGCACAAACGACTGGTGTAAGAGGTATAAATAATGTTAATTATTAGGTCAAACCGAAAATTATTCTTAACTTTGAACCCTGATTTCGCCCCTTTGCGGGCGTTTTCAACATAATTAGTGTTCGTAATCATTCAAGTCAGTAACTAAAAAGTTAAATGATGGACTCTCAAGACAACATCCTCGAACAGGAGGTAAAAGAAGAAGCAATCCAGGAAACGACTGTTCCTGAAGTAGAAACCCCAGAAGTGGCTCCCGTCGCTGAAGAAGAGGCACCCGCTGCCGAAGAAACGGCTCCTGCTGCTGAAGAAGAGGCTCCTATTGCAGACCCAGAGCAAACCCGTCAGGTCTATGAGACCAAGAAGGAGGTGCTCGACCGCATCAAGGAGATTGCACACGGTGACGAAACGCCTCAAAAGGAGGAGATCGATTACCTGAAGACCTCTTTCTACAAACTGCACATCGCTGAGCGCGAAGCCAATCTGAAGGCCTATATCGACGGTGGCGGCGATCCGGATGCTTATCAGATCACACCCGATGAGGATGAAGAAGTGTTTAAGGCCGAAATGGGCATCATCAAGGAGAAGCGTGCCAAGCTCTTCAAGGAACAGGAAGCAGAAAAACTGGTGAACCTGGAGAAAAAACTCGCTATCATTGAGAAGATCAAGAGTATGATCACCTCTCCCGAGGAAGCCAACAAAGCCTATCAGGAGTTCAAGACCCTTCAGGCTGAGTGGCGTGAAATCAAGAACGTCCCTGCCGAGAAGGCCAATGAGTTGTGGCGCAACTATCAGCTTTATGTGGAGCAGTTCTACGACCTGCTCAAGTTGAATAGCGAGGCCCGTGAATATGACTTCAAGAAGAATTACGGCTTAAAGACCAAACTCTGCGAAGCTGCAGAGAAACTGGCCGACGAACCCGATATCATCAGTGCTTTCCACCAGCTCCAGAAGTTGCATGCAGAATACCGTGAGATTGGTCCTGTGGCCAAGGAACAGCGCGAAGAAATCTGGAACCGTTTCAAGGCTGCCTCAACGGTTATCAACAAGCGCCATCAGCAACACTTCGAAGGTGTCCGTGCCAAAGAAGAGGAGAACCTGACCCGTAAGACGGAACTCTGCGAGAAGGTAGAGGCCATCGCTGCTATGGAGAACAAGGGCAGCGGTGATTGGGAGAAGCATACTAAAGAGATTATCGACATACAGGCAGAGTGGAAAACCATCGGTTTCGCACCTCAGAAGATGAACGTCAAGATCTTCGAGCGCTTCCGTGCTGCTTGCGACGACTTCTTTGGCAGGAAGGCCACCTATTTCAAAACCCTGAAGGACACCTTCAAGGAGAATGCCGAAAAGAAACGCGCGCTGATTGAGAAGGCTAAGGCCCTGCAGGATTCCACGGACTGGAAGGCTACAGGCGATAAGTTCATCGCGCTCCAGAAAGAATGGAAGACCATCGGTATGGTGCCCAAAAAACTTGGCGACCAGCTCTGGGAGGAGTTCCTCGGTGCCTGCAATAAGTTCTTCGATGCCCGCAATGCCGCTGGAGCCGGACAGCGCGGTGAAGAGCGTGAGAACCTGGAGAAGAAGCGTGAGGTGATTGAGAAACTGAAGGCTGCTGCTGAGGAGGCTGGCGAGAATATCCAGGAGACGGTCCAGAAGCTCGTTGAGGAATATCAGGCCATCGGTCATGTGCCCTTTAAAGAGAAGGACAAGCTTTACGAGGAATACCATGCTGTGCTCGACAAGCTCTATAAGGAGTTGAACGTGAGTGTGGCCAAGCGCCGTCTGAACAATTTCAAACAAAGTCTGAAGCAGGTGGCTGAACGTGGAGAGAATGCCCTCGACAACGAGCGCGCCCGTTTGTTCCGCCAGTATGAGGCCATTAAGCAAGAGGTTCAGACCTACGAGAACAACCTCGGTTTCCTCAATGCATCATCCAAGAAAGGCAATAGCCTCATCGACGAGATGAACCGCAAGGTCCAGAAACTGAAGGATGACATGAATCTCATCCGAGAGAAGATCAAGGCCATCGATGCTGAGAATAAGGAATAAATAAGAAATCCCGCCGTTTGGCGGGATTTTTTTATTCTTTTGCAAATTTTTCTTGGAAAAGTTTTGGTAATTCCAGAAAAAGTAGTACCTTTGCACCCGCAATTGAAAATTGCAAGGATTCATTGGGGTATGGTGTAATGGTAACACTGCAGATTCTGGTCCTGCCTTTCCTGGTTCGAGTCCGGGTACCCCAACTGAGAAAAGAGAAAGAGGTTTCCACGAAGGAAATCTCTTTCTTTTTGTCTGAAATCAAAAATTATTCTAATTTATTTTGAATTTCGCCCAATTTACACTACCTTTGCATCTAAATACATATTATATAATTAATGGAACAAACAAAGAAGCTCGTTAAAACTATTACAGAAGGAATTCAAGAGAAAAAAGGCTCTGATATCGTCGTAGCCGACTTGACAAAGATTGAAGGCACCATCTGCAAATATTTCATCATCTGTCAGGGCAGCTCGCCTACGCAGGTAGAGGCCATTGCCGAGTCTGTGGGCGATTTTGCCCGTGAACGGCTCAAGGAGAAGCCTGCCCATGTCGTAGGACTGGAAAACGCCCAATGGGTAGCTATGGACTATACCGATGTGCTGGTCCACATCTTCCTGCCCGATGTACGGGAATACTACGACCTCGAACATTTGTGGGACGATGCCAAGCTGACCCATATCCCAAACCTCGATTAACAGATTATCATGGACAATAAAAAGATACCCAACAACAGCGGTGGCGATCCGAAGATGAACATGCCGCGGTTTAATATGAACTGGATCTATGCCATTGCCATCGCAGCTTTGGCCTTGCTCTATCTGTCCGGCGGCGGTCCCTCGAACAGCAGTATAGCCAAACAAGCCACCTACTCTGAGTTCAAGACGATGGTGAATCGTGGCTATGCCTCGAAAATCGTCGTCAACAAGGGACAGGGCACCCTCCGCATGTACGTCAAGCCCGAACATATCCGCGACGTTTTCCATCAAGGTACCCAACAAACTGGTAACGAGCCTTATATAGAGGTGGAGTTCGGTTCTGTGGATCAGGTGGAGAGTTTCATCGAGGAGGCTAAGACCGCCAAGACCTTCACAGGCCAGTACAGCTATGAGAACCGTCGCGAAAACGAGATGTTCAATATGCTGCTTTACAATGTCCTGCCCTTTGCATTCATCATCGGACTGATGATACTCCTCATGCGAAGAATGGGAGGCGGTGTCGGTGGCAATAGCGTCTTCAGCGTCGGCAAGTCAAAGGCCAAGATGTACGAGAAGGGTGGCGAGTTGGGCATCACCTTCAAGGATGTCGCTGGTCAGGCAGGCGCCAAACAGGAGATACAGGAAATTGTGGAGTTCTTGAAGAACCCCCAGAAATATACCGACCTTGGCGGTAAGATTCCCAAGGGAGCCCTGCTTGTGGGGCCTCCGGGAACTGGTAAAACCCTGCTTGCCAAGGCTGTGGCCGGTGAGGCTGGCGTACCTTTCTTCTCAATGTCAGGTTCTGATTTCGTGGAGATGTTCGTCGGTGTAGGTGCCAGCCGTGTCCGTGACCTCTTCCAACAGGCCAAGGCAAAGTCGCCTTGCATCATCTTCATTGATGAGATTGATGCCGTGGGCCGTGCGCGTAGTAGGAATCCGGCGATGGGTGGCAACGATGAGCGCGAGAATACTTTGAATGCCCTGCTCACGGAGATGGACGGCTTTGGCACCAACAGCGGTGTTATCATCCTGGCAGCCACCAACCGTGCCGATATGCTCGACTCTGCCCTGCTTCGTGCAGGCCGTTTCGACCGTCAGATCCACGTAGACCTGCCTGATCTGAACGAACGCAAGGAAGTCTTTATGGTTCATCTCAAGCCTCTTAAACTCGATAATACGGTTGATATCGACTTCCTGGCCCGTCAGACACCAGGTTTCTCAGGTGCTGATATTGCCAATGTCTGTAACGAGGCAGCCCTGATAGCGGCCCGTCATAACAGCGAGAGCGTAGGTAAACAGGACTTCCTTGATGCGGTAGACCGTATCATTGGCGGTCTGGAAAAGAAGACCAAGGTGATGACTGAGAAGGAGAAACGCAGCATCGCCATCCACGAGGCGGGTCATGCCACCATCTCCTGGTTCACGGAGTTTGCTAATCCATTGGTCAAAGTCTCGATTGTTCCTCGCGGTCAGGCCCTTGGAGCCGCCTGGTATCTGCCTGAGGAGCGCGTGCTGCAGACCAAGGATGCCATGCTCGACGAGATGTGCTCGTTGCTGGGAGGCCGCGCTGCAGAGGAATTGTTTATCGGAACCATCTCCACGGGTGCCATGAACGATCTGGAGCGTACCACCAAACAGGCCTATGGTATGATTGCCTATGCCGGAATGAGCGAGAAACTGCCCAACATCTGCTATTACAGCAATCAGGAATATCAGTTCCAGAGGCCCTACTCCGAGACAACGGCCAAGATTATGGACGACGAGGTGCTGCGCATGATCAATGAGCAGTATGAACGTGCCAAGCGCATCCTGACGGAACATAAGGAAGGTCATGCCCAATTGGCACAGTTACTCGTAGACCGCGAGGTCATCTTCGCAGAGGATGTCGAGAAGATTTTTGGCAAGCGTCCTTGGACCAGCCGTGCCGAAGAGCTCCTTGAAGCCCAGATGAAAGCCGATGCCGAACGCATGGCGGAAGAGCGGGCCAAGGAGCTAGAGGCAAAGGCCGAGAAAGAAGACGAAGAGGAGTTAAAGGGAAGTTAAAGAGGAGTTACAGGGGAGTTAAAGGGACAATACTTTTGCTTATGAAGAATTTTATCATCAGAACCATTACGGGCGTGCTATTTGTAGCAGCGATTGTGACATGCTTCCTAAGACCAGAAGCCATGATCCTGCTATTCGCATTAGTAACGGGACTCACTGTCTGGGAGTTCACGGGACTGGTCAACGACTACCAGAACATCATTGTCAATCGGATGATCTGCACCGTAGCTGGCGTCTATTTCTTCTTAGCCATGGCAGGCTACAATAGTGGACTCACTCCTGCTACCGTCTTCATTCCCTACCTCCTCAGTATCATCTACCTGCTGATAGCCGAACTCTACCTGAAACATCCAGACCCCATCAGCAACTGGGCTTATACGATGATGAGCCAGCTCTACATCGCCCTGCCCTTCTCTCTGCTCAATGTACTGGCATTCCGTTCCGTAGGCCCTGATATCTGCTACACCTATCTCATCCCACTGTGTGTGTTCGTCTTCCTGTGGATGAATGACACGGGAGCATACCTCTGCGGTTCTTTGTTAGGCAAACATAAACTCTTCCCCCGTATTTCACCAGGAAAGAGTTGGGAAGGCAGCATCGGTGGCGCTATTCTTGTGATGGCTATTGCCGTACTGATATGGTATCTGACAGAACAATATGGTGTCAATGAGCTCAGTCTCAACGCCTTCGAATGGGCAGGACTGGGATTGACGGTTGTCATTTTCGGCACTTGGGGAGATCTGATAGAATCGCTCCTGAAACGCACCTTGGGCATTAAGGACAGCGGAACGATTCTCCCTGGTCATGGTGGTATGCTCGATCGTTTCGACTCTTCGCTATTGGCGATTCCCGCTTCCGTCGTATACCTCTATACACTGACACTCATCTAACAAGAAGCCCTCCGGTTTGCGGAGGGCTTCTTGTTATTTGGTCTGATAAAGAACATTGAGCGTCGGCGTATAGGTATTATGCAGTGTGACGGTGATAAAGCCGCCATCAGTTTCAAATTTAGCCACCTTGTGGTCATCACCCAAATGAGGGCAGTTAGGCCATGAATTCAACTCTTTCTCTAAGTTATCACGGATCTGCTGCCAGAGATTACGGGTGCTGTCATTGGTTGACAGTTCGTAGGTCTCCTGAATCATCTTCAAGGTATCGTTCTGCTGAGCCAGTACAAGATGATACAATTCACCCGGATTCCTCATCACCACATTTGTCATGGCAGAATCGGAACGGGCAGAATCAAGAGCGAAGCCACGATTCGTCAGAGAATCGTAGAAAGCCTTAAACGGCATACCCATCGACAAACCGCGATAATTCAGATACTGCGGTTCACTACTACAGGCACAAAGTGCCAGAAAAGCCACAAGGGCGACAAAAATCTTCTTCATAATCATACTAGTTTGATAATTCGGTGCAAAGATACGATAAACTTTGAACTTTGAGCTTTGTACTTTTAACTTTTTGATTGGTGTGACAGTTAAAAAAATATAAGAAGTAATCATAAATCTCAAAGTTCAAAGCTCAAAGTTCAAAGAAACAAGTACCTTTGCACCCATGTTTACAGGAAGCATCCTACTTTTTGCCCTTCTGATGGCCCCTGACGAAGCCGATACGATCCGTACGGAACATATCGACGAGGTCGTCGTGACGTCGAATTCTGCCCGTCAACGCTTACAGAATGTACAGGTCGGTGCCGAGCAACTCCAGTTGAAGGAGTTGACCACAGCCCCACAGCTGTTCGGTGAGACCGACATTATGCGAAGCATTCAGTTGCTGCCGGGCATCAAGGCGGAAAGCGATGCATCGAGCAGTTTCCAGGTACGAGGGGGTACGTCTGCCCAGAACATGGTGCTCTTCGACAATAGTCCTGTCTATAATGTAGGTCACTTAGCCGGTCTCTTCTCAGCGTTCAACAACGATGCCTTGGCAGGTGCCACACTCTATAAGGGCTTATTACCTGCCCAATATGGCGGTGCTTCATCGGCCGTGCTCGACATCAGCGGACGGACAGGCGACAAACAGCAATGGCACGGCGGTGCAACTATCGGATTGTTATCCGCAAAAGGTACCATCGAGGGGCCGATTGTAAAGGATAAGCTGTCTTTTCTTGTGACTGCCCGTCGCACTTATCTTGATGCCTTCCTCAAGCTCAGTAATGATTTCAAGGACAACACACTCTATTTCTACGATGTCAATACGAAGATCGACTGGACCATGACGCCTCGCGACCAGTTGTTCCTCAGTTTCTTTACAGGCTATGACCGCACAGCCTTACAGGACATGATTGATATCCGTTGGCGGAACCTGACGGGCAGTCTGAAGTGGCTCCATCATTTCAATGGCGGTTCCAATGCCCAGACGATCCTCCTTTACAGTAGCTATGAGAACGACAACGGTGTTGACTTCATGAAGCTAAACCTCTGGTATAAAGGTCATATCCGCCAGGCCAGTTTCAGACAGGACTTCAACCTCTCCCTCGGACAACATGAATTGAAAGCCGGTTTGCAGTCATCGTTGCTCAATGTAAAATCAGCAGAATGGCAGGTGCTCAGCACTTACGAGAAAGAACAGCGCCGTGCCTGGGAGAATGCAGTCTGGCTCAATGCCACCATCAAGCCGTTAGAACGGCTGACAGCTACTGCAGGTCTGCGTCTGAGCACCTTCTCACCATTGGGCGGTTCACTTTACTACGACCTGACCCCCGAAGGCGAGATCGACTGGTACTACAACTACAAGAAGAATAAGATTGTCAAGACCCACATCGTTTGGGAACCTCGTGTGAGTCTCAATTTCTCCCTCACACCGACTCTCAACGTCAAAGCAGCCTATGCTCGTACGTCACAGAACATCCATGCCTTACGTAACCAGAGTACCTCGACTCCCTTCGACCGCTATACTATCAGCAGTAACATCGTAGAACCGGAGATAGCAGACCAGATCAGTGCAGGACTCTTTGTAGTCACCCCTGACGAGACCTATGACTTCTCTGTCGAAGGCTATTACCGTAAGATTACCAATGTTTTGGACTATCGTGACGGCAAGACCTTCCGCAGTGAGATTGAGATCGAACGTCTGATCCTACCAGGTGATGGAAAGGCCTACGGTGTAGAGTTTCTTGCCCGAAAGAACAATGGCCGGTTCACTGGCTGGCTGGGCTACACGCTGTCGTGGTCTAAGACAAAGATTGAGGACATCAACGGAGGTCGCTGGTATGATGCCAATAACGATCGCCGACACGACATCAATCTGGTGGCGATGTACCGTCTGACGCCTCGCTGGAGTCTCAGTGCGGCCTGGGTATTCAACAGTGGTCAGGCTTTTACGGCTCCCAGCGGCAAATACCAGATCATCGACAACTGGATCTACTATTATGCCGAGCGCAATGGCTATCGTGCACCCGATTACCACCGTCTTGATGTCAGTGCTGTCTGGTCCAAGAAATACCGTCGCACCACTCAGGAGTGGGTTTTCGGCATCTACAATCTCTATAATCGCTACAACCCGTTCCTCATTAATTTCGAGGACGGTGAACAAGGTGCAGGCACTCGTGCCGTACAGTATTCGCTCTTCGGCATCGTGCCGTCAGTGTCGTATAACATCAATTTCTGACCGCCCATGAAGAAAAATTTAATTTTGTTCCTCTGTCTGAGTATCATTCTCCTGTCTTCCTGCGAGAAAGATATCGACATTGACTACCATGAGGTGCCCTCGCTCTATGTGGTCGAGGCTTCTGTCAGCAATACGAACATGGAAGCACGTATCAGCCGAAGCCAGAATATGGACGACAACAGCACACAAAGCAACATCAACAACGCCGTTGTCGTCATTACAGGCGATGATGGCAGCAGCACCAAGCTCAGTTATCTGTCCAACGGACGCTACTATTCAGCGAGCAAGGGTGTACCTGGTGTCACCTACACCATTACCGTTGATGTTGACGGCGAACATTTCACCTCGACCTCGACCATGCAGAACAAACCCACTATCAATTCATTCAGGGTGGTTCGCAAGAAGATTGCTACGGAATGGTTCCAGATGGGAGAACTGAACTTTCAGGACCTGCCTAACGAAGACAACTGGTATTTCATGCACATCTATCGCAATGACTTAGGCTATCGCTGGGCTGTACTAAGCGACCGCAATGACCCGAACAAGGAACTGCAGCAGATGTTTAACTTCTTTCGTGAGGGTGATGGCGGCAGCGATGTGCTTCGCGACGGTGACGACCTGAGGATAGAACTCTATAGTATCGACCAACGGGCCTACGATTATCTCTTCTCCATGCAGATGATGGAAAACACAGGCACCAACCCGATACCTAATTTCTCGGGTGGGTGCCTGGGCTATTTCTCTGCACACTGGCTGGTGGCAAAACCATTCGTCTACCATGCAGCCAACGTAGAAGACGAGGATTAGAATCCGAATATGTTCGGTGGTGTGGTCGGTATCGTACTGAGTTTAATCCGAACCGTAAAAGGAACATCCAGATCCGTATTCTTATACTCTATTTTGAAGGTCATGTCGTCAAATGACAATACACGGGCCTGTATTTTCTGTTTCTGACTGCCATTGGCATATTCTAAACGGAGGTTGTCGTTATCGCACTTATAGGTACCGGCATAGATCGTATCGCCGTATGTGTCGTAAGCACAGAACGAGCCGTCTCTCACCATACCGTTATAAGTTCCGTCGCCAGAAAAGGTGAAATAGTGATAGTTGAAATTCTCGGGGGCCACATCCACATCACCGATAATCTCCACATCACCATCTTCCCAACCACGATACCATGTGCCGACAATCTGCTCTGCCAATCGGTTTCCATCGTCATCGCCACTTCCACAGCAGACGAACAATGGCAGTAACAGCAACAAGGAAAGCCTATTTGACATTACCTACTTTAACAAGATACTCTGCAATCTGCACGGCATTCAGGGCAGCACCCTTACGGATCTGGTCACCGGAAAGCCAGAAGGTCAGACCATTCTCATCGCTGATATCCTTGCGGATACGGCCTACATAGACATCGTCCTTACCAGCTGTCTCCAACGGCATCGGATAGGTCAGCGTCGTGGGATCATCCTTCAGCGTACAACCAGGGGCAGCGGCAATGGCCTTCTGAGCCTCCTCGACACTGATGGGACGCTCGGTCTCGATCCAGACAGACTCCGAGTGAGAGCGCAAAGAACTGACACGGACACACATGGCCGAGCACTTCGCATCGGTATGCATGATCTTACGCGTCTCGTTGTACATCTTCATCTCCTCCTTGGTATAGCCATTGGGCTGGAACACGTCGATCTGAGGAATCACATTGTAAGCCAACTGGTGGGCGAACTTCTTGACCGTCTTCACCTCACCCTCTTCTACCATCTCCTTATACTGCTGCTGGAGTTCGGCCATGGCGGCTGCTCCAGCGCCAGAAGCACTCTGATAAGAAGCCACGTGGATACGCTTGATATGAGAGATGTTCTCTAACGGCTGGAGTACCACAACCATCATGATTGTCGTACAATTCGGATTGGCAATAATACCACGGGGACGGTTCAGTGCATCCTCGGCATTACACTCGGGCACCACCAAGGGTACATCGTCGTCCATGCGAAAAGCGCTGGAATTGTCAATCATCACAGCTCCGTATTTCGTAATTGTCTCGGCAAATTCCTTCGAGGTGCCAGCACCGGCAGAGGTGAAAGCGATGTCCACATCCTTGAAGTCATCGTTGTGCTGCAACAGCTTCACCTCGATTTCCTTACCCTTAAACGTGTACTTCCTACCTGCGCTGCGCTCTGAGCCAAACAGCACCAGTTCATCCATCGGGAAATTTCTCTCTGCGAGAATGCGCAGGAACTCCTGTCCTACAGCGCCACTCGCGCCAACAATTGCTACTTTCATAAGTCTAATCCTTTATTACATTACGAATTTGGCTGCAAAGGTACGATTAAGTGAGCAAAAAACCAAATATTTTTTTGTTTTTTCGAACGTTAGTACCTTCGAATATGGTTCAAAGGTACGACTTTTTTTGGAAACAAAAGAAAAAATTCGTATCTTTGCACACGAAATGGCAATAGTGGCAGCATATTTCCCCATTACCGACCCCACGATGATTTTCTTCGTCGTGCTGATGATTATTCTTTTTGCGCCGATTATCATGAGTAAACTGCGCATCCCGCACATCATCGGCATGGTACTGGCGGGTGTCGTTATCGGCAAATATGGCCTGAACATCCTGGAGCGTGACATTTCCTTTGAGATTTTCGGAAGCGTCGGACTTTACTATATCATGTTCCTGGCCGGTCTTGAGATGGACATGGAGAGTGTCAAGCGAAAGTCCCGACAATTCCTGATATTCGGTCTGCTCACCTGTTTCGTGCCCCTGATCCTCACCTACATCATGTCACGGACGATGTTGGGTTACAGCCATCCTGCCTCCTTCCTCTTAGGTTGTATCATGGCTTCCAACACCCTCATTGCCTACCCCATCGTCAGCCGATACGGTTTGCAGAAACATCCTTCTGTCCAGTTATCCGTCGGCTCTTCGATGATCTCGCTTTTCCTGGCACTGGTGATGATTGCGGCCCTTTCCACCCTCTTCACCGCCAGTCGCACTGCCGGTCATACCTCTTTCCTTATTCCGCTTTCCACTTTTCTTTTATCCCTCTTCGTCTTCATCTCTGGCTCCGTCTGGCTCATTCCACGTCTGGCCCGCTATTTCCTCCGCCGCTATTCTGATGCGGTCATGCAGTATATCTTCGTATTAGCTGTCATGTTCCTCTCAGCAGCACTCTCGGTGGCCATCGGTCTGGAGGGCATCTTCGGTGCTTTCTTGTCAGGACTGATTCTGAACAGATATATCCCCAAAGTATCACCCTTGATGAACCGCATAGAATTTATCGGCAATGCGGTCTTCATTCCCTATTTCCTCATCGGTGTCGGTATGCTGATCAATGTGCGCACCGTCTTCACATCCTTCGAGGTACTGTTGGTTGTTTGTCTTATCGCCTTCTTCGGAACTTTCGGAAAAGCCGTGGCCGCCTATCTCTCCAGTCTGATTTTCCGCCTGCCACAGCGCGACGGGAATATGATGTTTGGCATGACCTCTGCCCATGCGGCCGGTGCCATCGCCATGGTAATGGTTGGCATGCGCCTGGAAGTGTCACCGGGTGTCTATCTTGTGAATAGCGATATGCTGAACGGTGTTGTCATGATGATCCTCGTCACTTGTATCATCTCTACGATGATGACGGAGCATGCCTCCCAGCAGATTGTACTCACCCAAAGCCGCGATGCCATTTCTTACCCAGGTTCAGTAAAGACCACCAACACCCCTGACGACGACGAGAAAATCCTGCTTTGCGTCAAATACAAAGAGATTGCCCCCCAGCTTCTGTCATTAGCCCTGCTCATGCGCAACCAACGGCTGAACAGAGGACTCGTAGCCTTGAATGTGGTCTACGATGATGAGAAGTCGGTTGCACATCGTGAAACAGGTCTCCGCTTGTTGGAGCAATTGCAACAGCAAGCCTCCGCTGCAGAGGTGCAAATGCTGACACAAGTACGTCTGGCCTCCAATATCGCTAATGGCATCAAGCACGCCTTCCGTGAGACCGGCAGTTCCGAGATCATCATGGGCATGCACGTCCATACGGAGCGCAATCCCAAGTTCTGGGGTGATTTCATCCAGAGTCTCTATAACGGTTTGAACCGACAGATTATCCTCATCCGCTTTGTACAGCCCCTCAATACCCTGCGCCGCATTCAGGTGGCAGTGCCCTCCAGAGCAGAGTTTGAGCCAGGATTCCATCGCTGGCTGGAACGTCTGAGTCGTTTTGCAGGACAATTGGATTGTCGCATCCAGTTTCATGGCCGTGAGGAATCCCTCGTGCTGATTGGCGAATACATCAACAACCGTCACCCTAATGTCCGTGCGGAATACACGCCTATGGGCCATTGGAACGAACTGCCACAACTAGCGGCTGCCATCCAGGAAGACCATATGTTTGTTGTCATCACCGCCCGTAAAGGCACTATCTCCTACAAGAATGCCCTGGAGCGTCTGCCTGACGAACTGCAAAAATATTTCTCTGGCAAGAACCTCATGATTATCTTCCCCGATCAGTATGGCGACCCGAAGGATGACCGCATGAGCTTCACCGAGGCCCAGCACCATGAGGAAACCTCTCTCTACACAACCATCTCGCAGTGGATTCATAAGAAAAAGAGTTAACCATGCTGAAATTAGGAGACTATCATACACTGAGAATCAAGAAACGTACAGATTACGGACTGTATTTGGACGGAGGCGATGAAGGCAATATCCTCTTACCCAACCGATATGTGACAAAAGACATGCGCATCGGTGATGAAATCGAGGTGTTTATCTATCTGGATCAGGACGAGCGTACCATCGCCACCACCGAACATCCCATCGCCAAAGTCGGAGAGTTTGCCTGGATGGAGTGTGCGTGGACCAATGAATACGGAGCCTTCCTGAACTGGGGACTGATGAAAGACCTGTTCTGTCCCTTCCGTGAGCAGAAACAGCGCATGGAGCGTGGCAAAAAATACTATGTTTACGTGATGGAAGATGAAAAGACCCACCGTCTGATGGCTACAGCGAAGGTAGAACGCTATCAAAAGAAAACGGGCCATGAACTGGCCCTGGATTTCTCGGAAGAACTACTTCGCTACCTCTACGAACATGATGGCTACTGCGACCTGGGTGACAAATCACCCGCAGAGGAGATTGCAGCCCGCTTCGGTGTTTCTAAGAAAGTCTTCAAACAAGCCGTTGGCGACTTATACAAGCGACAGATCATCACCATCGGTGACGACGGCATCCACCTTGTCGTCTGATTCATTCTCTTTGCTGGATTCTCCGACGACAATACCATCTTTCAGATGAATAGTACGGTCTGTAATGGACGCCAGACTCTCATCGTGGGTAACGATGACGAACGTCTGTCCGAATTTGTCGCGGAGATCAAAGAAAAGTTGATGCAATTCCTGCTTGTTTTTGGAATCCAAAGAACCTGAGGGCTCATCCGCTAAAATAACGGCAGGATTATTAATCAGGGCTCGAGCCACGGCCACACGCTGCTTTTCACCACCAGAGAGTTCATTGGGCTTATGCGAGGCACGCTCACTGAGTCCCATAAACGCCAACAGTTCCTTCGCCCGCTTCTTAGCTTCCTTCTGAGAAACGCCTGCAATATAAGCGGGAATCATGATATTCTCCAAAGCTGTAAATTCAGGCAGTAGCTGGTGGAACTGAAAAACAAAACCCAGGTGTTGATTGCGGAAGTCACTCAGTTTCTTAGCCGACAATTGGCTGGTGTCGATACCATCTACCACCACGCGGCCTGCATCCGGTTTGTCCAACGTACCGATAATCTGCAACAGCGTTGTCTTACCAGCCCCCGAAGGACCGACGATACTCACCACTTCGCCCTTGTCGATATGGAGGTCGATGCCTTTCAGCACTTCCAACGCTCCAAAACTCTTATGGATATTCTCAATTGTTATCATATTGACGGCAAAGGTACAAAAAATATATTGTAAGGCCACAATTTCCACGAAAAACTTTGTATTTTTGGCGAAAAGCAGTAACTTTGCCATCAAATAAAAGAGAGAAGAAATGAAGAAACTGTTATTTCCACTTGCACTTATACTTTTGGCTGCTTGCGGCCAGAAAGGTCAGGAGGCAAAAGAAACCCAGAAACAGACAAGGCCTGAAGCGCCATTGGCGGAAATGGAATTTCCTGAAGGCATAGACCATAATTTCGGCAATTATTATGAAAAAGTGGTTAAGACGTATGACTTCTTAGTTCACAATCCTGGAAAAACGCCCTTAGTTATCAACCAAGTTGAAACCTTCTGCAGTTGTACGCAAGCATCTTTCCCTACAAAACCTATTCTTGAGGGAGAGACAGATACCATTCATGTTAGTTTCGATGGAAATGGGTTTGTTGAAGGGGTATGGACCAAGCAAATAAGAGTCCATGCCAATATCGAAGGTGGCACAAAAGACCTTTGGATACGCGGTGCCTATTACAATAATAATGGCCAATAGTAAAATTATCAGCCTGTTCTACACAAATAAGAGCCTCCGGATGATTGTCCGGAGGCTCTTAATTATAAATAAGTAATGCTTATTCTGCGATACAGATAGTTACACGGTTGAGGTCGTTCTCAGCGAACGGCTGTACGCGTGAACCCTTAGAATCGTAAGAGATACGGCTCTCAGCCACACCATACTTCTCCTTCAGGGCCTTTACAACGGCATCAGCACGACCAGCGGCCAGGCGGTCGTTGATCTTGTCGTTACCAGTACCTGCGTCAGCATAACCAGTTACCTGAACCTTGGCATTGGGGTACTTAGCCAGATAGTCGGCTACGTCCTTCACCTTCTGCTCCTCAGTGTCACGGATGATGGTCTTGTTGATTACGAAGAAGATATCACGACGAAGCGGCTCAATCTTCACTTCCTCTACGACAGGAGCGGGCTCCACAACGGGCTCTGGCTCAACAACGGGCTCCGGAGCGGGCTCTGGTGCTGGGGGAGGAGGAGGCAGGAGCTTGTTGTAAGTCTTGCCCAGATTGATCTTCAGACCTACCAGTGCATTGAAGTACCAGTCGGGATGATCAGCCTTCTTTGAGTTGTACTTGTCACCCAGGATGTTGGCATTACCCTCGAGGGTCAGAGCAACAGCGTCACTCAGACGGAAAGCAGCCTCCAGACCAGCACGACCGAAAGGACTAACCTTCGAATCCTGCCAGAGATAATCCAGGTTGTAATGGCTCAGTGACTGATTCTTGATCTTTGCAGCAATGTCATTCACCTCGTCGTTGTCAAAAGCGATATTGGCACCACCACCGATGAAGGCAGTCAGATTGAACACACGGTTGGGGTTCCAACCGCAGAACAGGTTGCTCAGGTTGAACATCAGGTCGATGCCAGGAGCAACATACTTCCACTTGTAATTCTCAGGAAGCACCTCTGCAACCCAACCACCCTTTGACTGCCAGGCATTAGCCTGCAAGCGGGCACCGAACACAGGGCTGAACTGATAGCCCAGACCCAACTGTACATTCGGAGAAATCAGATCCTTGAACTTGGCCTCACCAAGTGTGTACTGGGCACCGCCTTCAAGATTCAGAAACATGTGCTTCTGGAACTCGTACTTCGTACCATCAGCAGCCTCATAGGTTGCCTGGGCCATAGCTGTAGAACTCAGCATCAGCAGAGCAGCAGCTAAGATTGTCTTCATTCTTTTCATATTTCCTTAGTTTTAAAATAATTATTCCTCGTTATTCTCATCCTCGGTATCCTCTTCTTCATCAAAGGTATTACCATTCTCATTATCGGTAATATTATCCTTCGTTGTCAGATACCATTTACCCTCGAACTTCACAGGGCGGAAGAAGAAAGAAGTCTTGTTAGGCTTCGGGTCATTCTCTTCCTTCTCAAATAGTGTGATGTCCATCTTGACCTCATTATCTTTATAAGAATTGAACATCAAATAACTAACATCATACTTGACACCCTTAACCATGTTAAGCGCCATGGCCTGACGCCGCATCTGTATCGGCTCAAGAGGAATAATGCTATCACCTTTCAGGATATTAAGCATCTCAACCGCACTTCGGATGTCATCGCTCTCCAGGTACTTAATGAATTGAGCAACCTGATTCAGCACCTCTGTAGAATCCTCATGGGTAAAGACATATTCCTTTGCCTTGTTCTTAGGGGCCTTCTTATCGCTACAGCCAACAAAGACTGACAACGTCATGAAAAAGGCGAGAAATAAACAAATTCTTTTCATCTTAAAAAATCATTTCTTTGAAGAAGGGGGAGCATCCCTGCTTTGGGAAGCTCCCCCTTGGGTTATTCAGCTTCTAAATGAATTAGAATCTTTCAATTAGTGCGTACCGTTGACAGTAATCACAGCCCAGACAACCTGAGTGTAGTCCTTATCAAGCTTAGCACCAGCAGCATCGAGGTTCTTATCGTAAGCGATGTTACCCCAGTTGTACTTCACAGCAATCGGAACGAAGATGTGGAACAACTGTGTATCAGAACCATCGTTGTTGAAGTAGATGCGACCGTAACTTGTGTTACCAGGAGCAGCTGCATTGAAGTTACTCAAGTTATAGTCGTTAGCAGCCCAACCAGCGATTGTACCGTCAGCATTCAACAGTGTGATGGTCTTGTAACCTGCAGGAGCCTCACGTGGGCTGACGAGAGCAGGAATTTCACCAATCTTCACTGAGTTTGCACTGAGGTTAGCCAATGTACCAGCGAGGTTGTTACGTACACTCATCGGCTTCGGCATATCAGAACGGATCTCACCGTAACGAACTGCCAACTCCTGAATTCCGTAGAACTCGTAAGGAATACCCTTGTTCTGCTGCTTAACCTTGTTGCTAGCATAGACATCAGCATAGCTTGGGAAGTCAATGTTAAACATTGTGTTTTTAGCTGATACAGCAGAATTGTTGTAAGGAACAACTGGGAAGCGGTTCCAGTCAACGATTTCAACCAGATCCTTGATGTTGATGTAGTTATCGTCCAAGTTGCGGTCGTTCCAGTTGTACTCCTTACCAACAACGTTGATAGGACGGTGGAAGCGAACGTTGAAGTACTGCTTCGAGATGATAGGATCATAGCAGAAGTGAGTTACACTAATCTTAATATAAGCAGTGAATGCACGATTCTCATTATCCTCAAGGAAGTAAGCCTTTGTCAGGTTGGTCAACTCGTTAGATGTTGTGCTGAAACGAGGATCACCGTTCTTATCATAAGCACCCATCAGGTTCACGAGGTCGGTAGCAGCGGGATAGAGATTAGGAGTTCCTGCATTCTCCAGACCATGATAGTGAATCTTCACGTTGTTAGCAACACCAGCGAGAACACCATCGAGGTAAGCAATCTCCTCTTCGTATACACCAGAGCCCTTCTTGACAACCCAGAGGGCATCAGCACCAGGAGCCCAAGCAGCGCCAGGAGCAGCAGCGTGTGCACCGATAGCCAGCGTCCATTCTGTACCAGAAGCACCCTTCAACTTCCAAACCTTGCCATAAGTACGATCGTCAGAAGTACCTAAGGTGTTAGAGTTCAGACCGGGAACAGGATAAGTGAACTCGAAGGTCACATTAGAACCAGCAGCAAAGTTGCTGAACTTAGTAGCATCACCCTCAAACTTAATCATCTGAGCAGGATTCATCCAGTGGTCAGTGAGCATCTGGTTGAAGTCAGTGACATCGAGGAAGCGATAGTTCACGTTAGAAGGCTTGAACGGGTTGATACGGGTATCGAACTCAGTCCAATAAGGCTTGTTGTTAGACTCAACACCACCCTTTGCAGAGTTGAACTCGAACCAGTGCGACCAGTTCTTATTGCCGACATTACCATACTCGAAGTGCAGCTTCTGAGCAGGAACCTTCAGAGTTACCCAAATAGAAGTACCATTCTGCTTGTTGATGAAGCGAACAACGGTAGAAACTTCATTCTGGCTTGTACCCTTCGTGTCATAGTCAACACCTGCTACACTCATCAACTTCTGATACTTAGCGTTATCCATGTTACCAGCAGCAGTCTTAGCAACAGCAGCGGCAAGCGTAGCGCGAGCACCAGCGAATGTGCCAGGATAGAAGTTCCAGATCAGAACGTTAGTCTGCTCATCCCAGTTATGACCCTCAGTAGAGTTGTCATGCGGAGTGTACCAAACCTCACCGAAGTGGTTGTCGGTAGCAGTCCAAGTAAGATTTCCTTGTGCATCCAAAGCGGTCTCATCCTTAGCTGCAACATAGTTACCATTAGTCTTCACATAACGCTTAGCTGTCCAGCTCGGTGTGTACAGAGGTCCAGCGGGATCTGCGTCGCCAGTAATCTTAGTAGGATCGAGGTAAGGCATGAAGCTATAGCCACCCTCAACATCGAGCTTGTAGTTACGCTCGAACTCCTGCTTGGTGTAACCAGCCTCACCCAGCTTAGCCAGGATCAGGTTCTCAACCTGTGACCAGGTGATCTTAGCCTCATCACCACAGTTCATCCAAATCTCAGGCATAGGAATATTAACCTCGATATCCTTATTCACAGCTGCAACGTCAACGATACGGAGCTTGATGTAACCGTAGCGGATAATCTCGTTGTTACCCTTTGTGTTAACGAGGTCAACACGAACCAGCGGCTCACGGTCGATAACCTCACGAGTAGCGGGCTGATCCTTAATAGTCTCACCATCAGCTGTTACAGAGCGCGGAGTGAACAAGCTACCAACGCCCTTACCATCAGACTGCTGAATGTGTGCAGACTCAGAAGTGGTCTCAGCACCGACTTTATAATTAATAACGGTGAAACGATACTCCAGACCAAGATTCTTCATCAACTGACCACCATCCCAAGTGTCAAGAACAGCATCAAACTGGCTCTTGCCATACTGAGCGAAAGTGCGATAGTTGAAGTGAGTCTCAACATAGTCCAGCAGGTCGATAGAACCATTGTATACTACAGAGTGGGTAGCAGGCATAGGAATAGCACCATAAGCCTTCACATCATTCCACTTCTGGTTGGCAAAGAGAGCATCCTCAGCAGTAATACCGCTATCATTATAACCTACAGTCTCATAAAGGTGATTGTCACGGATCTCATGCTTCGGAGTCTTAACGAATGTACCCAGATCAAGACCTGTCTCAGGGGCCTTGTCGGCCAGAGCAACAATCTCATACAGAGCGGGAACAACCAATGCATAGTCAGAATTTACTGTATAAGCATCCTGATTCTTCTCAGCGTCAGCAGGAATATCAATCTTCAGAGATACGAACGGCAGATTAGCACCATAGACATCATCACTACAACCGCTCCATGCGTCATTATCGTCGCTACCGTAAACAGCACCAGTAGTTGTCTCATACCACAAAGTACGCCAAGAATCCTTTGTAGCTCCACCATTACCTTCCCAGTTTGTGGTCTGAGAATTTGTCCAGTCTACGAAGTACTTCACAACATTGATATAATCAACACTGAAGGGAACGGTCAGCAGACCAGCAGTATTTGAAACTGCATAGTTACCATCCTTGTCAGTCAGAACCTTAGGATTGATGCTCAGACCAGCGGCACGAGTGTAAACAGGAGCGTCGTTCTCGAAGAAACCAATCTTAGTACCTTCCTTAGTAATGTCAGCAATCGTAGGATTCAGATGATACTTAGCCACTGCACCATAAGCGATGTCAATCTTGTTAACCTTCTTATTATTGACTGTACCCATGTTATACAGATAGAAGCCATTAATATCAGTTGCAGGAACACCACCAGCAGTAATAATATCAGGATAATCGAAATGAGCGGCCTTAGGACCAGCGATGACATACTTAGCAAGCTCACGCTTGTCACCGAAGCCCTTCCAACCCATAGACTTCTCAACCCATACGTCAATTGCGGGAGAACCTGCAGGAGCGTTGGTCAGGTTGTACTTGAAGGTATAGTTACCCTTCTCCTCGAAGATAGGAGTCTGATAGATGAACGGAGCCTCGATACCCTCGATACCTTCCCAATAGAAGTTAGGCTTCAGAACGATAGCAGTAAGCTTCTTCTGAACAAAAACCATAATAGCGTCAAGACCATCATTTACCTTTGCGATAGACTCGCTCATCGGCTGGAACTTAGCGTTCAGATCCTTGATAGCGTCATCCACCTTTGTGTCCAACTTAGCAATAGCTGCGTCGATATCGATCTTAGAGAGCTGCTCCTTCAGGTCAGCAACCTCCTTGGCGAGATTCTCAACATCACCTTTATCCAGGATCTTACCCTCAAGGTCCTTGATACGAGCCTCATAAGCCTCGAATGCCTTGAGCTGATTGTCGAGTGTAGCAACTGCAGCGGCAGCAATAGCCTCTGCCTGAGCCTTTGCATCATCTGCGGTAATGTACTTCTCGAGAGTCTTCTCGAGGTTACCGGTGACAGCAGCCAACTTACCTTCGAGTTCTGCGATCTTAGAAGCATCAGCCTTTGCACCGAGAGCCTCGCTCACCTTAGCCAGGTCAGTCTGAATCGTCTCAAGAGCAGCAAGCTGAGTCTCTAAAGTAGCAATCTTACCTTCGAGAGCCTTCACCTGATCCTTAGCAGCGTTGAGCTCGGTCTGGCTTGCCTTGGCATCAACAGCTTTGCTAACGTTGTCGATAGCTGTAGACAATTCTGCCTTAGCAGCAGCCAACTGTGTTGTAAGTTCAGACTTGGTAGAAGAAATGTCAGAGCCAAGCTGCGACTTCAGGGCAGCGATGTCAGCGGCATTCTTCTGGATGTCGTCGTCGTAATCCTTACAAGACACGAACATACTTACAGAAGCAATCAGGAATGCTCCCATAAGCAGTTTACTGAAAATCTTTCTTTTCATACGATTAATAATTTAAATTAATAAAAAAATTAAGTGTTATACTTCTATTTATTTCTCTCAAACTTCGCCCCAATTTGCTCCGAGAAGCCTACGTCAGGGCATTGTATCTCCTAGACGGATTTACATTTTTGGTGCAAATATAGATATAATTCTGAAATCTTGCAAACAAAATCGAATATTTTTTTAAAAAAAAGCCAAAAACTTGCGATTTTAAGCGATTTTTTTACAAAAATCACCGATTTTGGTGCGAAATCCTCTTTATTTATCGGGGTTTGCACACATTTTTGTTGTCATTGTTTCTGCTTCGTAGCGTTATCAGGTCCTCCTATACCTTATTTATTATTATATATTATTGGTTGTTTAATCTATTTTCGCATGCAAAGTTACTGCTTTTTTTGGAAAAAACAAGTATTTTTGCGATTTTTTATCAGAATTCAGCCGACTTTGGTGTTCTGGGGAACGGAATCACGTCGCGAATATTCTGCATTCCGGTGACAAAAAGGATGAGGCGTTCGAAGCCCAGTCCGAAACCGGCATGGGGACAGGATCCCCAGCGGCGGGTATCGATATACCACCACAGATGGGTCTGGTCCATCTCGCGTCGATTGATCTCGCCCATCAACTTATCATAGCTTTCCTCACGCACCGAACCGCCAATGATCTCACCAATCTGCGGGAAAAGCACATCAGTGCCCTGCATGGTAGGACCAGGTGCAACGGCTCCCTTATAGCCAATTGAACCACCATCGGCTGTATCCTGGTTCTGTTTCATATAGAATGATTTGAACGCACGGGGATAGTCGGTCATGATAACGGGCTTCTTGAAATGCTCCTCCACGAGGTAGCGCTCATGCTCTGAAGCCAAGTCGTCACCCCAGTTGCAGGGGAACTCAAACTTCTTGCCGTTCTTGATGGCTTCCTGCAGGATATTGATTCCCTCGGTATAGGGCAGGCGGATGAAGGTTTCCTTGAGCACACCTTCGAGACGCGCGATGAGTGTCTTGTCAATCATCTGGTTCAGGAAGGCCAGGTCGTCCTTGCAGTTGTCGAGCGCCCAGCGGACACAATATTTGATAAAGTCTTCTTCAAGGTCCATCAACTCCTCCTGATCGAGGAAGGCCACCTCAGGCTCCACCATCCAGAACTCTGCCAGGTGGCGCGGGGTGTTACTGTTCTCTGCACGGAAGGTCGGACCGAAGGTATAGATGGCACCCAGTGCAGTAGCACCGAGCTCACCCTCGAGTTGTCCGCTGACGGTCAGTGAGGTCTGCTCACCGAAGAAATCATCGTCGTAGATAATCTTACCTTGCTCGTCCTTCTTCAGGTCGTAGAGGTTCTTCGTTGTCACCTGGAACATGTTACCTGCGCCTTCGCAGTCGCTGGCTGTAATCAGGGGCGTATGAAAATAGAAGAAGCCATGCTCATGGAAATAGGTATGAATGGCCATCGCCATATTGTGACGAATACGCATCACAGCACCAAAGGTATTGGTACGGAGACGCATGTGGGCATTCTTACGCATGGCCTCGAAGCTCTGACCTTTCTTCTGCATGGGATAGTCATTGCCACAGAGGCCATAGATATCAATCGTCTCTGCCTGAATTTCTGAAGGCTGTCCAGCTGCGGGCGACTCTACGAGTTTTCCGACGACACAGATACAGGCGCCAGTGGTGATATCCTTGAGGCTAGGATCGCTAGTCGTGCTAGTCGAACTAGTCAGACTAGTCAAACTAGGGTCGACCACGATCTGAACGTTCTTAATCGTTGATCCATCGTTGAGAGCAATGAAGTCTACGGCCTTCGAGCTGCGGTGCGTGCGCACCCAGCCCTTCACGCAAACCTCCTTGCCATATTCCGTGCTTTGCAGCACATCAATTATCTTAGTTCTTTTCATTATTCACTTTTCACTATTCACTATTCACTTACTCGTAGGCTCCCATGCGCAGACGGTCCACTTCCTCCTCAGTGAGGTAGCGCCAGTCACCACGCTTCAGATTCTTCTTGGTCAGGCCAGCGAATTGTACACGGTCGAGCTTCAGCACCTTGTAGCCAAGACTCTCGAAGATACGACGGACGATACGGTTCTTGCCCGAATGGATCTCGATACCCACCTGCTTCTTGTCGGTAGGATGTGCATACTGTACATCATCGGCCTTGATCTCACCATCCTCGAGCTGGATACCTGTAGCAATCTGCTCCAAGTCGTGAGCCGAGCAAGCCTTGTCGAGGAAGACATGGTAGATCTTCTTCTTGAGATATTTGGGGTGCGTAAGCTTGGAGGCCAGATCACCATCGTTGGTAAGCAGGAGCACACCAGTGGTGTTACGGTCCAAACGGCCTACGGGATAGATGCGCTCAGGACATGCGTTCTTTACAAGGTCCATCACCGTCTTACGCTGCTGGGGATCATCAGCGGTAGTGACATAGTCCTTGGGCTTGTTGAGCAGCACATATACCTTCTTCTCGATGGTAACAGGCTGGTCGTGGAAACGGACCTCATCAGTGCGAAGCACCTTGGTACCCAATTCGGTAACCACCTCACCATTCACGGTGACGACACCAGCCTGGATGAACTCATCAGCCTCACGACGACTGCAGACACCGGCATTGGCCAGGAACTTATTCAGACGCAACGGCTCATTGGGATCGAAGTTGATCTCCTTGTACTCGATGCGCTTCTTCATGCTGTACTTGGCATTCGGATCGTAATCGGCACTGTGCTGACGCGGTTTCTTATAGGGAGCGCCATAAGGCTTGCCACCTTTATTAAACTTATTATAACCACCAGCGGGGTTATAGCCACCACGCTGCTGCTGATACCCCCCACGCTGCTGCTGATAGCCACCACGGGGCTGGTAACCGCCTTCACCTTGCTGACGAGGCTGATAACCGCCACGAGGCTGGTAGCCACCCTCACCCTGAGGACGCTGCTGATAGCCACCACGCTGTTGATAGCCACCACGGGGCTGATAACCGCCACGGGGCTGATAGCCACCACGAGGCTGATAACCACCTTCACCCTGCTGACGAGGCTGGTAACCACCACGGGGCTGGTAACCACTTGGGCGAGGTGTGCTCGACTGCAGTCCTGCACCAAAACCCTCGGGACGGAAGCCGCCCTCATCACTGCTATGCTTATTAAAGGCAGGACGGTCTGAAACAGGATGCTGGCCTGTATGTATACGGGGGCGCGGTGAACGGCCCGGACGGAATTCACGTTGTTCTCTCTGAAAACCCTCTTTCTTCTGCTCTTCCTGAGGCGTGTTCTCTTGATTCATGTTCTCAATATCCATTTTTACTCGTTTTTTGTGTTACACCTTATTTATAATATATATATATGTTATTCCAGACTGCTGGAGGTTGATAGTTAAATGCCTGTGTAGGTTGAGGGCGTGATGGCACGGAGTTCGTCTTTCACGGCATCGCTTACATCTAATGTATCTATAAAGCGAGCGATTGTCTCTGCCGTAATACCCTCGTTGGTACGGGTGAGCGCCTTCAGGGTCTCATAAGGATTGGGATAGGCCTCGCGACGGAGAATGGTCTGAATACCCTCGGCCACCACGGCCCAGGTATTATCGAGATCCTGCTGCAACTTCTGCTCGTTGAGAATCAGCTTGCGCAACCCCTTAAGTGTCGACTGGAAAGCAATGAGGGCATGACCCATAGGTACACCTACATTACGCAAGACTGTTGAATCGGTAAGGTCGCGCTGAAGACGACTCACAGGCAACTTCGCTGCCAGGAACTGCAGGATAGCATTGGCAATGCCGAGATTGCCTTCAGAGTTCTCGTAGTCGATGGGGTTCACCTTATGAGGCATGGCGCTGGAACCCACCTCACCCTTCTTGATCTTCTGCTTGAAGTAGTCCATAGAGATATACATCCAGAAGTCTCTGTCGAGGTCGATGACAATCGTATTGATACGACGCATGGCATCAAAGAGGGCACCCAACCAATCATAATTGGAAATCTGGGTGGTATACTGTTCACGTTCCAGTCCTAATTTCTCTGAAACGAAACGATTACCGAAATCACGCCAGTCATACTGGGGATAAGCCACATGATGGGCATTGAAGTTACCCGTAGCGCCACCGAACTTAGCTGTAACGGGCGTATCCTTCAGCGAACGGAGTTGTTCTTCCAAACGATAGACATACACCATGATCTCCTTTCCCAAGCGAGTCGGCGAGGCCGGCTGTCCGTGGGTCTTGGCGAGCATGGGTACGTTCTTCCAGGCTTCAGCATAATCATGGAGCTGTTCGATGAGTTCCTCGAGCAGCGGGATATACACCTCATTCAACGCTTCCTTAATCGACAAGGGTACAGAGGTATTATTGATATCCTGTGAGGTCAGTCCGAAGTGGATGAATTCTTTAAAACTAGTCGCACTAGCCGAACTAGCCAGACTAGAGGAACTAGCGAAGGCATCAATGCGCTCCTTGATATAATATTCTACAGCCTTGACGTCATGATTGGTAATAGCCTCAATGTCCTTCACCCGCTGGGCGTCAGCAGGCGTGAACTGTCTGTAGATATCACGTAAAGGCTCGAACAGGCTATGGTCGAAATCTGCCAACTGTGGCAGAGGGAGTTCGCAGAGCGTGATAAAGTATTCTATCTCTACGCGAATACGGTATCGGATCAACGCATATTCAGAGAAATATTCAGCCAGGGGCTCCGTCTTGCTCCGATAGCGGCCATCAATAGGCGAGATGGCTGTCAGCAATGATAAATCCATTTTAATTTAGTCCAAACTATCGATAATTATCTTTCTATTCGTCTCTCAAATATTCAAGTGTGTCGAAATTCGTGTGCAAAGGTACGCAGAAATTCAGAATCTGCAAAATTTTCTCACGAAAATTTCGCAGATTCAGGGAATTTATAACTGATAGAGGTCATTCGCTGCCAGCAAATCGACCTTAATCTCAGCAAGAGCTGCCTCACAGGCCTCCAAGTCTGAGGGACGGATGATGACATGCGCCACATCGCCATTGGCAAAGGAATACATATACTCAATGAAAATGCCTTTCGACGAGAGGTGCTTGAGGACTACTGCCAAAGAACCGCTGACATTGGGGCATACGAAACCGATGACATCGGTAATCTTCACAGCAAAGTGCTGTTCCTTCAACACCTGGTAGGCCTTGTCGGGTTCAGAAACAATACAACGGAGAATTCCGAAGTCGGAATTGTCGGCAATCGACATGGCGGAAAGGTTAATACCAGCAGCACCGAGGGCTTCTGTCACTTCGGTCAGACGGCCGGATTTGTTCTCGAGGAACACGGAGAGTTGTTTTGCTTTCATTTCTTATATTTTTAGTGATTGATGATTCGTATTACAGTTGCCGCTTGTCAATGACACGCTTGGCCTTACCCTCAGAGCGCTCAATGCCCTTCGGCTCAACAAGCTTCACCTTGAAACCAAGACCAATGACACTGCGGAGTTCACTCTCGAGTTTCTTCTGCAGGCCAACCATCGTGGCCATATCATCAGTGAAGTATTCTTCTTTCACCTCAACCTTCAACTCAGAAGTATCGGTATTATTCACGCGGTCGACAATCAGCAGGAAGTGAGGTTCATACTCAGGCAACTTCAGGATAACATCTTCGATCTGCGACGGGAACACATTGACGCCACGGATAATGAGCATATCATCGCAACGGCCCAGAATACGGTCCATACGCACGAGCGTGCGCCCGCACGTACATTTTTCATAGTGTAGGGCCGTCAGGTCGTGGGTTCGGTAGCGAAGCAGAGGCATACCCTCTTTCGTCAGATGCGTGAAGGTCAGTTCACCGAAGGTCCCCTCTGGTAACGGCTCACCCGTATTCGGGTCAAGGATCTCCGGATAGAAGTAGTCCTCACTCAGGTGGGTGCCGTTCTGATACTCACACTCATAACCGACACCAGGACCGGCAATCTCACTCAAGCCGTAGATATCATAGGCCTTAATACCCAATGATTCCTCCAGCTTCACGCGCATCTTCTCCGTCCAGGGCTCAGCACCAAAAACGCCGATCTTCAACTTAAACTCATCACGTGCCCACTCACATTCCTTCATCGCTTCACCTAGGAACATGGCATACGATGGCGTGCAACAGAGAACCGTTGCACCAAAATCGTGCATCAACGTCATCTGCTTCTGGGTATTGCCCGACGACATCGGGATCACCGAGGCACCAATGTTCGTGGCACCATCGTGGGCGCCAAGGCCACCGGTAAAAAGACCGTAGCCATAAGACACCTGGAATATATCATCCTTCGTACAACCATAGGCTGTAAAGGCGCGGGAGATAGACTCCGTCCACATGGCCAAGTCCTTACGGGTATGAAGCACCACCACAGGCTTTCCTGTCGTACCCGAAGAAGCGTGAATACGCACAATTTGCGACATTGGTACAGCAGCCAGTCCGAAAGGATAGTTGTCACGTAAATCAAGCTTGTTCGTAAAAGGTAACTTGACGATGTCATCAATACTCTTGATGTCACCTGGTTCTAATCCCATCTCTTGGAACTTTTTACGATAGAAAGGGGTGTTGTGGTAGACGTACTCTGCCATTTTGACAAGCCGACGGCTCTGAATCTCGCGAAGTTGTTCGCGATCCATGCATTCAATGCTTTGATTCCAAATCATAAGTCTTTGTCTTTGGTTTTATGGGTTTGTTGGGTTTATGGGCACAAAGGTAAGCATAATATTTTAAACGACAAAAAAAAAGCTCCAGATTTTCATCTGAAGCTTCATTTTGTGGGCGTTGACGGATTCGAACCGCCGACCCTCTGCTTGTAAGGCAGATGCTCTAAACCAGCTGAGCTAAACGCCCTTTTTTGTTTTGCGGGTGCAAAAGTACAAAAAAGAAGTGAGAAGTAAGAGACAAGAAGTAAGAAGTTGTTGAAAATTGACGTTTTTTAACGTTTTGGGGTAAAAAGTGCATCAATATCCGTCTGCGGGAGGATAACAAGAATCGGTTTACCATCAGGCGTATAGTTTACATTAGAGCAGGAGAAAAGACTATTCACGATATTCTCCATTTCCTCATTCGACAGGACCTGTCCGTAGGGAATAGCTGCAGCTCTGGCTAACGACAGATGCAAGGATTGTGACACCGAGAGCCCCATCGCCTGCGAAACGGCACCATCCATCGCGTCATGGTCTGTCACATCGGCCAAGATCTGCTGAATGAGAGAAATCGGTTCTATCCCTTCAAGACCAGCAGGAATACCATTCACTGCAAATGTACCGCCACCTAAAGGACTGAGATCAAAGCCTAGGGCAGATAACTCCGGAAGGATCTGTTCCATGACAACCGTATCTGAAGGCGACAACTGCATGGTCTCCGGAAACAGCAGACGTTGTGAAGAGGCCCCACCCTCTGCCGAACCTGTCGAAGCATAACGCTCAAAGAGAATACGGACATCAGCCCGATACTGGTCAATAATCATCAGACCTGACTTAACAGCCGTCATGATATACTGGCCTTTATACTGATAGTGGGCAGGTGACTTGTCGGAAACAGCACCAAAAAGCGATGGTTCGGAAGAGCCAGTTAAACTAGTCTGACTAGTAAGACTAGCCGGACTAGCTGGGTTAGTAGGTTTTTCCGACAAAAGTTCCTCATAAAGCGATTCCCACGATGAAGGAGCACGACGGGAAGAGGCCGGTGTATGTTCAAAGGGGTTATATGAGGGGTTATAAGTCACTTTCGGTGCTTGTATATTATCACGCGAAGGATCGAAGATCGGAATCTCTGGCTTGTCAACCGTATCGAAATCAATGGAAGGGATCTCACAGAACTTACCAATGGCATCACGGACGACAGCCACGATAAGTTGCCAGATGGCCTGTTCGTTCTCAAACTTGATTTCCGTCTTCGTGGGATGGATGTTCACATCAATATCAGAAGGGTTAATCTCAAAATAGAGGAAATACGGCGGTTGCATACCCTCCGGAACCAACCGTTCATAGGCGGTCATCACAGCCTTATGGAAATACGGATGTTTCATATAGCGGCCGTTAACGAAGAAATAGTCTTGTCCGCCTTTCTTTCTGGCAGCCTCAGGCTTGGATACGAAGCCTGTCACACGACACATCACCGTATCTGCCTCAACAGGCAGCAGATCCTGTGCATACTGCTTGCCAAACACATCGGTAATACGCTGGCGCAAACTGCCAGGTCTCAGATTCAGTAATTCTGCCCCATTATGGTGGAAAGTAAAATGGAGATCGGGATACACCAATGCAATACGCTCGTAGGCAGTAAGGATATTGTTCAGTTCAGTGGCATTTGACTTGAGGAACTTCCTGCGGGCAGGCACATTATAAAAGAGGTTTTCCACACGGAAGTTACAGCCCACCGGACAGGCCACAGGCTGCTGGTCTATCACCTTCGAACCCGCGATGGAGAGTTGCGTTCCGATTTCGTCGTTCGCCATACGCGTCTGAAGTTCAACCTGTGCCACAGCGGCGATTGACGCCAATGCCTCACCCCTGAAACCCATGGTGTGAAGGGCAAAAAGATCATCGGCCTTCTGGATTTTTGACGTCGCGTGACGTTCAAAAGCCAAACGGGCATCCGTGGGCGACATACCACAACCATCATCGATCACCTGAATGGAAGTACGTCCGGCATCAACCACAATAACATTGATGGTATGAGCACCGGCATCAACAGCATTCTCCACCAACTCCTTGATGACGGAAGCCGGACGTTGGATCACCTCACCAGCTGCAATCTGGTTGGCAACACTGTCGGGAAGAAGACGGATGATATCGCTCATAACTTTCTCTTAGGACGCCAAACGAAGATATCGTAACGATTCAGAGGACGGATGTCATTATACCAAGCAAAACCCTCCAAGTGTTTCTTCTCTGCGGGTATCTGGTTGGGCGGATACATGGTTCCCGAGGTTTTCGGAGTCCAGACACGTTCTAATTTACGGTCTTTCAGGAACATTCGCATCTCTGTCGTTTCCTGGTAGTTATAGATAATGGCCACAGAATCGCCCTCTTCAAAGAAATATCCTATCAACACATTATCCTTGGCTCGCGTTTCGTGAATTTTGCCATCTACAAAAAAGGCGAACATCTCTTTCGACGACACCTGGTTGAAAAGCGTAGTATCGCTCTTTAACTGCTGAATGGAGAAGGCATTGCCAATAACATGAGCGCGGTTAATGAGCGAGTCTTTCATAAAGACATCGATCTGGTCGCCCAACAATTGCTGGTTGTAATTCCATACAATGGGATCAAAGTACATTGTCATACAGGAATCGAGGGAGTTGTAGACCAAAGAGTCACAAACAGCCTGCACATCGGTACGATAGGCACGGACATGATGATAGGCATGGATCTTTCGATAAACAGAGTCGGTCTCGATATTAAAGGTAACCACCTTCAAGGTATCGGCATGCATAAACAAGGAGTCACCCTGTGAATAGTCAACGGCCACCGCAGAGTCCGTACAGAGGGCATAGCCTGTATTCTCCCAGTATTCACCGTAGTTGCCAGTCATCTTGTTCTTGTTCACAGAGTCCACATAAATAACATTCCGGAAGGCCTGACTAAAGCCTTGTTTACTGTCGTAATAGACACTGTCACCCACCATCGACTTACCCTGATTACGGAGTACGGAACGATTCATCAGCGTGGCCTGGTCTTTCTTCGTATCATAATAGCCCTGTTCTGAATAAATAGTACTGTTACCCGACGTTATATGCGACGGACCAACAATATGGGCAATAGAACGGGCATTATCGTAAAAAAGCGTATCAGTGGTGAGGTAGAACTTCGGACTCTTCATCTTCACATCGAAATTAAACACCGACATCTTCGACTTGGTATTATACTCTCCCCAATCGGAAGTCAGCGTAGTCTGGCCATCCACCATTTTGCCACCCTCAAAGAAATAGGCATTGTCATACAGACGGTCAAAGTCGAGCGAATCGGTATAGAGCGTAGTCTTGCGATTCTTGAGCACCACATTATAACGGGCTCTCGCCATCTGCTCATTGCCGTCGTAATAGGCATAGTCAGAAACCAATGAAAGGGTATCGCCCTGATACATCTTCACATGACCGAAAGCTTCAAACGAATTGCTGGCTTCATAGAAATAGGCACTGTCGCAATACAAACGGGCGCCAACGTGGGTAAAATGCACCTTACCGTTAAGAATCGTAGCGTCAGGATTCTTGTATTGGTCAAAATGAAGAACATCGGCATGCACCAGATAAACGCGCTTATCCTGAGCGGTCTTACGAGCCGGGCGTTTCCTGGCAGGACGCTTCTTCTGAGCCTCGGCTCCTGCCACGGCTAAAAGAAATACGACCACCAAGAAATAGACAAGCCTTCTCATCGAATGTTACTTAAACCAGCCTTCGTATTCAAATTGACAATCGCGATAGTTATCGTTCAGACGGGTATAGACCGACTTGATTTTGTCGACAACCCACTGATGGATACACTCCTCATTACGCTTGGCAAGCACCACATCCTTCATAACCTGAAAATCCTCCGTGATAGAAGCCTTGTGACCATCCACACGATTCTTGAGCTTGACGATAGCACAAATGGTCTTACCACGCTGGTTAAGCATCTGGAAAGCACTTGAAATCTGGCCGACCTGCATGGTATCCACCACCTTGGCCACTTCCTGAGGCAGCTCCTGCATCTGGAACTTTGACGAGATACGACCGGTCTGCATATTGGCGTTCGACATCAGACCCTTGTTATTCCGGGTATCCTTGTCGTCCGACAGCAGGCTGGCCACCTCCTCGAAGGTAAACTGTTCCTTGCGGATATCGGCAGCAATGGAATCCAAACGAACAATAGCCTTCTCAATAGCCTCATCAGAAACCACAGGTTTTTTCAAGATATGACGCACGTTGACCTTGTCACCACGTTTCTCAATGAGCTGAATGATATGGAAACCGAACTCCGACTCCACGATCTTCGAGATCTTCTTCGGATCAGTAAGATTGAAAGCTACTGCTGCAAAGGCGGGATCAAGTGTAGCGCGGCCCACGAGTCCCAACTCACCACCCTGACGGGCAGAACCTGGATCTTCCGAATAGAGACGTGCAAGGGCCTGGAAAGAGGTTCCTCCCTTCGTCACGCGTTCCGTATACTCACGCAGCTCATCCTTCACACGGTTGATCTCCTCAGGTTCAATACGCGGCGTAAGCGTCACAATCTGCACCTCCACCTCCGTAGGCACATAGGGCAGACTATCCTGAGGCAAATTATTGAAATAACGGCGTACATCAGCTGGCGTTACGGAGATGTCCTCCACCAACTTCATCTTCATTTTCTGGATTTTCCGGCGATCACGCATCTCCTGGCGCAACTCCTGACGCATCTGCGAAATCGACTGATGCTTATATTCCTCCAAACGCTCACGGGAGCCGTCCACCATCTCCAACCAATAGCTAATCTGCTGCTCCACTTCCTGAGCCACATCAGCCTCCGTCACTTCGATACTGTCAATATCGGCCTGATGCAGGAAGAGCTTGTTAACGGCAATCTGCTCAGGAATCGTACAATCGGGATCCCCACTCCATTTCACGCCTTCCATAGCGGCCTGCATACGCATGGTCTCCACATCAGACTTCAATACGGCCTCATCGCCAACAACCCAGATTACCTCATCAATCACCGACTGAGCAGGAATGGGCTGAAGAGAATCGGATGGATTAACCGGACCTGCCCAACCTGTAGGACTTGCAAGGCCAGACACACCCATCAAGGGCACTGTCAGAAAGAGAGCGAATATAAGATTTCTCGTTGTCTTCATCAATGTTTATTTACAGTTTTCAATACATCCTTATTCACAGAGAAAGCATATTTCTGTCGGAGGTCATAGACCCAAGCCTTCTCCAGCATATCCTGATAGTCGGAAACCACCTGTCCACGCACATCGGTATAGTTCTCCGGACGCTTCAGTTTCTTACCATAGACAGCAGAGATAGGATAGTCTTTCAACACAGCTGCCTGCTTCTCGTTAGCCCCAGCCTTGGGTGCGGTCTTGAAAACATCCGTATCAACAAGAGCATTGTCGCCGGGTTTAAAGATGCCGATTTCCACACGAATACGTACGATAGAGTCTGGATTAAACGTTGCACGCAACTGATCAGCCCACTGGTCGAAGGGTAACTTCTTGACGCATTTCTTCACAGCCTTTACATCGGCTTTATCTTTCACATGATAGGCAATACCCTTATATCGTGGCTCTGACCAGGCATAGTCTTTCTGATGATCCTTGAAATAAGCCTGAAGTCCGGCTTCATCAGTACTGCCCTTGTCCCAAACCACCTGCTTACTGATCTCATAAAGCAATAAACCGTCGTGATATTCCTTCATCAGATATTTCATTTCGGGATCAACAGCCGCCAACGAGTCTGCACGGCGGTCCATCACTTTCTCTGCTGTGAGTAAGCCGGAAGAAGCATCCACCTCGCTTTTAACACGCTGCTTGGCGATCTGCTCCCGGATACCCTGCTGCTCGATGCTTTTTACAATCTGAGTTTTCAACGAATCGAAAGGCTCCAACTGCTTACGACCTTTCATCAGGATCACGTGCCAGCCTACAGGCGACTGCACAGGCTGACTCATCTCACCCGTTTGCAGGGCATAGGCGGCATCCTCAAATTCCTTAAAAGCCTGATTAGGACCAATCCAATAGGGCAGTTGTCCGCCGTTAGCACCTGTCGACTTATCGTCAGATACCTTCTTAGCCAATTCAGCAAAGCTGGCACCACTCTTCAGGGCCTTATACACAGAATCTATGCGCTGTTTGGCCTTATCCTGCTCACCTTGGGTGGCCTGAGTCGAGACTCTGATCAGAATATGGGCAGGCAAGATCAGACCGCGAGGACCGATCTGTTCCTTTGCACGGTCATAGGTCTTCTTAGCCTCAACGAGCACATCAGCATCAGTGGCCATCGTAGGCCGCACCTGCTGATCGCGATACATGGTATATTCCTGTTTAAACGAAGTCAGCGTATCATAATGGGCATCAAGAGCTGCAGCCACCTTCAACTTATAATTGATAAACAGGTCCACATACTCATCCACCGTCTTCTTGTCAATCACATCAGCACCGTTGTTCTTGTTGTAGGAATACTCAAATTCAGAACGGGGCACAGGCACACCGTTAATGGTCATCACCACAGGATCAGAAGCCTGGGCGAAAGCCGTGATACCCGAAACGAGTGTTAAAAAAAGAACGATTTTTCTCATTTTATCAATCATTAGGACGTGAATAGTTGGGAGCCTCACTGGTAATCGTGATGTCATGAGGATGACTCTCATTCACACCAGCATTTGTAATGCGGGTGAATTTGGCCTCATGCAGCTTCTCAATGGTTGCAGCACCGCAGTAACCCATACCTGAGCGCAAGCCACCTACCATCTGATATATCACCTCCTGAACGGTCCCCTTATAGGGCACACGACCTGCAATGCCCTCGGGCACCAGTTTCTTCACCTCCTTGGTATCACCCTGGAAATAACGGTCCTTCGAGCCGTGCTTCTGTTCCATAGCCTCTAACGAACCCATACCACGATAACTCTTGAACTTACGACCGTTGTAGATAATCGTATCACCAGGGCTCTCCTCCGTGCCTGCCACCAACGAGCCAATCATCACGCAGGAACCGCCAGCAGCCAATGCCTTGACAATATCACCTGAATAACGCAGACCGCCATCTGCAATCAAAGGAACATCGGTACCCTTCAAAGCGCTGTAGACATCATAAACAGCACTCAGCTGGGGCACACCCACACCGGCAACGACACGAGTCGTACAAATAGAACCCGGACCAATACCCACCTTCACGGCATCAGCACCATTATCCACCAACATCTTGGCAGCTTCGCCTGTGGCCACATTACCTACTACGATATCGATATCGGGGAAGCATTTCTTAGCCTCCACCAACTTCTCAATGACCGATTTCGAATGACCATGGGCCGTATCAATAACAATCGCATCAGCTCCAGCGTCGACAAGAGCCTGCATACGGTCAAGCGTATCATTGGTCACACCCACACCGGCAGCTACACGCAGACGACCTTTCTCGTCTTTACAAGCCATCGGCTTATCCTTGGCCTTCGTAATGTCCTTATAGGTAATCAAACCCACCAGACGGTTGTCCTTGTCGACAACGGGCAATTTCTCAATCTTATTCTTCTGCAGGATTTCAGCAGCCGATATCAGATCGGTTTGCTGATGGGTGGTCACGAGATGATCCTTCGACATAATCTCATCCACAGGACGGTCCAACTGACGCTCAAAGCGCAGGTCGCGGTTGGTCACAATACCGACCAGACGTTTGTCATCGTCCACAACGGGGATACCACCGATATGATACTCTGCCATGATATCCAATGCCTGAGCTACAGTCGAGCCAAGGGGTATCGTCACTGGATCATAGATCATACCGTTCTCTGCACGCTTGACGATAGCCACCTGGCGGGCCTGTTCCTCGATTGACATATTCTTGTGAATCACACCAATACCACCCTCGCGGGCAATGGCAATCGCCATCTGCGACTCCGTTACGGTATCCATAGCAGCCGTCACAAATGGAACGTTCAGCTGGATATGCCGGGAGAAACGGGTTTTCAACTCTACCGTCTTGGGTAACACTTCCGAATAAGCGGGAATTAAGAGGACATCGTCAAATGTCAGTCCGTCCATCACGATTTTGTCTGCAATAAATGAAGCCATAAAATCTACCTTTGTTTTAAATATTGCGTGCAAAGGTACAAAAAAGAAGTGAATAGTGAATAGTGAAAAGTGAAAAGTTACAATACCTTGTTATTTTTTAACGCTTCATGTACAACTATTCACTATTCACTGTTCACTATTCACTGTTTTAGTTGGCCATTTCCGATAAGAACTTGATACGGACAAGGCGTATCTCATCCTCCGAATAGTCACCACCCAACTCATCCTGAGCCACGCTCAAACGGTCTGTATCCGACTCTGCAAAATAGTCATAGATATCATCGATATGATCCTCGTCCATCACCTCTTCAAGGAAATAGTCGATATTCAGTTTGGTTCCGCTATACACAATGGCCTCGATCTCCGACAACAGTTCGTCAAAGTCGATACCTTGGGCATTGGCAATATCATCGAGAGGCACCTGACGATCAATACTTTGAATGATTTTCACCTTCAACATTGATTTCTTGGCGACGGTGCGCACACGCATGTCCACCTGACGCTCAATTTCATTCTCGTCGCAGTATTTCTTAATGAGATCGACGAACTCTTTCGCGTACGGCTGTTTCACCTTTCCCTCGCCCACGCCCTGGATATTTTTCAACTCCTCAAGCGTAACGGGATAATCGGTGGCCATCTGGTCAATGCTCACATCTTGGAAGATGACATATGGTGGACGCTCCATCCGTTTAGACACCTTCTTACGCAGGTCGCGCAGCATGGCTGCCAAAGTCGGGTCGAGAGCACCTGCCGTACCTTCCTGCTCACCGCCGGCATTAACATCCTCACTAAACTCGGCATCCTTCACTATCATAAACGAATGCGGAGCCTTGAGGAATTTCTTGCCGGCAGAGGTAATCTTAAGAATACCGTAATTCTCCACTTCCTTCTTTAAGTAGCCCATCAGCAATGCCTGACGAATCACAGGATTCCAAATCTTCGGATCCTCATCCTCTCCAATACCGAATTCATCGTACTCATGGTGCTTATGAGCAATTATCTCCTCCGTTTCCTTTCCGATGATGAAGTCGATCACATAGTCCGAACGGAAGTTCTCCTTAATGCGCTGGATTACCTGCAACACTGTCACCAACTGGTTCATGCCTTCAATCTTCGTCTTCGGATGCAGGCAATTGTCGCAATTGCCACAATTCTCACGCTCGTAATTCTCTCCGAAATAATGCAGCAACATCTTCCTTCTGCAGACACTTGTCTCAGCATATGCCGCCGTTTCTACAAGAAGTTGTCGTCCTATATCCTGTTCTGCCACAGGCTTACCTTCCATGAACTTCTCCAACTTGTCGAGATCTTTACTCGAATAGAAGGCCAGGCAGATACCCTCGCCACCATCGCGACCGGCACGACCCGTCTCCTGATAGTACCCTTCGAGGGATTTGGGAATATCATAGTGAATCACAAAACGAACATCGGGTTTGTCAATACCCATGCCAAAAGCAATGGTGGCCACAATCACGTCGATATTCTCCATTAGGAAATCGTCCTGAGTCTGAGTACGTGTGGGAGAGTCAAGTCCGGCGTGATAGGCTGCTGCTTTGATGTCATTGGCCCTCAGGATGGCCGCCAATTCCTCCACTTTTTTGCGCGAGAGGCAGTAAATGATGCCACTCTTGCCCGGATGCTGTTTAATAAAACGGATGATATCCTTATCTACATCCTTTGTTTTCGAACGCACCTCATAATACAAATTCGGACGGTTGAACGAACTCTTGAACTCCCTGGCATCCATAATGCCTAAGTTCTTCTTGATATCCGAACGCACCTTATCGGTAGCCGTGGCTGTCAGCGCAATGATGGGTGCTTGCCCGATCTCATTCACAATCGGACGAATACGGCGGTATTCCGGACGGAAGTCATGTCCCCATTCCGAAATACAATGAGCCTCATCGACCGCATAAAAAGAAATTTTCACTGACTTAAGGAATTCTACATTTTCCTCTTTTGTGAGCGATTCGGGCGCCACATAGAGCAATTTGGTGATGCCCGCCTGGATATCCGTCTTTACCTGATCGATGGCAGCCTTATTCAGCGAAGAGTTCAAGTAATGGGCAGTTCCTTCATGCTCACTCAGCTGTGAGATGAAATCCACCTGATTCTTCATCAGGGCAATCAGTGGCGATATCACGATGGCAACGCCTTCCATCAGCAGCGAGGGCAACTGATAGCAGAGCGACTTACCGCCGCCAGTAGGCATCAATACAAAGGTATCCTTACCATCCAACACACTTTGGATGATCTTCTCCTGGTCACCTTTGAACTTATCAAAGCCGAAATACTTCTTCAGTGCTTCATGCAGATTGGCTTTATTCGTCATATCATTTTTCCTTCGTTAATGTAATAGGCTTGTAGATGTCTGATTTCTATGAGGCTAACCGCTGTAGTTGTGACTTTTCCAATTGCTGCAGCGCATACTTGGCTGTTACCTCAAATTTCTTTACTTTCCTTGACGGAATCTCAAACATGGTATCCATCATGACCGTCTCCACAATCGAACGCAGACCACGCGCACCGAGTTTATACTCTACGGCCTTATCGACTATCACTTTTAATGCCTCTGGGGTAAAGGTAAGTTTGATACCATCCATCTCAAAAAGTTTCTCATATTGCTTAACAATAGAGTTTTTCGGTTCAGTAAGAATCTTGGCCAAAGCGTCACGATCAAGCGGATTCAGATAAGTCAGGACAGGCAGGCGCCCGATAATCTCAGGAATCAGCCCAAACGATTTCAAATCTTGCGGTACGATATACTGCATCAGATTCTCTTTGTCAATTTTTGCAACATTCTGCACCGAGTTATAACCCACCACATGAGTATTCATGCGCTGGGCTATCTTACGCTCAATTCCGTCGAAGGCTCCACCACAAACGAAAAGGATATTGCGGGTATCCACCGAAATATAGTCCTGATCAGGATGTTTACGTCCACCCTTGGGTGGCACATTCACATTGGTACCCTCCAACAGTTTGAGCAATCCCTGCTGCACCCCTTCACCACTCACGTCCCGAGTAATGGAAGGATTGTCACTCTTACGGGCTATCTTATCGATCTCGTCAATAAAGACAATACCGCGTTGGGCAGCTGCCACATCATAGTCTGCCACTTGCAGCAATCGTGTCAGGATACTCTCCACATCCTCGCCCACATAGCCGGCCTCCGTAAACACAGTTGCATCAACAATGGTAAAAGGCACGTCGAGCAACTTAGCGATAGTACGTGCCAGAAGGGTCTTACCTGTACCCGTAGAACCTACCATAATGATGTTGCTCTTCTCAATCTCAACCCCATCCTTATCCTCGGGCTGCTGCAATCGCTTATAATGGTTGTAAACGGCAACTGAGAGGAATCGCTTCGCCTCATCCTGACCAATGACATACTGGTCCAGATAATTCTTAATCTCAACGGGCTTGGGCACCGCTTTCATATTGAAACTACTCTTCCCATTAGACTGAGGCGCATCTGTGAGATTCTCCTGCACAATACGGTAGGCCTGCTCCGCACAGTTCTCGCAGATGAAACCATCAACACCCGTGATGAGCAATCTGCACTCCCGTTCTGTCCTTCCGCAGAAACTACATGCCTTCTTTGCCATTATTTCTTTCTTGTAAGAACATTGTCAATCATACCATAGGCCTTAGCCTCTTCAGCCGTCATCCAATAGTTACGGTCGGAGTCGGCGTATACCTTATCATACGGTGTGTGTGAGTGCTCGGAGATGATGGTATAGAGTTCTTTCTTGAACTTCAGAATCTCCTTGGCTTCGATCTCAATGTCCGATGCCTGTCCCTGCACACCGCCAAGAGGTTGATGAATCATTACACGACTATGAGGTAAGGCTGAACGCTTACCCTCCGTACCCGCCACGAGCAGCACAGCTCCCATTGAAGCAGCCATACCCGTACAAATAGTGGCCACGTCGCTCGAGATGAACTGCATGGTGTCATAGATTCCCAGACCGGCTGTCACGCTACCACCAGGCGAATTGATATAGATGCTGATATCCTTGCCGGAATCAACAGAGTCGAGATACAGCAACTGCGCCTGCAGCGTATTAGCGGTATAGTCATCAATCTGGGTACCCAAGAAGATGATGCGGTCCATCATCAGTCGTGAGAAGACGTCCATCTGTGTCACGTTCAACTGACGCTCCTCAAGAATATACGGATTCAAATACTGTGCCTGAGCCTTCATAACCTCATCAAGTGTCAGGCCATCCATCCCTAAATGCCCTACGGCATATTTTCTAAAATCATTCTTCATAAGTCTTCTAACTCCTTCTAAATACGTCTAACTTCTACAAAAATAGGCTCACGAAAAAAGGGTTCTCGACCTTTTTATCTCGTGATTGGGACACAAAGATAAGAAAAAAAGTCGATAACCCTTCAAAAAAAGGAGTTATTTTTTCGTAAAAATACTTATTTTCCCTCCATCATCTTGTTAAACTCGTCCAAAGTGACCGATTTTTCATCCAATTTGACCACAGTTTTGAGTTTTTCCGTCAGTTTGAGATCAACAGCACGATCCACAAAGTTGTCGAGGTTCTCGCGCTTCTTCAACTGCTCCTCAGCATAGTTCTCGATCACATCGTCAGGCACATTAGCCATACCATACTGGGCGAACTGTGCACGGATAGCCTCTCTGGCCACACGCTTGACATCCTCGTCCTCAACCTTAATCTCCTGAGCGGCTACAATCTGCTCCTTTATCAGGTGCCAGGCCAGTTCCTTGATACTACCCTCAAAATTCTGCTCTACATAGTCAGCACCTTTATCCTTGTTATTCTGCAACATCACACGCTTCAACAAGGCCTCGGGGAACTCGAGCTTACCCACCTTCTTCTCCAGATGAGCACGTACGTCCTGCATGAACTTATAATCGCTGCTACCTGCGAACTGGGCTTTCAGTTGCTCGGCAATTTTGTCGCGGAAGGCTTTCTCGTCCTTCACGTTACCCTCACCGAAAACACGATCGAACAATGTCTGGTTCACTTCAGCGGGCTGGAAATGACGGATCTCCGTCACCTGGAATGAGAAATCGCTATTCATATCAGCAACATCCTCTTTCTTCACCTTTAACAGAGCTGCCACCTCGGCATCATTGTCGGGATATGCCTTCTTGGGGTTGAAGGTAATGATATCACCAGGCTTACAGCCATCAAACAGTTTCTTTTGCTTGTCATCCTTGATATAGGCGGGCATAATCATACCGGCCTCGGTGGTGATACCACCTTCAAGGGTGTTGCCTTTCTTATCAAGCTGACGCAGGTCACCAGTAATGGTGTCGTTACCACTGAACACTTCAGCCTTCACAAACTCACCACCCTGTGATGCATACATCTGTACCTGTTGGTCAATGAGTTTGTCGTCGACGGTGATAGTATAATACTCGACCTTATCCTTGCCACTCAAAGCCACCTTGAACTCGGGAGCAACGGCAATATCAAACACGAAGGTCAGATCACCATCCTTTTCAAAGTCCTGAGGCTGCTGCTTGTCGCTGGGCAGGGGCTCACCGAGCATCTGAATCTTGTTCTCACGCACATATTCATAGAGTTTCTCGCCCATCAGGCGGTTCACCTCATCAACCTTAACAGCAGTGCCATACTGGCGCTTTACCAGACCCATAGGAACTTGTCCGGGACGAAAACCGGGCACCTGGGCCTTCTTGCGATAATCTTTCAGTGTTTTCTCAACCTTCTCCTGATAGTCTGCAGACTCAATAGTCATGGTCAGAACGCCATTGATCTTATCAGGGCAATCAAATGTAATTTTCATCTTTCTTTATACCTTATTATATATAATACTCAAAAATTGAGGTGCAAAAGTACTAATTTTAGTTGAGAGTTAAGAGTTGAGAGTTGAGAGTTATGGTTACTTTTAATATTATTTAATACTTTTAGGTCTCAATCAAATAGAAAACCGCACTCATAGTAATCATAAAGTTCAAAGTTCCTCTTCCTCTTTCGCTTTGCGCTCCTCTTCCATCAACTGGAAGTCTTTCTTACGCAATACGAACGAATTCGTGAGATACTTCTCCCTCACGATTTTATTCTCCGCCAGCTCTTCGGGTGAGCCCTGAAACAGGATACGGCCCTCAAACAAGAGGTAAGCACGATCAGTGATGGTAAGTGTCTCATCCACATTATGGTCGGTTATCAGGATACCGATATTCCTGTACTTCAGTTTCCACACAATCTGCTGGATATCCTCCACGGCAATGGGGTCAACACCTGCAAAGGGTTCGTCAAGCATGATAAACTTAGGCTCGATGGCCAGGCAACGGGCAATCTCCGTCCTTCGGCGCTCACCACCTGAAAGCTGGTCGCCCTTGTTCTTGCGCACCTTGCCCAAGCGGAATTCCTTGATCAGTTCCTCCAACTTCTGCAACTGGTAGTCACGGGGTTTGCCCGTCATCTCCAACACGGAGAGGATATTATCCTCAACGCTCATCTTACGGAACACGCTTGCCTCCTGTGCCAGATAGCCGATACCTGCACGAGCACGTCTGAACACAGGGTATTTCGTCACATCCTCATCACCTAAGTAGATATGACCACCATTGGGTACGATCAGTCCTGTAGTCATATAAAACGAGGTGGTCTTACCGGCGCCGTTAGGACCCAACAGACCAACAATCTCGCCCTGCTTCACATTGAAGCTCACATCGTTAACAACGGTACGCTTACCATACCGCTTCACGAGACCTTCCGTGCGTAGTACTAATCCTTCTGTATCCATAATCGCCCGCAAAGGTACGAATAAGTGAGCAAAAAACCAAAACTATTAAGAGTTTTTATTTTTATAGTTAAGAGTTTATCTTGTTCTTATTGAGATTCACGGTGAGTAAAGGTTAGTATTTGGCCTATTTTTACGAGGTTTTTCATCCTAATTCTTGGCAGTTTCGGAAATATTGTCTACCTTTGCGGACGAAAAAAGGCAATAGAGAACGATGATTATCATCAGATATCTGACCATATTCGGACGCTACATCCAACTAATGGGGCGAACTTTTTCCATCCCCGAACGGATGCGCATGTTCTTTAAGTCGTATGTGAAGGAGATGGCCCAGTTGGGTGTGAACTCCATTGGTATTGTATTGCTCATTTCGTTCTTTATCGGCGCCGTGATCTGTATCCAAATGAAGCTAAACATCCAAAGTCCATGGATGCCCCGTTGGGTAAGCGGTTACACTACACGCGAAATTCTTTTATTGGAGTTCTCAAGCTCGATCATGTGTCTGATCTTGGCAGGCAAGGTAGGATCGAACATCGCCTCGGAACTGGGCACGATGCGTGTGACGCAACAAATTGACGCTCTGGAAATCATGGGGGTAAACTCGGCCAGCTACCTGATTCTGCCGAAGATTATGGGCATGTTGACCATCATGCCGTTTCTGGTGATTTTCTCGTCCGCCACGGGTATTCTAGGAGCTTACGCCACTGCCTACGTTGGCCATGTGCTACCGCCAGACGACCTGACTTTGGGTCTGCAACACTCGTTTAAATCATGGTTTGTATGGATGTCGATCATCAAGAGCGAGTTTTTCGCCTTTATCATATCGAGTGTACCGGCTTTCTGCGGCTATACCGTCGAGGGTGGTAGTGTGAACGTTGGTAAGTCATCGACTGATGCTGTCGTATCATCGAGCGTTCTCATTCTTTTCAGTGACGTCTTCTTAACCCAGCTGTTATCATGATAGAAGTCAAGAATCTATACAAGAGTTTTGAGGACAAGGATGTACTGAAAGATGTCAGCACCGTGTTCGAGGATGGCAAGACCAACCTGATTATTGGTCAGAGCGGCTCAGGAAAGACGGTACTGATGAAGAATCTCGTGGGTTTGCTGGAGCCCACGAGTGGTCAGGTTCTCTACGACGGTCGCGACTTTGTGGCCATGTCGAAAAAGGAGAAGGTTTATATGCGCCGTGAGATGGGCATGATTTTCCAGAGTGCGGCCCTGTTCGACTCGTTGACAGTATTGGAAAATGTGATGTTCCCGCTGGATATGTTCTCTTCGATGACCTTGAGGGAACGCACAAAACGCGCCATGGACTGTCTGGATCGTGTGAACCTGGTGGGTGCCGAGGAGAAATTCCCCGGAGAGCTATCGGGAGGCATGCAGAAGCGTGTAGCCATTGCCCGTGCCATCGCCCTGAACCCCAAATACCTGTTCTGCGACGAACCGAATTCCGGCCTTGACCCGAAGACATCGCTTGTGATTGACGACCTGTTGCACAGCATCACCAAGGAATTCAATATGACCACTATCATCAATACCCATGACATGAATTCGGTAATGGGCATTGGTGAGAATATCATCTTTATCTATGAAGGCTGCAAAGAATGGCAGGGTGTTAGCAATCAGATCATGCACTCTGACAACACCCGCCTTATAGACTTCATCTTCGCCAGCGACCTGCTAAAGAATATGCGCAGCCTCGTTTTGGAGAAAGAACAGCAATAGAAAACTTGCAAGAATGGCGTGAGATTCTCTGACTAAAGAATGGTTATAGGCCGGCTTTTGTTTGGGAATCGAAGAAGAATAGTTTTTTCATTGCCCAGGTTTTTATGTTTCTCGGCGAGAAACATGTGTTTCAGGCCGAGAAACATATGTGCAAGGGCGAGAAACACATGTTGTCCGTGCGCGAACATAAAAAATTACACATGGCGGGAACATCAGAAATTCCACTTCGCAGCAATCGTAGGATTCACGAAGAAGGTCTTGTCATTGACTGTGTTATAAATGAAATTGTTGCTGATTTCCACTTCAGAACCTAAACTGAGGTGGTCGGTGATGTTATACCATAATTGAGGTTCAGAGAGGATGACAAGCTGACCATGTCCATCGGCTTTCTGTCCACGCCAAAAATCTATGAAACCCGAGAATGACATTTTGCGGTCGAAGAAATGGACGCCCCATACGCCCGTGAGTTGCATGCTATTGTAAGCAGTATTGAAATCGTAACTCTTGAAGAAACGCTTGTACAGCAATTGGAGCGACCAAGTAGCCGTGTAGTTGGGGGTATAGCCATTATAGGCAATACCCGCAAGGGCGGCTTGCTGGTAACTTCCTGTACGGGAGCCGAGACCACCATCGTACTCAACATGAGCAGCGAGGGGCAGTTTTTTGAACAGATTAAACTCGCGAGAGATCTCTGTATAGGCACCAAGGGTCTCTTTGCGACTGAGGTCGACATCGACAAAATAATACCAGGAACCCCAGTTGTCGGCCTTAAACTGCTCAAGGGTGACGGTGACTTTCTGACGAGAGGACTCTTCGTCAGGATATATGTTTCGGCCGAAGTCGTAATGGAGCTGGATGTTCTGTGCGTTGGCCGAGAGAGTCAAAACAGCCATAAGGGTAAGGAACAAATACTTTTTCATAATCTTTTCTTATTATTTGGAAGTTAAAGGGACATGACTAATGCGTTCTTAATTTATTCAGGATGAGGCGAGCCGCATTGTCGGGGGCTATTTGGTCACCGAGACGACGACTGACTTCGGAGTACCCCTGGAGCATGGCGTTACGGGCAGGGCCATCAAGAATCTTGTCAAGTTCACTCCGAATATGCCCCACAGTAAAAGTACGGCCCAGCAGTTCGCTGACCACTTCGCGATCAGCGATGAGATTAACCAATGAAATATATTTCACTTTAAGTAGGTGGCGGCGCACATAGTCGGCTATCACAGGCAAGGGGAGTTTATAACACACCACCTGGGGGACGCGGAAGAGACAGGTCTCGAGGGTGGCGGTACCACTGGTAACGAGGGCGGCATGTGACTTAGAGAGCAGAGGATAGGTCTGATTATAGGCCACCTGTACGTCTCGGTTTTCGATAAAAGGAGCATAATAGTCATGTTCGATGCCCGGTGCACCAGCGATGATAATCCGATAATCGGTTTCATAGGGTTTCACCGCCTCAAGCATGGCAGGGAGATTGTCTTTGATTTCCTGCTGACGGGAACCCGCCAGCAAGGCGATAATGGGTTTCTTCCCAGAGTTACCGGAGCCATCAGAACACTCGGCGCTCTCTGAAGTTTTCTGGAACTGACAGACCTCATAGGCCGTAGGATTACCCACATAATGGATAGGATAATGATGCTTGCCCTCGAAAAAATCCACCTCGAAGGGCAGGATGGAGAAGAGTTCATCGACATCGCGTTTAATATTCTTGATACGATACTCCTTCCATGCCCAGATCTTTGGCGAGATGTAATAATAGACGGGTATGTTTGTCTTGGATTTTACAAATTTTGCTATCTTCAGATTGAAGCCGGGATAGTCGACAAGAATGACGCAATCAGGCTGCCACGAGAGGATATCATCCTTGCACATCTGCATATTCGAAAGGATCTTTGGCAGATGGAGCAGAACAGGAACAAAGCCCATATAGGCAAGGTTGCGATAGTGCTGGACGCAAGTTCCGCCAACGGCTGTCATCAAGTCTCCCCCAAAGAACCTAAACTGCGCATCAGCGTCAAGATTCTTCAGCGATTGCATCAGGTGTGATGCATGAAGGTCGCCTGAGGCTTCACCAACTATCAGATAGTACTTCATAGCGGCCAGGCTTTGAGTTGTTCGAAGGCCTGATAGGCAGTAAGGTCGATCTGTGTGGGGGTAATAGCCACATAGCCATGATCGAGGGCCCAACGGTCTGTATCTTCTGCCTCAGGGTCGTCATTGCGATAACTGCCCACCATCCACCAATAATCATAACCTCTGAGATGATGGCATTTAGACACCTCGTTATACCAGGTTCCAGGAGCCATGCGACACACCCGAACGCCCTGAAACATCGGCACAAGGGGAAAGTTGACATTAAGGCAAACGCCCTTCGGCAAACCTTCTTTGAGTACCTGAGCCGTAATGCTACGAATGAAAGGACGGAGAGGTTCAAAGTCGGCATCATCGCGATGATCGCAGAGCGAGAAGGCGACCGAGGGAATATATTTCATACATCCCTCGAGGGTCACGCCCATTGTGCCGCTATAATGCGCATTGACAGAAGCATTGTCGCCGTGATTGATGCCGCCGATAACCATATCGGGACGACGCGGACAGATTTCAGAGAGTGCCAGCTTCACACAGTCAACTGGGGTGCCGTTGCAAGACCACACTTCTATGCCCTCACGTTGCTCTCGTTTTACCAAGCGCAGAGGGATGGTGGCCGAGAAAGCGCATGAGTAGCCACTGCGGGCATCGTCGGGTGCACAGACTATGACGTCGCCCACATCTGACAGAATGTCTACAAGGCTCTGAATACCTTTCGACTGATAACCATCATCGTTGGAAATTAGCAATAGCGGTCGTTTAATATTCATAAAATATCATCGTTTTCGCTGCAAAAGTACGAAAAAAGGTTTAAAACGACGTATTTTCTCACAAGAAATATGTAACTTTGTACCCAAATTTGCAATTAAGAATAAGGTAAAACAAAATTATAATGGGTAAGATTATTGCATTAGCGAACCAAAAAGGCGGTGTTGGCAAGACCACTACCACCATGAATCTCGGCGCCTCGCTGGCAACCTTGGAGAAAAACGTACTGATTGTCGATGCCGACCCTCAGGCCAATGCCTCCAGCGGCCTTGGCGTGGACATCAAGGATGTGGAATGTTCCCTTTATGAATGTATCGTCAATAAGGCTGACGTCAAAGACGCCATCTACACTACAGACATTGACAATCTGGACATTATCCCCAGCCATATTGATCTGGTAGGTGCTGAAATAGAAATGCTGAACATGGAGAACCGTGAGAAGATTCTGCGTCAATTACTAGAGCCGATACGTGCGGATTATGACTATATTCTGATTGACTGCTCGCCATCATTAGGCCTCATCACCGTAAACGCCCTGTCAGCAGCCGACTCTGTCATTATCCCTGTGCAGTGTGAATACTTTGCTTTAGAAGGTATCAGCAAATTGCTCAACACCATTAAAATCATCAAGAACAAGTTGAATCCTTCTTTGGAGATTGAGGGATTCTTATTGACCATGTATGATAGTCGTCTCAGACTGGCCAACCAGATTTACGACGAAGTGAAGCGCCATTTCCAGGAACTGGTCTTCAAGACAGTGATTCAGAGGAATGTGAAGTTGTCAGAGAGTCCGAGCCATGGTCTGCCCGTGATTCTATACGATGCCGATTCCACCGGTAGTAAGAACCACCTGGCACTTGCCAAGGAAATTCTCAGTAAGAACAGTTAATATCAGAAACGGAAACAACACATAGAGAAAATAAGACAACATGGCTGTACATAAAAAATACGACCGCAATGTGCTGGGCAGGGGCTTGGACAATATAGGAAATGGTAAAGGCAGAGGTCTGGACGCCCTGATTAACACGAAGGACGTTGAGACGGAAGGCAGTTCGAATCTCAGTGAGATTGCCATTGATAAGATCGCGTCGAACCCCAACCAGCCCCGTAGGGAATTTGACAAAGATGCATTGGCAGAACTGGCCAATAGTATCCGTGAAATCGGTATCATCACACCCATCACCCTACGCCAGATGAGTGACGGCAAATATCAGATCATCGCTGGTGAGCGTCGTTGGAGAGCTGCCAAAACCGCAGGACTGGCTACTATACCCGCCTATATCCGTACGGTAGAGGACGAAGGCGTCATGGAGATGGCGTTAGTAGAGAATATCCAACGCGAAGATCTGAACGCCATTGAAATCGCCCTTGCCTATCAGCATATGGCCGACACCATTGGCATGACCCAGGAGAGGATCTCGGAGCGTGTGGGCAAGAGCCGCACCTCTGTCACTAATTTCATGCGTCTTCTGAAACTGCCCGCACAGATACAGATGGCTCTAAAGAACCACGAGATTGACATGGGACATGCCCGTGCCCTGCTGGCTATTGACAGTCCGTCGGCACAGATTAAACTATTCAAGGACATCCAGAAGAACAACTACTCTGTGCGCAAAGTTGAGGAATTAGTAAAAATCATCAAGGATGGTGCTGATTTACAGGCTGCCAAGAAAACCGCAGACCAAAAAGTCCGTCTGCCAGAGGAGTTCAATGCCTTGCGCAAACGGTTGGCAGACCTATTCCAGACTAAAATACAAATGACATACAACCCTAAGGGGAAAGGAAAGATCACCATCGGTTTCGACAACCCCAACGAGTTGGAGCATATCATGAACACCTTTGATAAAATATCAAATTGAGACGTTATATAAAAATACTGAATAGGCAGTCTTTGGCCCTAGTACTTCTGTTGTTGACAGTCGTCGCCGGCTTTGCTCAGGAAGTCGATGACGTCCCAGAGGACAGTATCTTCGCCATCAGCAGCGACAGTCTTTTGATGGAGGGCAATGCCATAGACAGTCTTTTCGCCGACAGTATTCAAAAACAACTGAACGTAATGGTCGAGGCCAATTCACCCATGAAAGTGCAAAAAGACTGGAACAAATGGCAACCCGACCCGAAACGTGCGCTCTGGCTGGCACTTGTCTTTCCTGGTGGTGGACAAATCTACAACCGCAAATACTGGAAGCTACCCCTGATCTATGGTGGTTTTATGGGGTGCCTGTATGCCATGAATTGGAACAACAATATGTACAAAGACTACTCACAGGCCTATCTTGACATTATGGACAATGATCCGGGAACTGCCAGCTATAACAATTATCTGCATCTGGGGGCAAAGATCGATGGCAATGAGGAACGCTATAAGCAAATCTTCAAAAGCCGAAAGGACAAATACCGCCGTTGGCGCGACCTGAGTTTTTTTGTAATGGTAGGTGTCTATGCCCTCTCTGTGATTGATGCCTACGTGGATGCGGAACTCTCGGTATTCGACATCTCGAAGGACCTGAGTCTGAAAGTGGAGCCCACCATTATGAACAACAGCTCGTTGAACAACCCCTTTCAGGGGGGGGCTTTGGGCCTCAACTGTAGTTTAAACTTTTAAAGTGACTAAAATTGAATATGAAGAAAAAACTGATATGGATACTACTCGCCCTCTTCCTGATTGGTTCAGGAGGTATGGCCGAGGCACAAGTAGTGAACAAGACTGTTAAAGACACTCCCGTGGTTATCGAAGAAGAGGATACGGAGGAAGAAGATGAGTATGATGATGAGGATGAGGAAGACGGCGACCTCGATGAAGAAGAGGACGACGAACCCGTTGTTCTCGGAGAAGACGAAATTGCCGTCACTGACAAGGAAGGTAACGAGGAGCTCATCGAATTTCCCGAGGCCATGACCTACGACCTGGACAGTCTGCTCAACCTCTATATGTCGAAAACTTATCTCACAGGAACCAACGACTGTGAGATGAAAGATGTAAATCCCACCTATCCCCGTGAGGTTTATATCGAACGCCTTAGTAGAATCCCTTCCGTCATGGAACTGGCATACAACGATGTCGTACAAAAGTTTATCGACCGCTATGCAGGTCGGTTACGTTATTCCGTCAGCTACATGTTGGGAGCCATGAACTTCTATATGCCCGTCTTTGAGGAGGCCCTTGAAGCCTATCAGCTGCCTCTGGAACTAAAGTACCTGCCCATCATCGAGTCAGCACTGAATCCCAAAGCTGTGTCAAGAGTGGGTGCCGCGGGTCTGTGGCAGTTTATGCCCGCTACCGGCAAACAATACGGTTTGGAATTGAACTCCCTTGTTGACGAGCGTCGTGATCCTGTTAAGTCTTCATATGCTGCAGCCCGCTACCTGAAGGCCTTGTACAAAATCTTCGGTGATTGGAACCTGGTGATTGCCGCCTACAACTGCGGTCCAGAAAACATTAACAAAGCCATCCGCAGGGCTCGCGCTGCCAAAGGCAAGACCCAAGAGGGCGACGTGCTTACCCCGGCTGACAAGGATTACTGGCACATCTACCCCTATCTGCCTGCTGAAACGCGTGGCTATGTGCCTGCCTTCATCGCTGCCAATTATATCATGACCTATTACTGCGAGCACAACATCTGTCCGATGACGACCCGCCTACCTGCACAGACAGACACCATCGTTGTCAGACGCAATGTCCATTTAGAGCAGGTGGCTGCTGTTCTGGGGCTCGACATCGACATGCTACGCTCGCTCAACCCGGAATACCGTCGTGATGTTGTCCCTGGATTAACCAAGCCCTCAGTCATCCGTCTGCCATTAGCTGATGCCGGACGCTTTATTGACAACGAGGATTCTATCTATAACTATCGAACCGACGAATTGCTCAACAAACGCTTGGAAGTGACCATCAACGACGATGTACCCACCTATACCCGCACTACCAAGAAAGTAACCCGTAAGAACAGCCGTGCAAAGCGCAACAGCCGTGTAACCAGAAATAAGCGCACCACGGCCCGTAAGACGACCGCTAAGAAAAGAACAACTGCCAAGAGAAAGGCGGCTCCTAAAAAGAAGGCGCCTGTGAAGAAAAAGACCACTGCCAAGAAATCACGTAGAAGGAGGTAACAAGTATGGATGAAGATAAGATTCCTCAGGAAGAACTCGATGAAAAACTGGTGAACGACGCCTTTCAGGAGTTGCTTGACAGTTATCTGTCTTCCCGTCATCGCAAAAAGGTGGACCTTGTCACCAAGGCCTTCAATTTCGCACGACAGGCCCATAAGGGGGTACGCCGTCTGTCAGGTGAGCCATATATTATGCACCCTATTGCTGTAGCCCTTATTGCCTGCAAGGAGGTAGGTCTCGGCTCGACAAGCATTTGCTCGGCACTGTTGCATGATGTCGTTGAGGATACCGACTATACCGTTGAGGACATTGAGAACATCTTCGGCCCTAAGATTGCTCAGATTGTTGACGGTCTGACTAAGATCAGTGGTGGTATCTTTGGCGAGCAGGCCTCAGCACAGGCAGAGAATTTCAAGAAGCTACTTCTTACGATGAGTGACGATATCCGCGTCATTCTCATCAAAATCTGCGACCGTCTGCATAATATGCGTACATTGGAGTCACAGCCGGCTAACAAACAATACAAGATTGCGGGTGAGACCCTCTATATATATGCCCCACTGGCCAATCGTCTAGGTCTTAACAAAGTGAAATCAGAACTCGAAAACCTGAGTTTCAAGTTTGAGCATCCTGATGAGTATGCCAGCATATCAAAGAAACTGGAAACCACACAGAAACAGCGTGAGAAGTTATTCGATGACTTCACCAAACCCATACGTGCAGCCCTTGATGGTATGCACATCCAATACGAGCTCAAGCAACGCGTAAAGACACCCTACTCCATCTGGAACAAGATGCAGAACAAGCATGTGTCGTTTGAGGAAATCTACGACATCCTTGCACTACGTATTATTTTCACACCACGCGTCAGGGAAGAGGAGGTCAACGAATGCTTTAATATCTATGTAGCCATCTCCCGCATCTACAAGTCACATCCTGACCGAATGCGCGACTGGCTCAGTCATCCGAAGGCCAACGGCTATCAGGCACTACATGTCACCCTGATGTCGAAGTCAGGTCAGTGGATTGAGGTACAGATACGTTCAGACCGCATGGACGAGGTTGCAGAACAAGGATTTGCTGCCCACTGGAAATACAAGGACGGATTGGAAGACGAAGAATACACCGAGGATGAGGCCGAGCTAAACGACTGGCTTCGCACCATCAAGGAAATCCTTGACGACCCCCAGCCCGATGCTATGGATTTCCTCGACACCATTAAACTGAATCTCTTTGCCAGTGAGATTTTCGTCTTTACACCCAAAGGTGAAATCAAGACAATGCCAACAGGTTGTACAGCCCTCGACTTTGCCTTTTCTATCCATACCTTCCTGGGCAGTCATTGTATCGGCGCCAAGGTCAATCACAAACTGGTACCTCTGTCACACAAACTGAAAAGTGGAGACCAGGTGGAGATTCTCACCTCGAAATCACAGCACGTCAGCCCAGCCTGGATCAACTTCGTATCCACTGCCAAAGCCAAGGCTAAGATTCAGGCTATCCTGCGCCGTGACAACCGTGAGGTACAGAAGAAAGGTGAAGAAATCCTGATGGAATTTCTTCAAAAGAACCAGCAGGAGTACACGCCTGCCGTGGCAGACCGTCTGGCAGAGTTCCATGATATCAAAAAACGAAACGATTTCTTAATCGCCCTTGGTGAGAAAAGAGTTCTGTTAGGGGAGAAAGACATCGACGAGTTGACAGGCAAGAACAAAAAAGACGACGAGAAAGGTGGCTGGTTGAAGTACGTACCCTTTGTCGGCGGAAAGAAAAAGAAAGAAGAACCGCAAAAGGAGCTCTTCGTGGTACCTGATAAGTTCAACCGCAAAAAGCCCATCTTCATCACAGAAGAGAATATCAGCCAGTATAAGTTCCCGGGCTGTTGTCACCCCATCCCCGGCGATGATGCCCTCGGCTATATCGACAATAAGAACCAAATTGAGATTCACAAGCGCAACTGTCCTGTGGCAGCCAAGTTGAAAACCAGTTTTGGCAACCGCATTCTCGATATCAAGTGGGACATGCATAAGACGCTTTATTTCGATGCAACCATCCGTTTGGGAGGCATCGATCGCGTAGGACTACTCAACGAGGTGACACAGATTATTTCTGCACAAATGAATGTGAATATCCATACGGTCAACATCACATGTGAGGAAGGCATCTTTGATGGCAGTATTGAATTGCGCGTACATGACCGCGATGATGTGAAGACCATCATCAACAACCTCAAGGGTGTGCCCGATCTAAAAGAAATCTCACAGATCATGTAATAACAATATGAAAAAACTACTTTTACTAATCGCATTGAGCCTGTCAGTCATCGCGCAGGCAGCTAAGAGTTATGACAATCCCGACACCCTTATAGTGGCCCGTGACGGCACTGGAGAATTCCGAACCATAGATGAGGCTTTAGAGGTCTGTCGTGCGTTCATGGACTACCACAAGGTTATATATATTAAGAAAGGTACGTATAAGGAAAAGCTCGTTATTCCCCAATGGGTACAGAATATTGAACTCTGTGGGGAGGATAAGGACGAAACCATTATCACCTACGATGACCACGCCAATGTAAAGATTCTCCTAGGCACAGCCTCACCCCGTGAACAGGCAATGGGAACTTTCCGTACCTATACCCTCAAAATTGAGGCCAACGACATCACACTGAAGAATCTCACCATTGAGAACAACTCCGCCCGGCTTGGTCAGGCAGTAGCCCTCCACACAGAAGGCGATCGTCTGGTATTCATTAATTGCAGGTTTATCGGACATCAAGATACCATCTATACAGGCATGCCCCATACACGACTCTTCTTCAAGGGTTGTTACATCTGCGGAACAACAGACTTCATTTTCGGTCCCTCGACAGCTTGGTTTGAGGACTGCACCATCGAGAGTCTCATCAACAGCTACATCACCGCAGCCTCCACGCCTGCCGATGCCGCCTATGGCTATATCTTCAATAACTGTCGGCTCATTGCAAAAGCTGGTGTTGACAAAGTGTACCTTGGACGCCCTTGGCGCGATTATGGCTATACCCTCTTCATGAATTGTGATATGGGAGCACATATCCGTCCTGAAGGCTGGCACCATTGGGAGAAGCAGCGTGAACAGACTGCCCGCTATCTGGAGTACAACAATCACGGTACCGGTGCCCAACCCCAGCAACGCGTCAACTGGAGTCATCAGCTATCGAAAAAGGAGGCTCAGCAGATAACGCCTGCCAAGGTTTTCTTCCGTCAAGACAATTGGAATCCAATGCCACAATAAAAAAGCAGCTGGACTACTGAAGATAGTCCAGCTGCTTTTTTAAAGCCTGTAATTCTGAGCGCACACCAATAAGGGCTTCCAACGCATCAGCCTTTTTATCGGCTCCCTTACGGTTCTGATTCAGGATCTTCTTTGCCGCAGCCAACTTGAAACCGCGGACTTTCACCAGATTATGAATCACCCGAATCTGCTCAATATCCTTCTCCTGATACTGACGTACCTTAGCCGGGCCGCTCACTTTCGGCCTCAACGACGGAAACTCCTGCTCCCAATAACGAAGCGTACTTTCATTCAGTTCGAACATCTGCGCCACTTCGCTGATGGAGTAATACAATTTGAGGTTTTTGTTCAGATTCAGTGCCATATTCGTAACATTTTGCTGCAAAGATACAAAAAAAGCCAAAGATAACATAGAATATCCAAGTTTTTTTTTAATTTTGCAGCCGAAAATGAAGATACAGAGGAAAAGGATAACAACAGCATGGTTCTTATTATCGGTATTCGTATCGATGATAATGCTCTCTGGTCTACACCATCATCAACCCATTACTAACACAGCGGTTGAATGTGCAGACTGTGCACATCACATCCACCATTCCGGACACATCACTACAGCAGTAGAGCATATTGACGATTGCGTACTCTGTCAGTTCCTCAGTCTTGTTTATACCGCAGCATCAGTCTCGATGCTGGTGCTATTTGTCAGCTTTACACAAAAAGGACGTTTCCTGTTATGTAGTACCGTCTTACAACGGGAACCGTCAATTTGGTGTACCCGCGGTCCTCCGTTTGTGAAATAACACCACGAGAGATTTCACATTATTTATTATTTGGATTTACAGAATGAAAAAACAATATTTCATCCTGTCATTGCTGTGCATAGGCACGACAATGACAGCACAAAACGAACATCAATATCATAACCATGTTCACCCGAACGACTCCACAGATGTATTCTACAAGCATCTGAAACTGAACGAACTGGTTGTAACAGGAGTTACAGGCGATACAAAGTTAAAGAACTCTACGGCACCCATCTCGATTGTATCTGGCAGAGATCTGAGACAAACCACCTCCACGAACATCATCGATGCCATCGCCAAGCAGCCTGGTGTTTCACAAATCACCACAGGTAGCGGCATCTCCAAACCCATCATCCGTGGACTGGGCTATAACCGTATCATCGTAATAAACGAGGGTATCCGTCAAGAAGGTCAGCAATGGGGTGATGAACATGGCATCGAGATCGACGGACAGAACATCAATTCCGTAGAAATTCTAAAAGGTCCTGCCAGTCTGATGTATGGCAGCGATGCGATGGCAGGCGTCATGATCCTACACGAGTCCCCCATCCTGCCAGAAGGCGATATGAAAGCTCAGGTTTCAACAGAATACCAGACCAACAACGGGCTTTTCGATTATTCTCTGAATTTTGCAGGTCATCAGAATCATTTCGTATGGGATGCCCGTTTTACAGACAAAATGGCCCATGCCTATAAGAACAAATACGATGGCTACGTGCCGGGTTCACAATTCAAGGAACGGGCAGGACGCCTGATGCTCGGTGTGAATGGATCATGGGGACACTCACATCTGAAGGGTACGCTTTTCCACCAGACACCTAGTATCATCGAAGGTGAACGTGATGAAGAGACAGGCGAACTGGAATGTGTGACCAGTGATGTCAAGACCTATGTCAAAGCACTCCCTTTCCAGCAGATCAACCATTACAAGGCCGTATGGGACAATTCTCTTAATCTGCCTAAAGGCTGGTTGAAGGCTATCTTCGGTTATCAGCAGAACCAGCGTAAGGAATATGAAGAGTCAGAAGATGAGTATGAGTTATATTTCAAACTCCACACAATGACCTACGATGTGCGTTATCTCTCCCAAGAGTGGAATGGTTGGAAGATGGCCGGTGGTCTCAATGGTATGTGGCAGCAATCGCTGAATTTAGGAGAGGAGTCGCTCATTCCAGAATACAAACTTTTCGACATCGGTGGCTATGCAACTCTCAGCAAGACGATGGACGACCTAACATTCAATGGAGGCCTGCGCTATGACCATCGTCATATTGATTTCCACGCACGCAATTTCGGAGGAATCTCTGGTAGCATCGGCGCTGTGTGGAACATCTGCAGACATACGAATCTGCGCCTGAATCTGGCACGAGGGTTCAGAGCCCCTAACATGAGTGAACTGGGCAGTGATGGTATCCATGAGGGAACACTACGTTATGAGATCGGAAATCATGACCTCAAGCCAGAATACAGTTGGCAGGCCGACCTCGGACTGGACTTCTCATCAGAATTCATCTCTGCACAAATAGCATTGTTTGCCAATCGTATCGAGAACTATATCTTCGCAAAACGTATTAATGAGGTTATGGAAGAGGGCTTTCTCACCTATCAATATACACAGGGTGATGCCCGTCTCTTAGGTTTCGAAGCCGGATTCGATATGCACCCTGTACATAGAATCCACTTCGAAAACACGTTCTCCTACGTTGATGCCCAGCAACTACACCAAACGGAGGAGGCAAAATACCTTCCTATGACGCCCGCTCCCCGCTGGACTTCAGAGTTAAAATACGAGATCACACATCATGGTCATACCACCTTCAACAATGCTTATGTGGCTTTGGGATTGGAGTGCAATCTCGCACAGAACCATTATTATAAGGTGGACAATACAGAGACCCGAACCCCAAGCTACACCCTAGTAAGTCTCTCAGCTGGAACAGATATCAATATCCACCACAAAAAGGTGGCGGAGCTCTATATCACTGCAGACAATCTGCTGAATCGCGCCTATCAGAACCACCTGAGCCGTCTGAAGTATTGTGACATCAACCATGCTACAGGACGTCAAGGGGTTTACAACATGGGACGCAACATAGTCTTCAAAATAATTCTTCCCATTATGCTCTAATATAAAACCCCGCCGATTGGCGGGGTTTTACATTTATAGATTTGCTAATTCTATCACTTTATCAACGGCGGCACTCAAACCATCGGGGTTCTTACCACCAGCCTGAGCGAAATGGGGCTGTCCGCCACCACCGCCCTGAATGAGCTTGGCAGCCTCACGCACCATCTGTCCAGCATTCAGCCTATGATCGCTGACCATATCATCACTCATCATGATAGAAAGCTGGGGCTTATTATTGTCGTGAGTACCTAAGACACAGAGCAACGACCCCTCTACAGCAGCACGGATTTTGAAGGCCAAATCCTTGGCAGCGGCAGGATTCATGGGCAGTACGGCAGAAACTACTTTCACGCCATTCACCTCACGGGCCTTATCTACCAGTTGCTTGGCAGCACGCTCTACAGCCTGAGCCTGGAAGCCTTCAATCTCCTTCTTCATGGCGTCGTGCTCGTCGATATACTTTCTGATTACGCCCTGCAAATCCTTCGCATTGTTGAAGAACGCCTTCACAGCTTTCAGTATATCTTCCGTCTGATACAGCAATTCCTCGCACACCTTACCCGTCTTAGCTTCAATACGACGGATACCAGCAGCCACACTGCTCTCGGAGAGAATCTTGAAGAAGCCGATACGACCTGTAGATGACGCGTGGATACCACCACAGAACTCACACGACGGTCCGAAGCGAACCACACGTACCTTATCGCCATATTTCTCACCGAAGAGAGCGATGGCACCGAGTTTCTTAGCCTCCTCGAAAGGAACATCGCGATGCTCATCGATATGGATATCCTGACGAATCATATCATTCACCATCCGCTCCACCTCACGGATCTGCTCGTCGCTGACCTTCTCAAAATGAGAGAAGTCGAAACGCAGGGTATCGGGTGAAACAAACGAACCCTTCTGCTCCACATGATCACCCAACACCTGTTTCAAGGCATAGTCGAGCAGGTGGGTAGCGGTATGGTTGGCAGCAGAGGCATCGCGCTTGTCAGTATCCACACAAGCCATGAACTGGGCTGAAGGATCCTTTGGCAACTGCTTCACAATATGTACCGTCTGGTTATTCTCGCGCTTGGAATCGATGATATCGATGGTCTCAGTCTCGTTGCAGATCACACCACAATCGCCTACCTGACCACCCATCTCACCATAGAACGGTGTAAAGTCGAGCACAAGCTCATAGAACTCGTTCTTCTTCTGCGTCACCTTTCTATATCTGAGGATACGGCACTCATACTCCGTATAGTCGTAGCCCACGAACTGCTGTTCGCCAGCTGCCAGTTCCACCCAATCTGAGTTCTCCACAGCAGCGGCATTGCGGGCACGCTCTTTCTGTTTCTGCATCTCGACATTGAACTGATCTTCATTAACGGTAAAGCCGTTCTCACGACAAATCAGTTCGGTAAGATCGAGGGGGAAGCCATAAGTGTCGAAGAGACGGAAAGCCTGTACACCATCGAGCTCGGTTTTATCCTCTGCCTTCAACTGTTCCATAGCTTTGTCAAGCAAAGAGATACCCTTATCCAATGTACGAAGGAAGGCATCTTCTTCCTCTTTAATCACCTTCGAGATCAGCTGTTGCTGAGCCTTCAGTTCGGGGAAAGCATCGCCCATCTCATGTACAAGTGTCGGCACGAGCTTATAGAGGAAGCCCTCCTTTTGCCCAAGGAACGTATAGGCGTAGCGTACGGCACGGCGAAGGATACGACGAATCACGTATCCTGCCTTCGCATTCGACGGCAACTGTCCATCAGCTATCGAGAAACTCACGGCTCTCAGATGGTCGGCACAAACGCGCATAGCCACATTGATACTAGTCTGACTAGCACTACTAGTACCACTAGCCTCTTCTTCCTCAAACGTCGTATATTTCAATCCCGTTATCTGTTCCTCAGCCTTGATGATAGGCTGGAAGATATCAGTATCGTAGTTAGAGTGCTTACCCTGCAGCATACGGACAAGGCGCTCAAAGCCCATACCAGTATCTATCACGTTCATGGAGAGTTTCTCGAGACTTCCATCGGCCTTGCGATTAAACTGCATAAACACGAGATTCCAGATTTCAATCACCTGGGGATCATCCTGGTTTACCAGCTCACGACCACTCTTACCAGAGGCCTTGCGCTGCTCAGGTGTACGAGAATCGACATGTATCTCAGAACAAGGTCCACAAGGGCCAGTATCCCCCATTTCCCAGAAATTATCGTGTTTGTTACCATTAATAATATGGTCCTCAGGCACATGCTTAGCCCAATATTTCGCAGCTTCATCATCGCGGGGGATATTCTCCTCGGGCGAGCCTTCAAAAACCGTCACATAGAGATCTTCGGGATTCAGTTTCAGCACATCTACCAGATATTCCCAAGCCATATCAATGGCACCTTCCTTGAAATAGTCACCAAAACTCCAGTTACCAAGCATCTCGAACATGGTGTGGTGATAGGTATCGTGGCCGACTTCCTCCAAATCGTTGTGCTTACCTGAGACGCGGAGGCATTTCTGTGTATCAGCACGACGACGTGGCTCCGGGTCACGTGTGCCGAGGATAATATCCTTCCACTGGTTCATACCTGCATTCGTAAACATCAGCGTGGGGTCATCCTTGATTACCATAGGGGCTGACGATACGATAGCGTGCTGCTTCGACTCAAAAAACTTCTTAAATGAGTCGCGAATCTCATTTGCTGTCATTGATGTATTGCGTTTTGTTTCCACCTTATTTATAAATTACGGGTGCAAAGGTACAAAAAAAATCCAAAAATGACGGCTTTCTCAGTTTTTTTTCGTACTTTTGCAAGCAAACTGAAGACCAAACAAATTATGGATGACGAAATAAAGGACGATGAGATCCTTAATGAACAGGAATTGGAAGGGGGCATAGAGGGCCACTCCGACTATAAACCCGTAAACCGTTTCGATGCAGCTGCGGTGCACCATCTTTCTGGTATGTACCAGAATTGGTTCCTGGATTACGCCTCATATGTAATCCTGGAGCGTGCCGTACCCAATATTGAAGACGGTTTCAAGCCTGTGCAGCGACGTATCATGCACTCCATGAAACGCATGGACGACGGCAGATATAACAAGGTGGCAAACATCGTGGGACATACGATGCAGTTCCACCCCCATGGTGATGCCTCTATCGGTGATGCACTTGTACAACTGGGACAGAAAGACCTGCTCATTGACACGCAGGGTAACTGGGGTAATATCCTAACAGGCGACAAGGCAGCTGCCCCACGATATATTGAGGCCCGACTTTCGAAGTTTGCCCTCGACACCGTGTTTAATCCCAAAACCACAGAATGGCAGCTCTCATACGACGGACGAAACAAGGAGCCGATCTCATTGCCAGTTAAATATCCGCTGTTATTGGCACAAGGTGCAGAGGGTATTGCCGTTGGACTCTCATCTAAGATTCTACCCCATAACTTCTGCGAAATCTGCGACGCCGCCATCAGTTATCTGCATGAGCAGGAGTTCCATCTTTATCCTGACTTCCAAACCGGTGGCAGCATCGATGTCTCAAAATACAATGATGGTCAGCGAGGCGGTGTGCTGAAAGTACGCGCCAAGATTGAGAAGCTGGACCAGAAGACCCTCGTCATTCGCGAATTACCCTACTCCAAAACCGTCGGTACCCTTATCGAGAGTATCACAAAGGCCATAGAAAAGGGGAAAATCAAGGCCAAGCGTGTCGATGACCTCACATCTGCACAAGTTGAGATCCAGATCCACTTAATGCCAGGTGTTTCGAGCGACAAGACCCTCGATGCCCTCTATGCCTTTACGGATTGTGAGATTAACATTTCACCTAACTGCTGCGTCATTGCTGATCAGAAACCACAGTTCCTTACGGTCTCCGATGTCCTTAAACACAGTGTCGAGCGCACAAAGGACCTCATACGCCAAGAACTAGAAATCCGCAAGAACGAACTGTTAGAACAACTGCACTTCTATTCTCTCGAAAAGATCTTTATCGAGGAACGCATCTATAAGGACAAGAAATTCGAGCAGGCTCCGACCATCGATGCCGTCTGCGAGCATATTGACGATCGTCTGACACCATACTACCCCAGCCTTGTGCGTGAGGTAACGAAGGATGATATCCTCAAACTGTTGGAAATCAAGATGCAGCGCATCCTGAAGTTCAATAAAGACAAGGCAGATGAACTCATGGCCCGTATCAAAGCCGAAATCGAGGAGATAGATCGCGACTTGGCGAATCTTGTTGAAGTGACGGCCAGCTGGTTCCAGTTCCTCAAGGACAAATATGGCAAGGAGTACCCGCGCCTGACGGAAATCCGCAATTTCGATACCATCGAGGCAACAAAAGTGGCAGAAGCCAATCAGAAGCTCTATATCAACCGTACTGATGGTTTCATCGGTATGGGACTGAAAAAAGACGAGTTCGTTTGCAACTGCTCCGACATCGACGACATCATTATCTTCTATAAAGACGGCAAATACAAGGTGATTCGCGTGGCCGACAAGGTATTTGTGGGCAAAAACATCCTTCACGTGGCAGTCTTCAAGAAAAACGACTCGCGAACCACTTATAATGTCGTTTATCGTGACGGCAAGAAAGGCTGGTATTTCATGAAGCGTTTCAACGTTACCAGTATGACTCGCGACAAGGAATACGACCTGACACAGGGTACGCCAGGTTCAAAAGTCATGTATTTTACGGCCAATCCCAACGGTGAAGCGGAAGTCATCAAGGTAACCCTTGACCCCAACCCCAAATTGAAGAAAATCTTCATCGACCAAGATTTCTCGGAGATTATGATCAAGGGACGTGCCTCGAAAGGCAATCTGCTGACAAAGAACCCGGTACATCGCATCGGTCTGAAGAGCCATGGGCACTCAACCCTTGGCGGACGCAAAGTATGGTATGATCCGGATGTGAACCGCTTGAACTACGATGACCACGGACGACTGCTTGGCGAGTTCTTCGACGAAGACCAGATTTTGGTAATTCTCGATAATGGCGATTTCTATCTGACCAGTTTCGACCTTAACAACCACTTTGAGCCCAACATCCTGCGCATTGAGAAGTATGATGCTGACAAGGTTTGGACAGCCATTCTCTTCGATGCTGACAATCAGGGCTATCCTTATCTGAAACGTTTCCAGATGGACGCTTCAAAGAAGAAGCAGAACTGGCTTAGCGACAATCCCGCCTCGAAACTCATCCTGCTGACAGACACCGTCTATCCGCTCATCAAAGTAACCTATGGCGGAGTCGACGAATTCAGGGGTGCTGAGGAAGTCGATGCAGAACAGTTCATTGCCGTCAAAGGCTTCAAGGCCAAAGGCAAGCGTCTCAGCACTTATCAGATTGAGAGCATTGAGGAATTAGAGCCTGTCCGTTTCCCAGAAAAGCAGGAAGACGCTGATGACTCAGAGAATTCTGATGATCCGGAAGAAAATCTGGATCCCGATGAAGGGAAAAGCGAGCAACAGGTACGTGACGAAATGACGGGCCAACTACGGCTTTTTGATGACGAATAATATTAATAAATGTACACGCGCGAAATAAGGATGTAACTATTTTTAGTCCAAACATTTGGCAGAGTCAATAAAAATGCTTAACTTTGCACCCACTTTCCATTAAAAAACCATACGCGGAAGGCGCCTGTGGCGGAATTGGTAGACGCGCTAGACTTAGGATCTAGTGTTTATGACGTGCAGGTTCGAGTCCTGTCAGGCGCACTTTTCGTACCAATATGGTGGTAAATAAGCAGAAAATCGATAAAAATCAAAAAAAAACTTAAACTTTTCTTGGCAGTTTGAAATAAAATGTCTACATTTGCACCGATTTATGTGGAGAAATCATATATATATGTCTAATTATAATTTAAAAATCAATGAAAAAGAAAATTATTAATGGTATTCTCTTAGTGGCAATGCTGTTTGCTGCTACGAGTGCATTTGTTTCTTGTAAGGACACTGATGCTGACTACAAGTCGGAGACTGATGCGAAGATTGCCGCTCTTCAAAATCAACTGGACAATCTGAGAGGACAAGTAGGGCCTCAAGGACCTCAAGGACCTCAAGGACCTGCAGGAAAGGATGGCGTAAATGGTCAGGATGGTAAGGATGGCCAAAATGGCTTGACTCCATTTATTGGCGAGAATGGAAACTGGTGGATTGGCACGACAGACACTGGTATTGCTGCAAAAGGCCAGAATGGCCAAAACGGTAAGGACGGCCAGGATGGCAAGGACGGCAAGGACGGCCAGGATGGTAAGGATGGCAAGGATGGCAAGGATGGCCAGGACGGTTTGACCCCATTCATTGGAGATAATGGAAATTGGTGGATTGGTACGAAAGATACAGGCGTTTCTGCAAAAGGTACTAATGGTGAAAGCACTGATTTCACAAAACAGATTGAGGATCTTCAGAAAGCAATTGATGATTTAAAGAAATTGATTTGGGGATCTGAGGAAGCATACGATGCTGCATTAGTAAATGAAAAATTGGCTAGCATTCAGGAGCAAATTGATGCACTTGCTAAGAAGATTGCAGCTGTCTTCCTTATTGAGGTTACGAGTCTCTCTGTTGAGCAGATTTCTAATCCGTTGTTCACATTCCTCACTCCGTTTGGAGTTCAGCCGAATGTGTTGCTTGCTTACTTCGGTGAGAAGGCAAGACGTGACCTTTATTTCCCGAAGGGATCTGAGGAGCCCATCGTTTACAAGGGTGAGTACATTCTGGGAGGAAGCGGTAACGCTGGTAAGCTTTATGTAACAGTGAACCCCAGTTCTACAGATTTCTCTGGCAAGACTCTGAAACTTGTGACCACAGGTGGTGATGAGGGTCCCGTTGAACTTTCTCCGCTGGAGGCTTCTAACGAGAACCTGATGTATCTGACACGTGGTGACAATGCATTCTATGAGACCTACGCAACTATTTCACAGGAAAAGCTTGCTAAGGCTTATGTTTCTTGGGAGCCTCAGGATATGGAAGCATTCAAGGACGAAATCAAGGACCTTCTGAAAGGCCGCAGCAAGACTGAGACTTTGGAAATGGTTAGAACAATTTACAACCTCGTTGTTGACAACGACGTTCCTGTTTATCGTCTGCAGGCTGCTTGGGGTGAGAATAAGAACAACTTCACATACTCTCCTGCCAACATTGCAGCTATTGCCATGAAGCCGCTGAGCTACAGCTTCGACCTTTCTGATGAGGCTGAGTATGATGGTGAGGCCATCACAGCTTTGGAGAAGTTTGAAGGTAAGGTAGTTGTATGGGGAACTAAGAGTGAGAGCGCCCAGAACAAGATCTGGCGTTTCCTCAACAAGTTCAACATCGGTGCAGAGAAACTTTTGAACAACATCAACTGGGCACTGCAGCCAACGTTGCTGATTTCTACCGACACAGAGGTATCACATCCTGAGGTTTATAGCATTGAGAATACATTCACAAGATACGATGCTGGTGAAGTCAAGTTGCTGCCTACTTCATGGTCTGCAGAAGTTCTGGCTCCTGCCTTCAAGAAGTTCGTTGCCATTACAGCCGTTGACGGCACACCTGTCAGTGCAGACGATCCCGTTAACGCAGGTCTGCTGGGTAAGGTTATTCCTGGTAGCGTGAAGGAGATTCCTTTCACTATTGAGCCGGGCAAGACCTACAAGATTCAGTATTCCGCAATGGACTACGACGGAAATATCAGGACCCTGAGCTATGTCATCAAGGGCAACAAGGTCTATGAATAATATTAGAGTATATAATCTTTAATGAATATGAAAATGAAGAAAACAATATTGTCTTGCCTGCTGGCACTGGGATTCCTCTCAGCATCTGCACAGGATCAGCAGCCTAAGACGGAATACGTTTTCAATCCTCACTGGTATGTACAGATACAGCCTGTAGGACTTCAGCACACGCTGGGTGAGGTTGATTTCGGTGATTTGAATTCATACAATGTTCAGGCCGCTATCGGTCGTCAGTTCAGCCCCGTATTTGGTCTCCGTCTCGCTGTAAATGGCTGGCAGAGCAAGGCTGGTTCTGAGATTAATGGTGATAAGTATCTTTGGGATTGGAAGTATGTTGCTCCTTCACTGGATCTGACAATTAATCTTTCAAACGCTTTCTGTGGCTTTAACCCCAACCGCGTGTTCAACTTCGGTCTGTTCCTGGGTGGTGGTGCCAACATTGGCTTTAGCAATGATAATGCTGCTGATGCGAAAGCTGCCATGGGTGCAAAGCATGGTGTTAACACACTTGAGTATCTTTGGGATGGTTCAAAGGTTCGTCCGTTCGCACAAGGTGGTATCACAGCAGACTTCAAGCTGAGCGATGCTGTTAGCTTCGGTATCGAACTGAGCGCTAACACACTTAGCGACAAGTACAACTCTAAGAACGCTGATAACTGGGATTGGTATTTCAACGCCCTCGCAGGTGTGAAGATCAACTTAGGTCCTACCTATACAACCCGAGTTATCCCCGCTCCAGAGCCCGAGATCCGCTATGTAGAGAAGGTTGTTGAGAAGGTAGTGGAAGTTCCCGCTCCCGTCGCAGCTCCCGTTATCGAGCCTATCCGTCGTGATGTATTCTTCAAGATTAATTCTTTCAAGATTCAGGACTCAGAGGCTAGCAAGGTTAAGGATATCGCAGATTATCTGAACAAGTACCCCAATGCAAAGGTAGTTGTAACAGGTTATGCTGATGCCGGTACCGGTAACGATAGAATCAACGACCGTCTTGCTGCTCAGCGCGCTGACGCTGTTGTGAAGGCTCTCAAGGAGCAGTACTCGATTGCTGCTGACCGTATCTCGTACGACAGCAAGGGTGCTCGTGTTCAGCCGTTCGCAGAGAACGATATGAACCGCGTAAGCATCTGTATCGCCGAGTAATCTGAACAAGAAACAATAACAATGCCCAACCCGGCGTCGGAATCGAAAGAGGAAGAACGTAGGGTTGGGCTTTTTAAATGAAAGAATATGAAAAGAACATTACTTACATGCATAACGGCCATCATGGCATTCCCGCTGTTTGCTCAATATACTGGTGAAGGATATTACCGAATCCAGAACCAGGGTGAAGCAGGCAGATATATTTCAATTGTAAATGACAAAATCAGCGAAGAAAGCAAGAATTTTCAGCCTTCTCTTTCAAGTACGTTTAGTCAATACGTAACTGCAGAGGCACTTAAAGCTGTAAAAGACAAGACCTCAAATCCTGGTACGATTCTTTATGTATCTGGAAATAAAGATGGTTTGACGCTGGATGGACAGTTTATGAATACTGACGATCTTCTCGAGAAGTTTGGTAAAAGCGGTTACAAATTGAAGATGAGTAACCAAGGAGAATTGTACACTTCATACTCTGGTTATCAAATTGATCTGGTTGACCTTGGTTACACAGCTTCAGAGAAGGTAAAAGAAACCTATTGCGGAGTTGCAACGATACAATATATAGGAAAAGAGAGTGTTGGTAAATACGCTCTGTGGGATTTTAAAAAGATAGATAACGAAAACGAGTATTTCGCCATCAATCCTGATATAAGCATACAAGTGGGCCAGAATGAATTCAAATATTTCACGACTCTCTATACCAGTTTCCCCTATCAGCTCACAGACGGAATGAAGGCATATTATATCGACAACAATCCCGAGCATCATAACTATGACACAAATCATGTGAAAGAACCGATTGCGCAACTGATAGAAATCACTGACAAGAAGATTCCCCAAGAAACGCCTGTCATCATAGAATGTTCTTCAGGTAATGTAGCTGATAACAAGGTTATTTTATTAAATGAGAAACTGAATCCCATTTCAGGAAACGCATTGAGAGGTAGTATCTTTTGCTTTCTGCCAACATTAACAGAGGATCCTAATCAGAGTTTAAAGAATGCCGTTGAATTCAGAAATAGTTCCATGCGAGTTATAGGATATGTAGATGGAGAGTTAGCATTCGTTAATGATGCAAACGCCACCTATAGTAACAACTTAGCACTTACCAAAGGTCAAGACGATAAGTTTTATATCCCTGCTAACAGGGCCTATCTGCCTATCAGTTCATCAGATGCAACTGCAACTGCCAAGGGCATCAAACTGCTTCTGCCTGATGCATATGCTGTGGCTGCAAGTATTACCAAGGTAATGAGCGAAGACAACGCTGTTAAAGAAGGTATCTATACCCTTACAGGCGTGAAAGTCAAGGATGACAACAACACAAATAATCTTCCCCGTGGTATTTATATCATCAACGGCAAGAAACAAGTCATCAGATAATCGCAATCAGAAGCGACTTTAGTCAAAATAAGAGGCTCTTAAGAAACAATAAGAGCCTCTATTTTTTTGTATAGAGGCTCTTATTTTAGAAGCGGAACGTCTTATTGGGAATATCAGAAGATATGATAGACAAATCGAACATCAAGAACAGGGAATACCTTGAAAGTCTTTGCCAAACTCACATAGTCACCCACTTTGCCTGATATATTACTGACGTCCTTTGTCAGATCAACGCCTTCATGCGTAATGATTCGAGGAGAACCACCCCAGAACATGGCACCTAAATCAACCGCTATATGAAACTTATCATTGTTCTTTAAAAGGCGACCACCATATCCTAAGCCTAAATAGGGCTTGAATGCATTGGTCTTCACCTCGGCCCTAACCATTCCATCATCACCAGGTTCCATCATATATGGTGTTCCGTCATCGTAGTCACCAACATGCATACCCATTCGTCCATAGCGTATAAACCTTTCAGCCAAATCAGCAATCACATCTTGTTCGGTCAATGCCCATGTACCAACAGAAATAACAGGGGGATAAGGCCATCCTGACTCATAAGAAGCCAATGTCTTCTCACGCATCGTATTATAAATGCTAACAGCCATTAATGTCGGCATGGCCTCTGTAGCATTATAAGCCTTGGCTATCCTTGAAGGACCGAGGAAGAAACCTGCTGTAACATGCCAGCGTCTGTCCTGCTGAAACGGAAAGACATCCACCAGAACCTTGAGATTATTATATGTTGGCATGCCAATCATCTCAACCTGATCCTCCACCTTATAACCTGTTATCTGATTCAAAGCGCCAGCCATCCTATCGAACTTCGTCTCCACACGATTGCCATTTGCATCATACTTGCTCTCAGGCTTATCACCCACCTGAACACCGAAATACATACTCTTGTGGTAAGAGGGCATAAAGGCATAGCCGACTCGCAATTGGGCATAGTCGCCAACGGGTGTAGCCACATCGAAGCCAATACCTGTCGTACCCAAGGTAAGTGAAGCATCCAGATGATTAAACATATGGTATTCATCGAGCATCTCCTGTAAGGAGCTCTGGGCTGATGCTGAAAGACCACTTATACTTACAATAACAGATAATACAAATCCTTTCATATTCTTATTATTTCATTCTCCAACTTCCATTCCGTTCTACCATCGGTACAACGATTTCCTCATTCACAGAATCGCCAAAGCAAAGGACCAGGAAAACATTCGTATAATTCAATGCTGTATCAGTCGTTGCATTAGAAACACGGATGTCGAGAATCCCATGATGGTCCCGATTCTGCTGTGCCATAAACTGACGATAACTCGTCAACAGCTGCTCCCGATAATCGTCTGGCAGACTATCTGCCCCTTCCTTCCCTTCCAGGAATGCCTCATATTCACCATTCACCAAGTGCTTATAATAGCCCTTTGCAGCAATAGATGCCAGTTCCTCTGGCGAGGGATTACCACAAGCTACACACAATAGCATTATTGCCAATATAAAGGCGGGCAGATATTTCATGCTACTTCTGACGGATAAACACATTAATGGGAGAGCCTGTCAAAGTCCAGTTCTCGCGAATCTTATTCTCCAGGAATCGCTTATAAGGTTCCTTGACATACTGAGGCAGGTTTGCATAGAATACAAACGTTGGTATCTGTGTATCAGGCACCTGCGACACATATTTGATCTTGATATACTTTCCTTTTATGGAGGGAGGCGGATAAGCCTCAATCAATGGCAGCATCACCTCGTTAAGCTTCGTCGTACCAATACGTGCCTTACGGTTCAGATAGACCTGCTTGGCAGTCTCAAGTACCTTGAAGATACGCTGTTTGGTCAATGCTGAGGCAAAGATGATGGGGAAATCGACAAACGGTGCCATACGCTTACGAATGGCATTCTCAAAGGTATCGATAACCACCTGGCTCTTATCCTCCACAAGATCCCACTTGTTAACCACTACCACCAGACTCTTGTTGTTCTTCTGAATCAACTGGAAAATATTCATATCCTGAGCCTCGATACCTCGCGTGGCATCAATCATCAGGATACAGACATCAGAATTCTCAATAGCACGAATAGAACGCATTACGCTATAGAACTCCAGATCCTCAGTCACCTTATTCTTACGACGAATACCTGCAGTATCCACAAGATAGAAATCGAACCCGAACTTATCATAGCGGGTATAGATAGAATCACGTGTTGTACCTGCTATCTCTGTGACAATATTGCGCTCTTCACCGATGAACGCATTGATAAGGCTTGACTTTCCTGCATTCGGACGTCCCACCACAGCGAAACGGGGGATACCCTCCTCAAGTTGGTCTACGCTCTTTTCTGGCAACATCTCCAGCACCTTGTCAAGCAAATCACCCGTACCGCTGCCCGTCGCAGCACTGATGCAATAAGGATCGCCAAGACCAAGATTGTAGAATTCATATTGGTCATAGAGATTCTTATTATCATCGGCCTTATTTGCCACGAGGAGAACAGGCAACTTAGCACGACGCAGAATCTGTGCCACGTCCATGTCCCAGTCTGTCACACCATTCTTGATGTCGCAGACAAAAAGCACTAAGTCTGCTTCTTCCGTTGCAATAATCACCTGCTTACGGATTTCCTCCTCGAATATATCGTCTGAATTGACGACCCAGCCACCTGTATCAACAACAGAGAACTCGCGGCCATTCCAATCACACTTGCCATATTGGCGATCACGCGTGGTTCCTGCTTCATCGCTGACAATAGCCTGACGACTTTTCGTAAGCCTGTTGAAAAGCGTCGACTTACCCACGTTGGGACGGCCTACAATAGCTACTAAATTTCCCATATTATCATCTATTCTAGTATTTCTAGTCTATCTAGCCTGGCTAGATTATTCCGGATTATACCCAAAACTATCCAGTTCCCGCTCTGATGAGCGCCAGTCCTTATCCACCTTCACGAAAATTTCAAGGAATATCGGCTTAGCAAAGAACTTCTCGAGTGATTTACGTGCCTCAGTGCTTACCTTCTTGAGTGCCACCCCTTGGTGACCGATGATAATGCCCTTCTGGCTGTCACGCTCCACATAGATCAGCGCATTGATATGGATACGCTTCTCATCCTCCTTAAAGCTTTCCACTCGCACCTCGACAGAATAGGGAATCTCCTTGTCGTAATAGAGAAGAATCTTTTCCCGGATAATCTCCGAGACAAAGAAGCGGGCTGGTTTATCCGTCAGCTGGTCTTTATCAAAATAGGCCGGACTCTCTGGCAGCAGTTCCTGAATACGCTTCAGCAGCATATCAACACCAAACTTATTCTTCGCAGAAATCGGGAGAATCTCCGCATTAGGGAGCAAACTGTGCCAACGCTCTACAATCTCGGAAAGCGCCTGCTGGCTATTCTCTTTCAACTCATCAATTTTATTGATAAGTAGTAAAATCGGGGTATCCATCTTCTGGACCTTCCTAAGAAAATCCATATTTTTTTCTGGATTCTCCACGACATCAGTCACATATAGCAACACATCTGCATCCTGCAACGCAGACTCAGAGAACGCCAACATCGACTCCTGCAACTTATAATTCGGTTTCAGGACACCAGGCGTATCAGAAAACACGATTTGCATATCATCGGTATTGACAATACCCATGATACGATGACGTGTGGTCTGCGCCTTGAACGTTGCAATACTGATACGCTCTCCCACGAGTTGGTTCATCAGTGTCGACTTACCAACGTTAGGGTTACCCACAATATTTACGAATCCAGCCTTATGCATATACTCAGTTTAGACAAAAAAACGCATCTTTCAGAAGGATGCGTTTTCTCGTATAGTTTCTTTAAGTTTATTGGTCGCCGTCGTATGCCCACTTGTAATAGGATGCCCCGTGGACAAATCCGGCACCAAAAGCGGTGAAAATCATATTATCACCCTTCCTTAACTTCGATTCATTCTCCCACAAAGCAAGTGGTATGGTAGCTGCACTGGTATTACCCAAATGCTCGATATTAACCATCACCTGATCCATGGAAAGATCCAAACGCTTTGCAACAGCCTCGATAATACGCATATTGGCCTGATGAGGAACAATCCATTGGATATTATCCTTGTTCAGTCCATTGCGCTCAGCTACCAAGGCACAATCATCGCTCATATTGGTTACAGCATAACGGAACACTGTGCGACCCTCCTGATAGAGGTAGTGCAGACGATGATCTACCGTAAAATGTGAGGGAGGACAAACAGATCCGCCTGCCTTCATGTGCAAGAACGGAAGACCCTTGCCATCAGCACGCAGATGGGAATCCATCACACCGATATTCTCTTCTTCCGATGCTTCGAGAAGCACGGCTGCTGCACCATCACCGAAAAGCGGACAAGTCTGGCGATCTTTATAATCGACAATCGATGACATCTTATCAGCACCGATAACGATCATTTTCTTGCACCTGCCACTCTTTACCATCGACGCTGCCACATCGAGCGCATAGAGGAATCCACAGCAAGCACCCCAGAAATCAAATGCGAAAGCATTCTTCAATCCCAGTTTACCAAGCACGATGCTTGCTGTCGATGGGAACTTATAATCAGCGGTCGAGGTGGCCACGACGATGGCATCAATACTGTCCGGATCAGCACCAGTCTTTTGCATCA
>CAMJBL010000001.1 GCA_946403845.1 uncultured Prevotella sp. | reverse complement strand
CTCATGATTATGAATCATGCGCTCTAACCAGCTGAGCTATCCCGCCATCATTTTTTTAAGCGGTGCAAAGATGGTGCAAACTGAGTGCAGAAAGCTCGCTTTTTGCCGAAGTGCAGCCCATCTTCGCAGGCGATTTCGTGAAATCGGATGCAAAGGTACTACTTTTTTGGAAACTACCAAAATTTTTCCGGAAAATATTTTGTGTTTCCATAAATTTTATGTAATTTTGTAGCGACTAATCACAATAACAAACCCCTAAAGCGTATGGGAAAGCAACAAATTAACATCGAATATCCTCTGACAACAGAGTCTCCCAACATTATCTGGGAACAAATCAGTAGTGCGCACGGCTTAGAACGCTGGCTGGCAGACCATGTGACGGAAGAAGAAGGTGTGTTTACCTTTACCTGGGGAGAGCCTTGGACGGAACAGGACGTCCGCAAAGCGCAATTAATAGAATATGTAAAATATGACCATATCCGTTTGCAGTGGGAAGAGGAAGACGACGACTCTTATTGGGAGATGCGCATCGAGAAGAGCCCGCTGACCAACCATCTGAACCTGCTCATCACCGACTTTGCGGAGGACGACGATGCCGACGGGTTGAAGATCCTCTGGGAAAGCAACCTCGACAGGCTCCACCGCGCCAGCGGACTGTGATTCATAAGACTACGAATTTCACGAATTACACTAATTATATGCTATGACAACCACAATTCTTTCTTAAGAATTGAGGTGATTTAACTAATTATAATTCGTAAAATTCGTGTAATTCGTGGTTTTTTTATAATTTTGCACGCTGATTATGTTCCGAATCAAGAAATTAGACATATTTATCGTCAAGCAGTTCGCGCTGCTGTTTCTGGGAACGTTCTTCATCTGCCAGTTCGTGCTGATGATGCAGTTCCTGTGGCGATACGTCGACGAGCTCATCGGAAAGGGTCTGTCGCTGGAGATTATGGCGCAGTTCTTCTGGTATATGGGTCTGATGCTTATTCCGCAGGCCCTGCCACTGGCCATTCTGCTCTCCTCGCTCATCTCGTTCGGTAACTTAGGTGAGAGTTCGGAACTGACGGCTATCAAGGCAGCGGGTGTCTCGCTGTTGCAGGCCTTCCGTCCCCTGATTTTCATCGTGCTCATCATAGCCGGTATCTCGTTCTACTTCCAGAATATCGTGGCCCCGATGGCCAACCAGAGCTTCTACCGCCTGCTTTTAGGCGTAAAACAGAAGAGTCCTGAGGTGGAGATTCCTGAAGGTATCTTCTACGACGGTATTCAGGGCAGTAACATCTACGTACAGAAGAAGGACCTGAAGACGGGTATGCTCTATGGTGTGATGATCTACCGGCAGTCGGGCAGCTACGAGGACCAGGCGATTATCCTGGCCGACTCGGGCATGATGCAATCGACGGCCGAGAAGAAGCACCTAGTGCTGAACCTCTATAGCGGCGAGTGGTTTGAGAACATGCGCTCGCAGGACCTCGCCAATAGCGCCGCTGTGCCCTACCGCAGGGAGACCTTCTCGACCAAACGCATCGTACTCGACTTCGACGGCGGCTTCAATCTGGCCGATCTGGCGGACATCTCTGCCGATGCACGAGCGAAGAGTTTAGGCAAGATTTTGCACGACATGGACTCCATCCGCGAGTTTAACGACAGCGTGGGCCATGCCTATTACAACGAGGCCCAGCACTATACTTACCGTCATCCCCAACTCTCGAAGAACGACTCGGTAAAAGCATTCAAGGAGGCGCGGAGCGGGAAGGTGAACATCGACACGATCTTCGGCAGGCTGAGCAACCGCGAGAAGCAACAGGTGGTGACTGATGCGATGAACAGCATCCGCATGACGATGACCGATATGGAATTTAAGGGTGAATACACCGAATACCTGCACCGCAGGATGCGCACCCACCAGATTGAGGCCATCGGCAAGTTTACGCTGGCCCTGTCGTGTATCATCTTCTTCTTTATCGGTGCACCGCTGGGTGCCATTATCCGTAAGGGCGGTCTGGGTGTGCCTGTCATCGTTTCCGTGCTGGTGTTCATTGTCTACTTCATCTTCGAGAACTCAGGTATGAAGATGGCGCGCGACGACCAATGGACGGTGTGGTTCGGCAAACTCATCTCCACCGCAGTACTCACGCCAATCGCCGTCTTCTTCACCTATAAGGCGAACAACGACTCGGTGGTGTTCAACATCGACCTCTACAAGAACCTGGCGATGAAACTGCTGGGTCTGCGCTCCAAGCGCCATATCTTCCGCAAGGAGGTGATCATCGAGGATCCGAAGTATCAGGCCGATGCAGAAAAGCTGCTCAGTCTGAACCAGGACATCTACCGCTATACCCACGAACACAAGCTGCTCCACTGGCCCAGTCCTATCAAGGTATTCTTCCATGAAGGCGACGATCAGGAGATGGAGACTATCAGCGAGCGACTGGAAGAGGTGATCGAGGATCTGGGCTACACCAAGGACAAGATCATCCTCTCGGAGCTGAACAACTACCCCATCCTGGCAACGACGGCCCACACACGACCTTTCCGCAAGAAGTGGCTCAACATCATCGCCGGACTGATCATTCCGCTGGGTATCTTCTTATATATCCGCATGCTGCGCTTTAGAATGCGACTTTACCGCGACCTGCGCACCATCCGGCATACCAGCGACCACATTGTGGAGCGCATTAATAATATGTAAACATTACTTATATATATGGATCCACTACGACTGAACCAGATAGAAGAGGCCATCGAGGATTTCAAGGCCGGACAGTTCGTGATTGTCGTCGATGATGAGGATCGCGAGAACGAAGGCGACCTGATTATCGCTGCCGAGAAGATTACCCCCGAAAAGGTGAACTTCATGCTGAAATACGCCCGAGGCGTGCTCTGCGCACCCATCACCATCGAGCGCTGCAAGGAACTCGAGCTGCCCCATCAGGTAGAGGACAACACCTCAGTATTAGGCACCCCCTTCACCGTGACCGTCGATAAGTTAGAGGGATGTACCACAGGCGTCTCAGCCCACGACCGTGCAGAGACCATCAAGGCACTCGCTGACCCCGCCTCCACCCCACAGACCTTCGGACGTCCGGGTCACGTGAACCCTCTCTACGCCCAGGAAAACGGCGTATTGAGGCGCAGCGGACATACGGAAGCCACCATCGACCTGTGTCGTATGGCAGGCCTCTACCCTGCCGGTGCCCTGATGGAAATCATGAACGAAGACGGCACGATGGCCCGTCTGCCACAACTGCTGGAGATGGCGCAGGAATGGCATCTGAAGGTCATCAGCATCAAGGACCTCATAGCCTACCGTTTGCGTACGGAGTCGCTCATCGAGGTCGGCGAAGAGGTGGATATGCCCACCGACTACGGGCATTTCCGACTGATACCCTTCCGTCAGAAGAGCAACGGTCAGGAGCACCTGGCCCTCATCAAGGGCGAGTGGAAGGAAGACGAGCCGGTGCTGGTACGCGTCCACTCGTCGTGCATGACGGGCGACATCCTCGGTTCGAAGCGCTGCGACTGTGGCGAGCAGCTGCACAAGGCCATGCAGGCCATCGAGAAAGAAGGCAAGGGTGTGGTGGTCTATATGCAGCAGGAAGGCCGCGGCATCGGTTTGATGAACAAGATAGCCGCCTATAAACTGCAGGAGGAAGGTCTCGATACCGTCGATGCCAATATCCACTTAGGTTTCAAGCCCGACGAGCGCGACTACGGCTGTGGCGCCCAGATGCTCAGGTACTTAGGCGTCCACAAGATGCGTCTGCTGACAAACAACCCCGTGAAGCGCGTGGGTCTCGAGGCCTACGGACTTGAGATTGTAGAGAACGTGCCCATTGAGGTGACGCCCAATCCCTATAACTTCCGGTATCTGGAAACGAAAAAGAACCGGATGGGGCACACACTGCATTTGAAGTAAGAAGTAAGAGGTGAGAGATAAGAGGTGAGAGAATAGTTAAAAAAAAACAAGGCATAGCAACTTTTCACTATTCACTTCCCACTTTTCACTAAAAAATAGTACTTTTGCACAAAATTTTGATAAAATATGGCAAAACTTTCCGATCGTTTGCAGCGTTTGGCTCCTTCGGCCACGCTTGCAATGTCACAGAAAAGCGCTGAAATGAAGGCGCAAGGCATTGATGTGATCAACATGAGTGTGGGCGAACCCGACTTCAACACCCCCGATCCCATTAAGCAGGCTGCCAAACTGGCCATCGACGAGAACTACTCCCGTTATTCGCCTGTTCCAGGCTATCCTGACCTTAGGCAGGCCATCGCCCGTAAGCTGGAGCGCGAGAACCACCTGCACTATACCCCTGCGGAGATTCTCGTGTCGAACGGTGCCAAGCAGAGTGTCTGCAACACGGTGATGGCTCTGGTGAACGATGGTGAGGAGGTGATTATCCCTGCCCCCTACTGGGTGAGCTATCCCCAGATGGTGCTGTTGGCAGGCGGTAAGCCCGTCATTGTAGAGGCCGGCTTTGAGCAGAACTTCAAGATGACGCCTGCCCAGTTGGAAGCTGCCATTACCCCCAAAACCCGTATGATCATCCTCTGCTCGCCCAGCAACCCGACGGGAAGCGTATACAGCAAGGACGAATTGCAGGCGCTGTCCGACGTGATCCTGAAACATGAGGACCTCTTCGTGTTGGCCGACGAGATCTACGAGCATATCAACTACATCGGCAAGCACGAGTCGATTGCCCAGTTCCCAGGCATGAAGGAACGGGCCATCATCGTCAACGGTGTGTCGAAGGCCTATGCGATGACAGGCTGGCGTATCGGCTACATCGCAGCCCCTGAGTGGATTGTAAAAGGCTGCAATAAATTGCAGGGACAGTACACTAGCGGACCGTGCTCTGTGAGCCAGAAGGCAGCCGAGTTCGCATACGTCGGCGACCAGCAATGTGTCGAGGATATGCGTCAGGCCTTTGAGCGCCGTCGCAACCTTATCGTGAAGCTCGCCAAGGAGATTCCTGGTCTGGAGGTGAACATGCCCGAAGGTGCCTTCTATCTCTTCCCCAAGTGCAGCTCGTTCTTTGGCAAGAGCGACGGACAGACCACAATCAACAACTCCACCGACTTCGCCATGTACCTGCTTGAAAAGGGCCATGTGGCAACGGTTGGAGGCGACGCCTTCGGCGATCCGGATTGCTTCCGTATGAGCTATGCCACAAGCGATGAAAACATCATCGAAGCCATGAGACGCATGAAACAGGTACTGGCAGATTTAAAGTGATTATTGAAAATTAACAAGTTAAATGTTGTTAATCCGTGCGGAAGTCGCGTGAAATTTGCTATCTTTGCCCAGTGTTTTCGGCGGAAGTCGGAAGAGATGAGCTACGGAGCTGGCTAAAAGCATTGTAAAACGAATATTTATAACTCAATTTTTAATAACTAAAATTAATTTTAATTATGGCAACAACAACAAAGGCTGCAGCCCCAGCCAAAAAGAATTCGGGCTTCCAAGGTGTTAAAGCTGCATGGATTATCCTCGTTATCTGTGCTATCGCAGGTTACAGTGTATGGTATTTCGTAATGGGTAACCCCGACAACTTCATCGGTGGCGACCGCAGCGGACACCCCGCCAACCTGCTGGGTACCGTGTATAAGGGAGGTTTCGTGGTAGGTCTGATCCTTACCCTTCTCTTCACCGTTATCTGCCTCGGTATCGAGCGCTATTTCGCTATCAAGACCGCTGCCGGTAAGATCAACCTCGCTAAGTTCACCGCTCAGGTGAAGGAGCTCATCAAGGCTCAGAAGTTCCCCGAGGCTGAGGCTCTTTGCGACAAGATGCAGGGTTCTGTAGCTAATGTGGTGAAGGCTTCTATCAAGATGTACCAGACCGTTGAGGGTGACGACACTCTGAAGAAGGCCGCTAAGATCGCTAAGATCTCTCAGGCTCACGAGGAAGCTACGCAGCTGGAGATGCCTACCCTTCAGATGAACATGCCTATGGTTGCTACCATCGTATCTCTGGGTACCCTGACCGCTCTGTTCGGTACTGTGCTCGGTATGATCGGATCATTCCAGGCTCTGTCTGCTGGTGGTGGTGCTGACTCTATGGCTCTGTCTGCCGGTATTTCTGAGGCTCTTGTGAACACAGCATCTGGTATCTTGACCTCTTGGGTTGCTACCGTTGTTTACAACTTCTTCTCAAACAAGATCGATAAGCTGACTTACGCTCTCGATGAGATTGGTTTCACCATCGCTGCAACATACGATTCTAATCACAACGAGGCTTAATTCTTAACCATTTTTTTAACGCATTAAAAGCATTTAGAGAATGGCTAAAATTAAGATACAGAAAAAAGACATCTGGATTGACATGACGCCAATGTCAGACGTGATGACGCTGCTTCTGTGTTTCTTTATGTTGACCTCAACATTCCTGACACCAGAACCAGTACAAGTCAACGCGCCTAACTCTGTGTCGGAAGTCAAGATACCCGAGCAGGATCTGCTGACTATTCTGGTGAACCCAGACGGCAATATCTACGTGGGTACCGAAAACAAGAACCACATGAAGGAGATGCTGGAGACGATGACCGACAAGTTCGGTGTCCAGCTCAACGCCAACCAGGAGAAGCACTTCCTCGAGGATGCTATGGTTGGAGCTCCCATGGGTAAGCTTGGTGACTATCTGAACCTCTCTACGGAGAAGATGACAGAGGCAATCCAGAAGCTCGGCCTGCCGCTCGACAGTATCGACGGTGGAAAGAGCGAATTCCAGGAGTGGGTCTCTGCGGCCCGCAGTGCTAATCCTGACATGAAGCTCGCCATCAAGTGCGATGCTAACACTTCTTACGCAGTCGTCAAGAAGATGATGTCAGAACTTCAGGACATGAGCGAAAACCGTTTCCAGCTCATTACGAATCTCGATGTTAAACGTCTAAACGCTGAATAGTATATGGCAAAGAAAAATCTATCCAAGCAGAAAAAGATGGATACCCGCGTGAACTTCACGCCGATGGTAGACATGATGATGCTTCTGATCACCTTCTTCATGCTGTGTACTACCTTGGCTAAGCCGCAGGCTATGCAGCTCACCATGCCAAGTAACGACGAGAACTTGCAGAAGGAAGATAAGCAGGTAACGAAGGCTTCTCATACCATTACCCTTTATCTGGGCGAGAACGACAAGATCTGGTACGTGGCTGGTCTGCCCAACTACGACGATCCCGCTTCTTGTGTGAAGGAGACCACCTATGGTAAGGACGGTATCGAGAAAGTGCTTAACGAGCATACGACCGAGGAGGGTATCAACCCCGTGGCCAAGATCAAGCTGGCAAAGAAGGAGCTCGACGCTAAGAAGAACGAGTACAACTCGAAGATGACCGAAGAGCAGTATCAGGAGCAGTTGAAGAAACTGAAGAAGGGTGAGCTTCCCACTGGTGAGAAGGTGCCCACGCTGACCTGTATCATCCGTCCGCTTCCGACAGCTACCTATGCCAACATGGTTGCCGCTCTTGATGAGATGCTGATCAGCAATATTGATAAGTATGTGATTGACGATGTCGACAAGATGAGTGACGACGATAAGGCACTCATTGAGAAGGCAGGTGTCAAGTAACCCCTAAAAACGAAAAGAACTATGGGAAAAATAGATCTTATAGACAATGGCTGGGTCGACCTCGTATTTGATGGTAAGAACCAGGCCTACGGAGCTTATCAATTACGTAAGGATACAGGTAAACGTAACCTTAAGGCGCTGCTCACCATGTTCGCCATGTTTGCCATCATCGCTGCCATCGTTATCGCAAAGGTTTCTATCGACAACTATATGGCTTCGCGCAATGCAGCCATCGAGACCGATGTGGAGCTGACGAGCCTGGCAGAGAAGAAGGAAGCAAAGGTAGAGCGTAAGGAAGAACCTCAGGTTGAGAAGATCGAGGTTGAGAAGGTAAAGAGCTCTGTAGCATTTACAACACCTGAAATTAAGAAGGATGAAGATGTAGCCCCCGAGGACGAAATCAAGTCTCAGGACGAACTGGCACAGACGAACACCGCCATCGGTGCTTTCGATGTGAAGGGTAACGATGAGGCTGAAGGTGAAGTGCTCAAGGCTAAGGAAGTAATCGCACAGCCCGAACCCCCGAAGGAGGAGGAGACCAAAGTCTTCGACGTGGTTGAGGAAATGCCTCAGTTCCCCGGCGGTCCCAACGCCCTGTTCGAGTATCTTTCGAAGAACATCAAGTATCCCGTTGTGGCTGAGGAAAACGGCGTACAGGGTCGTGTTATCGTGACCTTCGTCGTCGAGCGCGACGGTTCGATTACCGATGTGAAGGTTGTCAAGTCAGTTGACCCGTCACTCGATAAGGAGGCTACTCGCGTGGTGAAGTCCATGCCGCACTGGATTCCTGGTAAGCAGAACGGTTCTGCCGTACGTGTGAAGTACACCGTACCTGTAACCTTCCGTCTTCAGTAATTATTAAAGATGAACGCATTCAACAAAATAGTTTTATTAGTTGGATTCACACTAATGTTAGGCTTGCTCCACGCATGTGGGAGCAAGCCTAATCCTGAAATGGAGGAGGCCTATCAGAAAGCCGCCAGCCACCTGGCAGCCGACGAGAGTTTCTACCCCATCATCGACGAAGCACTCTATTATTTCCAGAACCAAACGCTCGACTCGATTACTCCTGACTATATCAACGAGCAGGAGGCCGTACAGCGTCTGATGAAGCTGGAAACCTGGCTGGCATTCACCACCCGTGACTTCACAGCCAACGAAAGAAAGAGCCTGCAAGACCGCAGGTATCTGCCCAGGGCCATTCCCATCGCTTATGATGGTCTTGCCATCATTGTCAACAACACCAATCCGGATACCTGCATCACCGTCAAGGATTTCAGACGTATCCTCCTGGGCGAGCTCACCAAATGGAGCGAGCTGAACAACACAAAATCTAGTCTGGGCGACATCGACGTCGTATTCGACAACCCCCTGTCCAGCACCGTCCGCTGGTGCGTGGACTCCATCCTCGGAGGTCAGGAATTCAAGAACCCCAATGTCGGCGCCGTAAAGACCAGTGCTGCTGTCATCGACTATGTTGAGAACCACCCGAACGCCCTCGGCATCATCGGTTCCAACTGGCTCAACGACAAACGTGACACCACCAATGTCACCTTCAAGAAGAATATCACCGTGATGGGCGTCTCCAAGCTCGACTCCGCCACCAAGGCCAACAGCTGGAAGCCCTATCAGTTCTACCTATATAATGGTAACTACCCCCTCATCCGCACCATCTATGCCCTGCTCAACGAGCCCAGAAGCGGCGTACCGTCAAGCTTCGCCCACTTCTGCCAGTTGCCCAAGGGACAGAAGATCATCCTGCGCGCAGGACTGCTGCCAAGAACAGCCAACATGAATGTCAGAGAGGTGATAGTGAACCGGGAGTAATGAATACTCATTAAACCATTTGAGTTTTCAAACGTCATAAAAGCGAGAGATAATTAACAAGATGTATAACGTAAAAAACGAAAGAATTATGAAAACGATCAAATATTTAGTAATGGGTGTGTTGCTGGCAGGTTTCAGCACCGCCGCTATGGCACAGGAGGCAGAGCTCAACGCAGCCCTGCAGGCCATCAAGGACAATGCAGCCAACAAGGCTGACGCAGTAAAAACCGCTCAGAAGAAGAACAAGAAGAACCCCGAGGCCCTTGTAGCCATCGGTCGTGCCTTCTATGAGGTACAGGATACGGCTCAGGCCCGTACGTTTGCCAATCTGGCCGACGAGGCATCGAAGCACAAGTATGCACCCGCTTTCATCCTCTTGGGCGACATCGAGGCATTTGGCAACGAGGGAGGTAAGGCTGCCGGTTACTACAACCAGGCTACCTACTGCGATCCCAAGGATCCCACAGGCTATTACAAGTATGCCCTCGTCTATCGTAAGATCTCTCCAAAAGGAGCCGTTCAGAAACTGGCTGATTTGAAGGTTCAGCGTCCCGACATCGAAGTTGATGCCCTCTCCGGTCACATCTACTATCTCTCCAATGAGTTCGAGAAGGCCCGTGAGGCATACGGTAAGGTACCCGTAGGCAAGATGGAGAAGAACGACATCGTGGAGTACGCTATGGCTTCTTACTTCCTCGGCAAGCACGCTGAAGGTCTTGAGAAGGTGAAGGCCGGTCTGGCCAAGGAGCCGCGCAATGCCGCTATGAACCGTCTGGCTATGTTCTTCAATACCGAGCTGGGCAACTTCGACGATGCAGTTAAGTTCGGAGACGCTCTCTTCAACAAGTCCGACAGCGCTAAGTTCTCTTACCTCGACTACGCCTATCTGGGCAATGCCTTCAATGGTCTGAAGCAAGCTGATAAGGCTATCGAGCAGTACAACCTGGCTCTGCAGTCAGAGTTCGACAACAAGGCCAAGCGCGCTGGTGTCATCAAGCAGCTTTCAGACGCCTATGCTGAGAAGGAAGACTATATCAACGCCATCGAGCGTTATAAGGAATATCTGGAAGGCATTGAGAAAGCCACCGCTACGGATATGGCCGCTCTCGGAAGCCTGTACACACAGTATGCCGGCAAGTTGACCGATCCCGTTGCCAAGAAGGAAGCCTTCACGCAGGCCGATGGTGTCTATGCTGGTCTGGCAGAGAAGTTCGAGAATGCCATTGAGTATGCCAACTTCATGCGTGCCCGTGTAAACGCCCAGATGGACCCCGATTCCAAGCAAGGTCTCGCCAAGCCTTACTACGACAAGCTCATCGAGCTCATCGCCCCCAAGGCTGAGAAGGACAACACCGACAAGGCCCGTCTCATTGAGGCTTACCGCTACAACATCGCTTACTACTTCATTGTCAAAGACGACAAGGCCCAGGCTAAGGAAATTGCCAACAAGCTCATCGCCATCGATCCTGACAACGAAATCGCCAAGCAGATCCTCGGTGTGAAATAAGTGAAATAAGACATCAAAAATAATCCCCCGCCGTTTGGCGGGGGATTATTTTTCTGATAACTGCCGATTATCCCAGGCTGATGGCCTCTGAAGGACAAACGCTAGCGCAGGTACCGCACTCTGTGCACAGATCGGGATCGATAGAATACTTCTCACCCTCAGAAATTGCCTCAACGGGGCACTCACCCTGACATGTACCGCAAGCGATGCAGTCGTCACCAATTACATATGCCATAATCGTATAAATTAAAAATGTTAATACTGTTAATACTCACTTTTGACGATGCAAAGGTACGAACTTTTTTTCGAATATACCAAATTTTGGGTAGCTATTTTTATCTACCGACCTTAATTTATACAATGTCGAAATAGTGAGGAATATAATAAAACGCCCTTTCCAAACGTTATTATGGATAGATGAAGAGATCGCTCCTGATGCTGACTCTCTGCCTGACGGCCCTGCTGACAACGGCCCAGGAGAGGAAGGTGCAAAACAAGCCGTATACCGACTTGCGGCCTTTGCACTTGGGAATTCTCGTGGGTATGAATCTGCAGGATATCGAGCTGGAGAACGTAGGGCCGCAGACCATCACCCTCGACGACGGCACCACTAAGACGCAGTCCATCGTCTGCGACGACGACAAATGGAATGCCGGCTTCTCGGTAGGCGTGCTGGCCGACCTGAGGCTGTCGCAGCACCTGAACCTGCGCTTTACGCCCACCATGCACTTCGGCGCCAAGCACCTCACCTTTTATAATATGACGGAACTGACTCCGGAGGGACGACTGATGGAACTGACGCAGGACATGAAGAGCACCTATATCGCATTCCCCGTAGGACTGAAGTTCTCGGCAGAACGCTGGAACAACTACCGCCCCTACGTGATAGCCGGCGTGAGTCAGCTGGTGAACCTGACCAGTAAGAACCAGGACTTCCTGCAACTGAAACGTACCGACACCATGCTGGAAATCGGACTGGGCTGCGACCTCTACCTACCCTTCTTCAAGCTGATTCCCGAATTGAAATTCTGCTATAGTCTGACCAATGCCTTGGATGCCGGTCATGCCAACGAATTGCAGGATACGAACAAACGGATGTATGCCAACGCAGTAAAGAGCGGACAGACGAAGATGATTGTTTTGACCTTCTATTTCGAATAGAAAATTGTTAATAATTCATAAATCATAGCGCATAAAAGCGGGTTTTTATGTTCCTATGTTCCTATGTCTAAAAAAATGTGTACCTTTGCACCCGCTTTTCGGCGTAACCGATGGTGGGAAGTAGCGAGTTGCCCGCTATGTTGCGTTGGAACGATACAACAAATTTAATTATTTAGTAGATAAAATGGATTTAATTAAAGTTGCTGAAGAAGCATTTGCAACCGGCAAGAAGTTCCCAGAGTTCAAGGCTGGTGACACGATTACTGTCGCTTACAAAATTATCGAGGGTTCCAAGGAGCGTATCCAGCTCTATCGTGGCGTGGTCATCAAGATCTGTGGTCATGGTGACAAGAAGCGTTTCACCGTTCGCAAGATGTCTGGCACCGTAGGTGTTGAGCGTATTTTCCCCATCGAGTCTCCGAACATCGATTCAATCGAGATCAACAAGATTGGTAAGGTACGTCGCGCTAAGCTGTACTACCTGCGCAAGCTCACAGGTAAGGCTGCCCGCATCAAGGAGAAGCGTCGTCCTGTTAGCGCAGAGTAATCCGCACTGTGAACAAGATAAAAAAGAGATCTCATCCGTGAGGTCTCTTTTTTTATTCTCCGTGGAGGGCGTTCTGGAAGTCTTCCCAACTCTGGAAACCAGCCAACAGCGACAGGCGGTCGAGCGTTTTCTTATCGGGCTTGTGGAGCAGTTCTCTCTCCACAGCCTCCATCAGTTTTCTTAGTGCGATTCTCTTCTTTTCCATAACATATTTGTTCTTCGCTTGCAAAATTACAAAAAAAGTTGTAATTTTGCACCCAAATTCGAAAAAATCGAAAGAACTTATGAAAGAATTAGCCCTCAAGTACGGATGCAATCCGAACCAGAAGCCCTCTCGCATCTTCATGACGGAGGGGGAGTTACCCATCGAAGTGATTAACGGCCGTCCTGGCTATATCAATTTCCTCGACGCCTTTAATGCCTGGCAGCTCGTGAAGGAGCTGAAGGCTGCTACCGGTCTGCCCGCAGCTGCCTCGTTCAAGCACGTGAGTCCTGCTGGTGCTGCCGTGGGTCTGCCTCTGAGCGACACACTGAAAAAGGTCTACTTCGTGGACGATATCCAGGGCCTCGACGAGAGTCCCATCGCCTGTGCCTATGCAAGAGCCCGTGGCGCCGACCGCATGTCGAGCTATGGCGACTTCGTAGCGCTGAGCGACACCTGTGACGCTGTGACGGCCAAGATCCTGAAGCGTGAGGTAAGCGACGGTGTGATTGCTCCCGACTATACCCCTGAGGCTATCGAGATCCTGAAGGACAAGCGCAAGGGTACCTATAACGTGATTAAGATCGACCCCAGCTACCAGCCTGAGCCTATTGAGCGCAAGCAGGTATTCGGTATCACCTTTGAGCAGGGCCGCAACGAGATACGCCTCGACGACGATGCCCTCTTCGAGAATATACCCACACAGAACAAGACCTTTACCCCTGAAGCCAAGCGCGACCTGATTATCGCCCTCATCACGCTGAAATATACGCAGTCGAACTCCGTCTGCTACGTGAAAGACGGTCAGGCCATCGGTATCGGAGCCGGTCAGCAGAGCCGTATCCATTGTACCCGTCTGGCAGGTAATAAGGCTGACATCTGGTGGCTGCGCCAGCATCCGAAGGTGATGAATCTGCCATTCGTGGACGGTATCCGCCGCGCTGACCGCGACAACACCATCGATGTGTATATCTCTGAGGACGAGCACGACGATGTACTGCGCGACGGTGCCTGGCAGCAGTTCTTCAAGGAGCAGCCCGAGGTGCTGACGATGGAGGAGAAGAAAGCCTGGATTGCCCAGAACACAAAGGTGGCCCTTGGCTCGGATGCCTTCTTCCCCTTCGGCGACAATATCGAGCGCGCCCATAAGAGCGGCGTAGAGTTCATCGCCCAGGCTGGCGGCAGCGTACGTGACGATCATGTGATCATGACCTGCGATAAATATGGCATCGCGATGGCGTTTACAGGCGTGCGCCTGTTCCATCATTAATCTAGCCTGACTAGTCAGACTAGAACAACTAGGAATAGCATGGACGATTTTCAGAATATCCTCGAACACGGTATCAGCTTCGGTCGTGGCGGCGACAAGCCCAAGGACGACGGCAAGGTAAAGACCAAGGCCAAAAAGAAGCAATATATCACAGGGGCTCATGGTAGCGGCTCTGCCAGGCAGAAGGCCAAATACCGTGAGCAGCGTGCCAACAGACACAAGAAATAAGAAATCCCTGCCTTCATGGCAGGGATTTCTTTGTCTTAGAAGCTGAGATCTTTACCTCGGTAGAAATCAATCAGCGCATGCTGGTAGAGATTCTCATAACGGGCCTGAACCAAGTCGGATTCGGATTTCAGATAGTTGTTCTTCGCCTCGTTGAACTCGGTAATAGTGGCCTTGCCATTCTCATACTTCGCCTGCATGAGCTCGAAGGCATCTTTCGTGCTCTGCAGGGCCTCTTCGGAAGTTTTTTCCTTTGACTGCGCATTCAGGGCATTATAATACACCTGCTGGATATCCTTATAGAGTGTCTTCTTCGTATTGTCGAGCTGTAACTGCTGGTTCTCCTGCTCAATACGGGCATTGCGAATGTTATTGCGCGTCTGGAAACGGTTGAAGATGGGCACGCTCAGATTCAAGCCGATATACTGGCTGAAGTTGTTCTTCAGCTGTTTACCAAAGCCGTCGCTCTTAAAGCCGCTGGTCGTGTAGTAGTTCGTACCAAGGCCACCGCTTAGGGAGAGGGTCGGATAATTGCCAGCCTCAGCAATCTTGATGCTATGCTCCGTACCCTTCAGCCTCAGCTGTTGCGAGAGAATCTCGGGCTTGATGCCCAAGGCCTCGGCGTAGATCTGATCAGGGGTGACTAGTTTGTCTAGCCCTACTAGTCCGACTAGTTCATCCAGGCTAGGTTTGACGATAGTGAAGCCCTCGGGCGTGGGGAGTTCGAGGAGCTGTGTCAGACTGAGGATTGCCAAACGGGTGTTGTTGTCAGCCTGCGTGGCTGTAAGGCGGCTGTTGGCTAATGTGGCCTTCTGCTGCGAGAGTTCAGCCTCAGCAGCCTTGCCGTTATCGACAAAGGCCTGCAAACGGTTCACCTGGGCTGAATCGATGGCAATCTGCCGATGGGCCACCTCAGCGATTTCCATATCATAGAGAATCTGCACATAAGCCTGCGCCACCTGCATGCGGATGTCGTTCTTCGCCTTCTCCAGATCGGCTGTAGCAGCCTCGAGGTTCAGTTGGTTGAGCTTGATCTGATTCGGAATCTGAAAACCCGTAAAGAGGGGCACACTGGAACTGAGGGAGAATGAGGTCGACGACGTATTCGTATTCGAATAGGTATTCTCTGCCGTCAGACCACGTCCGAAGGAAAAGTTCTGTCCTGCGGAAGCGTTGAGGTCAGGCAGCCGGGAGTTCTTCGATGTCGAAAGCTGCAGTTCCTGCTGACGACAAGCATTCTGCTGCTGCTTGATGCTGATGTTATGCTCAACGGCATAGTCACAGCACTCACGCAGGTTCCACTGCTTCGTTTCTGCTAGTACGTCTAACTTGGCTAGTACGACTAGTATGACTAGGATAGAAAACTTCTTCATAGCTCATTATTTATTATCTTCGTCGGTGATGATTTCAGGGCCGCGAACCTTATCCTTGGCGGTGATGCCCTTCTTGATCTCGATGTTCACGCCATCGGAGAGACCGGTCTCGACGTAAGTGCGATCGTAGGTCTTCGCCTTACCCTCGCCCTTGATGACATAGACGAAGGTGGAGTCGCCAGAAAACTCGATGGCGCTCTCAGGAATGCTGAGCACCTTCTCGGCTCTGGCCAGCACGATCTCTGCATTGGCGCTGTAGCCAGAACGGATCTTGCCGCCCTCAGCAAGTTTCACAGCCGCCTTGATCTCAAACTGGTTAGCACCGTTGCTCTCGACAGCCTTTGGCGAGATGTACTCCAGGTTCGCATCGAACTTCAGGTCCTGCAGGGCACCGATAGTAATCTTCATGGGCATAGAGACCACGAGCTGGCCAACCTCCGTCTCGTCGATGTTACCGCGGAAGATAAGGTCGTTCATATTAGCCACGGTAGCGATGGTAGTACCGTCGTTGAAGGTATTCGAGAGAATCACCGAGTTACCCACTTTCACAGGGATGTCGAGGATGACACCGCTGATTGTAGAGCGGATGAGCGTCGACGAGGCTCTGGCATTCGACTTCGACACACCGTCACGCACCACTTCGAGGGCATCCTCAGCAGCCAGCTTCTCGTGCTTTGCCTGCTGGAGGGCCATCTTGCTCTTGTCGTACTCATCGGCAGAAACGAGCTTCTGGTTGTAGAGGTTCTCCTCGCGCTGGAAGTCGGTCTGTGCCTGCTTCAGGTTGATGTCGGCGAGCCGCACGCGCATCTCAGCACTCGAGAGCTGACTCATATCAGGAATCACCTTCACCTTGGCGATGATGTCGCCTGCGTTGACATAGTCGCCAGGCACCTTGTAGAGCTCGGAGATGATACCAGAGATCTGGGGCTTGACGTTGACCTCATTGCGAGGTTCGATCTTACCGGTGATGATGGTGGTCTTCTGGATACTGTCGAGTTTCGGTGTGAACTCGTTGTAGACCACTTCCTTGGGTTGGCTCTTCTGCCACAGGAACACGAAGGTTCCGATGAAAATCAGCGCGATAATCGCTGCGATGATCAGTTTTGAATAACGTTTCATAATTCTATATTGTTTTTATTTATTATCTGAGTAATCTGAGTATTCTGAGTAATTGGATTATTCATCCCTCATGGCATCGACGGGTTTAATCGACATAGCGCGGGCGGCAGGAGCAAGGCCTGCGAGGACACCCATAGTGGCAATCACGGCGGCACAGAAGATAGCCGTCCAGAATGACACCTGGAAGTGGATATTGATGATACCGTCCTCAGTGTTATACAACTCCAGCATCTGCAGGATCATGACACCGAAGAGGATACCACTCATGCCCGCCACAAGGGTAAGAACAATACTCTCTGAGATAATCTGGCTGAGAATATTCTTGGGTGTAGCACCGATGGCTCTGCGGATTCCGATCTCTGTGGTTCGCTCACGCACGGTAACCATCATGATGTTCGACACACCGATGGCACCCGCCAGCAAGGTTCCGAGACCCACCAGCCAGATGAGGAAGTTGACACCCTTGAAGACATTGTCAACCAACTGGAACATCAACTCGGTGTTGAATACGAAAGCGCCCTGCTCGTCGGTAGGATCGACATAATGCGCACGGGCCACCGTTGCACGGATGCGGTCGGTGATATGGCTCATCACAACCCCCTTGTGTCCTGTGGCAGCGATCAAGTCAACCTCGTTGCCACGATTAAACAAGTTCTGCATCAGGGTAATGGGCAGGGTGATCTTCTCCTCTGCACGGCCGTTGAAACTCAGGCTGCTGGAAGAATAGTCGACACCCACCACCTCGAAGTAGGTACTGTCGACACGAATCTTCTTGCCACAGGGGTCGCCACCTTCCTTGAAGAGCTCTTTGTAGACCTTCTTACCGATGACGCAGACCTTACGGGCTTCGCGGATATCCATGTCGTTGAGGTAACGCCCGTAGTACATCTTCGGCTCCATGACCTTTGCCATTTCCGGCAACGTGCCCTGAATACGTGGTGTGGTCTTCTGATCGCCATAGTAGGCGGTATTACTGCCTCCCCAACGGGAGAAAATCATCGGTACCACAGCATCGAGTTCGGGCACATGCTGTTTCAAACGACCGATATCCTTGTAGTCCATACTCCACCAGCGGCCCTTGCGGAATCCCTTGTAGGGTTTCGTGGTCTGCTCGGCACCTATGATGACGGTATTCTGGGCGAAGCCTTCGAAGGTCTTATCGAGCTGCTCTTTCATGGCCTTACCGCCTCCCATCAGCCCCACGAGCATGAACACGCCCCAGAACACACCGAAGCCCGTCAAGAACGAACGCGCCTTATTGCGCGTCAGCGTGTCGAGGATTTCTCTATATGAATCTATATCTATTCTCATAATCTTCTAGTATTTCTAGTATATCTAGCCTGGCTAGTCTGACTAGTCAGCCCTTAACGCTTCAATGGGACGGATGCGCGAGGCCTTATAGGCAGGGATGAGTCCTGCGATGGTACCTGCGATAATCATCACCATCGTGGCCTCGAAACAGACGTCGAGTCCGACGGTGGGATCCACGAAGAGCGTCAGTTTTACGACGCCCAGATCTGTGACGTCATGCCCCAGTGTAGCATCCATGTACTCGTTGGCAAAAATACCCAGCAGCATACCCAGATAGCCGAAGAACGTGGTGATGATCACACTCTCTATGATAATCAGTTTCAGGATGCTCCAAGGCTTGGCGCCAATGGCCTTGCGGATGCCGAACTCATGGGTGCGCTCCTTGACGGTGATGAGCATAATGTTGCTGACGCCCACGATTCCTGAGAGCAATGTAAACAAGCCCACTACCCAAAGGAAGGTATGAATGACGTCAATGGCCTGTTCCATCTGCATGCTCTGCGTATAGCCGTTCCAGATCCAGATACTGCGCTCATCCTCAGGATGTGCCTGGTGGTTGGCATTCAGACGCCTGCGGTAGGTATCTTCGAAATCCTCGTTGGCCTTATCCGTCGTCAGTCCGTGGAAGGTAAACTCGATGTGTCCCAGATCGTCGGTGTTTGCACCATAGATGCTCTTGATGGTGGAATAGGCCGAATAGCCAAAGTTCTCACCGTCGCCACTACTCTTAAAGATACCTACGACCTTAAAGGCGAAGTTGCCTACCTTGACGTACTTACCGATCAACGTCTTGTAATCCTTCGGCTCCAGTTCTTTTGCCATCTGGTCGTTCAGCACAAGCACCTTACGCTTCTCTTTCAGGTCGATGTCGTTGATGAAACGTCCGTAGAGCAGTTCGCGCTTCACAATCTTCGAATGAATGGGGAATATACCCGAGATCTGCATGTTCACATATTCCTCACCATACGTCACGATCGAACTGATGGAGTACGTGGCACCCACCTCATCGATGGTGGCCTTGAATTCCGAATCGGTGGTGGTGAGGTCACGCTCATTCAGTCTGATGTATCTTCCTTCGCTCAGGCCGTTGTAAGCCTTCGAGGTCATACCGCCGTAGGCCTCCATCGAGTTCGACAGAAAGTCGTTATGCTGCTTCATGGTGGCATTGATCAGACCATTGCCTGCGCCTAAGAGCACGATGATCATGAAGATGCCCCATGCCACAGCAAAGCCCGTAAGCGTAGTACGGAGCTTGTTTCGCCTGGCCGTCGACCATATTTCAGTAATAATGTCTCGCATATTATCTAGTATTACTAGTCCGACTAGTCTGGCTAGTCTTATTTCATCAGACCTCCACTGCCGAAGGGTGAGGCATTATGGTTGAGATTCTCCTCGATCTCGCCGATGATACCGTCCTTGATGTGTACTATCTTATTCGTCTCGTTCGCCACACCGCTCTCGTGCGTCACCACGACGATGGTCATGCCATCCTCCTGATTCAGCTGCTTGAGCAACTGCATCACCTCCACAGAAGTCTTCGAGTCCAAGGCGCCCGTAGGCTCATCGGCCAGGATGATCTGTGGATGGGTGATGAGTGCTCTGGCTATTGCCACGCGTTGCTTCTGTCCTCCCGACAGTTCGTTGGGGTAATGTTCTGCCCAATCCAGCAGCCCAAGACGCTCCAGATATTCCAGAGCCATCTGATGGCGCTTACGGCGAGATACCCCTTGATAAAATAATGGCAACTCAACGTTTTCCACGGCTGTTTTGAAAGAGATGAGATTAAACGACTGGAAGATAAAACCTATCATCCGGTTGCGGTAGTCGGCCGCCTTACGCTCGGAGAGGTTCCAGATGGGTACGCCTGCCAGCTCGTAGGTGCCTGAGTCGTAGTTGTCGAGGATGCCCAGGATATTGAGCAAGGTACTCTTGCCAGATCCTGAGGCACCCATGATCGAGACGAACTCTCCCTTGGCGATGTCGAGCGAAATGCCTTTCAGCACATGCAGCGGCTGCGCACCGAAATAGGTTTTGTTGATGTCTTGTAAATGTATCATGAAAACAATCTTAATACCTTAATTTAACTTAGTTCTGTCTGTTAGACGCCACAAAAGTACAAAAAGTTGCAGGGCGAACCAAATATTTGGGATATTCTGTAGACATTTGTGACAAACGGACGGAAATTAGACGATTATTTAACATCCTGTAAGCTTTTAAAGGCTTCTGCGACGTCGTCGATCGTGATGTCGAGGAGGCGCATCTGGCGGAAGAGCTCTGGCAGGCGCTCCTTCATGAACTCCTTCTTACGGGCCTTGAGGATTTGTTTCTTGGCACCAGGCGTGACGAAGTAGCCCAAGCCGCGCTTGTTGTAGATAATCTCCTCGCGTGCCAGCTGCTCATAGGCCTTAACGGCTGTATTCGTATTCACCTCGAGGAGCACACTGTACTCGCGGACTGACGGAATACGATCGTCGTCCTGATACTTGCCGGCAAGTATCTCGTCCATCAGGCGGTCGGCCATCTGGATATAGATGGGTTTATCGTTTGAGAATGTCATAATTAGTCCACTTATTTGTTATTAACTGAAAACCTTTGAAGATATGGAACGAAGCCCAGTAATTGAAGATAGAGAGCGATGTGAGCAAGAGAAGAACTACAGAGGCAATAGAAGAATTAAGCATGAAAACAACTGTCTCAAATTGCTGAAAACCCTCTCTGCCATATTGCATATAAGATTGACGGTCGTATAAACCAAAGCCGAGATGATCTGCCCACCCATTCAACCACGCGACAAAAAACACCACGATACCCGACACCACGAAGGCATACTTGCGGAGCAACGTGCCGCTAAATGTGAAAAGTGAGTGAATCCACAAATAGAAAGCAGCAATCATAATAGGTCGCACAATGAGGTATGCATTGGTACACATATAGACTATTTTCAATTTACCATCGACCGAAATATGGGTATATCCATTTGGGCGAATATGTGGCGTCAGGTTATGCAGCACCTGTGGAATGGCCGATGAATACCAATAATAGGTTTCTCCATTATGCCTCGTTGGAATCGTCGTATTCATCATTTCATTGGAATACCCACTGGCCCATAGCCAGAGCATGCGCAGCGAATCACCCACGACGATAGCCAGGAAGATGCAGGCAATGCTGATAACGGTGGTATAAGCCACCAGCGAGAGATACTTCTCGAGGTTGGTAGACGGCAGCATCAGGAAGGCCTCGCGCTTGCGCTTTTCATTGATGCTGGAAACGATGGAACTGATCAAAACGAACGAAGCTATCACCAAAAGCAGCGTACACAAGACAGAGAAAATCTCAAGCGATGATTGCGGGACAGTAAGAGGAGCCAATTTAAACAATAGCATCTCACCCAAGAATACTACCAGGGCAGCACCAATTGTCCACATCAGCAGCTTGCGGAAGTTCACGCTCACCACCCAACGGAGCGTCTTTCCAAATCTATTTCTACTAAAACTATTCATATTGCGTATTTGTTTTTATTTCCTTTTCATTTTTATATTTCACGGCCTGAAATGTACGTTTCACGGCCTGAAATGTGTATTTCTCGCCCTGAAACACAAGTTTCTCGCCCTGAAACATAAAATTCCCTTTGCATGAAAATCTTTTTTAGAGGTTCACAAACTTTCCAATCACCTGAGTCCTGCAGAAAAGTCTGTACGACAGCCAGAAGTTCAGCAAAATCCAGCTAATGTATATTACATTGCCCATAACAACTGCCAGCGTGGAAGACTCTTCACCATATTGAAGCGCAGACTGCTTAGGTGTCAGCCATAAAATCAATATGCCTATCAGAACGATTACCAGCATGCTCAGCACCCCGTTGAACTTACGCGAACGGAAGAACGTAGCACCAAGGGCGAAGACCGAATGAAGCCAAATACCCATTACAATGAAACTTGTCCAGAATCTGGGAGCATTAGGACTTGCATTTTCGCTCTCAAAAATCTTACTCCAAGTATCCGCCAGATTGGCAATCACAAACTGCCCGTAGTCATGACCCAGCAACAAGTGATACAGATACTGCAACAAGTCGGCTCCGAAGAAGGCAACCACAAAGAGCGGCAACAGGATCAGCCACGTAGAATAGCGCATCAGGTATTTCTCGAAGTTTGAGGCTGGCAGCACCATCAGTGTCTGCATGTCGTGCTTGCCCTCCATACTATAGAACATCATAGCCGGGCCTAACAAAAATTGAATAGCAAGCGCCAAAAAGACAATCACGCAACATCCCCTATAGTTGGGATCCGGCACACTATTGGTATTCTCCATCTCCGTAAAGAACAGGAATACCAGCAGCATTACCACCAGCATTTGCAGGAACGACCTCACGAAGTATCGCTTGTCTTTGGTCATCGACCACTTCGCCAACTTTCCGAATCTATTGAAATCAAACTGTATCATAATCGTGACGCTTTTAGATCTTTCCTTCATTGACGGCGTTGAACAGAAGCTCGAGGTTTACCTGTGTCTCAGCACTACCCTCCTTACGAGGTGCGATGACTGCATTACCCTGCAGCGAAGGCTCGGCATAAAGTGCATCGGCCATATCATCTGGTGTGCGATACTCGAAAGCATACTTCTCCTGGATCTCAGCCACAGAGGCATTGAGCAACAGCTTCTGCTGATTCAGAATCAGGATATGATCCAGCAGTGCCTCTACATCATGCACCTGATGGGTGGAGATGATCAGCGTGCGGTCGCCACTCATATACTGCGCCACCACCTTGCGGAACTGACTCTTCGAGGGGATATCGAGGCCGTTAGTAGGCTCATCCATCAGCATCACCTTCGTACCTGTCGCCAATGCAAAGGCCATAAACACCTTCTTCTTCTGTCCCATCGAGAGGGCGCCGAGATTCAGGTCGGTGGTCAGTTCGAAGTCCTTCAGACAAGCCTCGAGCACCTGTGTGCTGAACAAAGGATAGAAGGGACGGTTGATCTTGACATACTGATCGAGCGAGATCGATGGCAGGTCGAACTCCTCAGGCACGATGAATATCTCCTGCAACGTCTCGGGCTTGCGGAGTTTGGTCTCGATGCCATCGAAACTGACTGTACCCTTCTTGGGACGGAGCAGACCACTGATCAAATAAAGAAGCGTGGATTTGCCAGTACCGTTCTTGCCCAGCAAACCGTAGATGTTATCCTGTTTCAGCGTCAGGCTGAAATCGTCAAATACCAGATCCTTCTGACCTGCATACTTAAAACTGATGTTGTTTACCTCAATCATAATGTTATCATTTAGTTGGTTTATACTTCTGTTATAGTGTACTACTCTAATAGTACACTGCAAAAGTAGGATTAATTTCCTTTCCTTCCAAACTTTTGGACGGAAATCTTCAATTAATTAACGTTATTTAAGCATTCCCCTTTCGCGCGAACCTTATTTATTTACGCGAATGAAGGATGATTAGCGCGTATCTGCTCCCCACATCATCTTCTCGCGGAGGGAGTCGAAGTATCGATGGTCACTCCGCTTCACCACCTTGATATCATAAGGTGCGCGACGCAGGGTAATCTTCGTACCCTCAGCACATTTCTCAGAACGGCCATCGATGGCCACCAGGAAATTATGACTACGGCTTTCCACTTCGAGGTCGATGACAGCAGAATCAGGCAATACAAAGGGACGTACATTCAGCGAATGCGGTGCAACAGCCGTCATCGAGAACACCTTGGTGCCAGGCACGATGATCGGTCCGCCATTGGAAAGCGAATAAGCCGTAGAACCCGTAGGCGTGGAGATGACCAAGCCGTCGGCCTGATAGGTATGCAGATACTGGCCGTTGACGCAGGTTCGGATACTGATCATCGAAGCGGTATCGCGCTTCAGGATGGCCACATCGTTGAGCGCACAGTGATAGGTGCCAAGAGAGGCCCCATCGGTCTCCACCTGTATCAGCGCACGTGACTCGAGGTAATAGTCATCGTGATAAAGGGCATCGAGGGTGGCATCAAACTGATCAGGACTGATATCGGCAAGGAAACCCAAGCGCCCCACGTTGACACCCAGAATAGGAATGTTCTTCGCACCTACCCTACTGGCTGCTTTGAGGAACGTACCGTCACCTCCCATCGAAATCACAAAGTCGGCATCGAAATCATCATCGGTAAACAGTTTGGTGGCCTTGATGTCAAGCCTTTGGTTATCCTTCAGGAAATAATAGTACTCCATATCCACATAGAGCTCAGCCTCATAACGGCTGATGCTGGAGAGCACCTGCTGGATGCTGGCCGATTTCTTACCCTGATAGATATTGCCGAAAAGGGCGAATCTGAGTTTACCGTGTTCCATAATTCTTGCTTTTGGTTGCAAAGATAGTTTTTTTTTTAGACATTATGTTCATCTGTCCAAAAAAATTTGTATATTTGCGGTCAGAAACTCAAATAATTGAAATAGTTATGGCAAAAGTTTATGTATTCTTAGCAGACGGCTTCGAGGATGTCGAGGCGCTGATTCCCATCGACGTGCTGCGTCGTGGCGGTGTGGATGTAATAACCGTAAGCACGACAGAGTTCCCACTCGTAGAGTCGGCTCATGGTGTGAACATTGAGGCTGATATCCAGTTCGAGCAGAGCGACTACGCGGATGCCGACCTGATTATGCTGCCCGGCGGTATGCCTGGAGCCAGTAATCTCTTTGAGCATGAAGGCGTATGCAAGGTGGTCATGAACCAGTTTGCTGCAGGCAAAAAGGTAGCTGCCATTTGTGCCGCTCCTGCTGTGGTACTGGCTCAACTTGGTGTTCTCGACGGCAAGAAGGCCACTTGCTATCCTGGCTTCGAGAAGGCTTTGTCGGAGGCTGGTGCTACTTATACAGGCGACCTCGTCACCGTCGATGGCAACGTCACCACTGGTGAGGGTCCTGCAGCTGCTTTCCCCTACGCCTACGAACTGCTTACCCAACTCGTTGACAAAAAAACCTCTGACCAGATTGCAGAGGGTATGCGCTTCAAGCACCTGATGGACTAATGGATTACGTCATCATCGTAGCAGGGGGTAAGGGCCTGCGTATGGGGAGTGATATCCCGAAGCAGTTCCTGCCTATAGGAGGGAAGCCGGTCTTGATGCGGACTATCGAACGGTTCCGCGAATATGCTGAGGATCTGCAGATTATCCTTGTGCTGCCTGAGGCTCAGCAGGATTACTGGCGACAACTCTGCGAACAGTATCACTTTGAGGTGAAGTATCTGCTGGCGAATGGCGGAGAGACGCGATTCCACTCCGTGCAGAACGGTCTTGCTCTGATTCCTGACGATGCACAAGGCGTGGTAGGTGTGCATGATGGCGTGCGTCCTTTCCCCAGCATCGAGGTTATCCGCAACTGCTACGAGACAACTCGAACTGAAAAGGCTGTTATTCCTGTCATCCCTGTGGTGGAGACGGTCAGAAAGATCATCGCAGATTCTCCGAGTAATCTGAATAATCCGAGTATTCCGAGTAATCTGAAAAGCATCGCCTCCCTCACCGTACCTCGCAATGAGTACAGACTAGTGCAGACGCCGCAGACCTTCGACATCCAACTGCTGAAGGCTGCAAATCGCCAACCTTATAACGATGGCTTTACCGACGATGCCTCTGTTGTGGAAAGCTACGGCCACCAGATCACCCTTGTCGAGGGCAATCGTGAGAACATCAAGATCACCACACCCTACGATATCGTCGTTGCCGAAGCCCTCTGTAAACTATAAACTGTAAACTCTCAATTGAACATTCTCGACCAGGACATCAAATACTTGCCAGGCGTAGGGCCCAACCGCAAGAAGATGCTGAGCAATGAGCTTGGTATAGAGACCTATGGTGACCTGCTCGAATACTACCCTTATAAATATGTCGACCGTTCGAAGGTCTATACCATTCACGAACTAACGGGTGAGATGCCGTTTGTGCAGGTCATCGGCCATATCCTCAGCTTCGAGACCTTCCCCATGGGTCCTCGCAAGGAGCGTGTCGTGGCGCATTTCACCGATGGTACAGCCATTGCCGACCTCACGTGGTTTAATGGTGGCAAATATGCCAAGCAGACTTATAAGATCGGCACAGAATATCTGGTCTTTGGCAAGCCCACAGTCTTCAACAACCGCATTAATTTCACCCATCCCGATCTCGACGATGCTGCGAAAGTAGACCTCTCAAGCATGGGGCTTCAGCCCTATTACAACACCTCGGAGAAAATGAAGAAGAGCGGTCTGAACTCTCGGGCCATCGAACGACTGACCAAGACGCTCGTCGAAAAACTTCCTCCATTGCCTGAAACCCTACCCGACTTCCTCATCGCAGAGCGTCATCTGATGGGACGCGACGAGGCCTTACGCAATGTGCACTATCCGCAGAACGCCAAAGATCTGGAGCGCGCAAGGGTACGACTGAAATTCGAGGAGCTATTCTATATCCAACTGAATATCCTGAGATATGCCAGCGACCAGCGCAGGAAATATCGGGGTTATGTATTCTCACAGGTCGGCGAAGTGTTTAATTCCTTCTATCGCAACAACCTGCCTTTCCCTTTGACAGAGGCCCAGAAGCGTGTGATCCGCGAGATTCGCAAGGATATGGGCAGCGGACGACAGATGAACCGTCTGCTACAGGGTGATGTAGGCTCAGGAAAAACTCTCGTAGCCTTGATGTCGATGCTCATCGCCATCGACAACGGTTATCAGGCCTGTATCATGGCACCTACCGAGATCCTGGCAGAACAGCACTTAGCCACCATCATGGAATTCCTGAAGGGTATGGACCTGCGCGTCGCCCTGTTGACGGGCATCGTGAAAGGCAAGCGTCGTGAGGAAGTGCTCGAAGGACTGATGGATGGTACGATCCATATCCTCGTGGGCACACATGCTGTCATCGAGGACTGGGTTCAGTTTGCCCGTCTCGGTTTTGTCGTCGTCGACGAGCAGCATCGCTTTGGAGTCGCCCAACGCGCCAAACTATGGAGCAAGAGCACCAATCCTCCACATGTCCTTGTGATGACAGCCACACCTATTCCGCGCACCCTCGCCATGACCCTTTATGGCGACCTCGACGTGAGTGTCATCGACGAGTTGCCTCCAGGTCGCAAACCCGTGAGAACCACTCACGTCTTCGACACCCGCATGACCTCGCTCTACGACGGTATCCGTCAGCAGATCCGCGAAGGGCGTCAGGTGTATATCGTCTTCCCACTTATCGAGGAGAGTGAGAAATCAGATTTGAAAAATCTTGAAGATGGCTTCGAGGTATTGAAGCAAGCCTTCCCTGAATTCCGCTTGAGTAAGGTTCACGGCAAGATGAAGCCCAAGGACAAGGAAGAAGAGATGCAGAAGTTCGTCAAGGGTGAGACGCAGATCCTCGTGGCCACCACCGTCATCGAAGTGGGTGTCAATGTGCCCAACGCCTCCGTGATGGTTATCCTCGAAGCCCAGCGTTTCGGCCTTTCCCAGCTGCATCAGCTCAGAGGCCGCGTAGGACGCGGTGCCGACCAGAGTTTCTGTATCCTTGTCACTCCCTATAAGCTAAGCGAGGACACCCGCAAGCGTATCGACATCATGTGCGACACCAACGACGGTTTCCGCATCGCAGAGGCCGACTTGAAACTACGTGGACCCGGCGACTTGGAAGGTACCCAGCAGAGCGGTATGGCTTTCGATTTGAAAATAGCCGACATTGCGCGCGACGGTCAGCTTGTTCAGATGGCTCGAGAGACGGCTCAGCCTATCATCGAGGAAGACCCCACCTGCACCTCTGACAAATACGCGATTCTTTGGCGCAGGCTCAAGGAAATCCGTAAGACAAACATCAACTGGGCGGCCATCTCCTAAGTCATTAAGTGTTAAAACATTCCAAAACTTTGTTAACGTACACACATATCTTTTGGGGTTTCGGAAGAATATTATTACCTTTGCAACGTATTTTTTGCTTTTTGCAATTAAAACCCAACTAAAGTAATGAATTTGAAGAATCTTAAAATTGCATTTATATTAGCACTGATGTCGTTTGCAGCCGTTCCCATGAATGGTCAGGATCTGTTAGCACGTCAGGCTCCCGTAGACAAGAAAATGAAGAAGGTTGATTCCGTAGCACTCCACCAGTTGATCTATCAGGAGATGCTCGAGAATCCCGCTGCCGACCTCTATGACGAGTGGGATACGGAAATGACCCATTATCATAACGCAGAGACTACACTGCCACAAACCGCTACTATCGACTTGCGCGGCTTCTGCATGCCCACTCCAAGTCGCGTCATCACTTCGAACTTCGGTGCCCGTTGGGGACGCCAGCATAAAGGTCTCGACATTAAAGTCTATGTCGGAGACACCATCCGTGCAGCCTTCTCCGGCAAGGTGCGCATCGTGAAGTACGAGGCTAAGGGCTATGGTAAATATGTCGTCATCCGCCACTACAACGGACTGGAGACCTATTATGCCCACATGTCAAAGCAACTTGTGAAGGAAGACCAGGAAGTCAAGGCTGGTGATCCTATCGGTCTGGGAGGTAATACCGGACGTAGTACGGGTTCACACCTGCACTTTGAGACTCGTCTGTGTGGTGTAGCCCTGAACCCCGCCCTGATGTTCGACTTCCGTGCTCAGGACGTGACAGGCGACTTCTACACTTATAATCGTAAGAAGTACGCAAGCGAGTCGGCACAGGCTACCCGTCTGCGTGGTGCCAGCAGCAGCGAACTCAGCCGTTTCGACACCGAGCCTGACGATGACACCGAGTTGGCCATCGCCGCTCCTGAGGCTTCATTTGCACCCGATGTTCATTTCCATAAGGTAAAGAAGGGTGAGACCCTCCAAACCATCGCCCGCAAAAGAGGCATGACCGTCGATGCGCTGTGTAAGTTGAACCACATCGGCAAGAATATCCGACTGATGCCGGGACAGATTCTGAAATACAACTAATCAACATATGGCTCCCGCTGAGGGGGCCTTTTTTTGCAGAACTTAAAACTAAAAATATGCTCGACAAGGAAAGAGGGCTTTACATCGCCCATTGCGCCAACGGCGCACTCAGCATTACAGGTAAGATGGCTAACCGTCACGGACTCATTGCGGGAGCCACAGGTACAGGAAAGACCGTCACCCTCCAGGTGATAGCAGAAACTTTCTGCCAGGCAGGTGTGCCCTGTTTCATGGCAGATATGAAAGGCGACCTTTCCGGCATCTCACAAGTAGGAAAGATGAGTGGTTTCATTGAGAAACGCCTGCCTGAATTCGGCATTGAGAACCCGGAGTTCCAGAGCTGCCCCGTACGTTTCTTCGACGTCTTCGGCGAGCAAGGTCATCCCATGCGTGCCACCATCTCACAGATGGGCCCGCAACTGCTCTCCCGTCTGTTGCAACTCAACGAGACCCAGGACGGTGTGCTGAACATCGTGTTCCGCATTGCCGACGAACGCGGTTTGCTGCTTGACGACCTGAAGGATCTGCGGTCCATGCTCGACTGGGTATCGCAGCACGCCAAGGAGTACACCACGAAATACGGTAATATCACCACCGCAAGCATCGGCGCTATCCAACGTTCCTTGCTGCAACTCGAGGCGCAGGGTGCCGACAAGTTCTTCGGCCTGCCCTCGTTCGACATCTACGACCTGCTCCAGACTGAAGGCGGGAAGGGTATCATGAACGTTCTGGCTGCTGACAAACTGATGATGCAGCCGAAGCTCTACTCCACCTTCCTGTTGTGGCTCATGAGCGAACTCTACTCCACACTACCCGAAGTAGGCGACCTGCCTCTGCCAAAGCTCGTGTTCTTCTTCGACGAGGCCCACATGCTCTTTACGGATACCTCGAAGGCGCTGCTCGACAAGATTGAACAGGTGATCCGTCTCATCCGTTCAAAGGGTGTGGGTATCTATTTCATCACCCAGAGTCCAACGGATATTCCCGAGAACATCCTGGGTCAGTTAGGCAACCGTGTGCAGCACGCTCTCCGTGCCTACACACCGAAAGACCAGAAAGCCGTAAAGACCGCTGCAGACACCTTCCGTCCTAATCCGGAATTCAAGACCGACGAGGCCATCATGAATCTCGAGACAGGTGAAGCCCTTGTGAGTTTCCTCGACGAGAAGGGTGCTCCCAACATGGTGGAGCGCGCCAAGATTCTGTTCCCGTTGTCGCAGATCGGTGCTATCACCGAGGGTCAGCGTCTGGATATCATCAAGCAAAGTCGCATCTACGGTAAGTACGACGAGCCCAAGGAGCGTGACAGCGCCTTCGAGATGCTCATTGCCGATGCCGAAAGACAATTGGCAGAAGCAGGCCAGCAAGAGACTGAGATTGATATTCCCAAACCAGAAAAGGAAGGCAAGGCAGAGAAGAAGAAGCCTGGTATGATGAGTAAGGTATGGAAGGCCGTCATCACCGCCGTCACCTCTACCTTAGCCACCATCCTCGGCACCTATGTCAGCGATAAGGTAACAGGTAAGAAGACCAAATCGAAGACCTCTGCCACAGGGCGTGTGGTGAAAAATGCCACCAGCGCAGCCACGCGTTCCATCACGAAGGAACTCACGCGTGACATTCTGGGTAATCTCGTAAAATAAGCAGAATCTTGATTAGAGGAGATAGGCCATCGGGGTATTATCCAGATACTCCCACATACGTTCACGCAAGTTGAACATATACTTGAGGTGATAGAAATTGTCGATCTTCCACTGACCATCCTCATATACCAGCTCAATACGGGCTGGTATATATGATTTATCATCCTCATATACGGTGAAGTCGACCTGAGCACGCTTTTCCTCATTTGTGAACACCAGGTTCCTGACCTCAAACTCATCGAAGTTAACGAGGTCGGTATCATGCGACATCGTCCAATGGTCCACCTCAAAGAAAAGGGTATTAGTCAGATACTCCTGACGGCGAACAGCCATCAGCAGCTGGTTCCACGATTCTGAGCAGAAAGCCTTATCGAGCAGGTCGCTGTCGGTAGAGCCACCCATGTAGGTGCATTCCTGTTTGATGATGGAATAAATGTTCTGGACACGCTCCAGAACAACGCCGCGCTCCACCATAGCCGATACTTCTGACTGCAGAGTATCCGATACCAACGTGGTGTCAGTACCGAGAATCTGAACAGAGTCAGAATCACAACATGCAGGCGCCCCATTTGATGAACCTTGACAACTAGCTAACGAAAAGGATACAACAATAGGTAATCCAATCAATAATGCTTTTACTAAACGCTTCACCTAATCAAAATTTTTAATGGTCTAACTAATTTGGCTGCAAAGGTACACAAAAAAAAGTAAACCAACAAACAATCTGCTATTTATTTTCACTTTTTAACATTAAACTGACAAATTGAATAGACGAAACGGCCCTTGACGTCGGTAAACGTCTCAAAATCAAGTCCATCCTGAAGCAAAACCTGTTTCATATCCTTGCTGATTCCCGTACCTTCCAACTTCAATGCCGCCTCCTTCATGGTCCACAATCGGATAAAAGCCACAGCCCGATCCTCAGCCGTCTCAATCTCCCGGATTTCGTCCTCATTCATGGTATAGTGAACCAGACTGTCGTTGAACGACCTTACCGACTCCACATCAACGCCCACAGGCTGGTCGCTGATAGCACAGAGGACCGCTTCCTTGCAATGGCTGAGGTTGAAGAATATATCAGGATGCCCCACAATTGCGGGCTTACCGTGCTCGTTGTATTCAAACTGTGGATTCCCCTCGATGCCATAGGCCTCGTGCAGGCCCTGTTTCAGCAGCTGATAGGCCAGAACACAAAGACGCTGCCCCAGTTCATGCTTGAACTTAACGGCTTGCTCACGCCGTTGTTCGGAAATCTCCGAAAGGGCGGCATCGAGATCAAAGTCCCATATATCCTGACTTAATAATATGTGCATCGGCTCTGATTTTGATGCAAAAATACAAAAAATCGGCCAAATAATTGCATTTATCAGATATTTTATCTATATTTGCAGCATAAAACTTATTATCTCACAAACTTAAACTTTTAAAACCAACAGATTATGGATTACAAGATTATCGACATCGAAGGTGTAGGCGACGTTTATGCTGAGAAACTGGTTGCCGCAGGTATCAACAAAGTGAGCGAACTGCTCGAGAAGTGTGCTGCCCCCAAGGGCCGCAAGGAACTGGCCGACGCTACAGGCATCAGCGAGAAGCTGATTCTGCGTTGGACCAATCATGCCGACCTCTTCCGCATCAACGGCGTAGGCCCTCAGTTCTCTGAGTTGCTGGAGAAGGCTGGCGTCGACACCGTCAAGGAGTTCCGTCATCGGGTAGCAGAGAACCTGCAGCCGAAGCTCGAGGAAATCAACGCCGAGTTCCACATCTGCGGACGCGTTCCCGCCATCAGCGAGGTACAGAAGATGATCGACCAAGCCAAGGTACTTGAACCGAAGATGACTTATTAAACACATCAATCCCCGCTCAGTTGAGCGGGGATTTTTTATTTCTTGTCGTAAGCGTGTACGGGGTAGTCGATGGTGAAGTGCAGGCCTCTGCACTCTTTCCGTTCGAGCGCCCAGCGGGTGATGAGATAGCCCACGTTGATCATGTTACGCAGTTCGCAGATATCCTTCGACGCCTTCACGCGCTTGAACAAGCGCTCCGTCTCCTCGTAGAGCATATCCAAACGGTCCCAGGCACGATGCAGACGCAGGTCGCTGCGCACGATACCCACATAGTTCGACATGATCTGGTTCACTTCCTTCACCGACTGTGTAATCAGCACCTTCTCCTCGTTGGTCATCGTACCCTCATCGTTCCACTTGGGCACTTTCTCATTATAATCATACAGGTCGACATGCGCCAACGAGTCCTTGGCGGCAGCGTCGGCATAGACCACCGCCTCGATCAATGAGTTCGAGGCCAGACGGTTACCGCCATGCAGACCTGTGCAGGAGCACTCGCCAAGGGCATAGAGGCGTTCGATACTGCTCTGGCCGTTGATATCGACCTTGATACCGCCACACATATAGTGGGCCGCAGGTCTGACGGGAATATAGTCGGTGGTGATGTCGATACCGATAGAGAGACATTTCTGGTAGATATTGGGGAAGTGATGTCGCGTCTCTTCCGGATCCTTATGGGTGACATCGAGACAGACATGGTCGAGGCCATGAATCTTCATTTCCTTGTCGATGGCACGTGCCACGATATCGCGAGGCGCCAACGAGAGACGCTCATCGTATTTCTGCATAAACTCCTCACCATTAGGCAGTTTCAAGATACCGCCATAACCTCGCATCGCCTCCGTAATGAGATAGGCGGGATGCGTCTCCGAGGGGTTATGGAGCACCGTCGGATGGAACTGCACGAACTCCATATCGGCCACCGTTCCCTTGGCGCGATACACCATTGCAATACCGTCGCCCGTAGCAATCACGGGGTTCGAGGTTGTCAGATAGACAGCACCGCAGCCGCCCGTACACATCACAGTGATCTTCGAGAGATAGGTATCCACCTTCTGCGTCTTGGGATTCAGCACATAGGCACCATAACATTGTATGTTAGGCGAGCGACGCGTGACGCGCACACCCAGATGGTGCTGCGTGATGATCTCCACAGCGAAATGATCCTCCTTCACCTCAATGTCAGGACAGTTGCGCACCGCCTCCATTAGTCCGCGCTGGATCTCGGCACCCGTATCATCGGCATGGTGCAGGATACGGAACTCAGAATGTCCGCCCTCACGGTGCAGGTCAAACGAGCCATCCTCCTTCTTGTCGAAGTTCACACCCCACTGCACCAGTTCCTGGATCTGCGAAGGTGCCTGACGTACCACCTGCTCTACGGCCTTACGGTCGGAGATGTAGTCGCCAGCGATGATTGTGTCTGCGATATGCTTGTCGAAGGTGTCCAATTTCATGTTCGTCACGCTCGCCACACCGCCCTGTGCAAACGACGTATTAGCCTCGTCGAGCGAGGTCTTGCAGATCATACACACCTTGCCCTTTTTGGCCCGCGCCACCTTCAGGGCATAACTCATTCCGGCCACGCCAGCACCGATAATCAGAAAGTCATACTTGTATAACATAAGCAAAATCAATAATCTGCTGCAAAGATACGAAAAAAAGTGAATAGTGAATAGTGAATAATGAAAAATTTACTACCTTTGTAGCAGAATATGAAGAAAATACTGTTTATCACCGCATTTTTGTGGAGCTCATTAGGGACGGTTCTTAGTGAGTCCTTGCCCGAAGACTCACTAAGAACCGTCCCCAGTGAGTTCTCTGACACCATTGCTCCACGACTGCAATGGCCGGAGAATGTGACAGCACGCCTCGACAGCCTCATGAACGAGCCCTTGCTGAAAAAGACACAACTCGGACTTCTGGTCTACGACCTCACAGCCGACTCTGCTATCTACAAGCAGGGGGAGCGCCAGACATTACGCCCCGCCTCGACCATGAAGCTCATAACGGCCATCACCGCCATCGACAAACTGGGCGGCGGCTACCAGTTCCGCACCTCTTTATATTATACGGGCCTCATCGATCGCAACATCCTCCGAGGCAACCTCTACTGCGTGGGCGGCATGGACCCCCGATTCAACAACGACGACATGCGGGCCTTTGCGGAGAGTCTGCAAAAGATGGGCATCGACACCATCTGCGGACGCCTGATAGCCGACACGTCGATGAAGGACGACACGCGTCTGGGCGAAGGCTGGTGCTGGGACGACGACAACCCCTCGCTCACCCCACTGCTCATCGGAAAGAAAGATATGTTTATGGAGCGATTCCGTCAGGAGCTCAACGATTTGGGTATCGTCGTCATCGACAACGAAGAGGCGATTGCCAACAATAAGACCAAGAACCGTCCGCTCATCCATCTCTGCTCGCGCTTCCACTCCCTTGATCAGGTGCTGATGCGCATGCTCAAGGAGAGCGACAACCTCTATGCCGAGTCGGTGCTCTACCAGATAGCGGCCTCAGGCGGTGTGAAGAACGCCTCAGCCACCCACGCCCGTCAATGGATCAACAAACTCGTGACGCGCATCGGCCTTACGCCTGGCGACTACAAATTCGCTGACGGTAGCGGACTCTCACTCTACAACTACGTCTCTGCTGAGCTTATGGTCAGTCTGCTGCGCTATGCCTATCACAATCAGAATATCTACGGCCACCTCTACCCCGCCCTGCCCATCGCAGGTGTCGATGGCACACTGGAGAAGCGCATGAAAGGGGCTTTCACCAACGGCAACGTACGGGCGAAGACTGGCACGCTGACAGGCATCTCGTCGCTCGCGGGCTACTGCACCGCAGCCAACGGCCACCAGCTGGCTTTCGCCATTATCAATCAAGGGGTACTGCGCAACGCCAGCGGACGGACGTTTCAGGATAAGGTCTGCACAGCCTTGTGCGAACCGTAAAACAACGGATATAAAGAACAACGGATTACACGGATTGCACGGATTGAAGACTCCTGATAATTAGTATGAGTTTAATCCGTTTAATCCGTGTAATCCGTTGTGTATTAAGAACGTCTTAGAAGTTCAAGCCGAAGTTCAGGAACAATGCATTGTTGTGAGCAGTGATGTCATCGCTATCCACAAAGTTGGTCACAGCAAACTGGTAACCGAGTTCAGCATAGATCTTGTTGTACTCAGCACCGCAACCCAGCTTGAAGCCCATGTTGTTACGGTTCGGACGGAACTGATCTGCGGGGGCAGTGTTGCCCTTGTACTTATACTCCGAACTCACAGCGTAGGCAAAATAAGGTCCGAAGAATGGCAGCAGAGCGATCTCGTCGGTAGCCTTCACACCATACTTCACCAGAACGGGAATCTCAAGGTTGTCGTGCGTAATCGTGATATTACCCTCCTTGGCACCACGCTGCGTATAGTAGAGACCAGACTCCAGGAATACAGGAGCTGAGCCTGAAACGCGCAGACCAACAACACCAGCCAATGTAAGACCGGTCTTTGAGCCTACAGAAACATCACCACCAACAGAAGCGAGCGTTCCACCGAAACGGATACCATAATACATGCTCTCTTTGTCGAGTTCAAAACCACCGCTCGAATACTGGGCGAACGAAGGCACAGCCATCAGGGCTGCAACGATTGATACTAATAACTTTTTCATACCTTATTGATTAATTCATGAAATAACAATTCGTCGATTTGACGCTGCAAAGATAATAAAAAAAGTGAATAGTGAATAGTGAATCATGAAAAAATTCATAACTTTGCAGACAAAATTGACAATCATGCAGAAAAAAAGCACCATAAACGGCTTCGCACAGACGTTGCTGAATTGGTTTCGCGACAATGGCCGCGAGCTTCCTTGGCGCCAGACAAGCGACCCTTACGCCATCTGGCTCTCGGAGATCATCCTCCAGCAGACCCAGGTCAAGCAGGGATGGGACTACTGGCAACGGTTCATGCAGCGCTGGCCAACGGTCGACGACCTCGCTACCGCCTCCGAGGACGAGGTGCTCCGCGAGTGGCAGGGCCTGGGCTACTACAGCCGCGCCCGCAATCTGCACTTCGCAGCCCGTCAGATAGTGGCCTTGGGGCATTTCCCAAATACCCTCGACAAGATCAAACAGCTCAAAGGCGTGGGCGACTACACGGCAGCGGCCATCGCTAGCATTGCCTTCGGGCTTCCCGCTGCGGTGGTCGACGGTAATGTCTATCGCGTCCTCAGCCGTCATTTCGGCATCGACATCCCCATTAACTCGACTGAGGGTAAAAAGGCGTTTACAGCCTTGGCGCAGAGTCTGATGCCAGAGGCCACAGGCACCAGCGGTGAGAACATCTGCGGCCTCTATAATCAGGCCATCATGGACTTCGGGGCCATCCAGTGCACCCCCCAGTCGCCCAAATGCATCGTCTGTCCGCTACAGGAGTCGTGCGAGGCCCTGCGCTCAGGAACCATCAGTCAGCTGCCTGTGAAACAGAAAACTCTCAAGATCCAAAAGCGTCACCTTACTTATATATATGTGCGCTATCAAAGCGAGACCGCCATCCACCGTCGTGGCGAAGGGGATATTTGGCAAGGGCTTTGGGAGCCGGTTTTAAAGGAGTCAGGAGACAGGAGTCAGGAGTCAGGAGATATGTTAGATTATAACAAAATGCAACTGATTGCGAAAGACGTGAAACACGTTCTAACGCATCAGGTACTTACAGTCGATTTCTATCTCTGGGAACCCACAGAGCGCCCACAGCTGCCTTCAGACTACATCTGGATCAAAGAATCCGACCTCGACAACTACGCCATTCCCCGCCTCGTCGACATCCTCCTCAGCAAACTCTAATCCAACACCAGAAACTTCTTCTGTTTATCACGGTATCCTCTCACCTCTAATCTTTTACCTCTTCTATTTGCCCTTTCGGCCAATTCACCAGAAACAGCTTCTCCGTTGCACGTGTAAAAGCGGTGTAGAGCCAATGGATATAGTCGGATGTGAGCATATCATCCGTCATATATCCCTGATCCAGATAGATATGCGCCCACTGTCCACCCTGCGCCTTATGACAGGTCACGGCATAGGCGAACTTCACCTGCAGCGCATTATAAAACCGGTCGTTTTTCAGTTTCTCTATGCGATCTGCTTTTCTGGGAATATCGCTATAGTCTTCGAGCACGGCGTTATAAAGTTGTTCCTGCTGGTCGCGCGTGAGGGCCGGTGCCTCGGTGGTGAGCGAGTCCAATATCACCGTCGCCGTCAGTTCGTAGTCGTCGTAATCAGGAAAGGTCATCGTAGCCTCAGCGAAACGGAATCCGTAAAGTTCCTGCACATGCCTCACCCTTTGCAGCACCGCCCTGTCGCCATTCGCAATAAAAGACAATTTGTTTACAGTTGATGGTTTACAGTTTACAGTTCTTTCTGAGGAAAGCGCCCCTTCGGGTCGAGCGGATTTGCTTGCAAGCCCTCCTTCTGCAGCAGAGTAATCATCTGTAAACTGTAAACTGTCAACTGTCAACTTTTCAACCCAATAATAATTGTTCTTCACGATCATCAGCAAGTCGCCCCTCGACAGTTCACTATCGCGGTCGAGCACCATGTTGCGGATGCCCTGATTATAGATGTTCGCCCGTTTATTGCTGCGGGTGATCACCATCGTCTCGTCCATCCCCACCCGGCTGTAACTGCTCGCCAGCGACTCCACCAACTCATCGCCCGGCACCACCTGGATATCCGCAAACCCTTTTAGTCTTATCTTTGGCAAGTCTATTCTCACTCCACACTCCTCACTCCCCACTCCTCGAATCCTCGTCGCATTCCACAGAATCCCCGAGCCCTCACTCTGCCTGAGCACCTGGTTCAGGTCGCTCTCATACACCTCCATGCCATAGCCTCGTAGCACCGAAGCCGACAGCGCCGGACTCTCCTCCTCGCCCACAGGCGGCAACTGCGCCTTGTCGCCGATGAGCAGCAGGCGACAGTTCTGGCCGTTGTAGACGAACTGCATCAGATCGTCCAACAAACATCCGCTACCGAATGCCATATCGCCCAAGCCCAGATTCGAGATCATCGACGCCTCGTCCACGATAAACAGCATATCCTTGTTCAGGTTGTCATTCAGACTGAACGAACTCAGGTCGCCAGCCGATTTCTGCCGATAGATACGCCTATGGATGGTATAGGCAGCATGTCCCGAATAAAGCGAGAACACCTTCGCTGCACGACCCGTCGGTGCCAACAGCATCAGCTTCTGGTTCAGCGCCGTCAAGGCCCTGACGATAGCCCCCGCCAGCGTGGTCTTTCCCGTTCCCGCCGAGCCCCGCAGTATCATCACCACGTGCTCTGCCCTGTCGGTCATAAACCGCGCAAACACCTCCAGCGCCTGCTCCTGCTCCGCCGTCGGCTCAAACCCCAACGTCTGCAGAATCCTATATTTCAGCTCGTCCTGAATCATATTGCAAAGGTACGAATAAGCAAGCAGAAAACCAAATTATATTCAGTTTTTCTCGTGCATGACGTTTTTACTCTACAACATCATTCACCAGATTATTCAACCAATTCTTCCATTTATCCAGAATCGTTGGTTCTTTTTCTTCGGGCTCAGGTTCTGGTTCTGGAATAGGCTCAGGCTTAGGTTCAGGCTCTGGAGCCGGCTCCACCTCAAACTCTATTTCCTGTTGCGTGATGACTGCAGCCATCGTTGGCGTTTTCTTCGCTGGTTTATAAAGTCTGTTAATCAAGTCCTCATAATAGTCATCCTCATTCTGATGCACATCGGTTTTCACCTCCTCTTCCAGACGATTCTCCATACCCGTCGCCAAGATCGTCACCTTAATGTCCTCACCCAGCGAATCGTCAGTAGCCGTTCCCCAGATCACATCAATGTTAGGATCCAGCTGGTCAAAGAAATCATCGATCTCCTGCAACTCCCTCACAAAAATCGGATGCTCGTCGCTCGCATAAATATTAAAGAGGACACGCTTGGCCTTCTCTATATCGTTGCCATATAGCAGCGGTGAGTCAAGCGCATTCAGGATAGCCCGCTCCACACGATGATCACCATTGGCGCGACCCATTGCCATGATGGCGCCCCCACCATTCTTCATCGTGGTCTCCACATCGCGGAAGTCGCTCTTGATACCACCGTCGCTGGGTAGGGTGATCAGTTCCGAGATACCCTTTACCGCATTCATCAGGATATTGTCAGCCCTCACGAAGGCCTCCTTCATGGGGATATCCGAATCCGAATACACATCACAAAGGCGCTCATTGTTCACAATCAACAGTGCGTCAACATTCTTGCGCAGTTCGTCGACCCCCTTCAGCGCCTTGATAATCTTACGTTTCTTCTCAAAAGCGAAGGGAATCGTCACCACACCCACCGTCAGAATGCCCATATCCTTGGCCACCCCAGCAATGACAGGCGCAGCACCCGTACCCGTACCGCCACCCATACCTGCCGTTACGAACGCCATCTTCGTACCGTCTGAGAACAGTTTCACAATATCATTGATATTCGTTTCCGCCTCCAGCTTACCTACCTGAGGCTCACCGCCTGCACCAAGACCAGACTTGCCCAGCAGGATCTTCACAGGCACTGGCGAACGCGAGAGCGACTGGCTATCCGTATTACACACAGCATACGTCACACCCTCCACGCCCTCGCTGTACATATTCCTCACAGCGTTGCAGCCTCCGCCTCCAACGCCCACAACCTTGATGATGCCCTGCATCTGGTCCCTCACCTCAGGAAAAAACGGTATAATCTCCTCACCCATGTATCTCTTAACTCTAAACTATAAATATTCCCTTATTACCAGTTCTCTTGGAAGCGTAATGATTTTCAGTCTTTCATACCAGACCCGTCCAGCGACATGCTTTTGCGTATGGCTACTGATAAAGTAGTAGCTCGCCCGATATTCGTCCATCAGTTCAAGAAACACCTTCTTGATACGCGAGCACTTCTCGTTGATAGCATTATCGAGCGGATCCACCAGATGTTTCACGCCCTCTTCGATCTTCTCCTTATCCAACAGCTTCGCCGTCTGCATATAGTAGCCCTTCAGTTCCTCTCTGTAGTCAGTCAACCGCTTGAACTCGAGACCCTCGGGATGCGCCAAAAACAATAGATACACCGCCTTGTGTACAGGCTGCAGTTCCACTTCCACATGATAGTCCACTAGCATAAAACGGTAGTCAGCCGTTATCACTAGTCGCGACAACTCTCCCTTCGCAGCTTCGATGCGTAACGCCTCTAGCGTAGGCACGCCTATAGCCTTCAACAGCAGGTCCTTCCTGTCTGCTGCCATCAGTTGCTCCGCCAGTTTTCTCACCTCCAGAGCCGCTTCCTCAGGGGTCATTTGTCCTTCTTGTTCTATCACGCCACAAAGTTAGCAAAGATTTTCTATACTTCCAAATCCTCGCAAGGCTTGCGATATCTTTTATATAAAGAAATGCCACTTAGAACAAGAATCGACAGAATGCCAGCCCGATAAGCCACAATATTAAACAACAAAGCACTCCAGAACAGACGGTAGCAGTGGCCCCATTGTGCAGGCACATCAATGGGTCGATCACAAATCATAAATGTCATAGGCCCAATAATATCATTATAAAACAAGCTAAACACACCCATTGCCAGAAATATCAACGCAACAAGACCCCACATCCATAGTGGTTTGCCTTTCAGCATCGCTAATACCGCCATAATTGGCAACAAAGCTGACAGCAAGACACTGCCAGGTTGATAAAAAAGACAAAGAAACATGGCACAAATATACAAACAGGCAGCAATAACCGACAACGAAATGCCCACATAGCTCCACGACCTGGGTATAAGGCAATATAGGATTATCGCTACATAACCAAGACAAAGCATAGAGCTAATCGTCAAACAACACATCATGATGACAGCCAAGGACAAAAATCCAGCCAATATCACCAGTACCCAAGTAACGGCTTTCCGAATCAATTCTTTCATATCACGCTCCTTCTACTTTATTCTTTGGGTCATAATCCTTCACATAATGCAGCAGTGGATCTACAGCCCAGGTCAATTCTCGTGGAAATTCCACACGGAGATACAGCCAAGTACGGTTCTTCAGTTTGATGTCCTTTTCAAAGTAAAACTTGTTTTTATCACACTTCCCAGCCAACAGAAACGAACTATCGGCCATAGATTTCGTCACCGCAGACATATTCAGGCCCTCATATTTCTCCAATACGGGCATCTCAAACTCATCATCATAGGCACTAACGACCATACTGATACCATGATATTCCACCTTCAGATTCCGTTCCCCTTTGTTCAATAACACCTTATTCATAAAATCAGGAAATTCAACCTCGTACCCATCTCCATAGTTTTTCCAATATGCCTTAGGTGCAACCTGAAACTGATTCCGCAACCATTTCGCATCATAGAACACCGTGTCACGTTCCGTAATATATTGTGTATCTTTGAAGATTGTGTCATGCACGACCACCTTCTTCTCCTTACTCTGCCCACTCCTAGCAAAATAAGCGCTAACGCCCACCACCAGTATCACCCCAAACAAAAACTTCCTCATACTAACATCTATATCCTATTAAAATTATCGCCTATCTGATTCCAAAAGATTCTCGAAAACGAATGACCATTCACCTTTTGGATTCTGCTGACTTTGAATGTCCGTTCCTCTCCCATATCCTCGCGGAAGGCCTGAATATAGCCACCACCATAATACTGAGAATAAACGATATCAGAGATCCTGCATGTAAACACGCTCCCACTTCGCGTGCAATACTCAATCTCTATCGTCTGCCTCAACATCACAGCCCTGTCAATAACCTCTTCAATCGTCATACTTCAGGAGGATTATTATCCGCAGGAGGAAAAGGCAAGTCATTATTCTCTCCATTCACAGCAGAGTCCCTAACCTCTCCGCCATCTCGTGGCGAGCTATTTCCAAGTTTTCTATCCTCCGGATTTGCGAAACGTGTATATTCTCCCATAAAGTCCATCGTGACGATACCTGTTGCGCCCTTACGATGTTTGGATACAATCACCTCTGCCTTACCCCGATAGTCTGTGAATCCATCTTCACTCATAAGGATATGGTAATACTCCGGACGATGTAGGAAAATCACCATATCCGCATCCTGCTCGATGGCTCCCGACTCCCTGAGGTCAGACAATTGAGGCCGTTTCCCTTCTGCACCTTCCCGCGATTCCACGCCACGATTCAATTGGCTCAAAGCCAATACTGGTATATTTAATTCCTTCGCCAAGCCCTTCAACGAACGCGAAATCAGCGACACCTCCTCCTGACGACTATTATATCTCATACCGCTTGCTGTCATCAGTTGCAGGTAATCAATCATGATCAGTTCAATATGATGTTCCCTTTGAAGCCTGCGAGCCTTTGTCCTCAGTTCCATCACTGAGAGGCCTTCCGTATCATCCACAAACAACGGTGCATCAGTCAGTACACTTAGAGTTCTATCAAGCCTTTTCCAATCCTCTCTATCCAACTGTCCGCTGAGCAGTTTCTTTCCATCTATCTCGCAAGCATTCGACATCAATCGATTTGCCAACTGTACATCCGACATTTCCAGTGAGAAAAACGCTATAGGTCTCTTCTGATCCACAGCGATATTCTTCGCCACAGAGAGTGCAAAGGCCGTTTTGCCCATCGCAGGACGGCCCGCGATAATCACAAGGTCCGACTTTTGCCATCCGCATGTGATATCATCGAGTTTGTATAAGCCAGATGGAATACCTGTAAAACTTCCGTTGTTGGCATAAGCTTCCTCTACAGCCTTGACCGCTCTGTCAACAACTGGCCCCAATGCAGAATAGTCTTTCTTCATGTTTTTCATCGACAGTTCCAAGAGAGTTTCCTCAGCCTCCTGCATCACGTCCCTAATGTCGTAGGTCTCATCGAATGCCTTCTTTCCAATGACATTGACATATTCAATCATCTGACGTGACAAGAATTTCTCCGCCACTACGTTGGCATGATATTCGATATTGGCGGAAGTGGCTACCCTCGAACTCAGTTCTGCAATGTAACCAGGTCCTCCTACCTCATCGAGTTTACCCATTTTCCCCAACATATTTGTCACAGTCAGCACATCCACAGGGCTCTCATCCCTGCTCAGCTGCAGAATAGCATCATACACCATTTGGTTTCTTGGCTCGTAGAAGCTCTCTGGCCTCAACAAATTGCACACCTCCAGATAGGCATCCTTGTCTATCATCATCGCTCCCAGCACAGCTTTCTCTATTTCCGGAGCCTGAGGCATCACATGACCATAGGAAAGATCCAATGGTTGTTGCGCGCGCCTATTATTATTCCTTTGTCCTGGCATATAGTTTACTTGTCAGCATTCAATTGTTTCCTCTTACTCTCAGCCCACTTCTGATTCGCTTTGGTCGTCTCAGCCAGCGTATCAAAAATCTTCACCCTATCCTCATCGTCAAGCGAGTCATAACGCTCTTTCATTTCAAGCACGATGAACTTCCCATAACCGTTTTCGTCGTGCAGGTTCTCAATCAGTTCATCCACATTCATCGCCTTGATCTTCTTGTCCCTCTCCTCTATTCGTTCCTTAAACAATAGATTAAAAATGGCATCCTTAAACGTTGTCTCATTACCCAACCACCTGCTCTGATAAAGCATTACCAACTCCTGCCTCGACAGCTTGGGCAGTTTATCAACGCACTTCCTTAACTCATCATCATCCCATTTTGAAAAATGGAATTTCTTTACCTGATTAATAATGTACTCGTAATCTGTCATAACTCCTATATACTTTGTTCTTCTCTTACTTTACACTTTTCCAATTCTGTCACCACATACCTCTGAACCTTGAAGAATTCATTCAAAACGCTGACAAGATATTGATCAATCTCAGGAATCTGTGGAATGAACAATATATTTCTTCTGCTGTGAACACCTATTTCTTCAATCTCCTGATTAACAGTGTGGATGACCGTTACACTAGCCTGTTGATTTGCAAGATTTATCACTTTATGAAGATTAGCAATATCTTCGACGTCACTATAGACAGACATCTGATACCACCATGTGTCATATATTACGATGAATCTACAGCTGTCATTACATTCTATCGCAAACTTTTCCCCTTGATAAGTAAAGTAGACCCTCCATAGATCCCCTTGTTCCTCTGTCTCAGGTTCGCAACCAATTTTACGCAAGGTACATAAAACCAATTCTGTGGTAGTTTTTTCATCAAGATACGCAGGCTCCTCAGTGACAATTTCATTATGACTATCACCATTCTTTAGCTCTTCAAAGAACCGATCTTCCTCTGCCTCCTTTTCCTCCACACTTGCCTTATAAACATGGTAGAAGTAATAAACACCGAGTATAATTACCCAAATAATAATGTGAACCATATCTAGACTTATTTATCATTTTGTTTGATAGTAGAAGTTTCTCCTTTCGAGGCCCCATTTTTTCTTTTATTATAATACCCATAGTTCTCATCAATAGCAGATCTCCCCTCGTGAGCAGCACTATAATAAAGTCTCAGTCTGCTCTCTTTATCTGTTTCCCACATATCCCGAACACCTTCTGACGAATAATGGTATCCCATTCTGTTTCGCACGCCTATTTCATCTGCAATAGAATCTACATCTTGATTCGTGCCGATATAAGCGAATACCCATCCCTGCGACTTCAACTCAGAAACCATTTCCTTAATATGTTTACCACTATATTTTTTCGAAGCATTCTCCAGTCCATCAGTAATAATCGTCACCAACACAATATCATCAGCCGTTACATACTTCCTAAGGCTATCTATTGCACTTCCCATAGCATCAAATAACGGAGTACAGCCTCGTGGATGATAGTCATCCCATTTTAAGCTATCCTCCCCAATAGGTTTTCTATCATAGACATTGTGAATCCGCAAGCTATTGAATGTGACAAGGCTAACAAAATGCCTCTGTTGTGTATGCTCTTTCTGAGCAGCAGCGATAGTCTGAAACGTTTCATTCAATCCGCTTACAGCTTCTTTTTCGATAGTCCACATAGACCCACTCTCATCAATGATAATTAGATTGTACAAATTTTGTAACTCCGAAGATTTCTTCTTCGTCTCACTACAAGCGCATATTGCGACACATATCACAAAAGCGCAGAAAAGTTTCATTTTTTCCATAATCGCACACAATTAAATTTGGTGGCAAAGATACGAACTTGTATCATTGCCACCAAATAATTACAGCCCACAAGGCTTGTGGAAATGCGATTTTATTCCCAGACTACCAGATTACGAGGAAGCGAGATTTTCTTTGCCTCCCCACGTAGCCCATCAATATAGTAACTCTTCGCCATATAATCATCAAATTGTCCTACAAATGCTCCTCTTATTCGAGCACATTTCTCGTTGATAGAGTTCAGCAGAGGATTTGTAACATCCTCTATGCTTTGCAGCGCTCTGTCCGTCAAACCTTGTGGTCTCAACTCTGCATATATACGAGCCAATTCCTCTCGATAGTCAGGCAAGCATTTAAACATGATACCTTCAGGATGCTTCAGGAAAAGCAGATACACAGCCTTAACCAAAGGCTCCATCTTGATTTCCATATCGTTATAGTCAGGCAATACGATACGGTAATCCTTGGTGATAACCATTCGACTCAATCTATTATCTGGATGTATCAGCTGCTCCAGCAAGTATTCTGCGATACCACGTTGACGTAACTTGGCAATCCTCTCTCTGACTTCCTCCATCAGATCTTCAATATTCTCACCGCCTTGTTGCGAATTGAACTGAGAGTCTGCCGGACTATCAGACTGATCGCCATCACCCCACTCATCATACGATGCGCCTGGCAGTTTCTTTTGACTATCCTCAGCAGCAATCTGCTTGCTTATTCTATGCAACTGATCAGCTATAGGCTCCCCACTCTTCGATGACAAGGGATAGAAACGGTTTATGGCTTTATCTTTCCCGTCATCGCCACGATGAATATTCTCTGTTCGGATAAATCCATGCTTCATCTTACCTCTATCAGCAGGATTATCCAGGAACCTCAGCAAGAAATCATTGCCAACAATAGCGCTTTTAACCTCGGTATCATTCAGATAAGGCGCACGATATTGGAGAACTCGTTTCTCCTGCAGTTTCTTGATAAGTAATGGCAGATAGATAATATGGAACCCCATCATCTGACCCCAGCCTTCGAAGACCTCAGGTTTATTCTCAAACAGATCCTCCAGATCCTTATCCTCTTCAGATGCAACATAAATAAGTTCCTTGGGACCAAGTTTTCCCTCGAGTTTAAACTCAAAGTTGTTTGACTCTACTGGTTCGCCTATTATGTTTATGGGTGGTGTATTACCCTTAAATTCCGTTTTACCATCCCCCTCCTTCCATTCATAGATGAAAAGTGCGATTAATCCTATAGCAACAATAACATCCACGATGTTCCATACCGTTCTGCCCAATGCAATCTTGTAGAACGGCTGAAACAGCAGAGCCAATGTACCACATATATAAGCCAGCCACTCCTTTCGCTCCTGGTAATATCGGAATGCCATCACACCAAACACCAGTGTCGACAAGAATCTCACCAACTGGAAATACCCGTATGGCATTGGTGCCAAACAAAGCAGCATAATGGCTGCTATAATTAAATATACTTTCTTCATATCAACACCTCTCCAACCGTATCTTTTATCTGCTTTAACACAGTATTACTAGACAAATACATCACCCCTAATGATTCAAGAGCTTTTATACAATTGTACTCTTTAATAGTTCTTGTTTTGTATCTTACAAGATAAACTGGTTTGTCTGATTTCAAAAACTTCTTAACATGGTCAAAGATATAATCAGTATTACTAATTTGGGGAATAATCATACAATCAGCAAGTGCCATTGAATATTTACAAGCTTTTTCAATTGATTCAGCATTTGCCAGAGCATAATCATCAACAGAAATAATCATTGAGCGTTCAGAATCGATTTCGCTATGAATAACTTCTATTTCTTCAGATGTCAGCCGTTCTAAACTATGAGGCAAAAAGAATGTACTTACCCCCTTGACTTCTTTACATCCCTTTATTGCTTTTTCTTCACATTCATTTGAAAAAGTAGACAATATGTTATAGCCGCCTGAAGCCAAAACCTTCCCAATATATTCAGAAGCTAACCTAGCATTGTCTGATACAGTGGGGGATCCTGTTATTAGTATTGTTTTGCGTTTAAGGTTCTCCAAATTCCCCTTATATTTCAAAAGAGAAGGCGCCTCTATTTCTTCAATAGGCAAACATTTGGGGAAACTACCATCTGATGGATTTACATAATGTACTATATTATCTTTGTTTTTCAAAACTTTCTCAACAACTTTCTTTATAGTTTCCTTATTAATAGGTTGAGTGATATCCTCAAATCTACAATCTTCAATATTGAAATTAATAAAGTCAATGAAATCATCAAGCGTTTCAACGACATCATTATTAGCTAAGTCTATGGCTTTAAGAATGTTTTTTTCATTAAAACCATCAAGTTTATTTAATACACATATATATATATCACTCAAACTCATCATACATCTTCGAGTAATCTTATTTTTTCTTAAATAGAATAACTAATAACACAACTAGTATTATTAATGAAATAATTATAACTACGCCAATGCCTCCCCCCTTTTTAAAAGTTTTATTTCGAGTTTTCTTATCAGTAAAATCCTTCTGAGTTGTTTTTTTTTCATAACTAGGCTGTTTTGCACTATAATCTACAAAAAAAAATCCCTGTGCGTTTAAATGTTCTTCAATTGTTCCGTTATCTGCAGTTCTTAGAAAAACTCCAAAATGCTCTTTCAACAACCTCAACAACGCGGCAGCTTTGTCTTGTACGTCACAATTGGAATTTTGAGAAATTTTTTGTAACAGTTTGGTCAGCTGTGCCCCAGTTCTTTTATCCAATGCATTTATATTGTTGATTATATCTCCGACCACAGACCCAATATCCTGCAATCCTTCCAGATCAATATTATCAGGCTCATAATCTCCTAATAAATGGACATCATATACAACAGAAATAATAACCCTTGCCACGCGCGCCTCTTTTCCTCCATGCGCAAAACCAAAAAGATTCTCCGTATAATTATTCGCGAAACTATTTCTACGTTTTTGTTCTGCAATTAGGTCAGCCTGAAAGTCTCTAATCATTGTATCAGACCATCCATATCCGAGAACTTTATTCTGAAGATAAGTAGACCAAGGCCTCGAATTATAGCCCCAGTGAAATAGTAATCTGTGTTTACACTGAAACTCTGGGTATTTTTCTTTTAGATATAAATAGAAATCGAATGGTTCCCCGTTATCAGAAAAAGCATATTCGGCATTGTAATTATCAATCAGAACAGAGCTTACAAATCTCATCCAATCTGTAAGCTTTTCGTTTCTCTCCAATCCTAATACCTCATACATATCATCTGCATGCTGTTCCCAAGAGGCGTGAGCCAATGATGAGACATGCGAGATTATAAGTAACAATACGATTATGACTTTTTTCCTTCGCATCTATTGTTTTTTGATGATATTCTTAGGTATAATATAAATTAGAAACCTCTGATTCTTTTCATTTACAGAATCACGCATAGTTTTCGCGCTGAGTCTACCATCTCCGCTACCGGCAATTTGGAGTTCGCAATTCTTTTCTGAAAATTTAACATTTGGATTTGTTGCCCAAAACTTAATAAGGCTCAAAGCTCGTTGATATGAAAGATTGTAATTAAACTCCATCATCGCTTCGGAATTAGCAGAAGCCTGCCCCTCAACAATAACCAGATATTGATTCTCTGAATGTTTCTCTAAGAAATCCTTTACTTGTTGACCTGCGTCCATCAACTGAGACCTTGTAGTATCACTTAAAAGTCCTATATCATACTTGCTTACGGGAAATTGACAGTCTATATTAAGAATAAACTTTTCATATTCCTTATTGTAAGTAAAGAATTTACCTTCGAGGTCACGAGTTGATGCTTCCACCTTCTTTATATCCTCAAGCTCTATGATAGTAGCCTCCATTCGTTTGTTAAGCAGCACTATTACCAAGACAAAAAGGACCAACATGATAATGAATAGGCTTGTCATCAAATCGGAATAACTTGTCCAAAAGAAAGACTCTTTTGATTTCTTCATACTTCAAAAAATCATTTATGGGTTCTGAACAAGGGTACTGTCAACAACCTGTATAGGAATCGTAGCTGCAACGCTATCTACAAGTTCCTCTTCCTGTACAATCTGGACTGGGGCTATTTCACCCTTCCATATATTATAAGCCGTATTCCCTACTGTAGCTATAGACATTACGATTATACCACCAACAATTATCCATTTGAGGCTTGAAGGAATGATCTCTTTAACTGGTACTTGGTTAGAATTAAAACCATCTTTAATAATAAATGGATCTTTCTTTTCCTTGCCAACAGTATCTACAATCTGTTTTGCTGCTGCAAGGAAATCCAATGCAAGACGTTCTTGTGATTGGGTAATCTTTGAAACTACAGCCTCTAATTGATTAGGTATGTCTTCAAGTTTCTTCAAGCTTTGTGCAACTTCAGGCATTTCGTCCATTTGTTCCTTGAACTTATTACGCATATCCTGACAGAGTTCTTCAAACTGTTTGTTATTTTCGTCAACAGCATTCTTTAGTTTCTGCGATTGTTCAGTAAGGGCAGCATAAGTCTCATTAACTTGCTGTTCAGTAGATTCCTGCACCGCTTTTATTGACTCCTGGATGTTTTTATGAGCATCAGCTGTTTCCTCTGCAATAACGCCCTTGTGAGATTGGAAGAACCTCTGAATATCCTGAAGTATGCCAATTCTCTCTGACTCCTTATTCAGGTTTTCTGCAAAGACTTGCATTTTCTCATAATAATCATGGACCTTATCCAGATATTGAGTAAAGTTGTCTAAGCTTTCAGTGCTACTTCTTAATCGACGCATAATACTACTTACTCCAGTTGCAATAGCCTCCAAGTCAATAGCTTTGTATTCTTCGATAACATCAGCTTGCGATTTGTAGACTTCTTTTGCTTTGTCTAGAGTTGTAGTGATTGCATCAGTATTTGATTTGAAGGTCCTATTAAAAGTGACCAATTGGTTTACCAAGGCCTTCATTTGCTGAGAAACAGTAGAAGGAACAGCAGCCAAAACACGCGACTGCATCCATGCAAGAAATATGTTCTTTTCTGTTTCTTCTTGCAGTTTTTTGTTTTTAAAATAAACTGTGTTTAATGATGTCAATATAATGCCAATAGCACTAGCTAGCATGGCAATGGCAACGCCCCATAGCAGATCGTTGATATTGTTCGCTGCATTATTCCCAGCTGAACCTAAATCACCGGCCATCAACTGAAGGATTGCATCACCCCACACTAAAGCCATAAGCCCAATAATTGCACCACCCATAGTACCTGCGAGTCCAAAGTACAAAGGCAAAGGCATCTGCGAATTGATCTCATCCTCAATCATATCACAATGACGATCAACGGAATCTTTTAGTAGTTGAAAATCAACCTCAGTACCTTTTGTACCTTTAAGATAGCCATTTATTGAACTTTTTATATCATCAAAGATTTCATTACCAGAACCTGTGATACCTACTACCAGCTCACTTTCATTTCTTACCAAATCATAATCTTGTCCAGCAAAAATGCTACTGAACAAATTAATTCTTTTGCGATTTTCAAAGAATTTATATAACTGAAAACAAACCACTACTAATACAACAGTAATGGTTAGAATCATGGGAAATGTCAAATCCATTTTATGCCAATTTTACTTTTGCCAATTTTTTAATAATCCAATCATTGCCTTCTAAACACACATCTCCTGGTTCTACACCAAGTACAGTAGATGCGACATTAGGTTTCACGCCATCCGTAAGTATTGCTGCCATAGCAGGATCATAGTTGCGAATTTTCATAAAATCCAATGGTCTGAAAGAAGCTTTGTCTGTATCACCAGAGAGTCTTATTTCAAAATAAGAATCATCTACAAGTTTATCTGTCAGATCAGAGAAATATATGGTGTTACCAGCAGAGCGAGGGAAAGATGCGTACTTTATTTTTTGCCCCACTATCGCTCCTTGAGTCGTTTCACTCTCTAAAGAATGGTCAACTATAGGATTTGCTCCTTCTGATTTCTCATCGACATCATAAGGAGCAGTATCTTTGTTATATAACTCACTCAACTCGTTATAATCTCGAGTTAGTTCATCTATTCTGCTTTTGAGTTTACCGATTTCAACACATGCCTTCTCATATTTTTCTCTATAATCATTATAAAGATTCTCAAATTTCACTTTTTCTTGAGATTCCTCATTTCTCTGATTAAAAACGAGATTAAATTTTTCTTTTGAAACTGATCCTCGACGCGAGATACCACTAGAATCATCACGAGAATTACGTTCCCTTAAAAAATAAAAGAGAACAGATATTATAAGCAATACTAATAATATTGCAATTATCAGTAAGCTATGTTCTTGAATCAATTTCATAATTACTCATTTAAATTGTTAATAAGGTTACTCAAGAAGCCCTTCAATGGATAGAAGAACAACGTCTCGCGTAGAGGATCAGAATCCTCGTAGTCTTTACGCTGCTGTTCCAAACCACGGTTTATAAACGTAGCAAGGTCTTGATCACAATACTTTTTAGCAGTACTAATGCTATTATTTGTAATTCCGAAGTTGTCCTTCATATTATACTTCGAACACAGCGAGAAGAAGAATTCAAAGAATTTACCTGCACTTTGCTCTACCATTCTCTTATAGGCATCATCAACAGCGCCAAATACAACATCAGCCATCAGTTCATCACCATTAGACTTCAGGACTACTTGTTTTTCCTTATTTCCTGTTGGCTCTGTTCCTAAAATTCCACCTTTGCATGTAGACTCTTTTGAGCCTTCTTTATCAAGACCAATGATACCAAGAGGATTACCATCATAACTCTGTCCAGTAACTATTTCGAAGATTTTCTTCGTATATGAAGAAAGGATCGAACTATCTGTAGAGATAATTTTAATTACTTTACTGCCATTACCGCTTAATGATATATGACGAGGTAATGGTAATTGCTGTAGCTTAACAATTTGAGCAATATGGTAAATAATAGCAGTATAGAATAATATAAAGACAATCTTGAACTGCTCGTCATCTTGAAGGAGTTCATTAAAATCAATCTTATTTTTATTCACATTCTTCAAATTCTGATTGTCTCGCAATGAGAATAAGAATGACGCCATATTTGCAGGATGGCGATTGTTGTCTGAATCAAAGATTGATAATACGTCACGCACTGCTGCATCTGCAGAATTCGATTCCAATACAGCCTTAATTTTATCCTTATATGCATCAACAATTCCATTGTGAACTGTATCCTTCGCATAAGCATCCTGGAAGATGTCATTAGCAGCAAACCTAAATGATGTGACAAAAGACAACTCTTTATCTACAAAGTATGCAACATCAGTGGTACCACCACCAATATCAATATTGATAAGATTTGAAACCGTTGTATTCTCATTACGATAATGAAGAACAGGAGCATATGATTCAGACATCGCTTCAATGCCATTAACTGCACCTGGGAAGTACTTATAATACAACTCATTCCATATCTTAGATAGCTTTTCCTTTCTTCCTATCGGCATACTAATTGGGAAGAACCAAGTCAACTTGGTCTTTGTGAGGTCTCCACCTTCAGCAACAACCTTAGTACGAAGCATGAACAATAGGTCTTCGACATAGCAACGTAGAATTTCTTTATCTTTTTCATCAGTTCCCCACTTGATATCATAATGATAATCATTATATGATAATTCTACACGTTTACCATATGTCAATGGTAAATTATGCATTTCAAAGCAATTCAAATTTGCAGACCAGTCAATACTCTTTGCACAAGACAATATTGTCCGAGTTGGGAAACGGAAATCAGAATTTTTACCAACTACAGTTGGCAACATGTCCTTTTCCATAATATTATTCTCAATCTGGAGATTCTTAGGGGCCCCATGATCATCAAACGTTTGCAAGAAGAACATGCTTACAGGAGACTTCTGATAACCATAAGCTTCTGATTCGCGTCCATTCATAGAAACCTCGATATGAGTATTTGATGTACCAAGATCTACAGCAAACTTAAACTCATTGTTAATTGTCTGAGACTTAAATCTTGGTATAATTACACTATGTGCTGTTGTATTTGATGACACTCGTATGTAATCAAAGTTGCTTTTTTCTATTGTATATACAGCATTCTTAGCAAGTTCGTTCGCACCTTGTCTTACAGAAGGTGTAATTGCACTGATAATCTGATCGTCTTTATAGAAATCAAGCATATATCGATTGGCGTTCATCATTACCAAACCAACTTTATAGATTGCTTCTTCTGGACGCATAAAACGTACATTTGGCATAACAAATCCAGAGATTTTCATCTCGACAACAGCTCCCTTGTTGTTTTTTTCGTCTGGGTCAGCATTTGAATCATAATATGTACGTGAATACACTATTTGCTTGGGTTGTTGCTTGCTACGAATAGGTATGCGCAATGTCACCTCAGCAGAAGATCTTGACAACGTTGTAACTGTTATCAGATTTTTTTCGGTGATATCATTTACGCTAAAATACTTAAAGAATAGCGGCTTGAGTGGTAGTAAGAAAGTTGCTTCCTCACCATTCTTACGATTATGAGCCGTATAGAAATCATCTTCATTCAACAAGTATGGCACTCGTATAATTTCCGGCTCCAAGAAATCGCTTATAGTAAGATATGGCTTTTTATCACCACGAGAAGGAAGGGTTCTTTCAGATATTTCCCTCCTATCATATGCTTGCGCAAAGTTCTCTTCACCCCATCTCTCTGTCACATAAATCAAGTCGCTATACGTATTACCCTTATCAATAGGTAATACCAATATCTGGTCATCACACTTAGCTGAATCTATCAGGAAGTCCGAATTCTCAATTGAGGTCGTACCTTTTAATTTGAATAGATTCTGTCCTAGCACTTCAACAATGTCGTTTAGATTACCTCGAGTAACAGAAATCGTTCCATAACTCCCCACATCATTTGCGCTCAAATCACGAATTTCATTACGAAGCTCGGGAGATAGCTTTTGGAATGTCAAGTCGAAATAATCATTCAATTCACGAAAAGCAGTAGCAAAGCCTGGATAAACTTTTCTGTAAAGGAATAGTGCTTTTACGTACTGAGAATCTCGCTTATAAAGGGGATTATATTTATTATCAAATGGTTTATCTAACTCAAACGACAGTTCATCCGAAAGGTAGCTTAAATCGTTGGCATTTGAGAAGAATAACGTGGCTGGGGATGTAGCGCCTATAATATTCAGTTCTTTTATACCATTCTTATAATTGAGAATATATATATTCTGCATGGAGTCAAAGTTATACGCCTTAGCATCAGAATCAAGATACTTATCAAGGACATCACCTAAATAATGATGACCATCAAGATCAGAGTTTTTCATCTCCTTAATACAACTTGCAGGATTCCAGGTAATGATCTCAACTTTATCATTGAAACGATCGATATTAAAGAATATCTCACCAATATCTAGCGCATCAGACACCATCTTATGGAAGATTGTATGACCATCAAGGTCTTGATTATCACAAACCTCGCGAAAAGCATTCTTTATCAAATCAATACGAGCGAATGGAGAGGGAATTGACGTAATTTCCTTCTCAGCAGTTGCGCCATCAGGATCTTGTATCTTCTTTCTAGCATTACTGTCATATGGGAAAGAAGGCGATTCGGACCAATCAGTATAAGTGCGGGGGCCTTCACCTAATCTAAATATCTTTGACATAACATTTACATTTTAAGTTTTTCTTCTACCAATTTCTTTGTTGCTCGCGAGAACATCTCTATAAATAAGCTAGACGCTTTATCTCCTCGTACCTCTTGAGCAGCTTTATTAAGAGCACCGTAAAAAGCCTCATAATCTTTCTTTTCGAAGCTTAAGAATCCACCTTGGTGTGATTTACGATCAGTAAGCAATTCAAAAGGTTTGTCAGCACACTCCAAATTAAATAGATTTAAAGACCGTTTATTATCATCTAACTCTTTAAGCCACTCTTTGTATTTTACAAGGAAAGCCTTTAATTCCTTGAAATATGGTGTAGTATACAAACTCTCTTTAGCACATATAGTTAAGTTTGCAGCCAAAGACTTAGAGGTCACCAAATTATATTGAGGACTTCCTTCCTGAAGGCAATTTGCCATCAAAGCCAACTGAGTCATAGGTTTCATCAGTAAACCCGATGTTTCTGAATAGAATTTACCAAAAGTGACTCCATCATTATCATTAATATCTTGAATACCAAACTCAAGATTCATATATCTACCTGAATAATTATTATTCATGAAATTAATTGCAGCTGTTGCTGCTACAAATTCAATAATATGAGCAGGATTCTGCTGCATACTACCTCCATCATTATTTTCGTATATATTACCATCATCGGCTAGGTAATATAACGCGTTAATGGAATTATTCCCAACTACATTTGTTTCATAATAAGCCAAAGCTGAACGAGCTTTTGAAATGAATGTAGATGAATCTATTTCACTTTGCTCAGATGGTTGCAATTTAAAATATGGAAGAATCGTAATAGCACCAATTTCAGCATTATTAATTATACTATGGTTGGGGAATGATGCATTTTTATCACGAAGAGTCTTTAATAACAATGGGAATCCACTTGCACCTGTTCCACCAAAAATTGAACTTATTATAAATATTTTGTCGCCTGCGGCAAATGAAGTTGCAAACTCATCAAACTGAGGTGAAGAAACAATCTGATTCAATACAACGCTACCAATATTTGGATTACCTTTAAATCCTACCTGCATCTGTGCATTAAGGTTTTTCTCCGAAAACAACATGCTCATCATAGCCTTGTTTTCCAAAGAAAGGGAAGCATATTCTATAAACTGGTCAAAGCGCCTATTCTCTGTGTCTTTAATGTGTAAAGTATAGTTTTGCACATACTGACTAATTTCAGGCCTAAGGAAAGTAGTTTCGTTAGTGTCACTAAACTCAATACCTTTACGAATTGAAGAATAACAATTCATTAAAGTGACTGTACGAGTTAGATCTGCATTTGAAGCATCAGGATCAATGATAATTGGAACTATCTCATTCGCATGTACATCTACACCTGCAGCTGCAAGCATTGTGAGGGAGCGCAGGACTCTTGAGCCTGTTCCTCCTATTGCAAATACATATAATTTTGACATAACATCTGAGATTTATAATGGAATGTGTGGACAATTAACACTTTGCGTTTTCCAACCCAACGAGGCAACGGAAAATAATAACGAAGCAAGAATAACGGATGCAAAACCAAATCCTATTATATTAGAAAGACCTATAGAAAGAGCCTCACCCTCTTCATCTACCATCTTATCAGAAAGAAAATGCAACCAAATTACATTAACCAAGAATACAATGGTGGCATTTACTAACAGCATAACCAACCATTTTCCGATGCTCGCCCATGTTGCCCTATCCCAAAGCTTATAATAAAAGAAAGGAGTTAACAACATAGAAATAATAAGTAGTACTACAAACATGACATTAAAAAGGTTAGTGCCATTCATACCATTGACTCCAAGAAGGAAATCATGGAGTTCGTCACCATATAGGCCAGAGAGTAAAGTATAGATTTTATCCATATATTAAACATTATTTATTAATTTTCCTCTAAGGTTTTTTATAATTAGCTTTCTTGTCCAAACGGAATTTCCACCCCGCCAACACAGGAATAGGCTTCTTGTCAGCTTTAGACTTAGGAGTATATACCTTGTCTCCATTTGTAAATGGTGCTGGATTATTTACGCATGTACTCGCAAATGCATCAGATATACCTTCGACAACGTATTTAATACCCGTTGTCTTCATGGTCGTTGCTACTGAAGCATCGGATAAATCGTCATTAGCGTCTTCCAACCAAAGCGGATAAGGTGGAGGACAGAAATACAGGTTTACACTTCCTTCTGTTGCATTTTCTGGCAATGACAAAGTAAATGCATGTGTATATTCTGGCTCCTTTGGCAACTCTTTAATGGTTTTAATCTTAATGCTATCATCTCCAAACGCAATAGCATACAAATTGGGTTCAATTAGAAACTCATCTTCATGAAGAGTATACTGAAGGTCTACCTTTGCTATGACAGGAACAGACTTCTGTTGTAACCGCACTTCAAAATACCCACCATTTCCCTTTTTTTTCTTATTCTCTACCACAAAAGGAACCTGAGTATATGAAGAATATGCATAGTAATCTTCAACTCCATGTTGTATCAGGCTCTTTGCGACAATGCCGTTTGCTGAACTCAACGCTTGCTTGTCACCCATGACAAACATGTAATATGGCCGTTGTTGATCCGATAAAGTGACATTGCCTCCAGTATAATAATATTTGCCATTGAACCGTGATAACATACGGAAAATCTCTATAGCAAAATTGGGATTCACCTTTAAATAGTTTTCAAATATAGACTTGATTTGAGTCTGCTTTGTACGAAAGAAGACTGTCGATCCTGAAGGTAAATCTAATATTGCATCAGTAACAAGTATATTAACGCTATTCTCTTCTATTTGAGAAAGAACCATGCTGAAAATATCTGCAATATCAGTGTTTGCCTTATTGCCAGGGGAACTGTGGAATGCAGTTGGTGACATCGCATATATAAAATCGTGCAATGGAGCTTTGACACTATAAACATTACTATTAACAAAAAATAATTCCGTAGTATCAGAATGTGTTGATAAACCACTAACATAGCTATAGACAGCATCTTTAAGTTCTGATCCATCAAACATATACCCATCCATACTACCTGAATTCTCGATATATAGCTTAACCTTGGATGGTTTATATGGTTTAACAGGAGGTATAGCATCATAGGAGACTATATATTTACCATCATCACAACGGATTATAATAGGAGCCATAATTGCGCCCAAGATCAGTACTATTATAAGTGGCCAATATTTATTTCTTCTCATGTTAATATCATTTATTAATTTTCAATATTGAAATGTACATACCAATTATTAACAAAATAAAAAGGAATAGGACTTCATTTATTATTTTAATAATGATGATACAGAAGTAAACATAATATTATAATCAAAACAGCCTTTTTCGGTCCATAAGGCTTTTGAAATCTCCATTATATATTTCATAGACAATTGTCAGCCGCCTATTGATCTCCCAAGTTTCAGCTTTCTTTTAGGTTAATAAATAAAGACGTGGGAGTCACTACTTCTCGCTTATCCCATGTGCAGGCTCTCGCATCGCCTCTCTCTTAGGACAAGCAACTCGAGTTAGCCCACGTCGTGAGATATTGTAGCAGTGTACAATACACCCAACGTAGACGTTTCGGTTGCGCTCCTTCGAAGAGAGTCCTAATTTGCGAGATTAGCACATCGAAGATAACGTTCGTAAACGTCCTTTTTCCAATAAGTTCGACCCTTTCACCCTTGCGGGCTCATAGAGTCAGTTGCAAATATAGGAATTATTTCTGAACTTTGCAAATATTTTGTGAAGAAAATGTAAAAAAGTAGTTTCACAAGGCTTGTGAAGGGGCACAATCGTCTCTTTTGTTACTCCTATACACAAAAAAACTCCGCTTTAACAAGTCGCTTGCCAATCCAAATGGGGCTCTTGTCCTAAGCGGAGCGAGAAGTCTCGTTTGTTAAACCAGAACTATTCCATCACGAACAACATTCTCATAAAATGGGGTGATGCGATATGACTCCCATTCCTTTGTGGTGTACATAATAGGATTGATTTCTACGCCCAAATCGCAACCAAGCAAGACAAAGGGATAACTGACATTATCGTAATCCGACTGATCAAGAATATCTTTATCTAATAAGATCAAAATATCCCAGTCAGAATCCTTGCGGGCATCACCTCTGGCCCTGGAGCCATAAAGAATCGCCTTGCCACCATCTGGAATTGTAGATGTGGCCGTCTGACGGATTCTTGATAATGCTGCACTCTTGGTCATATATTCAATATTTTCCGCAAAAATAAGAAGAATTATCGAATTTTCCAAATAAAAAAGCAAAAAAGTATTGTTTCCCATTGATAAAGAGGCTTTTAATGATAAGGGGAAGGCTCTTATTCAGCAATACTAGGCACTTATTGATCATTAGAAGGCTCCAGTACGCATACTGGCGCACTCGAGTGCGCCTGGGGACGTACTGGAGTGCGCCAGTTATGTACTGAGAGCGATGTGGAGCTTATCGATTTTGAAAGACTAATCACCGTACCAGTTATAATGCTTCTCGTAACCATCGAATTCGAGATTGGGAAGCTTCATTTCCTGAAGCACCTTTTGGATGAATTCGATTTCAGAAGGCTTGCAGAGTCGCTCGCCTCGACGACGCTCATAATAACCTGTTCGACCGAACTTGCCTATCAAACGAACCATGAATTCATCATACTGACGGGGCAACATCTCGTCTTTCATACGGACAAAACCTTTGGCATAGGTGGCCAGCTCGTCAGTCCGGAAATGCTCGCACTGCTCATTCGGCACTACCAGCAAGGGATTGATAATCATGAGCCTTTTCTGGTCTTTCCCCACATCATTATAAGCGATGTGTCGCAGACAATGCTCGCAGACTGTGCAGTCGTTTCGCATACACATGGCGTATCCGCCAGGTATATCTTCCAATGTGAATTTCTTCTTGATTTCCATAAATTTTTATAGTTTTATCGATTTTTCTTCAAACATATACCTCAACCCTCGTGAAAGCCTTTGTACATCGGGGTTTCGAGGCAGGTATATGTTAGGCAAACATGTACCTATCATGTACCTAACATATACCTTAACATATACCTCACGCAGCATTCTTGGCGATTGGGACCACCTTGTAATAGGGCCTGTTGCCTCGCTTGGTCGACTCGTAGCCGAACTCCTTCATCGCCAGTCCGATATGAATCTTCGTGCTTCGCGTGTTCGCCACCAGAGGATACTCCTTCTGCACCAGTTCGAGCAGTTGCTTGCAATCCATCGGCTGTGCCACCTCACCCTCCTCAGGTTTGCGGATGCAGGCGTTCAGGATTTCGGCGATGTCCTTCTCCTCCATGTAGTTCTGGTTCAGCTGCTGAATGCGCTGCACCTCGAGGTTGTTGAACCAATAGGGAGCCTTCACCACTCGAAGCTCATGGAGCACCTGCGCATAGAGCTGTCCGTAGTCGATGTCGCCATCGTTGTCGATCAGCTGACCTTCAGGAATCGTCAGACAGATGTAGCGACGCGAGCCAGTGGGATCCGTCAGCGGATGCGGATTGTTCGTCGTGGCCACAAACGAGGCGAAACGTGGACGATCCGCCTGGACCTTTCCGAAGATAGGACGTCCGTTGACTTTGCTCTTCGAGAGCGTCTGCTTCAAGGCTGCATGCTGACTGGGGCGGATAGCCTCGAGCTCGTCGAGGTTGACCAGCAGGTTGTTTGTCAGCGCCATCTCCTTATCGAACTTGTTCGACAGGTTCAGATGGTCGAGATAATACTCACGCAGCTGAGGGGGCAGCAGACGACGTACGAAGGTGGTCTTACCACATCCCTGCTCACCAATCAGCGTTGGCACGCATTCGTTGCCATGAAGGGTGTCCATCTGCAGCCAATGGGCCACCATCGAACGAATCCAGATGGCCAGGAAGCTGTGCTGCTCGGTGCTGAGACCTGGGATGCGACTGAAAACAGCGGCCACGTGGTTCTTGCCATCCCATTGAGGCAGGCTATCAAAAAGCTCTGTGACGGGATTGAAAACGGGCACCTCCTCAGACTGCACATACATCTTGATCTTGGCACTCGGGCTGCCTTTCTCCATGATGTGTTCGCGCTCTGCCTTGAGGATGATGCTGTTCAGTGCCTCCTGAGTCAGCGGACGCCAAGAGACGCCCTCACCTTCAGGCAAGGTCAGAAATTCAACCTTTCCATTTAGTACGTTGCGACGGAAAAGGTAATTGTCGTTTAGGAAGAGCTCTATCACCAGGGCTCCCTCCTGAGAGGCCGCAACAGCCTCTCCGTTAATCAAAAGATTTTTACGCATAATGGTTAATGTTTAAATTGTTTATAAAATGGTTAGTTGCGACACGCCTTTCATAGCATGTGCCTTTCAAGGTGCAAAGATACAAAAAAATTTCGCGTTTTGCAAATTTTTGCCCTCAAAAGACACGTTTTTTTGCGAATTGTTAAACAAAATGGGCCTTCATATATAATAAGGTATATGTTGAGGTATATGATAGGTATATGTTAGGTATATGTTCAAGCAACATATACCCTATCTGAAACCCCGATGTACAAAGGCTTTCACGGGGATTGAGGTATATGTTTATATTATTTTGAAGAAAACTTTTCAGTTTTCGCTAAATAATTCGTACCTTTGCAGGCGATATGCAGATTAGTAACAGACAAATCAACATTGCGTTGGCGCTGGTGGCGGCAGGACTGCTGGCCGTTTGCGTGGCCAGTGTGATGTCGGCAATGAATTGAGGCATGGCAACGACAAGCATCATGAATAGCAAGCAACTGACGATTCGCGTGGGCAACAATACGCTGTCGTTTATGATTACGGACAAGGCGAATCCGGAAGAGCCCGTCATGTTTGAGCCCTACGTGGTGAAGAGTGGCATCTCGATGGCCGCCAACCTGCGCGAGGCCTTCAAGACCTTCGCCAGGGAGATAGACTTTCCAGCCGTACGCGTGCTGATCAACGCCCCCGTGCTGATGGTGCCCATCGAGCAGTTTCAGGAGGCCGATGCCGCCACGCTCTACCTGCACGCCTACCCCAGGAGCGAGAAGGAGGTGGTGAAATTCAACGTGCTGCCCTCGCTGAATGCCGTCTGCGTGTACTCGATCAACAAGGACCTGCTGATGGTGCTCACCGACAAATACGACGATGTGCAGCTGATGCACGGCATGATTCCCGTCTGGACCTATCTGCACCAGCGCAGCTTCACGGGTCACCGCAGTAAGTTGTACGGCTATTTCCACGACAAGCAGCTCGACATCTGCTCGTTCCAGCAGAACCGCTTCAAGTTCTGCAACTCGTTTGACACCACCCGCGCCCACGACTCCCTCTACTTCCTGCTCTATGTGTGGAAGCAGCTGAACCTGAAGCCGGAACACGACGAGATACACATCTTAGGCGACATTCCCGAGCAGGACTGGATCTTAGACGAGATGCGAAAGTATCTGAAGAATGCCTACGTGATGCCGTTCGACCTAACAGATCTTCTGAAGAAGAAGTGAATAGTGAGGAGTGAAAAGTGAAAAGTGAGGATCATTACAGGAAAATATAAGGGACGACATTTTGATATTCCCCGCACGTTTAAGGCGAGGCCGACAACGGATTTTGCCAAGGAGAACATCTTCAACGTGCTGACGGGCTATATCGACTTCGACGGTGCTACAGCCCTCGACCTCTTTTCGGGCACGGGCAGCATCTCGCTGGAACTGGCCTCACGGGGCTGCGCCCACGTGGTGAGCATCGAGGCCGACCGCGATCATCACCGTTTTATCCTGCAATGTCTGCAGAAGCTTCAGCCACTCGGGGACGGTTCTCTTCTGGCTGACAGCAAATCCGCGCAAACGGGTCAGCCAGAAAAGAACCGTCCCCAGGTGGCTGCGATCAGGGGCGATGTGTTTCGGTATCTCAAGAACTGCAAGCAGCAGTTCGACTTCATCTTCGCCGACCCGCCTTACGCCCTGAAGGAACTGCCGACGATTCCTTCGCTTATCTTCGAGAAAAACCTGTTGAAAGAGGATGGTGTCTTTGTGTTTGAACACGGCAAAGACCACTCGTTCACCGACCATCCCAATTTTGTGGAGCACCGACAGTACGGCAGCGTGAATTTCTCGATCTTCCAGCCCTTACATCAGGGGTGACATCATCCGGACCATCGACTCCCACAGGCGTTTCATAAACTTCGGGTGCATGCGCTTGGGGATATCCTGCAAATTGACCGACTGCTGTTCGTCGGCCAGGAACATCTCACGCAACTGTCGGGCTGCCCCCTCGCCATAGAGGAAGATGTTCGACTCGAAATTATTCTCAAAACTGCGGATATCGACATTCGTGGAGCCGCACGTACAGATGGAATCGTCGCAGACGAGCAGTTTCGAATGGAGGAAACCAGCCTGATAGAGCATGACGGTGACACCCGACTCGACGACATCGCGCAGGTAGCTGCGACTGGCCCACTCCACCCATTTGGCATCGCTGCGGTAAGGCACGATGATACGCACGTCGACCCCTGCGGCAGAGGCCGTCTTCAGCGCGAACAGCACGGGTTCGGTAGGCAGGAAATAAGGCGTTTCGAGATACACATAGCGCCTGGCGGAAAGAATGATGCGCACATAGCCCTGCATGATTTCAGGATAGGGCGCGACAGGACCGCTGGTAACGGTCTGCGACAACGACAGCGACTGGGTATCGAGCGGTTGGGCCAGACGGACGGGGGGATAGTATTTGCGGTCGGAAATGAGCGTGCGGTCGCAGAAATACCAGTCGATGAGGAAGGCGCGCTGCAGGCCGTAGACGCCTGTGCCCTCCACTTTCAGCATGGTGTCGCGCCAAGGCTGGGTGCCTGTACCCTTCACATAGCGCAAGGCGACATTCATACCTCCGATGAAGCCGATACGGCCGTCGATGACAATCAGTTTGCGGTGGTTACGGTAGTTGACCTTGCTCGTGAACGACGGGAAGCGCACGGGCAGGAACGGCACCACCTCGACCCCCTCATCGCGCATGCGCTCGAAGAACTGGTGACTCACATTCCAACAGCCCACATCATCGTAGATCAGCTTGACCTCAACCCCCTGACGGGCCCTATCGATGAGGGCATCGGAGAGCAGACAGCCCAGCGCATCGTCGGCAAAGATATACATATCGATATGGATATGACTCTCGGCTTTGGCAATCTCCTGCAAGAGGGCCGGGAAGAAGGCGTAGCCGTCGTCATAGACGGTGACCTGATTATCCTTGAAAGGCAGCGAGAAATTCTCATTGACGAAGAGGTCGATGAGCTGGCGGTAGTCTGCAGGCAACTGCAAATCCTTCTGTTCGACGAACTCCAGCATCGAGCGCTTGGAGAGCTGGTCAAGGCTCCGCTGACTGATGAACCGCTCCTTGCGGGTGTTCAGGCCGAAGAAGAGATAGAACACCAGTCCCACCACCGGTACGAACCATATCACCAGTGCCCAGGCCATTGTCTTGGCCGGCTGACGGTTGTCCATCACCACGTGGATGATGGCCAGAATCACAACGATGTGATAGACACTGAATAATATGACGTTCCAACTGATCATCCCACCAAGTCGTTACCAAGTTGTTGAGCCAATGCGTTGCGCAATTCCTGCGTTTCCTTGAATTCCTGCATCAGCTGCTTGATGTGGTCCATATCGCTGCCCACCTGTCGCATCTGCGCCTTGAGTTCCTTCAGATGTTTCTCGACAATGTCCATGCGCAGGTCGAGCACCAGATGGAGGACGTACTGACGGAGACTCCCCTCGCGCTCCTTCAACTGGAAACTCTTACCCAGCTGATGGCGGTCGATGGCCAATTGAGCAGCCAGACTGCTGATCTGAACATCGGGATGGTGCATGAAATAGGTCTCGGCCTTGAAATCAGGCTCGCCACTATGCGCCACCGCCTCGTCGAGGATCTGATTATACAACTCGTTGTGGAAACGGATATTGTCCTGACCTAAGTCGTAATGCACGTATTGGGCCACCGTCAGGTCGGCATAGCCGCCATCGTCGGTCTCCACATGCTCAAAGATGACTTTCTCGCCATCGCGGATGATGCTTTGTATAATCAGGGATGCAATTTCCGAGGAGTGAGGAGTGAGGAGTGAGGAGTGAGATTTGTCTGCTATAGAAGAAACTCCTGTATAAGAATTATCTGCAGCATGAGTATTCTCACTACTCACTCCTCCCTCCTCACTCCTCGATTTTTCCTTCTCCTTTTCTTCGATTTCCTTGCGGATCATGCTGTTCATCGAGTTCAGCAGGGTCTGCTCCTTGATGTCCATGCGCTGCGAGAGTTCGCTGAGATAGGTGGAGCGGAGTATCTGGTCAGGAATGACGGAGATGCTCTTCACGATGCCGCTGATGGCCTCGCTGCGCTTCACGGGGTCGGTGACATTCTCCACCGTCAGACGTGTCTTGAAGGTGATGAAGTCGGTCTGGTTCTGCTCGATATAGTCACGCAGTTCCTGTGTCGAGTGTTTCTTGGCAAAGGAGTCGGGATCATCGCCGTCGGGCAGCAACAGCACCTTGATGTTCATGCCCTCGGCCAGCAGCATGTCGGTGCCTCGCATGGCCGCATGGATGCCCGCCTCGTCGCCATCATATAATAAGGTAATGTTCTGCGTGAAGCGACGGAGCAGTTTGATCTGATAGACGGAGAGCGCCGTACCGCTGTTGGCTACCACATTCTCGATACCGCTCTGGTGCATGGCAATCACATCGGTATAGCCCTCAACCATATATACGCGGTCTTCCTTGGCAATGGCTTTCTTGGCCTGGAAAAGGCCATAGAGCTCATGGTCCTTATGGTAGATCTCAGAGTCGGGCGAGTTAACATACTTCTGCTGGACCCCCTTGGTACGAGCGTCGAGCAAACGGCCTCCGAAGGCTACCACCTTGCCGCTCACATTCAGCCAAGGGAAGATAACGCGGCCCGCATAACGGTCCCTAAGTGAGGAATGAGGAGTGAGGAGTGAGGCGTGAGATTTGTCTGCAACAGGAGATGTCCCTATAGAAGAATTATCTGCAGCAGGAGTATTCTCACTCCTCACTCCTCCCTCCTCACTCCTCGATATACAAAGACCTGTCTTTACTAAGAACTCCGCCTGATAGCCGGCTTTCAGTGCAGCCTGGGCGAGGGCATCGCGCTTGGGGAGGGCGAAACCCAAACAGAACTTCTCGACGATGTCGTCGCGGATACCACGGCTGCGGAAATACTGCTTACCGATGGCGATGCCGTCGGGGTCGTTTTTCAGGATGTCCTGGAAATAAGTCCGCGCCCATTCGTTGACGATGAACATCGACTCGCGGTCGCTCTGCTGCTGACGCTCCTCGTCGGTGAGCTCCTTTTCCTGAATCTCGATATTGTATTTCTTAGCCAGCCACCGCAGCGCCTCAGGATAGGTGATCTGCTCGTGCTTCATGAGGAAGTTGATAGCCGTTCCCCCTTCGCCACAGGCAAAACACTTGCAGATCTGTTTCGAGGGCGACACCATGAACGAAGGCGTCTTATCGTCGTGGAACGGGCAGAGACCCTTGTAGTTCACCCCTGCCTTACGCAGCGTGACAAACTCACCCACCACGTCGACAATGTTCGTGGCATCCATGATTTTATCTATAGTAGCTCTATCTATCATAATTGGTTTTATAGGACTGCAAAGATAGTAAAAAAAGGGAAAAGTGAAAAGTGAAAAGTGAAAAATTTGATGCCGCCCCTCAAAAATCTTCTATTATTTTATGATTATATCGAAAAAAATTGTAATTTTGCAGCATCAACTTAGTTTGCATGACGGGATTAAACTTTTTTAAAGTCCTCTCGTCTAAAGTGCAGCAGATATAATCTGACTAGTTTTATCAACTTTAATTATTAACAATTTAAACTTAAAAGTAAAATGAAAAAGCTATTTATGATGATCGCCTTGATGGCTATTCCGTTTGCCATGCAAGCACAGACCAAGTTCCATGATGTTGAGGCCAACGAGGCTCAGGGTGCCGTAAAGTGCATCAAGTCGAGCATGATGGGTCGTGAGCAGGTAATCAACTTCACCAAGGAGGGTAAGATGCAGAGCGATGGCATCTCTGACGCCAAGTATGATGAGAACGGCTATCTGCAGTCAGCCAAGAGAGAGGCTATGCAGGGTCAGCAGATCGAAATCAAGTACAAGTGGGAAAACGGCCGTATCGTTAGCCAGACCATCAACATGATGGGTAACGACATGGTTATCAAGTATAAATACAACGACAAGGGTGCTGTAGCTTCTCAGTCAATGGACATGGGCGGCCAGGAGATGGAAACTCCTTACACTGATTACAAGTATGATGCCAAGGGCAACTGGATCAGCCGCAAGAGTTCAATGATGGGCCAGGAGATGGAGCAGACCCGTACAATTGAATATTACGAGTAATGAATCTGACAGAACGTTTTTTAAACTATACTAAATTCGACACGCAGTCGGCAGAAGATGCCGACTGCGTGCCTAGTACGCCCAAACAACTGCTTTTTGCAGAATACCTTAAAAAAGAACTTGAAAACGAAGGCCTCAGCGATGTGGAGCTCGACGAGAAGGGCTATCTTTATGCAACGCTGAAGTCGAATATCAAGGAAAAAGTACCCACCATCGGCTTTATCTCGCACTATGATACCAGTCCCGACTGTTCGGGAGCCGATATCAAGGCACAGATCGTGCACAACTACGACGGCGGCGAGATCCTGCTGTCGGAGGGTATTGTTAGTAGTCCACGAAAATTTCCTGAGTTGCTGCACCATGTCGGCGAAGACCTGATTGTGACAGATGGTCACACCCTGTTAGGCGCCGATGACAAGGCCGGCATCGCAGAGATCGTGCAGGCCATGTGCTACCTGCGCGATCATAAAGACATCAAGCACGGCGACATACGCATTGCCTTCAATCCCGATGAGGAGATCGGTATGGGAGCCCACCACTTCAACGTAGAGAAATTCGGTTGTGAATGGGCCTATACCATGGATGGCGGCGATGTGGGTGAGCTGGAATTCGAGAATTTCAATGCCGCCAGTGCCAAAATCACCATCAAGGGTATCAGTGTCCACCCGGGTTATGCCAAGGGAAAAATGGTGAACGCCAATGCCCTGGCCGCTGAACTGGCCATGATGCTGCCTCACGATGAGACACCCGAGACCACCGAAGGGTATCAGGGTTTCTATCATCTGCTGGGCATCGAGAGTCATGTGGAGCAGGCCAAGATGAGCTATATCATCCGCGATCACGACAGGGATATCTTTGAAGACCGTAAGCATTTCATGCAGCGCTGTGTGGATCAGATGAACGAGAAATACGGCGAGGGAACGGTTACCTGTGAGATCAGAGACCAATATTATAATATGAAGGAGAAGATCGATCCGCAGATGCACGTCATCGACCTGGTGCTGCATGCCATGCAGGATTGTGGTGTTGCTCCAAAGGTGAAGCCGATACGCGGCGGTACCGACGGTGCCCAACTCTCTTTCAAAGGTCTGCCCTGCCCCAATATCTTCGCTGGCGGTGTGAATTTCCACGGACCATATGAGTTTGTAAGCATACAGTCGATGGAGAAAGCCCAGAAGGTGATTGTTAGAATTTGTGAACTGACAGCCGATTATAATGAGTGACATTCCCGCACTAGTGAATGACCTGGCGCTGATCCTGATTGTGGCAGGCGTCGTAACACTGGTTTTCAAAAAGCTCAAACAACCCCTCGTATTAGGGTATGTCGTAGCCGGATTCCTGGTGAGTACCCACATGCCCTATACGACATCGGTCATCGACTCTGAAAACATCCACCTATGGTCGGACCTGGGTGTGATGTTTCTTTTGTTCTCTTTAGGTCTGGACTTCTCGTTCAAGAAGATCCTGAAGATGGGTGCCTCGCCGATTATCTCGACGTGCTGCATCATCTTCAGCATGTCGATGCTGGGTGTCATCATCGGCCAGTTGTTCGGCTGGAGCAAGATGGACTGTATCTTCCTGGGCGGTATGCTCGCCATGTCGTCGACCACAATTATCTATAAGGCCTTCGACGATCTGGGACTGCGTCAGCAGCAGTTTGCAGGACTGGTGATGTCGGTACTGATTCTGGAGGATATCCTGGCCATTGTGATGATGGTGCTGCTGAGTGCCATTGCCAGTGGTGAGGAGTTGGGTGGCGGCGATATGCTGAATAGCATCTGGCGCATCATATTCTTCTTGGTATTGTGGCTGGTGGTGGGCATCTTCGCCATCCCGCTATTCCTCAGATCGGTGCGCAAGCTCATCAACAACGAGGTGCTGCTCATTGTATCGCTGGGTCTTTGCTGCGCGATGGCCGTCTTCTCGACGAAGGTGGGTTTCTCATCGGCTTTCGGTGCCTTTATCATGGGTAGCATCCTTGCAGAGACCATCGAGGCCGAGCGTATCGTCAAGCTGGTGGAGCCCGTGAAGAATCTCTTCGGTGCCATCTTCTTCGTGTCGGTAGGTATGCTCGTCGATCCGAAGATCATCATCGACTACGCCTTTCCCATCTTCGCACTGGTGATGACGATTCTCGCGGGCCAGGCTATCTTCGGCACCTTCGCCTTCATGCTGGGTGGCGAAAGTCTGAAATCGGCCATGCGTTGCGGATTCTCGATGGCACAGATCGGTGAGTTCTCGTTTATCATCGCCTCACTGGGCCTGTCGCTCGGTGTGATCAGCGATTTCCTTTATCCGGTGGTGGTGGCCGTATCGGTTATTACCACATTCCTCACACCTTACATGATACGGTTTGCCACACCGGTTTACAACAATTTGGAGAAACACCTGCCCCATAAGATCATCCGTTCGCTGAACCACCTGTCGATGAGTCATCCGCACACCACAGAGAGCAGTCTGTGGAAAAGCCTGCTGACGCAGATGGGAATCAACACGCTGGTTTACTCGATTCTCTCGATGGCCACGATTGTCCTGATGCTCACCTTCGTACTGCCTTTCATGCACAGACTGCTGCCTGGCGATGACCTGCGACGCTATGCCAACGGTATCACCGGCTTGCTGACCGTTGCGCTGATATCGCCTTTCCTAAGGGCGATGGTAATGAAGAAGAACCGCAGCGAGGAATGGAAAGCGCTCTGGGCAGAGTCGAACCGTAACCGCCTGCCATTACTATTCACCATCTTAGTGCGCGCACTGATAGCCCTGATGGCCATCTTCTATATCTGCAACTACCTGACAGAATTCTCCAAGGCTCTGATTATCACCATCGGTGTCGTCATACTGATCTGTATCATCCTGTCGCGCTGGATCAAGCACCGCAGTATCTCGATGGAGCGACTCTTCATGCTCAACCTACGCTCGAGGGACATCGAAGCACAGGTCAGCGGTAAGAAGCGCCCGCTGTATGAAGGCAAGCTGCTCGACCGCGATATCCACATCGCTGAATTCGAGATTCCTTATAACTCTGCCTGGATGGGCAGCACGCTGAAGCAACTGAACCTTGGTCGGAAATACGGCATCCATGTGAGCAGCATCCTGCGTGGCGGAAGACGTTATAACATACCCGATGGCGACTCCATCATCTTCCCTTGCGACGTGCTGGTGGCGATTGGAAGCGACGAACAGTTTAATGCCTTCCGCGAAGCGATTGAGCGGGAAGTGATCGGTGAGGACGTGGATATCGAGAAGCGCCAGATGAAACTTCGCCAGCTCATCATTGCTGCCGACAGTCCGTTTATCGGAAAGACACTGATTGAGAGTAATATCCGCGACCGCTACAACTGTCTGGTCATCGGTTTAGAGGAAGGTAAGGAAAGTCTGTCGGCCTTCAAACCCAACCGCAAGTTTGAAGAGGGCGACATCATCTGGGTTGTGGGTGAACAGGATGACCTGGATTTAATACCACTGCACAGCGTTTGAGTAGCTGCTGCGCTTATCGTACTTCAAGGCATCGGTCAGCGTAGAGGCGTTACAACGGAAAGAGAAGTCGTAACTGGTGTAAGGTGCGAGTGTCACAGTACATGACATATTGAAGCAGTGGAGGTCGCGGCTCAACGAGGCAGTGGTCATAGAGATTCTCTTTGCTACGAAGTCATAACCTGAATTCATGGAGATGTTCCAGCCATCACTGAGACGAATATTCCCATGGAAGTTGAGCGATTGTGTGAACTCGTAAGGATAGCGCATCTTATCGTAGTTGAACTTCTTCACATCGGAACTCTCATGCATATTGACGTTATAGCTGAACGTTAACGACCAAGGCATCTTGAAAGTCATGTAGCCATCCTCATCGGTCTCGGCTTTCGACTTCTCCGTCTTGTCATTTTTCATATCCAGATCCTTGTCGACATTGGATTCCAGATCGGGATCCCATTCCTCATCCTCATCTTCCGGTTTTTTCTTCTTGTCGTCTTTCTTCTCGACCTTCTCGCCCTTCAGCCATTTGATGAAGTTCATGACCTTGTTATTGTCGAGGGTGTAGTTAATACCTTGCGAGATACCCTGGAAACGTCCGAAACGGCCCTGTTCCCAATAGGTCGTATGCTTACTCTTTGTCGGAGTGGCGCCTACACTGTCGGCCTCATAGACATACGAGGCAAAGCGGGCATTGGTGCTGAAAGTATAGCTCTTTGAGATTTTCAGACGGATGTTCAGCGTCAGATCGCTCAAAGGATTCTCTTTGGCTGCGAAGTCATACGACATGTTGGCCGTGAGGTCGTCGATAAGGGATACCAAATGTACTGAGTCCTCCTTGTCCTTCCATTTCATCTCCACATTGTTGCCCAAGGTAAAATTGACACTACCCGACATACGATTGCCAGGAGCGGCGTACTGACCGCCAGAATAGGGTGAATACTCAACCTCAGACTCGTTGCCCTCGGCATCAATCTTCTTATACTTCTTATAGAAGCCATAGAAACCGGCACTGAAATCAGGGGTGTAGTTGAATGACACCTGCGGAGAGAATACGTGACGAATGGCCTGAATCCTGTCGCCGAAGATCTTACGGCTAGGAATATAGAAACCATAGAGTTTCGTATTTACCTGCATAGACATGTTGTAGGTGTAGTAGTTGTAGAAACCCGTAATGGTATCTATCACCTCTTTCTGAGTCTCCTGGTCCCATGACCGCTCCCGCTTATTGAAGACCGTATAGCCATTGAAATTGAACGAAGGCGAGATATTGAGGTAGTTGAAGGCCGTGAAGCTGGCAGAAACGGGAATAGCATGTGTCATGCCGTTTTTCCAGTCTTTTGCCAGGCTGGTGTGCATCAGCTTGTCTTCCTTTGCTGTGACGGAGTTTGTCAGGTTACCCGTATAACGCATAGAGATCTTCTCATACCACCGTTCGTCGCCAACCACCTTCTTCCGTTTGAAGGGGTAGAAATTGGCAACACTGATACTCATTTCAGGTAAGCCCAGCGTCACGGTGGTGTCGCGCATATTCTGCTCGGCCTTGACAGTCGTACTGATGGACATGCCAAGACTCGAGAACTTCGTATCCAACGAGACAGATGAGTTTCGCTGTGACTGCGTCAAGCGCTGCGGATTATACATCGACTTGAGGTTGTTGCTCTCATAGCCTGAAGTGGCGAAGTTCACACTGGCCTTGAAGGTCCGGAAGGGGTTCGCCTTCGCATCCTGCGAATGACTCCACTGCAATTTGAAGCTGGTGTCCTTATGGTAATCAGGCATATTCTTCTCACCATAGGAAGAGCTTTGGTAACTGAACAGGAAGGAGCCGCGATAACGATAGCGCTTGATATAGTTGGAGGTAGCCGAGAGGCCCCAAGAACCCTTGGTATAGATCTCACCCAGCAGTTTCAGATCCATCTTGTCGGAAATGGCAAAGTAATAACCACCATCGCGCAGATAGAAGCCACGCTCGGTTTCATCGCCATAGGTCGGCATAATCAAACCGCTACTGAAACTCTTGGTAAAGGGGAAGAAGCCATAGGGAATGGCCAATGGTAACGGCACATCGGCCACCACGAGATAGGCAGGTCCAAAGACCACATCCTTACCTGGTCTGACCTTCGCACGCGACATGGCAATATAGAAATCAGGATGGGGATCGTCGCAGGTGGTATAGCGGCCATGCTCGAGAAACATCTCACCATCTGCTCCGCGCTTGGAATGCTCACTGGTCAGGTAGCCGTCCTCCTGCTGGGTGTAGACGTCGGTAATGAAGCCCTTCTTGGTCTTGAAGTTGAACATCATCTCGGTCTGCTCATACTGATCGCTACCCATCTTGAATACGGGGGTGCCTACCATCTGATGCGTCAGTGTATCCATTTTTCCTGTGGCATGGACGAGATTGCTGTCAAGACTCATACTGATATTCTCGCTGGCAAGGTCCATATTCTGGTATTTCACCGTCGAACTGCCATAGAGGAATGCGCGCGAAGAGCCGGCTTCATAGACAAGCGAGTCGTTGGCAGCATATTGCACCGGTGAGTCAATACCGTTCTTACGACGCTTGTTGATACTATCGAGTGCCAAAGAGTCGTCGATGACCTTATTATATTTATAGATGGCCAGTTCCAGAGAGTCCATCGTCGTGGTGTCGCGCTTGGTCTTAATGGCCGACTCCTGATTGGCAGGGATCATGGTATCGACGGGTACTTCATCAATACTGTCTGCCAGAGACTCGACCACTGCAGCCATCTCCGGATGCGCCTCCAAAGAGTCCTTGACTTCAGCGATTACACTATCCACTTCCTGACGACTGGCAATGGTGTCGATAAGTGCCGGTAGCGATACCGTATCCACAGGCAGAACAGGGGCGGACAGCTGGGGGACAGACACAACATCATCCGTCTTCTCTTCATCTGGAGCTTTGACCATACGAAGCGAAGACGGTGTACAAGCCATCATCAGCATGAAAGCGCAAATGATCGATATGACGACCGTTTTCTTTTTCACGCGTGCAAAGGTACAAAAAAGAAGTGAGAAGTAGAAAGTGAGAAGTGAAAAGTTGCTACGCCTTGTCCTTTTTTAACGTTCACTCAAAAAGATTGACCCATTGAAGGAACTTTTTAACACCCTTCTCACCAAACTTCTCCAGACTCTGTGCAGCCTCGACAACCGAGCGTTCCCGCTCCAGATGGGTCTTGGAATAGAATTTGTCGGCATAGCACACCACCTGCTCTTCAAGCACTTCCGGCTCATAGATACCATCAGGCGGCAAAGGCAGATGCTGACGCTCTATCTGCTCACGGCTCAGGCCCGTACCTGTATGCCTCTCGCAGACCAGCGCGTGACGCAGCCAACCTTCCTCGCGCAGGATCTGCCCCCCGATAGCACCATGACAGATATAAGGTTCGCTACCAAAACACTGGATGCTGGGGGCATCACAACGGAAGATACCGATGTCGTGGAGCATGGCTGCCTCCTCCAGGAACTCCACATCCAATTTCAGCTCCGGATGGTTCCTCGCAATCTTAATACAACGGTCAGCCACCTGACGGCTGTGTATTAGCAATATCCGTCGGAGTTCATTCTCCGACGGATAATACTTATCGATAATCGACTGATAGTCCATTAGGCTTCACGTTCAATCCAAGCAATGGTATCGTCCTGACGGACATTCTGTCCAGGCTTCACGCTGATATCCACCAGTTTGCCACCTAAGGCTGCAGGGATTTCGATGATCTCACCCCACTTGGTCTGCAGATAGCAGAAGGTATCACCCTCCTTGTATTTCTGTCCGATGAACGGTTCCACGCAAGGAGCCATCACACCTTCGCCACCAAAGCCCCAGAGCAATTGTCCTGCCACGGGCACCTTCACGGCATCGGCCTTAGCATGCTTCAGGGCATCAATCTCCTCCTGAGAGATCTTCTTGCCACCACCCAGCTTGGCATCCTTTGCCTTCTGGATATCAGCCAACAGTTGCTTCTTGGCCTGACCGCTGCGGAACGGGCGATACTGCTCAGGATGCATGGCCAGCTCGAAGAGTTCCTCTTCGTCCTGTCCATAGTCCCAGCCATTCTCGTCCATCTCCTTCTTGAAACCTTCGAGGGCATTGGGAATGAGGGTATGAGGGTCTGCATCGGTAAACTCACGCTTCTGTGTCTTAGCTAATTCAATCAGTTCAGGCGCAATCTCGCCAGGCACCTTACCGCTCTTGCCAAGGATCATGCCCCAGATGGCATCGTCCATCATAACATAACGACCCTTGCCTTGCTCCATCGTAAGCAGATTCATCAGAGCGATATTCTTAGTGTATTGTGAGAACGGTGTCACCAGTGGAGGATAACCCACCTTCGGCCAGACATATTCTACCTCATTGAACAGTTTTACGAGCATATCGTCCATTGTGAGTATCGACTCGCCTTTCTTCTCGCGTTCCTTGTTGATCATCTTCTGAATAGGACCAAGGTCGGCCATCATCGAACCCATCATACCACCAGGCAGACCACTGCCTAAGAGCAGCGATGACATGTGCTTGTTGGCAGGATTGATGAAGTAACCCAGCCAGTCGTCGATAAACTCCTGCGTCAGGGTACGAGCCTGCATATAGGCATTCATATTGAGTTCAGCTACTTCGAAGCCCTCATTCTTCAACATCGACTGTACGGAGATGATATCGGGATGCACCTTACCCCAGCTCAGCGGCTCAATGGCGGTATCGATGATATCAGCACCATTGTTACAAACCTCGAGGATCGAAGCCATTGAGAGCCCAGGACCTGAGTGTCCATGATACTGGATGATGATATCGGGGTGCTTGGTCTTGATGGCCTTGGTCAGCGCGCCCAGCATAGCAGGCTGTCCGATACCGGCCATATCCTTCAGGCAGATCTCTTCAGCACCAGCAGCGATCACCTCATCGGCAATCTTGGAGTAGTACTCAACGGTATGGACGGGCGAGGTGGTGATACAAAGTGTGGCCTGTGGCGTCATGCCTGCCTCCTTGGCCCATTTGATACTGGGAATGATGTTACGGGTGTCATTCAGACCGCAGAAGATACGGGGGATATCCACACCCTGGGCGTGCTTTACCTTGTACATCAGGGCACGCACATCATCAGGCACAGGATACATACGCAGGGCATTCAGACCACGATCGAGCATGTGGGTCTTGATGCCGACCTCGTTGAAAGGCTTACAGAAAGCCCTCACGGCAGCATTAGGATTCTCACCGGCCATCAGGTTCACCTGTTCAAAGGCACCACCATTGGTTTCCACACGGCTGAAACAGCCCATATCAATAATCACGGGGGCAATACGCTCCAACTGATCCTTGCGTGGCTGGAACTTACCTGAGCTCTGCCACATGTCGCGATAAACGAGACTAAACTGGATTCTTTTCTTCATATTTCCGTTAGTTGTATATTTATAGGGTACAAAAATAGATAAAATATTTCAAAATTATACATCTTAGGCCTACTTTTTTTGATATTTTGACTATCTTTGTCGCGTAAATCAAATAAAAAGGCATGAAACGAACATTTTTTGTACTCTTTTCCCTCGTTTTGTTGTTGGCAGCCTGTGGCAATTCCGGCAACACTAACGAAAACAATCAGGCCAGTGGCGACAGCCTGAGTCAGGAACCCATCACCCGGCAATTGGAGGGCGACTCTACCATCTATGGTCTCGCCTGTGAGGGATCGAACGACTCCACCCTCGTCATTCTGACATCCATCGACAGCAATCCTGATACCATCGATATCTTAGAAGCCCGCATCAACCGTCGTGTTTTCGGACGTCCTGAGATTGGCGACCAGGTGGCCATCACGATGAATACGGAAAGGACGTCGACAGCAGATATCGTCATCAATATCGACCGTCTGAAAGGCGAATGGTGCTATCAGGTCATGCCTCGTCTGCGTCGCAGAGTCGGCGCTGCCGCTGACAGTGCCGTGCAGCTTCCTCCTGATTTCCCCGACTCTTTGCGCAAGAAATGGTTCCAGCCCAGAGAATACGGTTTTGAACTCCGTCGTGACAACACGGTTCGTCCTATCGGCATACAACGCAACGAAGCCGAGCGTCAGCCCGGCCCCGTGGAATATCCTACCTTAAAACGTTATCGTCAGTGGCATGTCTTCAACGGCCACATTCTCTTGAGTGAGACCCGCCGCGACTCCTTGGGACATCAGCAGGTTATCAGTACCGATACGGCTGATATCGTCTTCCTGCGCCGCGACACCTTCCAACTGCGTTTCGCAAATCGCGAACAAGGTTATTACCGCAGGTCTAACTGACGTGATAAGAGTCTCTGCTCGGCCATCTCGGCATACTTCGTACCTGGACGTCCGTAGTTGGCGTAAGGGTAGATGGAGATGCCACCACGTGGTGTAAAGAGGCCGAGAACCTCGATATACTTCGGGTCCATCAGTTTCACCAGGTCTTTCATAATCTTATTGACACAGTCCTCATGGAAATCGCCATGATTACGGAACGAGAAGAGATAGAGTTTCAGACTCTTGCTCTCTACCATCCGTACATCAGGGATATAGGCGATTTTGATTTCCGCAAAATCTGGCTGACCTGTGATAGGACAAAGTGACGTAAACTCAGGACAATTAAACTGTACCCAATAGTCATTCTCCGGATGCTTGTTCTCAAAGGTTTCCAGCACCTCTGGCGCATAGTCCGATTTGTATTCCGTCTTCTTACCAAGGGCCTGCAAGCCCTCCGTCTCTCTTGATGTACTCATAGGTCTTTTACTTTAAATATGTTATAGGTAATGTTGTTGTCAAACACATCCTCGTGGTCATGGGATTTTGTGAATTTGACAACACGGATAGTAACGGGCAGAACGACAATCTCATAGAGTGTCTTCAGCGTCACCTGTGTGATGACGAGCGAAGGCATTTCCTCCCAAGGAATCACGCCACCCAAGGCGAGGGGGAAGAAGATAATAGAGTCGGTCAACTCACCGAAGACGGTGCTGAGCACTGCTCGGGAAGAGAAATTCTTTCCAGCCGACGACAGCTTCATGCGACTCATCACATAGGCATTCATAAATGATCCGCAGACGAACGCCAGGAAAGAGGCGCCCGCGATACGGGGGGCAAGTCCGAAAATCTGATGGAAACCCTCCTGACCGTGCCAGTATGGTGCGCCAGGAATCCAATCTGCAATGGCGCCGAAGAGCACAAAGAGGAAGTTCATGGCAAAGCCCAGCCAGATGAGCAGGCGCGTACGGCCATAGCCCCACACCTCACACACCACATCATTGATGATATAACTCACGGGAAACACAATCAGACCAGCCGTCATGTTTGCCGGACCTAATGAAATCTGTTTTGTCTCGAGTACGTTTGCCGTTATCAGGCAGACGCAGAACAGTATGCCGTAAAACATAAACAGCACACTGATACGTTGATCATTTTTCTGTTGCATTGTCTTGTTTTGTTAAAGGGGGTTAAGCAAGGACCCCTGTTAATACTATTATAAAAGATAGAAGAGCCAAGCCATATAAGCCAGAAAGCCTGCTATCAGCAAGAACCCCTCACGACGCGACACCGTATACTTAGTGTAGGCAAAGATCCAGAGCAGACCCATGCTGATAATCATCATGGAGAGGTCGATAATATTAATACCCATGATACGCATGGGGCAAATGACAGCCGTCATGCCGAGAATGAGCAAGATATTAAAGACATTCGAACCAATGGCGTTGCCGATAGCGAGTGCCGACTGTCCCTTTCTGGCTGCCACCACACTGGTAGCCAATTCCGGTAGCGAGGTTCCTCCTGCCACAATTGTCAAGCCCACCACGCTCTGGCGCACACCAAAACGATAGGCCACATAACTGGCGGCGTCGACAAAGAGATTACTGCCAAAGATCAGACAGGCCAGACCTATCACAATCCACATTACGTTTTTCCACGTGGCCTTATTATCCTGAGGTTTCTTTTCCTCTTCTTCGTCAAGCTCGTCTTCGTCTTTAATCTGCCCATCCTTGCGGGCCTTGTTAAACGTATAGATCATAAAGACGCCGAAGACCACCAGAAGAATCAGACCATCGGAACGACTGATTTCATTTCCCCAAAGGTGAGGTGAGTCCATATCATCAAAACAGAGCAGGAACATCAGCATGGAAGCAATCAGTGCAAAGGGGATGTCCTTACTCACGGTAGAATGACTGATAGCCATTGGAGCAACGACAGCAGAACAGCCTACTATCAGCATGGCGTTGAAGATGTTGGAACCTATCACATTACCCACCGCCAAGTCGGGCGTTCCTTTCAGGGCCGATACCAGACTGACAAAGAGTTCTGGTGCCGAAGTGCCAGCTGCTAGGATCGTCAGACCAATCACAATCTCCTGCACATGAAGTCCACGGGCCAGTTCAGCAGCGCCTTCCGTCAGTCGGTCTGCACCCCAGATGACGAGAGCCACACCTATTATAATAAAGAATATATTCAATAGTGTCATATCTCTTCCATATTTAAAAACTCATCCATTGCACGACGATCCTTCTTGGTAGGACGTCCTGTACCCCTTGCGCGATCCACAAAACCGCTGATGCGGTTCATCTCCAACAGTTCATACTGATCGGGGGTGGTCACATTCTCATAGATCTCAGGCAGAAGCTTCGCCCCTACCCGCTGCTCGATGGTTCTAAGGATCTTAAAGGAATAGGTCACTGGCGGTTTCCTGACAGCCACCACTTCACCAGCCTTTACGACATGAGAGGGTTTGACACCGATACCGCCAATCGTCACGCGACCGTTCTTACAGGCATCGGCAGCAATGGAGCGCGTCTTGAAGATACGCGCAGCCCATAGCCACTTGTCAATCCTTGCCTCCTCAACCATCACTCCTCACTTTTCACTTCGACCTTTCTCTTTCCCAGCTTATTATACTGGTTCATCGTCAGATCAACCCCTGCCAACACGAAACTCTTGATGATTTCCACGGCCAGGTCGATACTGGGTTGTAGTGCCTGCAACTCCTCCTCGCTATAACGCCCGAGCACCCAGTCTACCTGCATGCCACGGGGGAAGTCATTGCCGATGCCCATCCGCAGACGGGCGTAGTTATTACCTATCAACTGCTGGATATGTCCCAAGCCATTATGCCCACCATTGGAGCCCCCAGCCTTCAGACGGAAATCGCCAAGCGGAAGGGCCACCTCGTCGCTAATGACGAGCAGACGGTTCTGGTCGATATTCTCGTGGTTCAGCCAATAGCGCACGGCATTACCACTAAGGTTCATAAACGTAGAGGGTTTGAGAAGAAACACCTTGCGCCCTTTTAGCGAGGTCTCCGCAACAAAACCATAGCGTTTATCCTCAAATGAAATATTGGACGCCTTCGCAAAAGCGTCCAATACCATGAAACCAGTATTGTGGCGGGTCATGGCGTATTCGTCGCCAACATTCCCCAAACCGACAATCAGGTACTTATCCATCAGCTAATTGTCAATTCCAATTGTCGATTGCAATCGAATTATGCCTCAGCCTCAGCAGCGGCAGCAGCAGAGCGAGAAGCACGTGTAGCCTTCACAGAGCAGACAACAACCTCAGGAGAAGTTGCGATTTCAAGACCATCGAAGCTCAGAGAGCCAACCTTAATAGCCTTACCTAACTGCAGACTGGTGACGTCGATATTGAGCACCTCAGGAATCTGCTTGTAAGGAGCGGTGACATTAATCTTACGGATAGAGAGGTTGAGCTTACCACCGTCGCGAACACCCTGGGCCAGACCGTTAAGCTTAACGGGGATGCCAATGGTGATGGGCTTGGTCTCGTTCACCTCATAGAAGTCAGCGTGCAGCAGAGCGTCGGTTGTGGGATGGAACTGCAGCTCCTTGATGACAGCCTTGTGAGCCTCACCGTCGATGTCGAGATTTACCACATACACCTCAGGGGTATACACAGCCTTACGGAGTTCAGCGAATGAAGCGGTGAAGGCAAATGCCTCGGGCAGACCCTTCTCATCCTTCTTCTCACCATACAGGTTACAGGGAACCATACCCTCCTTGCGGAGTTCCTTTGAAGCTTTCTTTCCAGTGGCGGCGCGCTTCTGACCTTTTACACTAATTTCTTTCATAATTGTGTTACTCTAAAATTAAGTTGTTAATACGACTGCTTAATTCACCATCACACGAAAACTCGTTGTGCTTTCGGAAAAAGCGGGTGCAAAGGTACATAAAATAATTGATATTTGACAACTAATAATTGAAAATTTTTGTTTTTAACCTTTTTTTCTTGCTTTTTCTTGTATAATCGGGGAAAATTGTATATCTTTGCAATCGTAAAACGACCAAATCGATAATAATTTAAAACATCAAGTGAGATGATTAACAGAGAAATTATTCGTTCAAAAATTGTTCAGTTAACCTATGCGTACTATCAAAACGGTAGCAAGAACATCGATACAGCTGAGAAGGAGCTATTCTTCAGTCTGTCGAAAGCTTATGACCTTTACAACAACTTATTGGCTCTGGTAGTGGCCATTACAAAGGAATCGAGGCGCCGTCTGGAAGTACTGCAGACCCGTGCTGCGCGCGAAGGAACCCCCGCTCCCTCGCAAAAATTCACCTTAAACCGCTTTGCTCTCCAATTGGAAGGCAACAAGATGCTCAATGACTTCGTTGGCACCCAGAAACAGACCTGGGCCGATCATCCGGAGTTCATCGCCACGCTTCTCGAGCATATCGAGAGCAGCGAGATATACCAGAATTATATGAACAGCGATGAAGACAGTTATGATGCCGATCGCGAACTGTGGCGTAAGCTTTACCGCACCTTTATCCAGAAGAATGAAGACCTGGACAACCTGTTGGAAGAGATGAGCCTCTACTGGAACGACGATAAGGAGATCATCGACACGTTCGTGCTGAAGACCTTCAATCGTTTCAGTGAGCAGAACGGTCCCAAGCAGGATCTGTTGCAGGAGTGGGACAGCGATGAGGAGCAGGACTTTGCCCGTAAGCTTTTCCGCGCAGCCATCCTCAATGCTGACGAGTATCAGCACTTCATGAGTGAGGCCTCACGCAACTGGGACTTCTCACGACTGGCCTATATGGACATCGTCATCATGCAGATTGCCATCGCAGAATTCATGACATTCCCCAATATTCCTGTCAGCGTGACCATCAATGAGTATGTCAATCTGGCCAAGCTCTACTCCACCAGAAAGAGCGGCGGCTATATCAACGGTATGCTTGACGCCATTGCCCGTCATCTGATAGACAGTGGTCGTCTGGCAAAGTTCATGGAGCCCAAGCCAGAGAAGGAGGCTGATGCCGCTCTTAAGAAGAGAGCACCCAGAAAGCGCATAAAGAAGAATCCCGATGAGGAGTGATGAACTAAACTAAATTATAAAGTATATGACAAACATCGTATTGGCTGCTCAGGCAGCAGGACAAGGCAGTGGCATGAGCATGATCATCATGATGATAGCCATCTTTGCCATTATGTGGTTTTTCATGATCAAACCGCAGCAGAAGAAGCAGAAGGAAATCCAGAAGTTCCAGAATGAACTGACGGAAGGCACAGAAGTCATCACTGGCGGCGGCATCCATGGTGTCGTCAAGAGTATCGACCTGGCCAAGAACACCGTTGACATAAAGATTGCCCGTGACGTCGTCGTCACCGTCGAGAAGACCTCCGTCTTTAAAGACATGTCGGGTGTCCCCTTGCAGAAATAAGCACCGACCAGTATGGAGAGGCGCAATCTGTGGCAAATTATCAGAGATTTCCTGTATAGCAAGGCTAACAGGGAGTTTCTGATTTTCTTGTTCTTTCTCGCGCTGTCAGGATTCTTCTGGCTGTTCCTGGCCCTCAACGAGAGCTACGAGAAGGAGTTTGCCATTCCTGTGACAATTACAGATGTGCCCAAGAATATCATGCTGACATCCGACGAAACCGATACCGTCAAGATTACCATCCACGACAAAGGTACGACCTTGCTTACATATATGTATGGCAAGGCACTGCCGCAAGTGCGTATCAACTATAAGAACTACGCCCGTAACGACGGTACAGGCTCTATCCCCATGGGTGAGTTACAGAGGTTTATCCGCCAACAGTTGGCCAGCAGTTCCAGAATTACCAACTTCAAGCCTGATAAGTTAGTTTTCTACTACAACTTCGGCGATAAAAAGCGTGTTCCTGTGAGATGGAGCGGACGTGTCATTCCTGAACAGCTGTTTTTCATCTCCCGCGTGGAATATCAACCCGATAGTGTGACTGTCTATGCACCGAAGGAGAAGCTCGACAGCATCAACATGATCTATACGGAGCAGTTGAACTACGTCAATTTCCGCGATACACTGCAAGTCAATTGTCATCTGATGAAGATGACAGGTGTCAAAACAGTGCCAGAGGAAATCAGCATCCGTTTCTTTACTGATGTGCTGACGGAGGAGAGTATCAGCGATATCCCCATTCAGGGAATTAACATGCCACCAGGAAAGGTGCTACGTACCTTCCCCGCCAAAGTCAAGGTTCGTTTCGTCACGGGTGCAAACGTGTTCCGCAACCTGCGTCCAGAAGATTTCACGGTGGTAGCCGACTACAACGAGCTGATCAACAACCCGTCGGAGAAGTGCCGCATCACCCTGAAGGATTCGCCCTCGGGCATCTCCCGAGCCAGACTTGAAATCACGCACGTTGACTACCTGATAGAAGAAGAGGGGATCCACTGATGAAGATTGGCATCACAGGAGGCATCGGCAGCGGCAAAAGCTATGTCTGCCAACGACTGATAGCACGGGGGTATGAGGTCTACGACTGCGACAATGCCGCCAAGCGCTTGATGCGAACCTCATCAGAGATCCGACAGCAGCTCACGGCATTGATAGGTCCAAATACTTATCAAGGCGATTCGCTAAACAAGGCCGCTGTCGCTAAATTCCTCTTGGCAGCAGAGGCCAACGCCCAGGCCATCGACGCCATCGTCCACCCCGCCGTGTTCCGTGATTTCAAAGCAAGCGGTATGAAATGGATGGAGAGTGCCATCCTCTATGAGTCAGGCGCCTTCCGTCTCGTCGACAAGACCATCGTCGTCACTGCACCCGAGGAGGTACGCATCCAGCGCGTCATGCAGCGCGATGGCATCTCACGCGAAAAGGTGCTAGAATGGATGGCCCGTCAATTACCACAGGAAGAGGTGCGCCGTAGGGCCGACTTCGAGATCGTCAATGATGGAAAAGCAAACATTGAACAACAATTAAATAAAATAATAAGAAACATGAAAGAAACCATTTTAGCTATTGCCGGCAAGCCCGGCCTTTACAAACTCGTAACACGAGGCAAGAACAACCTGATTGTCGAGGCTCTCGACGCCACTCACCGTCGTCAGCCTGCTTTCGCCACCGACAGAATCACATCGCTCAACGACATCGCCATGTTTACTGAAACAGACGATGTACCCTTGATGACCGTACTCGACAACCTGAAGAATCTTGAGGACGGCAAGAAGGCCAGCATCAACGAAAAGAAAGCCTCAGGCAAAGAGTTACAGGATTACTTCACCAAGGTGCTGCCCGAATGGGATCGTGACCGTGTGCAGAACAGCCACATCAAAAAGCTCATCACCTGGTATAACATCCTCATCGAAAACGGCATCACCGATTTCAAGGCAGAGGAACCTGAAGAGGAAAAGACAGAAGAATAATTCTCTGTTTTCAGACATAGGAACATAAGAACATTATTAAAGCCCTCCTTTGAGTCATTCAAGGGAGGGCTTTTCTATAGTATAATTAAATATCTATTCTTATGTTTCTATGTCAAGAATCAGAATCTGCCAGGGCCGCCGAAACCGCCGCCACCGCCCATTGGCATACCACCGCCCATCGGCATACCGCCTCCGAAGCCGCCACCACGGTTGCCACCACGGTTACCACCACGGCCACCGCCCATTGGCATACCGCCCATCATGCCACCCATCATACCCATACGGGATGCACGAGTGCCGAAGAAGTTCAGGCGATAGCTGGCACGGAACATGATGTAACTGGTTACAGCGTTGTACTCATTATCGGTACGGGACATAGCAGAGATGGTACGTGAAAAGTTCGACTGCTGACCCAGGATATCATAGAACTGTACTGAGAGTGTCAGAGGCTTGCCACGTAACAGGCTGTGAGAAATCTGACCATTCCAAATAAGCTCGTTGGTATTCATCGATTCATCAGTATAACCACGACGGCTGTTCATACTGATATCCGTTGTAAGTTGAGTACCCCAAGGCAGGTAGATGGTAGAGTTCAAACCATAAGAGAAAGTCCAGGTGTCAAGGTTCGACTGCGGCTGCAACTCATTGCGAGTCTTGTTGTAGTTTAGCGATCCGTTGAGTTCCACCTCTAACCAGTCGTTACGATAGCTACCACCAAGACGACCGCCGATATTGTTTGAGTTCGTCACATTCCTCACCGACTCCTTGTTTACCACGACATAACCTACACGGTGATTGTACTGGTCATTCAGCGAGACGTTGTAGCTGAAATAGCCTAACGAGTCGATGGCCGAGTTCCACATGATGTTACCGCCTGCATTCCAGTTACCATTGATATTCTCAGGACGTGTACTCTGTCCACCGGTGTTAGGATCATAAGTCATCTTGTTAGCGATGCTGTTCATCGTGGTCGAGAAGTTCAGGTTGGCATTGATCATGCGCTGGTAGGCCATGATGTAGTTGTTGAAGCGCAAGTTGAAGCTCTGCGTGAACGAAGGCTTCAGGTCGGGGTTACCAGTGGTTTTGTTCAGCGGGTTGGTATCATCGTTGATCACGAGCAGCTGGTCGATTGACGGCTGGCTGGTGTTACCACGATACTGGAACTGGAGGTTACCCTGCTGAGAGAAGCGCCAGCGGAAATTGGCCGTCGGGCTCCAGTTGGTCACTGTACGGTTCACGATGGTGTCCACGCCAAGATAGCGCTGTGTGTACTCCGAAGTCTGAGGAATAATCTGCACACCGACGTTGAAATCGTAAGTATCACGAATCCAGCGCAACATGATCTCACCCGTGTGGATGTAGTTTTTATAAGCCGAGTAACGGCTCTGATCCTTACTATAGTAGAAATCACCCTGCGAGGGAGAATAGCCGTTCTCAACCAGGCTGAAATAGTCGCCGAAGTTACCATAGGAAGGATTCACACTGCTAAAGTCGAAACTTCTGGTAGGATCAGCCAAAAGCGGGTTTGAATAGTCGTATGTCTGACGGTCGTTCTCGTTGTAGCGGTACTGGAAGGTATAGCTGAACTGCAGGAACGTGGCGTAGGCAATCGGCTCGCTATAGGTAGCCCTGAGACTATAGTCCCACGACGTGGTCGGTGTCAGGTTATAACGGTTGGTCTGATATTCATAAAGTCCGCTCACGCCATTGAAGGTTGTAGGACTCCTGAACAGGTGCGTCTGGTTGTTCGACAACTGTTTGTTCTCATTGTCGCTGTAGTTACCCGTCAACTGTACAGTGATGTTACGGCCTCTGCCATTCAGCAGTCGATTCACTTGCAGGGTACCACCCAGTCGCTTGTTCTTACCGTAGCTCAGCGACTTGTTCCTTGATCCGTTGACGATGGCTTGACTCAGGTCGCCACCATTCTTGATAATATTCTCCAGCACAGCGGCTTCCAGCTGATAGTCAATGATCTCATAGGGATCCTGGTCGAACGTTGCCGAATAGCTTCCGCTGGTTCCGTCGTTGTTGCCGAAGCTCCAAGTAGGACGGAAGGCAATGTTCCACAGCGTGTCAGGTGTCCACTCCAAACGGCCCTGAACACTCCAGTTATCATTACGCGAGTAGTTCTGGTTGATGGAGTTCTGGAACGACGACACGTTACCAGTGAAGTTCTCACTCGAACGGCGTGACCAAGAGTCACCATCACGATGGTTGAAGTTGACGCTGGCCTGGGCGATAATCAGTTTGGGCTTCTCATAGTTGAAGTTCACCATACCGGTCTTGGCAGCATTCAAACCGCCGCCGCCCATGCCCATACCGCCACCAAAGCGTCGGCCACCGCCGCCACCCATACCCTGGTCGTTGGTATTATTGGCATTCAACATACTCATAATGCGATAGTCATCACGCATGTACATACCAAACAAACGGCCGGAATAGCGGTCCTTGGTACCATAGCCCAGATCGACATTAATCATCGTACCGCGGTTCATACCTGCACGGATACCGAAGTCAAGCACCGTCTGCTCGTTACCGTCATCAATACCGGTGATACGAGCCAGGTCGCTCTTCTCGTCATACGCGCGAACCTTTTCAATAATAGAAGTAGGCAGGTTTTTCAGTGCCGTCTGAGTGTCACCGAAATCCTTACCATCAACCTTGATCTTCGACACCTGCTTACCATTAATGGTGATGTTACCGTTCTCGTCGATATCAGCACCCGGCATACGCTTCACCAGTTCCTCAACCACGGAGCCCTCTGGTACACGATAAGCATCGGCATTGAAGATCAAGGTATCGCCCTTCGACTGCACCTTGGCCAGGTGAGCCGTTACCGTAGCACCCTGCAGCATGATAGCGTCAGGCGCCAGACTGATGGTGCCTGCCGATACACTCTTACCATCGGCTACGGTAATCTTCTTCGTGTAGGTCTTGAAGCCCACATAGGTAATACGCAGTGTGAAGGTACCATCACTAGGCGCCTTCACACTGAAATTACCATCAGCATTAGTTACGGCATTCGATACTACTTTCTCACCACTCAACAGAGAGGCTGTGGCTTGAATCACAGCATCCTTAGTGTCTTGTTCTACTACTTTACCGGTTACGGTCCGTTGAGCAAATCCAGCGATTGTCGTTGCACAGACAATCATCAAAATAAGTAATCTTTTCATATAGTTGTTTCAAAATTCTGCTCTTTTGACGCAGCAATTTTTCAAAAGTTTAATCATTCCTAAGAAAAAAAATGTAAATTCTACAATTATTTTCTTCATTTTAAACGAAATTCCAAAAATTTGACTATCTTTGCACTCGGAAAAATGACCATTAAAAGGATAATGAACCCCCAACAGGTAGAAATAGCGGAGAATTTGGAAACGTCACTCGCCAAGGCCATAGAGACCTGCGAGCACGACAGGCTTTTCATTCTCACCGACGATACCACCCGAAAACTCTGCTGGCCTGTTGTCAGCGGTTATCCCTGTCTTCAGGGTGCTGAGGTCATCAGCATCGAGGCTACCGACACCCATAAGACGCTCGAATCACTGACCCACGTCTGGGAGGAACTCGGACGCATGGGCGGTACACGCCATACCTTATTAATAAATATAGGAGGAGGCATGGTTACCGATCTGGGTGGTTTTGCAGCGTCAACATTCAAGCGCGGCATCAATTACATCAACATCCCCACCACCCTGCTCGCTATGGTCGACGCCAGTGTCGGCGGCAAGACAGGTATCAACTTCAGAGGTCTGAAAAATGAAATCGGGGTGTTTAACAATGCCGCAACGGTCATTCTCAGCACACAGTTCCTGCGCACCCTCGACAACGAGAATATCCTCTCAGGCTATGCCGAGATGCTCAAGCACGGACTCATCTCCAACGAGCAGATGTGGGCAGAACTGATTACTTTCAAACTCGATGCCGAGCCACTCGACCTCACCATTCTCCAGCGCATGCTGGCTGATAGTGTGGCCGTCAAGCAGCGCATCGTCACCGAGGATCCCCTGGAGCACGGCATCCGCAAAGCGCTCAATCTTGGCCACACCATAGGCCATGCTTTCGAATCGTTTGCACTCAGCCACACTCCCATCCTTCACGGCTATGCCGTCGCCTATGGTCTCGTCTGCGAGCTCTACCTGAGCACCATCAAGACCGGCTTCCCCACCGACAAGATGCGCCAGACCGTCAGTTTCATTCGTGAACACTACGGCCGAATGCCCATCATCTGCGATGACTATCCCACCCTTTTCGAACTCATGACACATGACAAGAAGAATACGGCGGGCAGCATTAACTTTACTCTGCTCGGTGGTATCGGCGACATCCGTATCAACCAGACAGCCACGAAGGACGAAATCTACGAAGCTCTCGACTTCTATCGCGAGGGCTGAGCAGGACTCCACAGTCGCCGCGTTCAAGACGCGGCCTGAAAACGGACCAATCAACTTGATGAACCTGATCATATTACTAACTAATCGCGGATGCAGCCACTTGTGAAAGCAGTTGCATCCCTTTTTTATAGTTTTTTCGATGTTATTGCTTAAAATATGTTAATAATCAAGAAAAGGATTTGGAAGTAAAAAAGAAAACCTATAATTTTGCAAAGAATATTCATATTTATTTTTACAAACCGTGAAACAAACGCCCAAAGCTACTTCAAAGAAGCTCACTCGAAATATACTGCTTACCGTACTGGCAGTCATCATTGTTATTTTCTCACTCTCATTCTGGGTATGCTATCAAGCCTTAAAGGCAGAGTATCACGCCCGCTATGTCGGTATGATGAATATCGCTTCCGAGAAAATTGCCAAGACCATCAGAGGAGTGGAGATGAATGCCAAGAACGAGTTCGACGAGGTAGAGAAACATCTTGACACCCCCGAATCCGTCATTGCTGCTTTGGAAAGCAAGTCCGACCTGAATCCTGAGGTTAGAGGCTACTTCGCTGCCTTTGAGCCCTACTATTTCCAACAGGAAGGTCGTTGGTTCGAGCCCTACGTGCACCATGTCGACACCTGTGCCTATGAGCTTAGAATGGTGGGGTCTGCCCGTCACAACTATCATAAGTCCGAGTGGTATATCCGCGCAAAACAGTCCAAAGAGAGTTTCTGGGCAGATCCCTATTACTATTATGACGGCACAAGTATCAGCGGCCATTATACCACATATGTCAAGCCTATTTTCGACAAGACAGGTCGTCTGGCCTGCGTCTGCGGCGCCGATATGACCTTCGAATGGCTGGGTAAGGAATTGCAACGCATCGACGAAGAGATCAAACACAACGATCTGCTGAACCGGTATATATATGACCCCGCGGACTGCTATACGGTGGTTATCAACAACGACGGAAGTTGCATCGCCTATCCGGAAGGGAAACTCCTGACTATGACGAAAGAGCAGATAGGAGATGCTTTCCAACAGCAGCGAAGCGGCACTATCGAATTAAATATCAATGGTGTGGCATCGACGATTTATTACACACCGATAGAACATGTCAAATGGTCGGTGGCCGTCGTTGTGGCCAAGCAAGGTGTTCTGCGCCCTTTGGTCATCTTAAGCCTCGTCTTCCTGATAGCCGCCGTACTGGGCATGCTGGTCATATGGCAGATTCTCCGTCGCAATTAGAAAAACAAAGGGTCAGATTCGTCTGGCCCTTTAATGATTTCTTGCGAGTTGTTCTGCCTCATGACGGGCGGGTTTACCTGTGGCAGTGAGAGGGATGTGAGAAACGTGAAGACAAACGCGAGGTTGGTGGAATTTGGGAAGAATATGCTCGCAAACCTGACGGGCCTCGTCGGAGGAACCTTCTGTGAGGAGAACGACGATTTCACCAAATTTCCCATCTGGACGCTTGGTAATTAAATAGGGTACGCGCAGGTAAGGGCGGAGCTGGCGCTCAAGTTCCTCTGCCTGGATTTTCAAACCACCAGAACAGATCACATTGTCTTTGCGACCAAGAATCCGAAAACTTGAATGATCGGAAGAAAGTGTGGCAATATCATTGGTGACGAGGGATTGTGGACAGACCTCAGGGGCATTGATGACGAGACAATCATCGGGAGAAAGACTGACACGAACGGAGGGGAAGGGGGTGTACCAAAGAGAGGCATCGGGACCATTGAGACGACGAAGAGCGATGTGGGAAAGGGTCTCGGTCATGCCATAGGTACTCCAAATGGCGTTAGGGAAATCTCTCAGTTCGTCTGCTAGGGCATCATCAATGGCGCCACCACCTATGATAAGGTGTCGGATCTGCATCAAGCGCTCACGCTCCTCAGGCACCTGCAAGGCGTTATACACCTGCATAGGAACCATTGCAGCAAAGCAAATCGGCAGACGGCCAGGTGTTTGAAGGGGATGTCCGGAAGGCTCGACAGCAATCAGACGAAGATGACGTTCGAGGGAACGGACGACCATCATCTTTCCGGCAATGAAATCAAGCGACATACAAAGGAGAGCGGTGTCGCCAGGTTGAAGGCCAAGGAAGTCATTAGTGCGGCGAGCAGAGGCAAGCATACGCGACTTCTCGACAAGCATCGGCTTGGGCGCACCCGTTGAACCGCTGGTCTGCACATGGACATAAGGTGAGGTGTTATTCCACTCCTCAAGGAATTCGTCTAATGACATCGCCACAGTTGATCGTTACGGATTTCAAGAGGCATGGGAATATTGTCGGTAAAGAGCTGGCCGGTGCCAAGGCCTTGAGGCATCGTAATGTGGTCGCCATAGATCGAGGCGGCAAACTGGGCGATGGCATTAAGGCCGATGTTACTCTCTAAAGCGGAGGTAATCCAGGAGCCGACACCCAGTTCTCTGGCCGTATCTATCCACTCGCGGCAACCTTTCATACCACCATGGAGAGACGGTTTGAGAATGACATAACGAGGTTTGATAATGTTGAGCATATGGCGCTTCATCGCAGGATCGTTAACACCGATGAGTTCTTCATCGAGGGCGATGGGTAGAGGTGACTCGCGACAGAGTTCGGCCATATAAGCCCACTGACCCTGACGGATGGGTTGCTCGATAGAGTGAATGGCGTATTGAGAAAGGAGTTCGAGTTTATACAGAGCCTCATCATACTTAAAAGCACCATTCGCATCCAGACGCAGTTCTACTTCGTGAAAGGAGAAACGATCGCGGATACGCTTTATCAGATCCAATTCCTGCTCGAAATCGATGGCGCCGATCTTCAACTTGACACACCTGAAACCTTTCGCGAGTTTCTCTTCCAGGCGCTGAAGCATCTCATCGTGATTACCCATCCAGACGAGGCCGTTGATAGGAATACCGACTTCACCACGACTGAAGGCCGTATTAAATAAGAGGTGAGTGGTAAGAGGTGAGAGGTGAGAGGAATGTAATGTGAGTTGGGCTGTTTCGAGGCCAAACAACATTGAAGGATAATCGCGCATGGCATCGTAGTCAATCTCCCCGGTCTCACAAAGATTCTTGCAGAACTGACGAAGTAACGCCTCATACCTTTCATCCGCCATCGCATCACAACTGAGATCTGGCAATGGTGCGCACTCCCCTACACTATGGCCATCACCCTCGTAGAGGTGGACAAGCCAGATCTTTCGAGTGGTATAGACGCCACGCGAGGTTCCCGCAGGCTGCTTGAAATGGAGCAGGCGCTCCTCAATCTCGTAGGTCATGGAAGTTTTGGATATTTCTTGAAGTCGGGCTTGCGCTTTTCGAGGAAAGCCTTACCACCCTCCTGAGCCTCGTCGAGGAAGTAATAAAGCATGGTGCAGTCGCCCGCAAGTTCCTGAATACCTGCCTGACCATCGAGTTCGGCATTCAGCCCAGCCTTGATCATACGGAGGGCAAGGGGCGAGCGTTCCATCATAATCTCCGCCCACTCGACACACTCATCTTCGAGACGCTCAATAGGCACAACCTTGTTGACCATACCCATCTCTTCTGCCTCACGGGCCGTATACTGACGGCAGAGGAACCATATCTCACGGGCCTTCTTCTGTCCCACGATACGTGCGAGATAGGAAGAACCGAAGCCGGCATCAAAGGAGCCGACCTTAGGGCCTGTCTGTCCGAAGATGGCATTCTCGGAGGCGATGGTGAGGTCGCAGACAAGGTGGAGCACATGACCGCCTCCGATGGCATAGCCATTCACCATGGCGATAACGGGTTTGGGCAGACGACGGATCTGCATCTGCACATCAAGCACACTCAGACGGGGTACACCCTCCTCGTCGACATAGCCACCTCGACCTTTGACGTGCATATCGCCACCAGAACAGAAGGCATGCTTGACATCAGCAAGCGTCTTGCCCTCAGGCACCTCAGACATGGCACCCGTCAGCAGCACCACGGAGATATCCTGCATCTCGCGACAAATCGAGAAAGCCTGACTCAGCTCATAGGTGGTCTTGGGCGTGAAGGCATTGCGATACTGAGGACGGTTGATGGTAATCTTGGCGATACCATTGTATGATTCGAAGAGAATCTCCTCGAACTTTCGAATTTCTTTCCAATTTCTCATATCTTTAATGACTTATAATAATCCTTGAATACCCGTTCATCCTCTGCTGCATCGGTAAAAACCTCGAGGAGCATAGGACAATCGCTCTCTGTATTTAATAAGGTATCGATACCTTTCTGCATTTCCTCCATATTGGTGGCTTTCATATAGGCGACACCATTTTGCCTGCAGATGCCCTCAGCAGAAGTATGATGTTCAGCCGCAACGAACTTATCACGCGCAGGACTCTGTTCCAAACCTTTCAGCATATTGAAGATACCGCCCTTGCCATTGTTCAGCAACAAGATACGGAAGTTGCCTCGTAGGTCCTGATTCCACAACGCGTTCTGATCGTAGAAAAAGCTCAGGTCACCGATGACACAGAAAACGGTCTGATCAGAGACACACGAGAAGCCTGCCGCTGTGGAAAGCGAACCTTCAATGCCATTTACCCCCCGATTGCAATAGACATAATGACGAGCATATATATTTGCCAGTCGAATCGCACTGCTGTTACCATAATGTACATAGCAATCCTCTGCTGTTCCCAATTGTTCTTCGAAGTACTTTACAACAGCCATTTCAGAGAAGTCCGGCTGATATTTCCCTGCATGTTTATCAGCTTTTTGAAGCACTTTCTCCCATCGGGTCTTAAAAGACTCGACAGACTGAATAGCTTTCATTCCTATTGCTTCTACCAGATCTTCTAACACGTCAGCAGGATGTCCCTCTATAACACCATACAACTGCATCGAAGTATCATGAATACTTCCATCCTCCGAAACAGCCCAAATATGTGCATCTTTCAGGTTCCGCATCCATTGCTTAATACGCTTACTGACCATTGTATCACCCAGATAAAGGACAAAATCGGGTTGGTAGTCATGATCTTCACCCAAAGCATAAAGAACTTCATCGAAATTTACACCGCCATTACCCACACTCAACGACTCGTTGAGCACTACGGCGCATGAGGATATCAAATATAACTCCTCTGGTATTAATCCCTCTGTTGACATCTGCCCAATTATCATCATTGGTTTCTTTGAAACAAAGAACTGTCCAGCACACTCTACTGATAGCAGCGTTTTATGGCTTCTTGGATTCAGCAGACAAATGCTCCGTTCTTCAGGTAATTGGGGGGTACTGTATTCAAACAGAGGTTCTGAGATGGGTACATTGATATGAACAGGGCCATCACCATGATGACGGGTTTCCAACAGCGCCTCATTGACAAGGCGGTTGCAATACCAACGCGTTTCCTTATCATGAGGTTCAGGCAGGGAGACGGCTTTCCTGACGAAGCGTCCGAGGGCGTCAGGCTGCGGAAGGGTCTGACCGTCGAGTTGGTCTATCCACGCCTGAGGACGGTCTGCTGAAATCACCACGAGGGGGATATGCTGGTAGCAGGCCTCCGCCACAGCAGGGGCGAGATTCAGCAAGGCTGTGCCACTGGTGACACAAACGACGACAGGTTCCTGCAGGCACTGACTCATGCCCAGGGCATAGAAGCCTGCACTGCGCTCATCCGTGACAGGGTAGCACGCGATGTCAGGACACGCATTCAGGTTATGAACGATGGGTGAGTTACGGCTACCTGGGCAACAGACGGCATGATGCACCCCATGCGCCACCAACAGACTGGTCAGTATATTTACATTCTCCTTATTGCTATACATATCTTGATTGATGTCCTTATGATCTTATGTCTAAAATATTCCGCATTGTTTCAAGTTTCGCCTCCGTTTCCTGCCACTCCTGCTCTTCAGTGCTGTCTTTCAGTAACCCTCCACCAGCAAAGAGATGACAGCTTTTCCCATCGATGTTCATACACCTGAGCGATACATACAGATGGATTTCATTGACACCGAGTGGCCCCATAAAACCACTATAGTATCTGCGTGGTGTATGCTCGTTTTTCACGATAAACTGAAACGCCTCACGCTTGGGCAATCCACATACGGCAGGTGTGGGATGCAAGGTGTTCAGCAGATCACCAATATGATTCCGATCCTCCAACTTAAACGTAAAGTCACTTCTCAGATGAACCAAATTAGCGGCCCTTACCGTTCTCGGGCCTTCCTCACGGAAATCACCAGTAAACTGCTCCAGACACTCTGTGATATAGGTTGCCACGATGCGCTGCTCCTGAATGTTCTTGGTACTCCATCGCAAAGTCTCGCCCTCACCATTCAGCTGGTCACCTTCCAGTTTCATGGTTCCAGCCAGAGCGATGGTTCGCCAATCAGAGCCCTTACCATCTAACAATATCTCTGGTGTAGCTGTCAACCAGCATCCACTCGCCTCTGTATCCACCAAAGCAATGAACAATCTTGGATATAACGAACAAGCCCGATAAAACAATTCCATCGGCTCCACATCCTCTCCCAGATTCTCATCTGCACATCGCGCTAAAACAATCTTTCTGAAAGTATCGTTCTCCAGTTGCGAATGATAATTGGCAAAGTCGATGGCGTAGTGAGATTTAGTGGTGAGAGGTGAGAGGTGAGAGGTGAGAGAATAGTGCTGCGGCTGATTATTCCCTAATTGGTAATCTCCTTCCTCTTTCCACTTTTCTCTTTCCTCTAAAGACACCTTTTCCACCTCATCAGGTCGGATGACCAGAATCGGTTGTTCTGCATTAACCTCGAAGGGCGCTACAACAAAACCCTGACGACCATTCAACTCAGCGAGAGAATGCAGCTCCGCAGGCTCACCATCAGTCTGTCTGATCAGTGTGGCGTGGTCTTCATGGGGTAATCTGTATATGGCGTAGGCCGTCATTCTTTCTTTTGCTTGATGATATAATTGGTTACGCGGACATTAGATATCAGTTCGCCAGAGGAATCCTTGATATCCACATTCCAGACATGCAGGGTGGTTCCCTTATGAAGCAGACGGGCATAGGCCGTCACGCTGTCCCCCTCGGCGACTGCCTTCACATGGCTCCCGCTGACCTCGATGCCCACACAGGCACAATAGGGACAGAGCGCCGAAGAACCCACACCAGCCACATTCTCAGCCAATGCCAAAGAGGCACCACCGCTCAGAAAACCAAAAGGCTGACGATTGCGCTCGTCAACCTTCATGCGTGCCATACAGGTACCGTCCTCGGGGGTGGAGATGAACTCCATACCGAGGGCAGTACTCAGGTTAGGCTTCTCGTTGATAATCCGGTTTATTCTTTCTACGTCCACAACTATTCACTAATCATTATTCACTATTCACTTAAACAGAGAATACTCAGGAACGCTCCAAGCCAAGGCGCTGGCACCCAACACGTCGCGCTCGCGGTCGTCCATCTTCGAGACGAGCAGTTTCACCTTGTTTTTCAGGTTACCGAACACCAGCTGATCCAACACCTCCTTGGCAGGATCCAGCAGCCAGTGGCCAGCATGGGAGACACCACCCGTGAAGATAATAGCCTCAGGATCAATGAGCGAACAGTAATTAGCCAAAGCCTGACCTAAGATACGACCTGTACGGCGATAGACATCGATAGCCATCTCATCGCCCTGATCGCAGCACTCCTTAATGGTTCGTGGCGACAGTTTCTCCAAATTGCGCATCAGTGAGGGTGCATCGCTTTCCGCCATCAGCTTCTCAGCCGTCTTAACGATACCCTTGGCACCCACATAGGCCTCCACACAGCCCTTGTTGCCGCAACCGCACAGACGACCTTCCGGATAGACACAGGTATGTCCGAACTCACCGGCATAGCCGCCATGACCACGATGCTCCTTGCCATCAGAGAAGAAGCAGCTGCCGATACCGACGCCCAGACTGCAGATAATGAAATCCTTCATACCGTGAGCACTACCGAAGGCATATTCTCCCAATGCCGAGATATGGGCATCGTTTGACAATCCGACAGCCAGTCCGATTCGGTCGCGCAGCATCGCAGCCAACGGAACAATACCCTTCCAGGGCAGATTGGCAGCATTCTCCACACAGCCGGAAACCGTGCTGGCACTAGGACAGCTGACACCTATAGAGCGGATGGTCTCGTAACCGCCGTTCTGCTCAACCATGATCACGATTTTCTCGCTCAGGGCCGTTACGAAATTATTCACATCCGGATAGTCCAATGTAGGGAAGGAATCTTCCGCCAGGATATTACCCCTAACATCCACCATCGCATAAGTTGTACTCTCTATGCTGATATCAACACCAACAACTTTTGTCTTGAGATTGTTATCTTCCATTCTAAGAATTTTTATTTAAACAATGAATACTCTTTCACATCCCAGGCCAAAGCGCTGGCTCCAAGCACGTCGCGCTCACCTTCCTTCAGGATAGAGACAAGCAGACGGGTCTCTCCCTGTATATTATGGAACACATGTTCGTCGAATGACTTACGCATCGGCCTTATCAGCCATTTGCCTGCCTGCATCATATCACCAGTGAGGATGATGGCCTCCGGATTCAGGATCGAGGCATAGTTGGCAATACCCAGACCGAGCATAAAGCCCAAACGACGCATGGCCTCGATGGCAACACGGTCGCCTTGATCACAATAATAGGTAACGCTCTCGACACTGATATTCTTAAGGTCTCTCAAAACCGACGGCTCACCCTCGGCGAGCAACTCATTGACGGTCATCAGAAGTCCCCTGTCAGAGCAATAGGTCTCCAGACAGCCTTTACGGCCGCAGCCACACTGACGTCCGTTGACTTCCACGCACGAATGGCCTACCTCGCCTGCAAAGCCGTTGAAGCCAAGATGGGGTTTACCATCCATGAAGATACAACTGCCCAGTCCGCCATGACTAATCGACACAACCACAAAGTCCTTCAATCCATGCGCACTGCCGAAGGCCTTCTCGCCCAAAGCGGTCACATGCGCATCGTTGGCCAAAGCAACGGCAAGTCCCAGACGGTCGCGCAACATGGCGCCAAGAGGCACGACGCCCTTCCACTGCAGATTGGCGGCATTCTCAATACAGCCCGTCATGAAGTTGGCACTCGGAGCACTCACGCCTACGGAACGTATCGACTCATAGCCGCCGTTTTCCTCAACCATCGTCACGATTTTCTCCGTCAATGTGGATACATAGTCGTTTATATCAGGGTAATCCTGTGTCATGAAATAATCCTGTGTGATAATATCACCACGGATATCCACGACAGCATAAGTGGTTTTCACTTCCCGGATATCAACACCGACGACCCTAGTCTTAATTCTATCAATCATTTCCATAGAACTCTACATTTACGATTCAACAAACAGGGAATATTCCTTTACCTCCCATGCCAACACACTCGCGCCAAGGATGTTGCGCTCGCTCTCATCCAGATCAGACAGGAGGAACTTCACCTTGCCACGGATATTATGGAACACATGCTCGTCGAAAGCTTTCTTAGCCGGTTCCATCAGCCACTTACCGGCCTTGGAAATACCTCCCGTAAAGATGATGGCCTCAGGATCAATCACAGAGGCATAGTTGGCCAGACCCATGCCAAGGGCCTCACCCGTCCTGCGGAACACCTCAATGGCCATCTCGTCACCCTCATCACACAATTCTGCGATGGTTCTGGGTGTCAGTTTCTCCAATCGGCGCATCTTCGTGGCAGCGCCTGACTCTGCCATCACCTCACGGGCTGTACGGATGATACCCTTCGTTGCCGTATAGGCTTCCAGGCACCCCTTATTACCACAGCCGCAAAGCCGACCGTCATGCCTTACACACGTATGGCCGATCTCGCCAGCATAGCCGTCAGAGCCAAGCCGGGCACTGCCATCCGTGAAAATACAACTTCCCAAACCCGAGCCAATGGTAATCACGATAAAGTTACGCATGCCATGCGCACATCCGAAGGCATGCTCTCCCAATGCCACTACATGGGAATTATTGGCAACGGCGACTGCCAGGCCCAGACTGTCACGCATCAAGGCCGAAAGGGGAATCACACCTTTCCAAGGAAAATTAGGTGCGTTGACAATACTGCCCGACCTATAATTGGCACTTGCCGCACTGATACCCACCGAACGGATGGTCTCAAAACCGCCATTCGACTCAATCTGCTTAATGATTCCATTACACAGGGCAGTCACAAATGCCCCGATCTCAGGATAATCCTCTGTAGGGAAACTGTCTTTCGCTAAGATATTTCCCCTTACATCCACAATGGCATACGACGTTGCATCCAGACTGATGTCTACGCCCACAACTCTTTTCTTAACAGAACTTTGATCCATTGTTACTTATTTTGGTTAATAATATGCCGCAAATATAAACATTTTTTCCTGATTGCGCAAATCTTTTGCATCTTTTTTTGCAATAATTGACTCAAAAATAGGATATTTCGCGGATTTTTCGTAACTTTGCAGCCACTTAAGTACAAATATTCGAATATAAAGATGAACGTTTTAGAATTAAGCGAACAGGAAATCGGAAGGCGTCAGAGCCTTCAGGAGCTCCGCGCTATGGGTATCAATCCCTACCCCGCTGCCGAGTTCCCCGTAACAGCATGGAGCACAGATATTATTAATGAATTCGAGGACCTGCCCGTCATCGGTAAAGATGAGGAGGGCAACGATGTGCGTGAGACTGCCACACCCGAAAACAGCCGTATGGTGAGCATTGCCGGACGTATCATGAGCAAGAGTATCATGGGAAAGGCTGGCTTTGCGAAGTTGCAGGACTCCAAGGGACGTATTCAGGTGTATGTACAGCGTGATGCGATCTGTCCAGGCGAAAACAAGGACCTATATAATATTGTATATAAGAAGCTTCTCGACTTAGGAGACTTCATTGGCGTGAAGGGATACGTATTCCGTACAAAGACGGGCGAGATCAGCGTTCACGTGATGGAAATGACCGTATTGAGCAAGAGTCTGAAGCCGCTGCCAGTGGTTAAGACCGATGCGGATGGTAAGGTTTATGATGCCTTCGACGATCCCGAACTGCGCTATCGTCAGCGCTACGTCGACCTCATCGTCAATGCAGGTGTCAAGGATACCTTCCTCAAGCGTGCCACGATTATCCGCACCCTGCGTAACATTCTCGATAATGCCGGCTATACGGAGGTTGACACACCTATTCTGCAGAACATCGCAGGTGGTGCCACAGCCCGTCCGTTCATCACCCATTTCAATGCGCTCAATCAGGATATGTACATGCGTATTGCCACGGAGCTCTACCTGAAGCGCCTCATCGTAGGTGGCTTCGAGGGTGTCTACGAGATGGGTAAGAACTTCCGCAACGAGGGTATGGACAAGACCCACAACCCCGAGTTTACCTGCATGGAGCTCTACGTGAGCTACAAGGACCTGCTGTGGGGTATGACCTTCACGGAAAACATGCTCGAGCAGATCTGTACGGCTGTCAACGGCAAGCCTGAGGTAGAGATCGATGGCAATATCATCTCGTTCAAGGCGCCTTTCCGTCGTCTGCCCATCCTCGATGCCATCAAGGAGAAGACCGGTTTCGACTGCGAAGGCAAGACTGAGGACGAGATCCGCGCTTTCTGCCTCTCGAAGGGCATGGAGGTCGACGAGACTATGGGTAAAGGTAAGCTTATCGACGAGCTGTTTGGCGAGTTCTGCGAGGGCTCGTTCATCCAGCCCACCTTCATTACCGACTATCCCGTCGAGATGTCTCCCCTCACCAAGATGCACCGCTCAAAGCCTGGCTTGACAGAGCGTTTCGAGCTGATGGTGAATGGTAAGGAGCTGGCCAACGCCTACTCCGAGCTCAACGACCCCATCGATCAGGAGGAACGCTTCATCGAGCAGATGAAGTTGGCTGACAAGGGTGACGACGAGGCAATGATCATCGACCAGGATTTCCTGCGTGCGCTGCAGTACGGTATGCCGCCTACCTTCGGTATTGGTATTGGCATCGACCGTCTTGTAATGCTGCTCACAGGTAAGTTCGCCATTGGCGAGGTCATGCTGTTCCCGCAGATGAAGCCTGAGAAGAAGATTCCTCAGTCAACACCTGCCGAGTGGGCTGAGATTGGTGTCAGCGAGGACTGGGTACCCGTGCTGCGCAAGGCCGGCTTTAACCTCGTTTCAAACATCAAGGACGAGAAGCCCCAGGGCCTCCAGCAGAAAATCGGTGACATCGTCAAGAAATACAAGCTCGACCTCCAGAAGCCCTCTGTCGACGAAGTCGCTAAATGGATTGAGGCTGCACAAGCCAAGTAATCATAAAGTTCAAAGTTCAAAGTGTTCGATTGTGGTAAGATAGCAATCATTGGTGGCGGCTCGTGGGCAACGGCCATAGCCAAGATCGTGGTGAGTCACACCCACCACATTGGCTGGTATATGCGTCGCGACGACCGTATCGAGGACTTCCGTCGCCTCGGCCACAACCCCGCTTATCTTACCAGTGTCCATTTCGACGTCAACGAGATCCACTTCGACAACGACATCAACCACATTGTCCAGCAGTACGACACACTGGTGTTCGTCACACCGTCGCCCTATCTGAAAGGCCACCTTAAGAAGCTGAAGACGCGCATTCGCGATAAGTTCGTCATCACAGCCATCAAGGGCATCGTGCCCGACGAGAACCTCGTCTGCTCGGAATATTTCCATCAGGTATTCGACGTGCCCTACGACAACCTCGCCTGCATCGGAGGCCCCTCCCATGCCGAGGAGGTGGCGCTCGAGCGCCTCTCCTACCTCACCGTAGGCTGTGCCGACCGCGAGAAGGCCATGGCCTTTGCCGAGATCCTCAGCAGTGATTTCATCAAGACCAAGACCTCTTCCGACGTGCTTGGCATCGAGTACTCCTCGGTGCTGAAGAATGTCTATGCCATCGCGGCAGGTATCTGCAACGGATTGAAATACGGCGACAATTTCCAGGCGGTGCTCATGGCCAATGCCGTGCAGGAGATGAACCGTTTCCTCACGGCCGTCTACCCCATCGAGCGCAATGCCTACGACAGCGTCTATCTGGGCGACCTGCTCGTCACGGGCTACAGCAATTTCTCACGTAACCGCACCTTTGGAACGATGATTGGAAAAGGCTATTCCGTGAAGAGTGCACAGATCGAGATGGAGATGATTGCCGAGGGTTATTTCGGCACGAAGTGCATGAAGGAGATCAACCGCCACTGGCATGTCAACATGCCCATCCTCGATGCCGTCTATAACATCCTGTATGAGCGTATCGCCCCACAGATCGAGATCAAGCTCTTAACAGATTCATTCAGATAAAGATTTGACAAACTAACAAAAGCATATTATTATGAGTAACATCAAACTTGACATCACAAAGGCCGCTTGCTTTCTGAACGCAGGCGCAGTAGAGGCTTTCGAGCCGAAAGTAAAAGAAGCACAGAAGGCACTCGAAGAGGGAACCTGTCCTGGTAACGACTTCTTAGGATGGCTGCATCTGCCCTCCTCCATCACCCCCGCCTTCCTCGATGAGCTGCAGGCATGCGCCGACACCCTGCGCCAGAACTGCGAGGCCATCGTCGTGGCTGGTATTGGCGGTAGCTATCTGGGCGCCCGTGCCGTGATCGAGGCCCTGAGCAACAGCTTCGCCTGGCTCGTGGGTGATAAGAAGAATCCCACCATCCTTTTCGCAGGCAACAATATCGGCGAGGATTACCTCTTCGAACTGACCGAGTATCTGAAAGACAAGAAGTTCGGTGTGATCAATATCTCAAAGAGCGGTACCACCACTGAGACCGCCCTCACCTTCCGTCTGCTGAAGAAGCAGTGCGAGGCCCAGCGTGGCAAGGAAGAGGCCAGGAAGGTCATCGTGGCCATTACCGACGCCAAGAAGGGTGCTGCCCGCACCTGTGCCGACAAGGAGGGTTACAAGAGCTTCATCATTCCCGACAACGTGGGTGGCCGTTTCTCCGTGCTCACCCCCGTAGGCCTGCTGCCTATCGCCTGCGCTGGTTTCAGCATCAGGGAACTGGTGGCTGGCGCGCAGGATATGGAAAAGGCCTGTGCCCCCGACGTGCCCTTCGCCGAGAACCCCGCAGCCCAGTATGCTGCCGTGCGTAACGGTCTCTACCAGAGTGGCAAGAAGATTGAGATCATGGTCAACTTCCAGCCCAAGCTCCACTTCATGAGCGAGTGGTGGAAGCAGCTCTATGGCGAGTCTGAGGGTAAGGACAAGAAGGGTATCTTCCCCGCCAGTGTCGACTTCACCACCGACCTCCATTCCATGGGGCAGTGGATCCAGGATGGCGAGCGCACTATCTTCGAGACCGTCATCAGTGTCGAGGAGCCCGAGAAGAAACTGCTCTTCCCTGCTGACGAGGAGAACCTCGACGGTCTGAACTTCCTCGCTGGCAAGCGCGTCGACGAGGTAAACAAGATGGCTGAGCTGGGCACCAAACTGGCTCATGTCGACGGTGGCGTGCCCAATATCCGCATCACCATGCCCCGTCTGAACGAGCGCTATCTCGGACAGCTCATCTACTTCTTCGAGATCGGCTGTGGCATCAGCGGCAATGTGCTGGGCGTGAATCCGTTCAACCAGCCCGGCGTCGAGGCCTATAAGAAGAATATGTTCGCCCTGCTCGACAAGCCCGGCTACGAGGCAGAGAGCAAGGCCATCAAGGAGCGCCTCGCTAAAGAATCCTAGTCTGTCTAGCCCGGCTAGATCGGCTAGTTTAAAATATGTTTACCCTCGCAATCAAACAATACTTAGAAAGACACGGCTTTGAGGCCCTCAGCCCCAAGGCCGTGCTCTTTGACATGGACGGCGTACTCTACGACTCCATGCCCAATCACGCCATTGCCTGGCAGCAGTCGATGGCCGAGTTCGGCATCCAAATGACTGCCGACGATGCCTATGCCACCGAGGGCGCCCGCGGTGTCGACACCATCCGTCAGATGGTGATGCGCCAACAGGGCCGCGAGATCGACGAGGCCGAGGCCCAGCGCATGTACGACGAGAAGAGCCGCATCTTCCACGAACTCCCTGAGGCCCCCATCATGCCAGGCATCATCAGTCTCATGCAGCAGATCCACGACGACGGTATCCAGATCGGCGTCGTCACGGGCAGCGGACAGAAGCCTTTGATCAGGCGCATCCTCAAGGATTTCGGGATGTTCGTCGACGAGGCCCATATCACCACCGCTTACGATGTGCGACATGGCAAGCCCAAGCCCGATCCCTACCTTATGGGCCTGAATAAAGCCGGCAATCTGCAGCCCTACGAGGCCATCGTCATCGAGAATGCTCCCTTGGGTATCCGCGCAGGCGCGGCCGCTAAGATCTTCACCGTTGCCGTCAACACAGGACCGTTGGACTTCCAAACACTCCTCGACGCCAATGCCGACCTGATTTTCCCCACGATGAGCGACTTCAGCGCAAACTGGAAGAAACTACACCCATGAACGAATATTATTACTACGGCCTGGCAGCGATGCTGTATATCACCACGTGCTGGGCATTTGCCGTTGTGCGCTGGTTCCACACCTGTCAGGAGCCCAAGGAGCGCCACGCCTATCTCTGGCCCGACCGCAAGATGCAGGTACTCATCTACATCATGGGAACCCTGCTGCTGCCCTACGTCTACAATCCCACCAACGAGGCGGCATGGACACTGATGAAGTCCTACTTCCCCGCCACCTATTATTTCTATTGCGGCTTGCTCATCCTGTGCTATGCCGGTACCGTGAAGCAGTGGAGCCGTTGGAAGCCCGTCAGCTGGGGGGCTGCCTGCATCGTCATCGCCACGATGCTCGTGCCCGTGCTCAACGCCTGGGTGCCCCTCGAGTTCCTCAATGCCCAGGGGCTGCAGTTCTGGCATTATGTCATCACCGTCGAGAGTCTCCTGATGATAGCCTACTGCTCTATGGCCATGTGGCAGGTGCAGGGCTGGATTCGCGAGTCGCGCGATGCCAACTACTCCAACCCCGACGACTTCCCCGTGCGCTATGCCAGCATGTTTCTCCTCTGTCCGATTGTCCTCACCCCGCTGGTCTGGCCTGCCTATATCTTCGACTCCCGTCAGATCATGGCCATCCTGCACGTGTTGCTGGCCGCCTTCAACATGGGGTTTCTGGTCACCGTCTTACCCACTTGGCGACACCGGTTCATGCCAGTCTCTGCCGCTGACGACGACAACGACCCTGAGGTCACTGCCCGCCAGAACGCCCTGATGGAAGAGCATATCGAGCAGACGGCACTCGAGATACGGGCCTATGTGGAGGAGCAGCGCGCCTATCTCGACCCCCACCTGAAGGTCGACGATGTGGTGGAGCACTGCCAGTTGGGCCGCACCTACGTGTCGCTGACCTTCCAACGACGCTTCGGCTCGTTTGCCAGCTATGTCAACGGTCTGCGCCTGGCGCACTACGAGCAATATGCCACCAAACATCCCGACGAGACCAAGGAGTCGGCAGCCATCGCCTCCGGATTCTCCAATTATATGGCTTGCTATCGCGCCAAACAGAAACAGAATCGAGGTTGATGATACATTTAACATAATGCCGATTTTTACCGATGAAATCGGCATTTTTTGCAACTTTCTTACACCTCATGTACAATTTGTTATGCCTCTTACACCCAGCCGTAACAAACTTACAGCCGGTTTGTTATGAAGTTGTATCATTTAAGAAACCATGTTTCGCAGAATTGTTGTAATTTTGCCATCGAAAATGACAGGTTCATCTTCCATAAACCATAACCATTAATATAAAAGAAGAGGTCAATGACAGTATTATTGAACACAGAAAGCCCAAACTATCAGGGCACGGACGACGAAGCATTGCGTGAGCAATGGGCAAACGATGTCTTAAAACACTACTTAACGAAGGGTTACTTCGCAAATCAAAGCACTGCAGAGCCGGAAAACCGGTAGCAATGAAAATCCCCCCGCAACAGCGAGGGGATTATTGTTTATAGACCGCATCAGCGCATCAGCGCGTCAGCGCGTCATTTGGTTTTTTGAATTATGCATCATTGGTGGTTATACCTATATTTTAAATTATTATATATGTAATATATAATAATTATATATAATATATATATAGCTATTGTTGATGCGCATCGGTTTTTCGTAATGACGCGCTGACGCGCTGCTGCGCTGCTGCGCCTAAAACTATAGATTTTAACATTTGAAATAAAATCGGTAAAGGCTTGTAGGTATGCTGAATTTTTCGTACCTTTGCATTGTCAATTGAGAGAACTGCAGAGGCGAACACTAAAGGCAAAAATTGCGAGTATTAATTCTAGAAATTGCGCGCATTAATAGTAGCAATTGTTTTCCTTACTAGGGCATTTCAAGGCGATTATAAGAGACATAGGAACATGCAAACAAAATTCTTGACAAAGTCACGCACCTCTACTCACTGGGGGTTTTGTAGGAATTGCAGAGGTACATGCCAAGGAGGATGAGCAGGGTGCCGAGGAGGAAATAGACGGTGATGCGTTCGGAGAGAATGAGCCAGGCGAAGAGCACCGTGGTGACGGGGTTGAGATAGACATAGTTGGTGACGACAACGGCTCCCAGTTTCTTGATGACCCAATTCCATGCCAGGTAACAGACCATGGAGGCGACACAGCCCAAGAACAGCAGATTGGCCAATACACCAGGGCGCAGCACCAGACTGATCGACGGCAGGTCGGGGTGGACACAGAAATAGGGAATCATGGACAACAGGCCATAGAAGAACACCTTCCGGGTGATGAATACCGTGTCGTAGCGCTGACCAGCTGGAATCATCAGGAGCGAATAGAACGCCCAGCAGAGGCAGGCCCCGAAGGCCAGGGTATCGCCCAGGGGTGACAGATGAAGCACAAACCGGCCGTTGAGCACCACCACGATGACACCCAGGGCTGCCAACACCGTGCCCACGATCTGAATGCCGTGCAGGCGCTGGGAGCGGTAGAACAAGGCGATGAGCAGGGCGGCGAACAGCGGACAGAGACAGACGATGAGAGAGGTATTGGTGGTCGTAGTGTAGATCATGGCGCTGTTTTCCGTGAGGAAATAAAGGGATCCGCCTGTTATGCCCAGCGCCACCATCATCAGCTCATCCTGCAACGAGGCGGCAAAAAGGCGGAATTGCCTACGGGGAAGGGTATAGACAAGCAGCAACAGGTAGGCCACGATGAAACGCAGCACAAAGATCTGTGCTGCCGTCAGTCCGGCCAGGAGCAGCAGTTTGGTGAAGACAAATGTCGTGCCCCACACAACCACCACCAGAAAAGCCACCAGATGATACCAAAATCTGTTCATATCTTACACTGCGAAGTAATTCCGCTGCAAAGATACGAAAAAGAAAATAAAAATCCCCGCTCGGGGAGCGGGGATTTTCTATTTTACTTGAATTTATACGGCAGATCGCCCTTGGCCCAGTCGGTGCCACTCTCCCAGCCGGGGTTCTGCTCGAGGACGCCCTCTGACAGGATGACCTGATCCTCAGGAATCTTGAAGAAGCCGCCACCGGTGTCGCGATAGCGCTGCATGAAGTCGTTGGTGAAGGCATACTCGCCAGCGACACCCTGGTTGAGGATGGGGTTGCCCACCTGGTTCTTCACCTTCTCAGCCACATCGCCCCAACGGCGCAGGTCGTTCCAGCGCACTGCCTCGAAGCAGAGCTCATAGCGGCGCTCCTTCTTCAGGTTGGCCAGGCTATAGGGGATGTCGGGCAGGTTAGCACGCTGACGAATGGCGTTCAGACCGTTCTTGCCGTTGTAGATGACCTTACCGTCGGTGAGCTCTGCGTGCATGAGCAGCACGTCGGCAAAGCGCAGCCATACAAGCGACTGGGTAAGACCCGTCTGACGGTTGTTCTCACTGCCATAGTAGTAGCCGTAGCTCAGATAACGGGCGCTGTGGTCTTCGTTCCAAGCCTCAACGCCAAGGTACTTCTTAGCCAGCAGGTCGGTATTCTCAACCTCCTTGGCCTTGTCGCCCTTATAGTCGGGGATCTCGTCGGCACGCTTACAGATAGAGCCTACACGGCGGTAGTCGCCTGCGTAGTCGGGATCCTCAGCCCAGTCTGTCCACAGCTTCCAGCATACGGGACCGTTGCTGTAGCCCTGTACGGAGAACGGGAAGGCTGCCTCGGTGGTCTTACGGGGATTGTAGAACTCGACGATACGGTTGTGGCGCAGCTGCGTATCAGCACTCCAACCAGGCACGTTCGACATCTTCACGGCAAACATGCTCTCGATGTTCTCGTCGGTCTCCCAGTTCAGACCGTTCTCAAGGGCATAGGGATAGTCCTTGGCGGTATAGGGATTGGTGTAGGGCCAGAGGTTACGCTGGTCGCTGACAAGGCCGTAACCGCTGTTCTGGATACAATCCTCGAGCCAGGTGGTCACCTGCTGCTTGGAGATGCTGCCACCATCGGCAAGGGGCAGTTCAGACTTGCCATAGAAGCCGGTATAGAACAGCCACACGCGGGCCATCATACCCTCGGCTGTCCACTTCGACACACGGCCGATACCAAAGTTGGGGTACTTGGTAGCCGGACCAGCCTCGATGGAGGCCTTCAGGTCGGAAGCAATCTGGGCATACACCTCATCGGCAGAAGACCTGGGCAGATTCTGGGGTGTCGTCGACAGTACGAGGGGCACGCCATTGAACACCTGAGCCAGGTTGAAATAATACCAGGCACGGAGGAAATAGATCTCGCAGAGCAACTGATTCTTCTTGTCAGCCGAAGACCATTCGGTCACTTTGTCAATGGTCTCCAAGGCATTGTTGGCACGGTTGATACCGGCATAGCGCTGCTTCCAGAGAGGTTTCATCCAGTCGAGATAAGCGTTCATCAGACGGTCGACGCCCTGAGCGCCGATGTTACTCTGGCTACCACCGCCCAGACGGTCGTCGGAAGCGATATCAAAAATAAAGAAGGGATCCTCCTCAGGGTCGGCCAGATTGCGGTTCATAACGGCATAGATACCATTCACCATCTGTACGGCATCACTCTCGTTAAGGGGGAAGTTCGACGTATCCTTCTTCGTGAGGTTGTCTGTGTCGAGGAAGTCCTCACAGGCACACAAACCACAGGCTACGCAGATTGCGCAAACGATATATAATAGATTCTTTTTCATAATCGTCAGTTTTTTCATTTTTTCAATTCTTCAATTTTTCAATTTTTAAAAATTGACATTCAGACCCACCTGGAAGGAGCGTGACGAGGGATAGTAGCCACAGTCGATACCAGATGCCCAACTGTTTCCATTGCCGAAGCCCACCTCAGGATCCATACCTGAGTAGCCCGTGAAGCAGAAGAAATTGTTGAGTGACACATAGAGGCGGCACTTCTGTACAGGAAGCTTGGAATAGAGGCGCTTGAAATCGTAGCCGAATGAGAGGCGGGAGATCTTGAAGAAGTCGGCATCCTCGATCCATACGCGTGAGATTTCAGACATGTTGGCCGTCTTACCGTGAGAGAAGCGCGGATACTCGTTGGTGCTACCCTCGCCCGTCCAGTACTTGGTGTAGACGTCGGTACAGTAGTTGTCGTCGGGATGGTCGGAGAACTGACGATAGCTCTTTGCCACCTGCTGGCCGAAGGAGCCGTAACCGTTGATACCCAGGTCGAAGCCCTTGTAAGAGATATTGATGTTGAGACCTGCGGTGAAGTCGGGATTCGGGTCACCGATCATCGTCTTATCATCGTCTTTCGTGATCTTACCATCACCATTGAGGTCCTTGAACATCACGTCACCAGGCTGCAAGTCGGCACCCTGAAGCGAGTTCTTCTTGTCGCCACCGCAGTTACGGTCGAGGTATTCCTGCAGCTGCTGCTCGTTCTGGATGATACCTTCCATCTCATAGCCATAGAAGTAGCCGATGGGATAGCCCACCTGTACACGGTTGATCTCGGCCGTGTTCTGGGCAATGGCGTTCTCACTACCGTGGATGATACCCTCAGAGTTGGCCAGACGGGTAACCTCGTTCTTGTTGTGTGAGAAGTTGAATGAGACATTGTAACGGAAGTCCTTACCGATCTTGTCGTTCCAGCTCAGCTGGATCTCATAACCCTTGTTCTCGATATCACCACCATTGACATAAGGTGCGTTGGTACCGTAAGAGAGCAATGTCGGAGCAACAACCAGCCAGTCCTTCGTGGTCTTCTTATACCAGTCGAAGGTCACACCCAGACGGTTGTTGAGGAAGCGGGCGTCGAAACCGAAGTCGAGCTGCTCAGAGGTCTCCCACTTCACATCCTCGTTGGGAAGGATATCGGGGAAGGCACCCAGACCCGGGGTATCCTTACTGTCGAAATAGTAAGGATCGTTGAGGTTGATGGTGGCCAGATACTGGAAGTTGGAGATGTTACAGTTACCGTTCTGTCCCCAGCTGGCGCGGAGTTTCAGGAAGTCCATCCAGCTCTTGGTCGACTCCATGAAGCTCTCGTTGCTGATCACCCAACCAGCCGATACGGAGGGGAAGTAACCCCAGCGCTTGCCGCGTGCGAAGTTGGAAGAACCATCGGCACGGAGCACGAGTGAGAGCAGATAGGTTTCAGCGTAGTTATAGTTGGCACGTCCGAAGAACGATGCGATGGAACCCTGCGCTTCAGGGCTACCGCCTATCGAGGTCAACGACTTGTCGATCACCTTGGCATTGTCGATATAGGCATGATCGAACGAGCCCGGGAACTGTGAGTCGCCGTTGGTCACGTTGAGGCCATTGCCATAGCCCCACTTCTCGACTGACTGTCCGAGGAGGACGTCGATATTATGGTTGCCGAAGGCCTTCACCCAGTTGATGGTGTTCTCCAACGACCAGCGGATGTTGTACGACTGACTCTGACGCACCTGGTCGTTGGCCCTGCTCTTCTTGGCACTGAGCTCATAGACAGGTATATAACTGCGGCTCTCCCTGTGACGGTACTGCCAGCCTGCGCTGGTGCGCCAGGTAAGACCCTTGATGGGTGCGAACTCCAGGAAGAAGTTGGACTGCAGGCGCCAGCCCTTGTTATAGCCCATGCTGTTGTCGTAGAGCATGGCTGCCAACGGGTTGGCGGCCTCGTCGAGGAAGCTCCAGTTGTCGGCCTTGATATCCTTATACTCGTAGTAGCTGCCATCAGCATTATAGGCGGGCAGCAGCGGGGTCATGGCCAGCAAGGTACGGATGCTGTTGCCATAGATACCGCCTACGGAGACACCGCGTTTGTCGGTAGCCGAGAAAGTGATGTTCTCACCCACCTTCAGCACGTCGCGGCCCTTCTTGCGGATCAGCGAATAGTCGGAGTTCAGGCGAACGGTATAGCGGTCGAACTTCGGATCGGCAGGCGCACCCAGCGTACCTGTCTGGTGGTATTTGGTGAAACCGAGGGCGAAGCGCGACAGGTCGCTACCGCCATTGATATTGATGGAGGCATTGTGCATCGGCGCATTGTCGATGGTGGTCTCCTCGAGCCAGTTGGTACCATTCCATTGGCCACTCTGAATCAGCGGATACTGCACGGGGATTTGATTCTCCCAGATATAGGGGTCGACATTATTGGTCTCAAGGGCCTTGTTGATGATCTCCATATACTGTTTGGCATTCAACGGGGTGACGTCGTTGGTATTGACGTTCTGCCAGCCGATATAGCCGTCGAAGGAGACATTGACATGGCCTGCGCCTGCCTTACCCTTCTTGGTGGTCACCAGGATGACACCGTTAGAAGCACGGGCACCGTAGATGGCGCTCGAGGCGGCATCCTTCAGAATATCGATACTCTCGATATCATTCGGAGAGAGGTCGTCGATATTGGCACCAGGCACACCGTCGACTACATACAGCGGGGTGTTGGAACCTACGGTACCCATACCACGGATGGTGACCTTGTAACCCTCACCAGGCTGTCCTGAGTTCATCACGATGTTCATACCCGAAGCCAGACTCTGCAGGGCACCGAAGGCATCCACGGCATTAACGGCCTCGATGTTGTCGGAGGTGACATGCACCGTAGAACCCGTCACCAGCTTCTTGCGCTGGGTACCATAACCCACGACCACCACATCGTTGAGCAGCTCAGACTCCTCTTCGAGGGTGATGTTTGTCGTACGTCCAGGGGTCGGTGTGACTGTCACCGTCTTGTAGCCGACATAAGAAACACGGATCTTGGCACCCCGGTTAATGGACAAGGTGAAGGAGCCGTCAGCACCTGTCACCGTACCATTGCCCTGAGTACCCACTTCGATGACGCCTGCCCCGATAACGGGTTGACCGTTAGAGTCGAGAACAACGCCCTTTACCTGCACAGCAGTCTGCGATTGCGTGACTGCCTCTGTTGCCATCATACGAACAGGAATAGCGGATGCGCAAAGCACCAGCACACCTGCACACATGGCAGAAAGGAATTTTTGATAGTAGTACATAAATTAATTAGTTGGTTAAATATTAGTTGATAATAAACTATGCTATGGTAATTCACTTCATAAATACGGTTACAAAGTTAATAATAAAGTCGGAAGAATTACCTTCCGACCCTACCTTTGTATTTTTTTTATAAATTTAGTAACTGTTTTTTAATACGAACGGTTTTGTTTTTAACTTTATTAAGACTCCGACGCCTCCTGAGAGGGCACGTCCTCAACAGGATCTTTTTTCTTGATGACATACTTTTGGTAATAGTTGATGCTCAGCGTAGTGAGGGGCAATGCGATGATCATGCCGAGAATGCCCATCAGAGAGCCCCAGATGGAGAGCGACAACAGGATGATGGCCGAATGGAGACCCGTGACATGACCCATGATCTTAGGCGTGAGGATGGTGTCCTGAATGGCCTGTACCACAGCAAACACAATGAGCACCAGGAGCATGATAAACCAGAAGTTCTGACCTGTATCAGCCGCCTTCACGATGGCGAGCAGAATGGCTGGTATAAAACCGATCAGCTGCAGGTAAGGCACCATGTTCAAGAGGCCGATAAACATGCCCAGACCCACGGCGATGGGGAAATCGATGATCAGGAAGCCGATGCTGAACAGGATGCCCACGCACAGGGCCACCAGCGCCTGACCGCGGAAATACTTGTTCATACTCTCCTCGATATCGCCGACAAGCTGGATGGCAAAACGGCGATAGCGCTCCGGGAGCAGATTGGGCCAGCCTTTATTGATATCCTCATAGTCCAATAATATAAGTAAGGTATAGAGGGCCACCATCGTCAGCGTGAACACACTCGACACGATGCTGATTGACTGGGTGATGATATCCCAGAGCTTCGGCAGCGTGGCCTTGATGCCCTCCAGAAAACCGTTCTGGGTAACGATGGACTGGATTTCCTCGGCCGTCAGATGCTCATGCAGATACTCCTGCACCATTCGGGGGATATTGCTCATCGTCTCGTCGTTCGAGATATAGGCAATCAGCAGATCCTTCACCCGCAGGCTCTCCTCAACCATGGGTGGAATCATCAGCATGAAGACAATTGACAGCACCAGACCCGTCACGAGGAACGCACTGAGAATACCCAGCACACGGTATTTCATCCGACAACGGTACTGGAAGAACTTCACCAGCGGGAACAGCAGATAGGAGATGAGCCAGGCCAGGAAGAACGGCACCAGCACACTGCTCAGACGATTGAGCAGCATCACCACACCCACCAGTATCAGAACACCGATGGCACCACGTATGAAACTATCAAACGTGATCTGTCCTTTCTCATTCGTCATCATCCGCGTCTGAAGTTTCTCCACGATCCTCGCCTGTGGTATCCAATTGGGTATCCAGCCTGATGCCCACATCACCTAAGTTGCTCACCGTGACCACCATCGGGATGTACTCATCCGTCTGGGGATGCCCCACACTGGCGGCAAAGAAGAGGTTGTTACCCTCTGCCTTGTCGAACACCAAACCTTCCAAGATACCGGTCTTTCGATAGTCGTCGTTCAGGAGGCTCTCAAAGGCGGCCTTGGTGAACGACTTGCTGAAGAACACACTGCCATCGGCACGGATAACGCGCAAGGAGATACGGTTGTCGACATATTTCTGTCCCGTTTCATCCTTCACCATCCGGAGGCTGTCGTCAGGCTGACGGTTCACAACGACCTGATAGCTCTTGTTCAGCCAATTGACATCAGTCGTCTGGTTATAATCCTGCATACGGATAGGCGCCTGCGGTTTGGGTTTCTCCACCTTCGGCGCAATGATATCCTCATGCTTCTTCTTTTCACTACAACTGGCAACCACGATGGCCAGCATAGAAAAAAACACTATCTTTACGAGCCTCTTCATTACTTTTGGTTTAATGATTCAGCTGCAAAGATAGTGCTTTCTTACTAAACAACCAAATATTTTTGAGTTCTTTTTACATTGCACCGCCAAAACCAGCGCCACCAGGGCCACCACCGCCACGACGGCCACCCATGCCGCGACCACGCTGCTCACGCTGCTCCTCCATATCCTTCTGATAGCTCTTGAACTGCTCGGGGGTCAGGATCTTCTCCAGCTCAGCATCGTATTTCTTCTGGTTCTCCTCACGCTGCTTACGCATCTCCTCGAACTGTGCGCGCATTTCATCGGTCATCTGGAAACCACCGCCACCCATCTGGGGAGCACCCTGGCCACCACCCATCTGAGGAGCGCCCTGACCGCCACCACGACGACCACCCTGGCCGCCCATACGGCCCATGCCCATACCGCGGCCCATCAGATCAGCATTCTTGGTATTCAACTCCAGGAGCTGCTTAGCCTGAGTCTCATTCAGCTTGTACTTCTCGACCATCTGGTCGGTACGCTGCTTAATCATCTCTGTTCTGTCAAACTGCGGACGCTGTCCATTGTTGCCTTGTGCCATAGCAGTGGTACCCATCAGTACTGCAGCTGCCATCATCATAAAGATTCGTTTCATGTTACTTAAAATTTTTAATAATTCCAATAGTTTATTTGATTTGCAACTATCTATTTGACACTAAAACGACAAAAAAGTTTAATAGCGGCAGCAATTTTTTCACGTTTCACTTTCCACTTTTCACTTTTTTTTCGTAACTTTGCCCGTGATTTTCCAACGCGCATGAGAAGAATCCTTTTTATATGGCCCGTACTCCTGCTGACACTCTTGGCCTGCAAGGGTGAGAAGGCTGACGATGGTGGTGTTTATCAGGCTACCGACACCCTGCCGATGCTGATTACGCAGATACAGAAATGTTCACGACTCTACACGGCTGAGGTGAAGGTGCACAAAATTGTCACCCACGATGATGTCATCCGCCTGAAAGGCAGTCTGTTGCAGAAAGACTTCAACTTCAAAGTGCCCCTGGGCGAACGGAAAATCGCCATCCCCATGGATGCCACCCTCAAGGCGTACATCGACTTCAGCCAGTTCTCGGAGAAGAATATCGAGCGCTCAGGCGACAAGATCACGATTCTCCTGCCAGAGCCCAAGGTGGTGATGACCAGTTCGAAGATCAACCAGAAGGAAATTCGTGAATACGTGGCCCTTGCCCGCGCCCATTTCAGCGATGCCGAGATGGCCAATTACGAGCAGCAGGGGCGCGCTGCCATCATCCAGAGCATTCCGCAGTTGGGCATCTTTGAGATTGCCCGCGAGAATTCCGCCCGCATCCTCGTGCCCATGCTGACGGAGTTAGGCTATCAGGAGGAGAACATCACCATCGCCTTCCGCAAGCAATACGGTGTGGGCGACTTGAAGAAACTGTTAGAGATCATCCCATGAGAAAAACGATAGAAAACATCCGAAGCATCGCCGTGGCCGCAGCCATCATCGCGGTTATCCTCATCGCCGTATGGCTCTACCGCTCGTTAGGCGATGCCCGTCTGGAGATGGGTGCCGACGACAGCATCGGCCTCACCCCCACGCAGATCGAGAGCATCAAGGCCGTGGGAGAATGGGAGTTTCTGAGCATCAGCACTGAGGAGCTCGTCGACACCACCCGCAAGCGTCTTTTCAGCGACGATCAGCTGGTGCGCATCTATTACGGTACCCTGCGCTTAGGCGTGGACATGAAACAGGTGGAGCCTGGCTGGATCACGCAACGTAACGACACGCTCGTCCTGACACTGCCCAAGATAGGACTCCTGGACCGCGACTTCATCGACGAGGCCCGAACCAAGTCGTTCTTCGAGAGCGGCACGTGGAAGGCAGAGGACCGTGAGGCGCTCTACAAACGGGCCTATCGCAAGATGACAGCCCATTGTCTGACGCCCACCAACCTCCGCACGGCAGAAGAGAATGCCCGCGAGAGTTTCCGGAAACTGCTGCGATCGATGGGCTACCAGAAAACAGAAATCAAGTTCGGAAAATAAAAAGCATACCACATATAAATAAAAATGGACGGCATCAATCAGATTCTTGAAACGTTAAGCGGTTGGCTGTGGGGCTGGCCGATGATCATATTATTATTAGGAACACATATCTATCTGACCATCATCCTGAGATTTCCGCAGCGGAAGATCTTCACGGCAATACACCTTTCTGTTAAGCGCGATCCGAACGCCAGCGGCGATGTATCGCAGTTCCGATCGCTTGCGACGGCTTTGGCTGCCACCATCGGCACAGGCAATATCATCGGCGTGGCCACTGCGGTGGCCTTGGGCGGACCAGGTGCCGTGTTGTGGTGCTGGCTGACGGGTGTGTTTGGTATCTCGACGAAATATGCAGAGGGACTATTAGCCATCAAATACCGTATGAAGACGGCTGACGGGAAGATGCTGGGAGGCCCCATGTATGCCTTGGAACGCGGACTCGGCTGGAAATGGCTGGCCATATTGTTTGCCATCTTCACCGCCTGTGCCTCCTTCGGCATCGGCAACACGGTACAGGCGAATGCCATTGCGACGCTGACCTTCGAGGCCTACGAAATCTCACCCTACATCACAGGCGCCTTTGTCTGTCTGTTGACGGGCGCTGTCGTCCTGGGAGGTGTGAAAAGCATTGCCCGCGTCTGTGGCACGCTGGTACCCGTCATGGCCTTCTTCTACGTCATCGGCTGTATCGTCATCCTCTGTCTGAATGCCGACTATCTGTGGCCGGCCCTGAAACTGATTGTTGCCTCGGCCTTCAGTCCTCAGGCAGCAGGTGGCGGCTTCGTGGGAACCACTGTTATGATGGCTGCCCGCTTCGGTATTGCCAGAGGTTTGTTCTCCAACGAATCAGGAATGGGTTCCGCACCCATCGTAGCAGCAGCGGCTCAGACGCGCAACCCCGTACGTCAGGCATTGGTATCGTCAAGCGGTACCTTCTGGGACACCGTGGTGATCTGTGCCCTCACTGGCATGGTGATTGTGAGCAGTGTTCTCGCCTACCCTGACATCAGCTACGAGAATGGGGCTACCCTCACAAAGGCGGCATTCTCGAAGATTCCCGTCATCGGCACACCCCTGCTTACCTTCGGACTGCTCACCTTCGCCTTCTCCACCATCCTGGGCTGGTGTTACTATGGCGAAAGGGCTGTGGAATACCTGAAAGGCAAGAAATGGGTGATGGTCTATCGCGTGATCTATATTGCCGCTGTCTTTATTGGCAGCATCGTCAACCTGGCGATTGTCTGGAACCTAGCCGACTGCATGAATGCCCTGATGGCCATTCCCAACCTGATCTCCCTGTTGTGTCTGAGTGGTATTATCGTCCACGAAACCAGGAAATACCTCTGGCAGGGACAACTCGACATGGAGATGGAAGAGGGGGAGAGTTTATAGTTTACAGTTTATAGTTTACGGTTTACAGTTTACAGTTGATTACATTCGACGACTGTGACTGTATCTTCTTCCACACGGAAGCGGACGTCATAGTCGCCAAAGGGCATGCCATAGATGCGTTGGGAATCGTCGTGATAGGAAGGTCGCGGGTCCAGGGATAGCGTCTGACGTAAGGTTTCCAGATCTTCCGCAGAGAACAGTTTTGCCAGATGTTCAGGAATCTCCACCATTAGCTTTTTCCATGCTGTGTGATCCACGAATCCGCTCTTTGCCTCCGGATGACTATCGGCATAAACCACGTAGGGCTTAATGTCGTAGATGGGTGTACCGTCCATCAGGTCGGCACCCTTCACATAAATCACGGGGCCCAGCTTCGGATCTTCCTCCAAATGATCGAAGCGCACACACGAAAGGCCAAGGCTGTTAGGTCTAAACGGCGACCTTGTGGCAAACACGCCCATACGCGTATTACCGCCCAGTCTTGGTGGCCTCACCGTCAGATTCCCCTCACCTCTATTTTCAGAGAACTCCCAGATCAGCCACAAATAGTCGAAATCCGCAATACCCCGAAACGCCTCCATATGGCGATAAGGCGGTTCGAAGACAATGCTGCCCGTGAGGTTTTCAGCAAGGCCGCTCTGGCGCGGAATGCCGAATTTCGACTTCAACGGTGAACGGAAATGGGCTATCGGTTCAATCTCCATGGGTGCAAAGATAGCAGATTATTCCCAACGAACAAAAATTTTTCCTATTTTATTTTTGTGGTATCAGATTTTTTTCTTATCTTTGCCACAGAATAACATCTAAACCACCACAATGGGAACGAAAATCATCCTTTTGGCGCTGACCATGCTACTTTCGACAGGTCAAGCAAAGGCTGCTGACGATTACAAGCAGTCCCCAGAGTATTTGGCTCTGAGGGATTCCATGCATCACGCTTTCAACGAGGCCGACAGCGCACGCTTCTTCCCTGCCGTAAAAAAACTGGAAAACTATCTGTTGGAGAAGAACGACCTACATGCCTACTATACCCAGCGATGCAACGAGATCGTCTTCCAACTGAACCGTCAGAACATCTACGAGGCCTACGTCATGGGCCGTAACCTCTCCATGGAACTGCGCGAGAAGAAACTCGACAAGGAGATGTATATGGCCTATAACATGCTTGGACATCTGAACCGCTACTGTGGCAACAAGGCCGCAGCCAAGCGCAATTTCTACTTTGTTATCGACCAGATGGAGAAATATGGATACTATGAGAGCATGCCTCCCATCTATATGAACCTCGTCAACGTAGAGCTTGGCGACGACCCTGAAGAAGCGCAGCGACTCTTGGAGAAAGCCAAGGAGATTGCAATAAAATACTCACCCGAGCGCGTGTTCGATATCGAAACACGCAAGACGCTCAGCTATTTCAACGGTGGCGACATCGATAAGTTCCTCGAGGGTTACAAGGAATATCGCAAGGGCGTGGAAGAAGGCAAGTCATCCGTACACGGCCGCATCATAGAGGTGTATTACCTGGCCTGTATGGGCAAGACCGACGAGGCCGTTGCATTGGCAAACGAAGAATTAGGCGAAGATGGCAGTGAGGCTATCACCAAGGTCTATGAGATGGCAGGAAGATGGAAGGAGGCCTACGAGGCACTTCGCAAGGATTATGAAGTCAGAGACTCTACCACCAATGTCGTGCTGATCAACAGCATGGCGGGTGTCCGCGAACAGCTCACCCTTCAGGAGGTAGAGCGCAAATCCGCTCGCAACCGCATCATTGCTCTCAGCATCGGAATCCTCTTGTTAGGTATACTGGCATCCCTCCTGTCGTATATTGTCTTTTCACGTAGGCGCCACATGAAGCAACTGAAGAGAGCCTACGACCACGCCCTCGAATCGGACAAGGCGAAATCGGCTTTCATCCGCAACGTCACCCATGAGGTGCGCACCCCACTCAACATCATCAGCGGCTTCGCGCAGGTCATCGCCGACCCTGAACTCGTGGCAGGCCCCGAAGAGCGCGCCAATATCGCCAGGATGATGCAGAAGAACACCCAGCTCATCACGTCGCTCATCGACGAAATACTCGAACTCTCGCTCAACGAGAACACCCCTGATAAGGTGGCCAAGGATGATAACATCGAGGTGAACGACCTGATCCGCGACTTCCTGCAGGAGAATGAATACAAGGTCAACAAAGCTATCAAGCTAAAGTTTGAAAGCGAGCTCAGCGACGACTTCTGCCTGATGACCAACGAGGCGATGCTCAAGCGTGTCATCACCCTGCTGTTCGACAATGCCGTCAAATACACCAAGGAAGGGGCCATTATCCTGAAGACGAGTGCTGACGACGAACAGGTGACACTCGTGGTGGAGGATACGGGTACTGGAATCCCCGAGAAAGAGGCCGAAACCATCTTCGACCGCTTTGTCAAGCTCGACGCGTTCAAGGAGGGATTAGGCCTTGGCCTGCCACTCTGCCGTATGATTGTCAACCGTCTTGAAGGTAGCGTCATTCTCGACACGAGTTACAAGCAGGGTGCCCGTTTCGTCGTCAAACTAAACAGATAATCATCAATTAAACAGACAACCATTTATATGAAGAAACAATTGTTTTTGATTGTCGCAGCAGTGATGACATTCGCTTGCTGCCAGGCCGCTCAGAAAGTCGACGAGTTTACCACCAAGAACGGCAAGAAAGTCACGTTCACGTGCATCAAGCACGCCTGTATCGAGATCAACTACAACGGCACGGAGATCCAGATTGACCCCGTAGGCTTCGGAGTACAGCCCACTACCGACTACAACCAGTTCCCGAAGGCCAACATCATCCTCATCACCCATGAGCATAAGGATCATTTCGACCGCGAGGCCATCACCTGCGTGCGCACCCCTGCCACCAGCATCTATTCGAACATGGCCGTCTATAACATGTTCCGCAACAGCATTCCCCTGAAGAATGGCGACAGCATCGTCTATGCCCCCGATATCAAAATCGAGGCCGTACCCGCCTATAACTACACGGAAGGCCGTACACAGTATCATCCCAAGGGTCGCGACAATGGTTATATCCTTACGCTCGACGGTCTGCGCATCTATATTGCTGGCGACACAGAGGACATCCCCGAGATGGAGGCCATCAAGGATATCGACATCGCCTTCCTGCCCTGCAACCAGCCATTCACAATGACAGTCGACCAGTTGGTAAAGGCAGCGAAAACGATCAAGCCGAAGGTACTCTTCCCCTATCATTACAGTCAGACGCCCATCACCCAGGTTATCATGAAACTGGCGGGCAGTGGTATCGACGTCCGCATCAGGGATTACCAATAAAATAAAGTTGGTCTCGCAGCCCGTTTTAAAGAAGAAGTCCCCGCCACTCGGCGAGGACTTCATTTTGTTTAGAACGCGATGACGTCAGCTTGGAGCGTTGGCGATTTAGCCGTAATGGAGCCTTTGCCCGTAACCACCACCATGCATTTGCCGAAGAAGGCCTTGCGCTGGGGTGAGGTAAAACGTTCCATCGAGGTCTGACAACCATTGTCGGTACCTAAGATCCTGCCTGTCCCTTCGCCGATGAAGGCAATCTGATCCTCAGCCCAAGGGCAGAGGTTGCCATCCTTATCGACCACTTCGGCGGTGATAAAGGTAGTTGTCTTACCCTGATAGTCTTTCGAGAGGCGGATCCTGACAGGAGGACCAGCGGTCTTGATGGTCTGCTCACCCACAACCTTGCCGTCCTTACGCGCCACAACCTTCACCTCGCCTGGATCGAAAATAACGCGCCAACCAACGTGATATTCGGTATTCAGACTCGTCTTCATATTATGACGATCGTAGCGGTGCTCAGGATTCTCTGCCGTCTTGCTACGCACACCCTGACTCTTGCCGTTGATGAAGAGTTCCACCTCGTCGGCATTGTTATAGTAACACCACATATCAATCTCGTCACCCGGCACCCAGTTCCAATGGGGGAAGAGGTGCAACACGGGGGTATTGGTCCACTCGCTCTGGTACATATAATAGCTGTCCTTGGGGAAGCCAGCCAGGTCGATGATGCCAAAGTAGCTGGAACGTGCAGGGAAGCCATAGGGCGTAGGCTCACCGATATAGTCCCAACCCGTCCAGATATACTGTCCACCGACATAGGGCGTATGCTTCACCACATCCCAGGTCTCTTCATGTGTCGAACTCCACGAGGCATGGAAGTTGTCGTAGGAAGAGCACATATACGAGGGGTCGGTATAGGGCAGATACCACTCCTGCGGGGCCCAGGTAATCTCGTCGGAAGGCATCTTGTAGTAGCCACGCGTCTGCAGGGCCGACACACTCTCAGAAAAGATGAAGGGCTTGCCTGGGAAGTTCTTAGGCACATCCTTCACCCACTGATGGTGGTAGTTGAAGCCGATGACATCGATGGCACCGCTCTTGAAGAGGTGATTGTTAGGCGAGGGTTCATTACAGCCCGCGAGGATAGGACGCCCAGCGGGGTCGTTTTTCTTAACGATATCAGCCAGATGAATCGTCAGTATGGAGTTAGGGCTGAGTTCGCCATCCTTGGCCAATGTCGAGGCATCGCGGGCTGCATTCAGGAGGAGGTTAGCCTGCTCGAGCGTCAACTGGTCGTTGTCGTTACTCGACCACTGCTCGAGCACCTCGTTGCCTATCGACCACATGAGGATACAGGGATGGTTACGGTCGCGCACCACAAGGTCGGTGAGGTCGCGCTCATGCCACTCGTCGAAGAAGCGGGCATAATCGTTCTGGGTCTTCTTGCGACGCCACATATCAAACGATTCATCCATCACGATGAGTCCCATGGTATCGCACATATTCAGCAACTCAGGAGCTGGGGGATTATGCGAGCTGCGGATGGAGTTGACACCCATCTGCTTGAGTTTCAGAAGCTTGCGGTGGAGGGCATCCTCGTTGAGGGCAGCACCCAGACAACCGAAGTCGTGATGCTCGCAGACACCGTTGAGCTTGAAGTTCTTGCCATTAAGCCAGAAGCCCGTCTTGGCATCAAACTTAAAACTACGGAAGCCTGTGGTTGTCTCGTAGGTATCGACCACTTTGCCAGCTACTTTCACTTGCGTGCGTACCTTATATATATTAGGCTGCTCACACGACCAGAGCATCGGCTTGGCGATGGTCATCACGGATTTCAGGCCTTTTGAACGGCCAACGACCTTGCCATTGGGGTCGATGAGTGTATTCTCGACAGTACCCTGTCCATTGAGCGTCACTTCAATATTGAGCCGGCCCTTGCCCTTCACAACGCAGCTACTGGCATTCACACCCCAATGGGCAACGTGAACGGGATTGGTCTTGGTGAGCCACACGTGACGGTAAATACCACAACCACTATACCAGCGGGAATTGGGCTGGTCGGAGTTATTCACTCTCACAGCCACCACATTATCACCCGCTTTCACGTAAGGTGTGATGTCGTACTCAAAACTCGAATAGCCGTAAGGACGAAAGCCCACCTCCTGACCATTCACATAGACAGTGGAGTTCATATAGACACCATCGAACTCAATGAAGTATTTATTGTTTACAGTTGACGGTTTACAGTTTACAGTAAACTTTTTGCGGTACCAGCCGATGCCGCCAGGGAGGGCTCCTCCACCTGCGCCACTGGGATTACTAACATAGAAATCACCCTCGATAGCCCAGTCGTGAGGCACGTCGAGCAGGCGCCATTTGCTATCATCGTAGTCGGGCCTGGCCATGATGACGGAGTCGCCCAAAAGAAAGCGCCAGTTTTTATCGAAGCACTGTCGATCTCTGGCCTGCACCATCGTCACGCCACAGACCACACACACAAATATAAATATTCTTTTGATCATTTCAGTATATTTTTTATTGTCACATTATTTTTTAGAGATTAATGTTCATAGCTTTGCCGTTGTAGGTAACGAGCTTGCCAGCGGGGGTGTCGAGGTTCAGGGGCTGGGGAGCATCCTTGGAGATGAGAACCACGTTGAACTGACGGTTCTTCAGCATACCAGGGAACTGCCCCTTGCGCGCTGAGAAACTGATGGTCTTCGAGGCATCGTCGTAGATGATGTCGATAGTGGCATACTTGCCCTTCTCGTAGTTATAGTTTGTACCCTCGTCCTCGTAGAGCTGGAACGAGCCGTTGGCTCCTGCATAGACATAGAGATTAATCAGTTCTGCAGGCTTCTCATCGCTCCACTGCATCTCAGGACCGAAGGGGATAATGGCACCCTCGCGCACGAAGACGGGAATCTGCTCGTAAGGAGCATCAACCACAAGGCGCTGACCACCTTCGATATATTCGTTGGTATAGAGATTATACCAGCCACACTGCTTGGGGAAGTAGACACTACGGTTGCGGGCCTTGTAATAGCCTACAGGACAAGCCATCAGCGCAGGACCAAACATCCACTGGTTGCCGATTTCCTCTACCTCACGGTCACCATTGAAGTCCATGATGAGCGGACGCATCAGGGTGTAGTCCTTGAAATGAGCCCAACCTGCCATCGAATAGAGGTAAGGCATGAGGCGATAGCGGAGCTTATCATAATAAACGAACGACTTGTAGGCAGGATGATTGTCGGGCGCGATGTTCCAGATTTCTCGCAGCGGCCACTGACCATGTGAGCGGAAGAGAGGAATAAAGGTGCCAAACTGATTCCAGCGCGTCTGCAACTCACGCCACTCCTTCAGATCCTCATTCTCCTGACCAGTACGGTCGAAGAGCTGCTGAGCAGCCACATAGCGGTTCTCGACACAGAAGCCACCCTGATCCATGCCCCAGAAGGGAAGACCGGAAATAGAATAGTTCAAGCCTGCCGTCATCTGCGCGCGCATATCCTCCCAGCGGGTGCCGATGTCGCCACTCCACGTGGCTGTGGAATAGCGCTGCTCGCCAGCAAAGCCGCTACGTGTCAGCAGGAACACTCTTGGCTCATCCTTTTTGCCCTTCCAGACACTGCGCTGACCATTGTAGATGGCATCGGCATTAACGGTGCTATAGGCATTGAAGTATTCTGTAGAGGTGCCGAGAGCCGTGGGGCCTGAAAGGGCCTTGCGATACCACATAGGGGTGCAGTCACGCACATTAGGTTCCGAAGCATCCATCCACCAGGCATCGACACCAGCGATGCCATTGTGGTTAAACTTCGTATAGAGATTCTCGTCCATCTGGCGCCAGAACATCTTACGGGCACCTGCATCATAGGCATCGTAGAAACCATTCTTATAGCCAGGACCCACCCAGTCGCGGATATCGTCGGTAGGCGACTGGATATACATCCAACCTTTGGCATCGAGTTCCTTGTAGTGGTCTGTATTGCAATAGAACTTAGGCCATACGGAGATCATGAAGCGACCATGCATCTGGTGGACATTGTCGAGCATCTGCTGGGGATTCGGATAGCGTGATGCCTCGAACTCATGAGAGCCCCACTGATCCTCAGGCCAGTAGTTCCAGTCCTGAACGATATTATCGATGGGAATCTGGCGCTTACGGAACTCTGCGAGGGTGCCCTCGAGTTCCTCCTGTGTCTTATAACGCTCACGACTTTGCCAGAAGCCCAGCACCCACTTGGGATAAAGTGAGGCCTTGCCTGTGAGGGTGCGATAGCCGGAAATCACCTGGTCAAGATTCTCGCCTGCGATGAAGTAATAGTCCATATCCTGAGCCATCTCACTCCATACACTCAGTTTTCCACGTTCTTCCGCACTGCGGGGCTCAGAAACGCGCAAACCGCAATAGGCCTCACCTCCATCAGGACGCCACTCGATGCGCAACTGCACACGCTTGCCTTTCTGAAGTTCGGTAGAGAACTTATAGGTATTGGGATTCCATGCCGTGCGCCAACGCTCTGGCACAACTTCCTTACCATCGATATAGACCTTCACATAGCCCGAATAATAGAGCACAAACTGATAGAGTTGGGAGACTGAAGGTTCGATGAAACCTTCGTAGGTTACGTTGGCACCCATCAGGTTGATGTCCTTGGGAAAGTTCTTGATGCCACCATTATCCGTCTTCAAGGCTATCTCCGACTTCGCGGGCGTACCATACTCATAATAGATACTATCCTCGTCGCGCACCAGTTTCTTACCTTTAGCGTCGACATAGGTACCAGTAAGATGACCAGCCTTACCCGTACGGTCGTAAAGCTTAAAAGCACGGTTCAGCTGCAAATAGTCATTGGGATTGCCAAAACGACAATAGCTGTAGCTGTCCCAAAGTAATCCGTAATTCTTGTTCGAGAGCACAAAGGGGATCGAGACCTTGGTATTATACTGGAACAGATCCTCGTTCTTGCCTTTCATATTGAACTCCTCGCTCTGGTGCTGACCAAGGCCATAGAAAGCCTCATCATCAGGGCTGTCGAACTTCATCTGCCACGTGAGGCCATGCTTCTGTGCCTCAGGCACGGTATAACCCGTCCTGATGCCCAACTCGCGTTCAGGCACGGTGAAGTCCCAGAACTTCTTTCCGTTCTTGGCTTCCTTCAGAAGTTGACGGCCATTGGCATCGAAGAAGGTAATCTCACCTGTTTCCGTATCAACCACCGCCTTCACGTTCCTGGCCTTTACCGTCACTTTGTCGTCAGCCTTATCTATATCGACATTCTTTGGGGGTGCGGCCTGCGGTACAATCATCAGACTCGCAGGCTTTTCGGGCAGTGCCCCCTTCGACGTCGCCCGCACACGGATAATGTTGTCGTTGATTACTTCCAGACGGATTACCTTGGCCTGACCACCATCAGGGCAAATTGTTACCCTGTTACCACTCGTCTGCACTTCTTCAGCCATCAACACTGTGGTGGTCAGAAGGGCAGACATCACACATAATAATCTCTTCATTTTAGTATTTCGTTTTTAGGATTCATCTTCAACAATCGTTGCCTCTTCGATTTCGGGATCCTCCACTGGCAACGTGATGGTAAACACCGTACCGCCACCAGGATTATCCTCGGCTTTGATCGTACCACCATGCGCATCGACAACCTGTTTCACCTTGTCGAGTCCGATCCCTTCATCATCGCCATCACCGCCGATATAAGGTTCGAACATGTGTGCCCTTGACTCCTCTGGGATGCCAATACCGTTGTCGGCTATCAACAAGGCCACCTTGTCAGCAGAGGGTTTCAAGGCCGTGATCTGAACCTTGCAAGTGGAAAGGGTAAAACGCACTGAATTGTCCAAAAGGATTGTAATCGCCTTACGGATCTGCTGCTCATCAAACGACATGGGGATGGATTCAAGCGGCGAATTGAAAGAAATCTTCATCTTTTTGTCCTCGGGGGCTTTAAAGTTATCGCAGAGCGCTTTCAGGAAGGCCACCATGTCACTCTCCGAGCGATGGAGTTCTATCTTCGGCAATTCCAGCGTTGCCGGTATTTCCTTAACGATGGCCTCCGACTCATGGATCACCTCTACTGGTGTTTCATCGGAGGAACTCGACTGGAAGCGAAGACTCTCCTTCTGCATCTGGGCGCGCATCTCGCTCATCCACTGACGCTTCTCCACATCGCGCTGCAACTGTTCGAGTTGGGCCTTTTCCTTGAGTTTCTTCTGATACCACTTGACAAACAGCCAAGCAGCAGCGGCAATAAACAGCATGTAGAGCAAAATCATCCAGCGGGTTCGATACAGCGGCGGCTGGATGGTAATGTCGAGCTGACTCTCCTCCGAACCTAATGAGCCGTCATCATTGAGGATGCGTACGCAAAGGGTGTAGGAGCCTGCACGCAATGAGTTATAGGTGATATTCGGGTTCTGCTCGGAAGTCTTCACCCAGTTCTCATTGAAGCCCTCCAACTTATAGGCGAAACGCTTGTGATTGTTAATGCGCACCTCGTTGGTCGATAGCTGGATGGTAAACTGATCGTTAAATTTCAAGGTCAGCTCTCTGCACACATCAAGAGCCTCGTCAAGGATGACACGTCCGTTAAACTTCTTACCTACTTCCACATCCTGGTCGAAGATCTGTAAACCGCTGAACACAGGACGTTCCTTGCTCTGGTTATCCTCCAACAATGACGGGTCAATAATGTCGAGTCCACCCTGTCCGCCTATCAGCACCTTACCATCACGTGTAAGCCAGGTGGAGCGCTGGTTATAGGTAGCCTTCTGCAAACCGTCGCGGCTATTGAAACTGCGGATACTAAACTGCCAAGTGCCATCGTCCTGCTTCTGAGGTACGACATTGGAGACACCATGATCAGTCACCACCCAAATGGAGTGCTTATTATCCTCGATGATGGAATTGACACCTGAGCCGAACAGACCGTCGGTCATATCGAGGAGTTTCTGGAACTTGGTCTTGGGGTCGTAGACGATGGCACCTACGTTAGAACCGTGCCAGATAAGTCCGCGACTGTCCTCGATGACATAATTCGTATTACCTGTGCCGACATTAATTTCGGGACTCTCCGGAATCTCCTGATTCACCAGTTGGTTGCTCACGGGATTCACCAAGGAATAGAAGTGAGCCGAGCCTACCATCAGCCAGCCTTTCTTCGTCCAGTTGACGGAGGTTAGGTAGTCGCCAGGAACTTTGGTATTTTTAGAATCCCATGTAGTGTATTTTTTCGTATTGGGGTCCCACATCTGCAGACCACCGCCAAGGGTGCTGAACCAGATACGCCCCCACTTGTCCTCAGTAAGCGCCCAGACGCTGTTATTGGCCAATCCGCCTGGTGATGCCTGCACGTTGACAATATGTGCCTGCGTAGGGTCAGTAGCAGAAGGGATGGCATGGGTCAGACCACCGTTGTAGGAGCCAAACCAGATCGTGCCGTCGCTGGCCGCCCAAGAGCCCACGATGATGTTACTCACCAGGCCACTGTTGTCCTTCGTGAAATGGTTCACCACCTCGCCCGTCTTGGGATTATACACCAAGATACCCTTGTCGTTGGTGCCTACCCAGTAGTTGCCGTGTTTGTCCTCACAAGCCGTCGTCACATCGCCCAGATCAATGCTCTTCAAACTGGCGAGGCCACGGATATACTGATTCACGCCATTCTTGAAAGAGCCAATCCAAATGGTTCCGTCGTCAGCCTGATAGATGTTGCGGAGGGTGTTATCGCTGATAGAAGTCTCGTCGTACTTATTGTTCATGAACTGCTTCCATTGTTTGTTCTTCATATCGATCACCACCACAGCATCATGGTCGCAAATCAGCCAAAGCCAGTCATTCTCGTCGACAAGGAGACTCCATACCTGAAGCCCCGTAGGTACATCTACAATACCTTTGGTGGCCAGATAGTCTAACATTAAATACCATTTCTTTGTCTTATATTCGTGAACAAAAACAAAAGACAGTACGTTACACCATATATTCATGTCTTTATCGACATAGAGTCGATACTCCTGACTATCAATGCCACTCGTTTCATACATCCAACGGTCCACCCATTCTACCTCGCCCTTATCGCCATTCAGGCAGACCAGTTCACCGTTATTAGTGACTATCAGTAACCGGTCCCCATATTCCGCCACCGTCGAGATGCCGTAATTGGGAGAGAACTCATTCATGCCATAACCCATCTTGATGGTCGTTATCTTGTTTTTCTTCGCATGAGGATGATAGCAATAGATGGCCTTCTCGAAGTCCTTCACCCAGATATTCTTCTTAGAGTCGATATGCAGCCACTCCACATTACAATTGATGCCAAGTTTGGCCAACACCTTGGATGCCTTACGCTCGAAGGATTCCGTCTTCGGGTCGTAGACACAATAGTTCATGCCCTGTCGCATCCATAGCAACCCATCCGCATCCTCAAACACACGATCCGTGTAATTGTCGCGCATCGTAGTGGTGTCGCGCAGATTGGAATAGAAGGTCTTTACCCTATAGCCGTCGTAGCGGTTCAGACCATAGGGGGTGCCAATCCAAACGAATCCCTTGGAATCCTTGAAGATACAGTTTATCTGAGAACTCGACAAGCCCTGCGGGGTGTCAAGTCGCCGGAACTTCATATCTGGAATAAAAGATGTCTGTGCCTCAACCACTATGCTGATGGCCATCAAACAAAGAAAAAGCAGTTTTTTCATACTCATCTATCCTTTTTTTATTATTCATCCATCAATACAGCCTCTTCTATCTCCTCTTCTTTGTCAGGAGTTGCTGTCGCCGTGTCATCGGCTTTCTTCCGACGCTCTTGTCGCCACTTGCCAAAGGCCTTGATCATACGGGCAATCTTCCCACGGCCAGTGATCAGGATACCAAGCAGCAGCGCATACAAGATCCAAGCCCACCATGAACGATACCAGGGCGAGAGAATCACAATGTCTAATTCGCTGACCTCCTCTTCCATTGTCCCATCGTCATTCAGGATACGCACGCAAAGTGTATAACTACCAGGGGGAAGTCCCATATAGGTAATATCAGCCTGACCATTGGAGGTCTTGATCCACATATCGTTAAAACCTTTTAGCCGATAGGCGAAACGCGTCTTGTTGTTCACACCACCATTGTCAGAAGCCATCAGAATGGTGAATTGATTCTCATGGTATTTCAGAGAGATGCTACGCTGTTGGTCAAGGGCCTCTTTCAATATAACACGGCCATTGACTTCTGCACCAACCTCTACCAGTTGATCAAACAGTTCGAGGCCACTGAACACTGGCTGTTCCTTACCATTGCTTTCATTCAGACGGAGGGTACTGATGATATCCAGTCCGTCCTGACCTCCCACCAACAGATGGCCGTCGCGCGAACAATAGATGGCACGCTGGTTGAATGGAGCAGGCTGGAGTCCATCGCGGTCGTTGTAGCTACGGACGACAAAAGTCCAGGTGCCGTCATCTTGTTGCTGGGGAATGATATTCGACACGCCATGATCCGTTGCCACCCACATCGTGTGACGGGTATCTTCAGTCACCGACACGGCATTCGAGCCATACAGACCCGACTTCATATCCAACAATGTCGTCACATTATTCTTCCTGTCAAACACGGAAGCACCTGCTGGCGAACAGAGCCAGATAAGTCCTCTGCTATCCATCACGGCATGGGAAGTGGCACTGGAAATTGAAATGGACTTCTTGCCCTTCGTATCTGCCAGCCATCCGTTGATGACTTTAAAATTACCAGGGTGGATCATCGCATAATATTCGGAATTACCTAAGAGTATCCATCCGTTGGAGGCGGTGGTAATGCTATTGGTCCATACGGTGTTCAACACAGAATTATCTGTAACGAAGGCACGTTGCTTTCCTGTACGTTTATCAATCCTGACTGCTCCGCCGCCAAGAACACCAACCCAGATATTACCCCACTTGTCTTCTGTAATACCCCAGATATTGTTGGTTACAAAAGCACTACCGGGATCTGTCGTACGGTAGTTCTTCCATTGGCCGTTCTTATATTGCAAAAGGCCTCCTTCGTACGTGCCGAACCACAGGCTGCCGTCCTTGGAGGCATAGCTACCCACGATGATGTCGCTGGGTACGCCAAGCCGCTGTTTAGAGAATGTGTCGACAGGTTCCAGGGTCTTGGGATCCATCTTGATGATTCCTCCATCGTTGCGACCAATCCAATAATAACCCTGCTGGTCCTCACAGATGGCGTTAATATCACCAATATTGAGACTGACGAAATTACTCATGGACTCCGAACACATCGCCACGCCATTCTTATACGTGGCAACCCACATCCTGCCTAACTGATCCAGATAAAGGTGCTTACAGGTAATATCCGGCAAGGAAGAGTCGTCGCCTTTCACATTCGTAAACTGGCGCCATTCCTTAGTCTTGAAATCGAGCACCAACACACCTAGGTGGTCGGTAGCCACCCACAAGAAACCTTTGTTGTCGTAACAGATCTCCCACACCAGGATATCGTCAGGCACATCTGCAAAGCCTTCCGCCCGCATCAGTTCCGTCAGCGAAGTATACCATCGATTCTCTTTTTTCTTGTAGATATAGGTGCCCGTGGAATGGGTAATGACCCAGATATTGTCTTCTTTGTCGACTGCCACCCAATAGTCATTGTAGGCATCAAGGGCACGCTTCACGTAATCATCCTTCCAAACAACCTTGCCATGTGGGCCATCGATACACATCAGTTCACCATAGGTGGACACCAGAATCATTCCCTCTTGGCTCTCTGCATAGGCCGATACGCCAAATTCCTTGGAGAACTCATGGGGACCATAGCCAAAATTAATGTGTTGCAGATTCTTCTTAGCGGGATCATAATAATAGAAACCGTCTTCGTAGGTCTTGACCCAATAGCTCTTTCCTGTGTCCAGATGAATGCTCTCGATGCTGCCGATAATGCCCTGACTGCTCAGCCAACGGGCCGGACTGCGATCGACGCTCTCTGTCCAGGGGTTGTAGAGCGCATAGTTCATACCCTGCTTCAACCACAGGTATCCGTCATATCCCTCCTGAATTTCGTCAATACGGTTGTTACGGAGCGTCGTGGTGTCATTACTATATGAGAAAAAAGTCCGTACCCGATAACCGTCATAGCGGTTCAGGCCATAGCCTGTACCTAACCAAACGTATCCACGGGAGTCGCGAAGAATACTATTGACAGTAGAATTCGAGAGTCCTTCACGGGTGTCCAGCCGTTTGAATTTCATATCAGGTATCACGCCTGCACTTAACATTGTCGCCAGGCAGAATATCATCATCAGGAAAGATAGTCGTTTCATCGTCAGAATCATTGTATTTCGTTAGTTGGTTGTCATTTGATGTTACAAAAGTAAGAAAAAAACATGAGCTATGCAAACATTCTGCAAAAAAATCACGCATAATTAGCAAAATATTTGGTAATATCACAGAAAAGAACTATTTTTGCAAAGAATTTCTAAAACCTCATGTGTGAATATCAACTATAAGTTTCAACACATAAATTAGTAACAATGAATCAACAAACAGAACAAGGTAGCAAAGCCTACCTCATCAGTATCGTGATGGTGGCCGTCTTGGGCGGTCTGCTCTTCGGTTATGACACCGCAGTGATTTCTGGAGCCGAAAAGGGTCTCCAAGCGTTTTTCAAAACAGCAAATGATTTTGATTACACCGACGGCTGGCATGGTTTCACCTCTGCCTCTGCCCTCATCGGTTGTATCATCGGCTCTGCCCTCTCTGGCTTCCTCGCCACAAACCTTGGACGTAAGAAGTCACTGATCGTTGCCGGTTTGCTGTTCTTCATCTCAGCATTGGGTTCGATGGATCCAGAGTTTATGTTCTTTGAGTATGGACAGCCTTCTTATTCACTGGCTTTGATGTTCAACTTCTACCGTATCATCGGTGGTATCGGTGTAGGTCTGGCCTCCGCCATCTGCCCGATGTATATCGGTGAGGTGGCGCCCTCTAACATCCGAGGCATGCTCGTCAGTTGGAACCAGTTCGCTATTATCTTCGGTCAGTTGGTGGTTTACTTCGTCAACTTCTTCATCCTGGGCGACCACATCCAGCCGCTGGTGGAAGATATAGGCAAGCAAATTGCAGAAATCACACCTGCTGCCCAGTGGACGGTAGAAACAGGTTGGCGTTATATGTTCGGATCGGAGGCTGTGCCCGCAGGACTCTTCGCCCTGTTGATCTGCTTTGTTCCTGAGACCCCACGTTATCTCGTGAGCGTTGGTCAGGACCAGAAGGCTCTGGGTATTCTGTCGAAGATCAACGGCTCCAGCAAGGCTGCCCAGATCCTGCAGGACATCAAGGACACCATGGTAGTGAAGACCGAGAAACTGCTCACCTATGGTGCCATGTGTATCTTCATCGGTATCATGCTTAGCGTCTTCCAACAGGCAGTAGGTATCAACGCCGTGCTGTACTACGCTCCGCGTATCTTCGGTGACATGGGTATGGACGACCCGATGATGCTGACGGTATTCATGGGTATCATCAATATCTCGTTCACGCTGGTGGCCATCTTCACCGTCGAGAAGTGGGGTCGTAAGCCGCTGCTCATCTGGGGTTCGTTAGGTATGGCGCTGGGTGCATTCGGTGTAGCCATTACCTTTGGTAACGACAGCCTTGCACTTGTCACCGCTGCCTCACTGCTCCTCTATTCTGCTTGCTTCATGTTCTCATGGGGTCCTATCTGCTGGGTACTCATCGCCGAGATCTTCCCCAACACCATCCGTGGTGCAGCTGTGGCTATCGCTGTGGCAGCACAGTGGATCAGCAACTTCATCGTCTCGTCAACCTTCGTGCCCATGTTCAACATGCATCTCACAGAGGGTGACGACTTCGGCCACTGGTTCACTTACGGCCTCTATGGCATCATCTGTGTCATTGCTGCCCTCTTCGTCTGGAAGCTTGTTCCCGAGACCAAGGGTAAGACACTTGAGGATATGACCAAGCTCTGGCGCAACAGGAAATAATCAAAACTCCACCCATAAGAAACGGACACGGATTCCAATCGAGGAATTCCGTGTCCGTTTCTTGTAGGTAATAACTGAATGCTTATCGGAAGAAGCGGCTCAGAAAATCGTAAAGAGGTCCCTTGCCAACACCATCGGCCATACGACGTGTTGTAGCACTATAAACAATATGCAAGCTATCAGCTTCTTTCTGTAAGATACCAGCCTGTATCGTATCACCCTCATTAACCTTCTTAGAGGCCATCGCACGAAGTCGGTTATAAACACGTGAATGAGCCTCGGTGAGGATCTTCCATTGCTCCAAGGTATCATTCTGTGCCGTACCGCCAGCATGGCTGTTAATACCAAGCCTGACCCACACATAACCTGGTTCACCAACAATAAGCAATGGTTGGAGAGCAACATAAAGCCTATCATCAGCAGGCATCACCTTGTAGATTAAAACAGAATCAAGCGTTGTCTCAAACTTGCCGTCCTTAACCTCTAAAGTATCAGCCTGTACGGTGGTCTCCGATTGGTTAAGCGGCTCAATAACGATGCGCAGCCCCTCCATTACACTGTCTGAAATCATTCCTGTCACATGGCATGAGCCCGTGCCTTTCTGAGGCTGGCAACCTGAAATGACCATCATAGCTGCTACAGCCCAAAATACTAAAATTTTCTTCATATTTTTTATTTAAGTTACTTTCTTGCTGAAGTGTCACGAATAACTAATTTCTGAGGAACTATCTCACGGTATATCTTTGAATCACCATTGATATTTTTCAGCAGCAATCGACAAGCCGTTTGTCCCATCAGACGAGACTGGTCTTCAATGGCCGACATTCGCGGTGTCACATATTGTGCATGCACATCATCGGTAAATCCTATCAGGGCCACATCCTCAGGGATACGCAACCCTTGTTGCTTAATAGCCGTGAAGGCCGCAAAAGTAATAATGTCATTGAAGGCCAGAATGGCATCAGGACGATCCACTTGTTGCAGAAGTCTGACGGTTGTATCCAACGCCCATTGGTAGTCGATCTTCTCACACGCCACCAAACTGCGGTCAATAGGGATCCTGTTTTCACGCAAGGCCTCCAGATAGCCGTGCTTACGACGCTTCACCATATCAAGATGATTCGGACCGCCAATAAAGGCAATACGGCGACTACCAGTATCTATCAGGTGCTGAGTGGCCTGAAAGGCAGCTTCATCGCCATTGGCCGTAACACTCGAGAAGCGGTCGGTCAGACAAGTGCGTCCGAAAAACACAAGGGGTATGCCCATATTGGCAATTTCCTCAAAATGACTATAATCAGTGGTATTCTGCGACAGACAGGCAATAATACCCTCTACATGCAGACCGATGAAGTTGTCAATGGCGCGTATCTCTGCATCGGTATCTTCATGCGTATTGGCACTAATCACTGAATAGCCTTCCTTACGTGCCTCATCCTCGATACCGTCTAAAACAGCAGCATAGTAATGAGTCACCAGATTGGGAACAACCACGCCTATCACCCGAGGAGCTTCCTTCCGAAGACTCTGCGCAAAAGGATTAGGTCGGTAATTCAACCGTTTGGCCAGTTCCTTGACCTTCGCTTGCATGTCTTGTCCTATCTCCGGACTACTACGTAAAGCCCGACTGACAGTAGCAATGCTGACACCCAGTTCCTGGGCCAAGTCTTTCAGTGACGTTCGATGTTTATTTGCTGCCATTTTCAATAACACTGATTAATCGGCGACAAAATTACAAAAAATCCCCGAACCTCGCAAACGTTTACGTTGTTTTTTCGTTCTAAATCGCTTAGAATCAGCGAAAATGTCCGTACCTTTGCATCGCAAATTCAGAATGAGTAATGAATAGTTGATAATAAGTTAGTTAGAACAGAGTCAAGACTGTCGTGATGACACTCTTGACTCTTATTTTATTCTTAAATCGCTCGTATCAATATCACCTGAGCCACTCTTCTTGCAGTCATAATGAGTCAGGGATCCACTGAGTGTGATGTCGCCAGAGCCGGCCAGCTGACATTGTGCTGACTCACAACCCTCCTCGAAATTGACGGCAATATCACCGGAGCCTCTTAATGACAGATCAGTTTCCAGCACATTAGCCTCACTGATCCTGATATCGCCGGAGCCAACCAACACAGCCGTTGATGTCCGTGCATCCAGATGATTAATATTGATGTCGCCAGAGCCAACCAGCTCGGTAGTACAAGCATCACAGACGATATTCTCAAAGTCGATGTCACCCGATCCACGCAACACAATATTCATCACATCCGTATCAACCGGTTTCTTGCTGAAGAAATCACCGGAGCCATTCACACGTACACTGACCAGATCCGGCGATGAGACATAGACCGTCACATCGTCCTTATCACCCCAATTCAGGTTTACGAAACCGAACTTCAAGTTCACTCTCCCTTTATTATACACAGAGAGGGTTTTGTCCTTCACCTCCGTCATAATGTTATCGACCATTTTCTCCGGACCTTCCAACCTCACGCCAAACGTATCGGCCTGTATATAGACAACGCTGGGAGAACCACTGATTTCTATCCGTTCAAACCCTCGGTGCTGTCTCTGTTCCACAACCAGATTACCAGAAATAGGTCTATCACAGGTCATCACACACGAAGTCATTCCCAAGGCGACCGTCAACAACAGGACGCTACACTTCAGATACTCTCTTGCTTTCATCTTTTTGCCTTTTTAATTAATCATTTGTCTATTTGACGTAACGGACATCCCAAAAGTTGCAATCCCAACTCATTTTTCAAAGTGTTGCCAGTCTTTTACCGTACGCCAGGAGCCACCCCATTTGAAACCATGCTGTATGAAAAGCCGATACAAGAGGTCACCTTTTACTATTTTATAAGGGAAGGACTTATTTCTGTCAACATATTTCACTGCCGTTGCCGGTTCCACAATGCGACGTTTGTTCTTTCCGGTTCGTACATACGGATTATAAAGCGTGTTGACATCAACGGCCATTCCCATCGCATGCTTGGAGAGTTTTGTCGTACCCGACACCTTGCGATAACAGAAGCAGGAAGTATTATTATCTCGCATTGACCGTTCGTCTTCAGCATCATAATCATCAATCAAACGAATTCGTTGGATGGGGTATTTCTGGCGATAGAGTTCGCGGAAGATTCCCAAAAGATCATTGGCAATGGCCTTGTTACATACCATTTCACCCACATGTTCGTTTTTTTCTGCATCGAAGTGCGACAACCGCAAATAGCGCAGATCAGCCCGACGAACGGTACAGCCCTCTGGCCAGGAACGCCCTTGCATCCGCAAAAAGACGGAATCGGGAATAAGCTGTATGGAAAATTCCTGAGCCCCCACCCCAACAGTGAACAGACCAAAAAGAATCAACAAAAGAAAACGATGCATAGTTTGATTATTCTAATGGAAGCACAAACCAGAAGTTAGAACCCACGCCCAAGGAAGACTCCACACCTACAGAACCACCTAAATTCTTGATATGTGACTCTACAACGGAAAGTCCTAAACCCGTGCCGGGCACATACTCATCAACCTTGACAAACCGTTCGAAAATACGCGATTGGTCTTCCTCGGCCACACCTTTTCCAGTATCTGTCACGTTCACGCGCACCTGATTGCCCTGCACCTCATAACTCAGGGTAATCTCACCTTCGGTCGTAAACTTAATGGCATTCTGTACCAAGTTGTCGAGAATCTCTAACAGTTTCTCACGGTCAGACTCAATCTTCAACTCCGACAATGGACACTGTACGTTAATCGGCAGATTTGTCGTCGGCTGGTAAGTCTCAGCCGTCTGCTGTAAGAGTTGGTTGAGGTCAATCTTACCCATCAGGAGACTCTTGGCACCGGCCTCAATCTTCGACATGCTAACCAATCCGTCGATAATACGAAGCAACTTGCGGTTATTATTCTGTATCTCCATGATCATCTGGTTGCGGTCTTCTTCACTCTGTACGACAGGCAGCAAATCGGCAAAACCGACGATGGCATTGAGCGGTGTACGGATTTCATGACCCATATTAGCCAGGAAGGCCGTTTTCAGTCGGTCACTCTCCTCTGCCTTATTACGGGCAGCAACCAGAGAAGCCTCCAAGCCCTTACGCTCATCAATACGTTGAGTCGTACCAACAATTTTGGTCGGTTTACCATCAGCATCACGCTCCACAATCGTGGCATAACTCTCTTCCCAATACTTATTACCAGAGGTCTGGCTCATTATCTGATATTCCTGATGATAGAAATCCGAACGTCCCTCACAAAAATCGTGAAAAGCTTGATTCACACGATCCACGTCAGCCGTATCGATCATTGACAGCAATTCCACAACAGTCTCGTTCACACCTGGCACATAGTTCTCCTGTCCCTCGCGATAGTCGTTTTCAAAGACAAACGCCTTTGTTTTGAAGTCATATCGCCAAACGGCTATTTTCATGGCCTTCAACACAAAATCATATTCAATGTTGTTCTGACGGACCTTGTCAATCTCTACCAGCTCCTGTTGTAACTTCTTTCCGGCCCTCCACTGACGGTAGATACCATAACAGAGGAGCAAGAACAAAACGCCACCTCCAATCCATATCCACCAGACGGATTGGGCACTGAACGACGATATATACAACAGAACAAAAGCCATAATTAATTAGAAGATGTGGCAAAATTAAGAAAATATCCGGAATAACGCAAAAAAGAAGCACTTTTTTTTGCTTTTTATTTGTTTTTTCGCCCGAGTTGCATTAACTTTGCACTCGAAAAGTCGACAAATGTCAACTTTTATATGAAGGTTTTCCACTATAACATGTCAAATGGAGAAAAACAAAGACTTGAGTCAGGCTCACAAGGTTGAGTATGAACTCATCGCCAAAACGTTCATGGGACTGGAACCTGTGCTGGCGAAAGAACTGACCCAATTAGGGGCAAACAATGTACAAATTGGTCGACGGATGGTGTCATTCACCGGTGACAAAGAGATGATGTATCGGGCGAATTTCCAACTGCATACTGCCATCCGTATTCTGAAACCCATCCGCCACTTCAAGGCAAAGAGTGCGGATGATGTCTATGAAGAAATCAAGAAAATCGACTGGACCCAGTATCTGGAACCTGAGAAGACGTTCGCAGTCGATTCCGTAGTCTTCTCGGAGGAGTTCCGTCATTCCAAATTCGTATCATATAAGGTAAAGGATGCCATTGTCGACTTCTTCCGCGAGAAGACCGGCAAGCGTCCTAACATCTCTGTGGCCAATCCAGACATCCGTCTGAACATGCACATTGCAGAGGATCACTGTACGCTGAGCCTCGACTCCAGCGGAGAGTCACTTCATCGTCGTGGTTATCGTCAGGAGAGCGTAGAGGCGCCCCTGAATGAGGTATTGGCTGCTGGCATGATCCTTCTCTCAGGATGGCAGGGAGACACAGACTTCATCGATCCAATGTGCGGCTCCGGCACCCTGCCCATCGAGGCGGCACTGATTGCCAAAAACATGGCACCCGGTCTGTTCCGCAAGGAATATGCCTTTGAGAAGTGGCCCGACTTTGATGCTGATCTCTTCGACGAAATCTATAATGATGAGAGTCAGGAACGGGAGTTCAAGCATCACATCTATGGCTATGACATCGACATAAAGGCTGTCAACACAGCCCGTCTAAATGTGAAGGCTGCAGGTCTGACAAGCGTTATCACCATCGAGCAGCAGGACTTCAAGGAGTTTGCTCAGCCCCAGAACAAGAGCATCATGATTACCAATCCCCCTTATGGCGAGCGTATCTCCACGCCCGACCTGCTGGGCACCTATCGCATGATCGGTGAACGCCTGAAGCACCAGTTCAAGGGCAATGATGCTTGGATCCTCTCCTATCGTGAAGAGTGTTTTGAACAAATCGGTCTGAAACCCAGCATCAAAATTCCGCTTTACAACGGCTCTCTGGAGTGCGAATTCCGCAGATACCAGATGTTTGATGGTAAACTGAAGGATTTCCGTCATGAAGGCGGTGTCGTGAAGACGGAGGAAGAAAAACGCCAGATGGCCCAGAAGCACCGTTTCAAGAAGGAGCGCGAGTTCAAGCAACGTCTTGAGGAGACCGAGCAGAACGAAGAGGCCGATATCCGCAGCTTTACCTTCCACCACCACGATCTGGACCGTAAGGACCGGCCTATGCGAAAGAACCGAGAAGACAGTGACGAGCGTCGTGGCGGAAAAAAGGAGAAAGGCGGACGTTTCGACCGTGGCGACCGGAAGTTCAACAAGGCAGAACGCAACTTCACCAAGAAAAGGAGGTTCGAAGATGAAGAAGAATAATCAACGACTAGTCCATCTAGTCCAACTAGTCCAACTAGTCATTCTAGCAACCCTTACCATGCCCATGACTGCTCAAAATAAACTATTTACCCTCGAAGACCTGAATTTCGGTGGGACAAACTACGGTAACATGCAGCCCAAGAACATGTGGCTGACATGGTGGGGCGACCAACTGATCCAGACAGATGTCGAAGATTGTTATACCATCGACGTGAAGACGGGGCAAAAAGCCAAGCTCTTCACCCTCGACGATATTAATAAATGGGCTGAGAGCGATGATGTCAAATACGTGCGTCATCTCATGAATGCCACGTTCCCCTACCCTGACAAGCCTCTCGTTTTGGTAGGCAACCGCAAGGCGGTCATCCTCGTGGATTTCAAGGAGAAGAAAGTTGTCTGGCAGGACAGCATCGCAGGACAGACGGCTAACGACTGGAATGCGGTTTCTAAAGCAACCGCCTATGTAGACAACCATCAGCTCTTTGTGGTCGATGGAGAGGGTCATAAGAACCAACTGTCAACGGACGGTTCCCGTGAGATTGTCTATGGACAAAGTGTCCACCGCAACGAGTTCGGCATTGAGAAAGGCACCTTCTGGAGTCCTGACGGTCAGCGTTTGGCGTTCTACCGCATGGACCAAAGTATGGTGACTGACTATCCTCAGGTAGACATTTTCCCCCGCAGCGCCACCTACGAGCCCGACAAATACCCCATGGCAGGCGGAACTACGCATACTGTTACTGTTGGTGTCTATAATATAAACACAAAAGAAACTGTTTACCTCAACACGCCCAATATCATCAAAGGGGGAAATGCCCTTGCACCAGTTTATTTCCCACTGAAATCAGATTCACCAACCGATTCTGTATGTTACTTTACCAACATCGCATGGAGTCCCGACAGCAAGACTATCTATATGTTTGAGCTAAACCGCAAGCAAAACGACTGTCGCCTGGTGAGCTATGATGCCACAACGGGTGAGCGCATCACTGAGCTCTATCGTGAGACCAGTGACAAATACGTAGAGCCCCTGCATCCGATTCAGTTCTTGCCCTGGGATGATACAAAGTTCATCATGCAGAGTCAGAAGGATGGCTATAACCACCTCTATCTTTTCGACATCAACGGCAAAGAACTGAAACAAATTACGAAAGGCGAATGGGGCGTGATGGAAGTTCTCGGCTTCAACAAGAAACAGAAATCCATCATTTTCAAGGCCAACAAAGAGCATCCCCTTCATCATCGGCTCTATAGTGTTGATATGACAAGTAAGATCAGGCAGTTAGAAACCACCGACGGCGTTCATTCTGCAACATTATCTCCCTCTGGAAATTTCCTTATCGACCGTTTTTCTACCCCAACAAGGCCACGTGTCATCGACGTGGTGGATATCACCAAAAAAACACCACGGCATACCAACCTTTTAGAGGCTGAAGATCCCTGGCAGGACTACCAGCAGCCCATCTTTGAGTGTGGCAGCATCAAGTCTGCTGATGGCGTTACTGACCTTTATTATAGGATGGTAAAGCCCGCAGACTTCAACCCCGAGAAGAAATACCCCACAGTGGTCTATGTCTATGGTGGTCCTCATGCTAATAACGTACAGGCATCCTGGCACTGGGCTTCCCGCACCTGGGAGACTTACATGGCTCAGAAAGGCTATATCGTCTTCATCCTCGACAACCGTGGCAGCCAATATCGTGGACGTGACTTTGAACAGGCCACCTTCCACCAGTTGGGCCAGATCGAGATGCAGGATCAGATGAAAGGTGTAGACTATCTCCGCACCCTGCCCTATGTCGACATGAACCGTCTGGGTATTCACGGCTGGAGCTTTGGAGGCTTCATGACCATCTCGCTGATGACCAACTATCCCGACGTATTCAAAGTTGGTGTGGCCGGAGGTCCTGTCATCGACTGGAAATGGTACGAGGTGATGTATGGCGAACGCTATATGGGCACACCGCAGGACAATCCCGAGGGCTATGCCAAGAGCAGTCTCATCAGCAAGGCCGGTAACCTGAAGGGCAAACTGCAGATCATCACGGGCTACAACGACAATACCGTGGTGCCACAGCACTGTCTCTCTTTCCTTGATGCGTGTATCAAGGCGGGCACCCAGCCCGACTTCTTCGCCTACCCAGGTGAGGAACATAACATGCGTGGCCACGCCTCCGTGCATCTCCACGAACGCATCACGCAATATTTCGAAGACTTCCTCAAGTAATCATAAAGTTTAAAGTTCAAAGCTCAAAGTTCAAATATGAAAATATTATTGTTAGGCAGCGGTGGCCGTGAGCACGCCCTCGCATGGAAAATTGCTCAGAGCAGCAAATGTGAGAAACTATACATTGCCCCTGGCAATGCGGGTACCAGCAACTGTGGCGAGAATGTCAATATGAAGGCCGATGATTTCGAAGCCATCAAGGCCTTCTGCGTGGAGAAAGCCATCAACATGGTGGTGGTAGGTCCTGAGGATCCCCTGGTAAAGGGTATTTACGACAACCTCAAGCAGGATGCCCGCACAAAGGACATCCCCGTGATTGGTCCATCCAAGGCCGGAGCTGTGCTCGAAGGTTCGAAAGACTTCGCCAAAGCCTTTATGCAGCGCCACAATATTCCCACGGCCCGCTATCAGACCTTCGATGGCGAGCATTTGGAAGAGGGTCTGAAATTCCTTGAAACCCTCGAAGCACCCTATGTACTGAAGGCCGATGGTCTTTGTGCCGGTAAGGGTGTATTGATTCTTCCCACGCTCGAGGAGGCCAAGAAGGAACTGAAAGAGATGTTGGGCGGCATGTTCGGCAATGCCTCTTCACGGGTGGTCATCGAGGAATTCATGAGCGGTATCGAGTGCAGCGTGTTTGTCCTGACAGATGGTCAGCACTATAAGATCCTACCTGAGGCCAAGGACTACAAACGCATCGGTGAACACGATACAGGCCTGAACACCGGTGGTATGGGTTCTGTCACCCCAGTTCCCTTTGCCACAAAAGAATGGATGCAGAAGGTTGAAGACCGCATCATCCGTCCTACTGTAGAGGGACTCGCAGCCGATGGCATTGACTACAAAGGCTTCATCTTCTTCGGACTCATCAACCGCACCAACACCCCAACTGGCGAACCTGAGCCATACGTCATCGAATACAACTGTCGCATGGGTGACCCGGAGACAGAAAGTGTCATGCTCCGTTTGAAGAGCGATATCGTCGACCTCTTTGAGGGTGTCGCCAAAGGCAATCTCGACCAGCGTAACATCGAGTTTGATCCTCGCGCCGCGGTTTGTGTAATGCTCGTTAGCGGCGGCTATCCCCAGACCTACAAGAAGGGCTATCCGATTTCGGGCATTCCTCTCACCTCTCACCTCTCACCTCTCACCTCTGAAACTATTGTCTTCCATAGCGGTACGGCCCTAAAAGACGGTGAGGTGGTGACTGCCGGTGGTCGTGTCATCGCCGTCAGCAGCTATGGCAAGGACAAGGCTGAAGCCCTGCAGAAATCCTTCGAGGAGGCGCAGAAGATTGAGTTCACCGATAAATATTTCCGTCGCGACATCGGAGCAGACTTATAAATCACGGCATTGAAAGGTAGTCAGTTACAGAAGATAGTGGCGGGGAGTCGTCTCACCTTACCGGTGACGATCCTCTATGGTCTGGGCATCTGTCTCATCATCGGCACGATTCAACATCAGTGGTGGATCCAGTTGGCATGTTTCGTCCTGTCCACCTACCTGATGATCCTGCTCAACAATTTCAACGCCCTCATCCGCGTTTATAGCCGGGCCATCACGTCGGCATTTATCATCCTCTCCTGTGTGGCCTGCTTTCTCTTCCCTTCCTTGGAGGGAGGCATCGTCACCTTGGGGTTCATAGGAAGTCTGTTGACACTCTTTGTCACTTATCAGAATCGCGAAGCCACAGGTTGGATTTATTACACGTTCCTGATTCTCGGACTGGCCAGTCTGGCAAAGGTTCATCTGTTTGTATTTATCCCCATCTACTGGATCCTGATGATTTTCGTGAGTAGCTTCAGTCTGCGCACCTTCCTCGCCTCGCTATTAGGTTTGCTCACACCCTATTGGATCGGGATTACGGCAGTGATTATCCTTTACAAGGGCGACTTCACGTCGTTTATCAATCATTTCCGGCCGCTCACAGAAATCACATTCTTCTCCGCTTACGGGAGCATCCCCCTCTCCCACTATCTCACCTATGCCTTTCTGGTCGTCCTCACCATCACCGGTATCATCCATTTCCTGAGGACGAGCTACAATGACAAGATCCGTACGCGACAGCTCTATTATAGCATCATGTTCTTCAACATTGTGGTACTGGTACTCCTGCCCCTTTTCCCGCAGCACTACGACCTGTTGTTCCGTCCGGCCATCATCCTGACGAGTCCCCTGATCGGTCATTTCATCGCACTGACCCATACCAAGGTCACCAACATCGCCTTTTATCTCATTCTGACGGCAGCCCTGTTGCTGACAGGCTTCAACCTATGGACTTCATCATTCATTTTCTAACCCAATACGGCTATTGGGGCATGTTTCTGGCGGCTTTTCTGGCCGGCAGTTTCTTCCCGTTCTCCAGCGAAGCGGTCATTATCGGTCTGATGGCAACCGGTCTCGACCCGTGGGTTCTGATGATCTACGGCACGGCGGGCAATGTGCTGGGCAGCGTACTCAACTACTGCGTTGGACGATTGGGTAAGATGGAGTGGATTGAAAAATACCTCCACGTCAAGAAAGAAGACCTCGACAAGGCCCACCGCTTCATGGCGGGGCGGGGTGCCTGGATGGGATTCTTCGCCTTTCTGCCGGTATTGGGCAGTGCCATCACCATTGCCTTAGGTCTGATGCGCTCCAACATCATCATCACTTTCATCGCCATCACTTTGGGAAAGATATTTCGTTACATTATCTTAATCTATGGTGCCGGATTATTCATGTAACGTTAATTTATGTAGAGCGGCAGCAAATTCTTCACTTTTCACTTTTCACTTTTCACTTCTTTTTAGTACCTTTGCATCCAAATCAGATTTTTAACGTTAAAAAATATATTTTTTAGATGAAACAATTCAGACTGGTGGACAATGTCCTCGGGTGGCTTGCGTTTATGATTGCCGCCTTCGTCTATTGCTCTACCATTGAGCCCACTGCGTCATTCTGGGACTGCCCGGAGTTTATCACTACTGGCTATCGCCTTGAAGTCGGACACCCGCCCGGGGCACCGTTCTTCATGCTCACGGCCAACCTGTTCTCGCAGTTTACCAGCGACCCCACGCAGGTGGCAAAAATGGTCAACATCATGAGTGCCCTCCTCTCAGCCACGTGTATCCTGTTCCTCTTTTGGAGCGTCACCCATCTGGTACGAAAGCTCCTCGTCGACCGTTTCGAGGATATCACGCTGACTAAGTTGATCACCATCGAGGCTTCCGGACTCGTAGGCGCACTCATCTACACTTTCAGCGATACTTTCTGGTTCTCAGCTGTCGAGGGTGAGGTCTATGCCTACTCCTCCGCCTTTACGGCCGTGGTATTCTGGCTCATCCTGAAATGGGAGGACCATGCCGACGAACCTCACAGCGACCGTTGGCTCATCCTTATTATGTATATGACGGGCCTCTCCATCGGTGTCCACTTGCTGAACCTGCTCTGTCTGCCCGCCATCGGTCTGGTCTATTACTACCGCCGTTTCCCCGATGCCAACCTCAAGGGTTCGCTCATTGCCTTAGGCATCTCGGTCGTCATTCTGGCTGCCGTGCTCTATGGCGTCGTGCCCGGCATCATCACCGTGGGCGGATGGTTCGAGCTGTTCTTTGTCAACACGTTGGGCATGCCCTTCAACACGGGTGAGATCATCTATATCATCCTCCTGGTGGCCTGCGTCATCTGGGCCGTCTATGAGACACAGACCCAGAAGCATAGCGTCACCGTACAGAACATAGCATTCCTGATTGCCGTCGGCATGCTCGGTATTCCTTTCTACGGCTACGGCTGGTCGGCTTTCTTCATCGGTATTATCGTATTGGCAGCCCTCTGGTTTGTGCTGAAGTTATCGAAAGACAAGCTTCCGCTCATCACAGCCCGTGCCAAGAACACCATGCTGCTCTGCATGCTGATGCTCATGATCGGCTATTCCACCTATGCCCTCATTGTCATCCGTTCATCAGCCAATCCCCCGATGGACCAGAACTCACCTGAGGATATCTTCACGCTGGGCGACTACCTGGGCCGCGAGCAATATGGCCAGCGTCCGCTGTTCTACGGACAGGCCTATACCTCACAGGTAGCCCTCGAGGTAGAAGGAAACATGTGCAAGCCCGTCATGTCGAAGGGCAAGCCTGTCTACCAGCGTAAGGAGAAGGCCTCTGCCGACGAGAAGGACTCCTACTTCGTGGTACGCACAAAAGATGAATACAAATATGCCCAGAACATGCTCTTCCCACGTATGTACGATGCAGCCCATGCCAGTGCCTACGAGTCGTGGATGGGTGGTGTGAGCGGCACGGAGGTGCCTTACGACCGTTGTGGCGAGCCCATGATGATCAAGGTACCCAGCCAGTTCGAGAATATCCGGTTCTTCCTTTCCTATCAGTGTAACTTCATGTACTGGCGTTACTTCATGTGGAACTTCGCCGGTCGTCAGAATGACATACAGGGCAATGGAGAATTGGAACACGGCAACTGGATTACCGGTATTCCTTTCATCGACAATGCCCGCTTAGGCGACCAGAGTCTGTTACCCGATGAGTTGAAGGAGAACAAGGGCCACAACGTATTCTATTGTCTGCCACTTATCCTCGGTTTGTTGGGAATGTTCTGGCAGGCCTGGTATTCCCGCAAGCGTAAGGTGGGCGAGAAGACCGTCGATGATCCCATCGGCATCCGCCAGTTCTGGGTGGTTTTCTTCCTGTTCTTCATGACAGGTCTGGCCATTGTATTCTACCTCAACCAGACACCGATGCAACCCCGTGAGCGCGACTATGCCTACGCCGGTTCCTTCTATGCCTTCGCCATCTGGTGTGGCATGGGCGTGGCTGCCATCATCAACTGGCTCGAGCGCAAACTCAAGAAAGAAAACCTTATCCTAGCCGGACTAGTCTCACTAGTCGGGCTAGCCGTTCCTATCCAAATGGCCTCGCAGACCTGGGACGATCACGACCGTTCTGGCCGCTACTGCTGCCGCGACTTCGGACAGAACTACCTCATGACACTCCAGGAAAAGGGTAATCCCATTATCTTCACCAACGGCGACAACGACACCTTCCCCCTGTGGTATAATCAGGATACGGAGGGAGTCCGCACCGACGCCCGCGTCTGCAACCTCTCATACCTGCAGACCGACTGGTATATCGACCAGATGGTGCGTCCTGCCTACGACTCCCCGTCGCTGCCGATTACCTGGAAACGTCTGGAATACTGCGCCGGCACCAATGAATACGTGCAGGTCGACCCGTCGCTCAAATCACAGGTACTCGAGCTCTACCGCGAGAGTCCCGAAGAGGCTAAGAAGCAGTTCGGCGACGAGCCTTTCGAGCTGAAGAACATCCTTAAGAACTGGGTACGTACCACCATCAAGGACTTCCATGTCATTCCCACCGATACCGTCTATGTCACCATCGACAAGGAGGCGGTCCGTCGCAGTGGCATGATGATGGCCAGTGATTCCATCCCTGACAAGATGGTCATCTCACTCAAGGGCAAGAGCGCCCTCTACAAGGGTGACCTGATGATGCTCGAGCTGATTGCCAACGCCAACTGGGAGCGTCCTATCTACGTGGCCACCACCGTGGGTCAGGAGAACTACATGAACCTTGGTGAGAACTTCGTCCAGGAAGGTCTTGCCAATCGCATCACGCCGTTCCATACCCACGATACCGACAGCCGCGGCAACCTCATTCCCGTGGAGGGTGTCACTACCTTCGATACGGAGAAGATCTACGATAACGTGATGAACAAGTATAAGTACGGCAATGTCAGCCAGGAGGGTATCTACCTCGACGAGACGGTTACCCGCATGTGCTACACCCACCGCCGACTGCTCTCTACCCTGGCCATCAGCCTCATCAACGAGGGTAAGACCGACCAGGCCAAGAAGGTTCTCGACAAGTGCGAGAAGGAGCTGCCTGCCTATAACGTGCCTCACGACTATGCCTGCGGCTCCATCGACCTGGCACGTGCCTACCACCTTACCGGTCAGAAGCAGAAGGCCCAGCAGCTGCTCGACCAGCTCTGGAAGAAGTCGCAGCAATACATGATGTGGTACTGCTCGCTCGATGGCTATCGCTTCGACGCCTCACAGCGCGACTGCCAGATCCAGCTCTACGTTATGAACCAGCTGGTAGACCTGCAACACGCCATCGACGAGAAGAAAGGCGCTGAGAAAGATCAGCAGTTGGACGCTCTGGCACAACTTTATTATGCTAAAGGCGGTTCATTCGGTCAATAATAGAATATGTTTATAGAGCAACCCGCCATCTACCTCCGCTGGCTCTATCCCAGAGCCTATTGGAGGATGGACCGTCACGAGAAGGCCGTCTATCTGACCTTCGACGACGGTCCCATCCCGGAGGCGACCCCCTTCATCCTCGACACCCTGAAGGCATTCGAGGTGAAGGCCACTTTCTTCATGGTGGGCGACAATGTACGGAAATATCCGGAACTCTACGACCGCATTGTCAGCGAAGGGCATCAGATCGGTAACCACACGCACAACCATCTCGGCGGACTGCGACATACCATCAAGGAATACAGCTATAATGTAGAGAAGGCCAATGCCTATATCCACAGCCATTACGTGCGACCGCCCCATGGCTGGATGCGTCTGAGCCAGTATGCCTGGCTGAGCCGGAAATACAAGATTGTGATGTGGGACCTCGTCACCCGCGACTACTCCAAATGGCTGACAGCCGAAGATGTCGTTAATAATATAAAGAAGTACGCACGTAATGGTTCGATCATCACCTTCCACGACTCGCTGAAATCGATTGAAAAGCTCCGCACGGCCCTCCCCGAATCCATCCAATGGCTCAAGGACCAGGGCTATGCTTTCCGCATCTTCCCCTAAAAGGTATTGTCCCTTTCACTCCCCCATAACTCCCTTTAACTCCTCTTTAACTCCCAACAATATGAAGAAATTACTAACAACCTGCTTATTAGCAACCACATTCGTTATGACAACAAATGCACAGCCCCAGCTCCGCACCGATAACATCGACGAGGTGCTCAAGGCCATGACTTTGGAAGAAAAAGCCAAACTTCTCGTTGGCGGTGCTAACACATTCTTCGGCGATCAGGCTGCCGTAGGCGGCGAGGCCGACCTCGTGGCCGGAGCCGCTGGCACATCGCCCGCCATTCCCCGACTGGGCATTCCTGCCACCGTCCTTACCGACGGCCCCGCCGGTGTGCGCATCAACCCCACCCGCAGAGGCACCGACAAGACCTTCTACGCCACCGCCTTCCCCATCGGTTCCTGTCTCGCTTCGACCTGGAACACCGAACTCGTCGGACAGGTGGGTGAGGCCATCGGCAACGAGACCAAGGAATACCGCTGCGACGTCATCCTCGGCCCGGGCATGAACCTCCATCGCAATCCGCTCTGCGGCCGTAACTTCGAGTACTACTCCGAAGACCCCCTGCTGACGGGTAAGATTGCCGCTGCCTATATCAATGGTGTGCAGAGCCAGGGTGCAGGCGTCAGCGCCAAGCACTTTGCCGTGAACTCGCAGGAGACCGACCGCACCTCGGTCGACGAGCGTGTCTCTCAGCGTGCCGCCCGCGAGCTCTACCTCCGCGGCTTTGAGATTGCCGTCCGTGAGAGCAACCCCTGGACCATCATGGCCTCGTATAACAAGATCAACGGCGAATTCTCCATGGGCAACCACGACCTGCTCACGAAGATCCTGCGCGACGACTGGGGCTTCAAGGGCATTGTGATGACCGACTGGATTGGCATCCGCGAGGGTCTGCCCACCACCCGCGAGGTGCAGGCCGGCAACGACCTCATGGAGCCCGGTCAACCCTCACAGGCGAAGGAAATTGTCGATGGTGTGAACAGTGGAAAGCTCGACATCAAGGATGTCGACCGCAACGTGCGCCGCATGCTCGAATACATCGTCAAGACACCGAGTTTCCATAAATACCCCGCCACCAACATTCCCGACTTCAAGGCCCATGCTGCCATCACCCGCCAGAGTGCGAACGAGGGCATCGTCCTTTTGAAAAACAATGGAGCTTTACCTTTCAGAACTGAAGGTAATCTCTCTCCTCTTACCTCTCACCTCTCACCTCTCATTAAAACCGTCGCTTTGTTTGGTGAGAACTCCTACGACTTCCTCTCCGGTGGCACCGGCTCCGGCTGCGTGCATCCCCCCTATGTTGTCGACATGCTCCAGGGTCTTGAGAACGCCGGCATCAAGTCATCGCCCGTCCTTACCAACATCTACCGCAAATACATTGAGTTTGCCAAGGTGAAGTTCCAGGCTGAGCGCCATCCTGCCAAGTGGTACCAGCGCGAGATGTTCGGTCAGCAGAAATACCCGGAGATCGGTCTTTCGTCCATTGCCATCAATAACGAGGTGCGCACTGCCGATGCCGCCATCATCACCATCGGCCGTCAGGCAGGTGAGGGTGTCGACCGCGATATCGATACCGAGTTCAACCTCATCCCTGAGGAGCGGGCCCTCATCACCGATGTCTGCAACACCTTCCATGCTGCCGGCAAGCCCGTCATCGTCATCATCAACTCCGGTTCCGTCATCGAGACGGCCTCCTGGAGCAGTTATCCCGATGCCATCCTCTGCGCCTGGCAACCAGGCATGGAGGGCGGCAATTCCATCGCCGACCTGCTCACGGGTAAGGTGAATCCTTCGGGCAAGCTCACCATGACGTGGCCCATCGCTGCCACCGACCATGCGTCGACACAGAACTTCCCCGGCCAGATTGATTATTACAGCTTCAAGGATATGGTCGCCAACAAGCGTCCCATCGCCGGCCATACCTATACCAACCACGAGGAGGACATCTATGTGGGCTACCGTTATTTCGACACCTTCCAGAAGAATGTGGCCTATCCCTTCGGCTTCGGTCTGAGCTACACCACGTTCGAGATGTCGAAGCCCGTTGTCAAGGCCAAGGGCAAGGACGCCGTTGAGGTGTCGATCACCGTCAAGAACACAGGCGTTGTCGCTGGTAAGGAAGTGGCGCAGGTCTATGTCCAGGCCCCGAAGGGTCGCTTGGAGAAGCCCGCTCAGGAACTGAAGGCCTTCGCCAAGACGCGCAGTCTGCAGCCTGGCGAGAGTCAGACGCTGTCGATGGTCATCCCCGTGCGCGACCTTGCTTCATTCGACGAGGCAGGTTCGCAGTGGCTCACCGAGGCCGGTACTTACACCTTCCGCATCGGTGCCTCCAGCCGCGACATCAAGGCCACGGCCTCACTCAAGTTAAACGAATATACCGAGAAGACCTCCAACGCCCTCGCGCCCCAGCAGAGGCTAAGACTTCTCAAGCAATAACAAATAATAATCCCCGCTCGGTTGAGCGGGGATTTTTATTCTCTGATTTCTGTGCCGCTGTAGTTGATGCGGAGGGCGAAGGATTTCTGGAGGGCTTCCTTGACATCAGCGATGACGCCCATGGGCGTGTGTTTATCAGCTCTCAAACTGACAGTGAGCCGCTCGGCATTGTCCTCAGAGAGCTTTTTGCGCTCGGCCTCAATCAGACCGGAAAGATGGTCGAGATCAGTAAGCTGATTATTCACCTGAATCTGCGAGGCACTGACATAGACATTGATGACGGCCGATTTCTGCTGGAGCTTCTGCACCTCAGTACCGGCAGGCACCTCATAGCGCACCTTCACATCGTCATGACGCATGTGGGTGACAATCATGAAGAAGAAGAGCACGGTGAAGATGAGGTCGGGCATGGAGGCCAGATTCAGACCGGGCATCTCATGGGAGGAACGGCGGAAAATGGACTGCATCCGTCTCATGACGCACCTCCTTCCTTGACAGGCTTCGACTCGCTGATACGTTGGGGATAATACTGGTTGACCTCGTCGCGCTGCTCGGCTTCCAACTCACCATAGCCCTTTCCATAGCGCTCGCGGGCATACCGCTCACGCAACTGGTTATAGGCTGCTACAATAGCGTTCTGCATACGGAAATAAGCCTCGTAGGTCGTAGCGCGGTCGGTTCGGATGCTGATGACATGGTCGGTACGGTCGACAGCGACGAACTCAACAAGTTGGTCGCGGAGCTGCTGCGGCGTGATGAGCGTACCGTCGACGGCCAACTGGTCGCTGGCATCGAGGGTGACCTGCAATACATGATCCTTGCGCACATCGGTAGGCGGCTGCTGTTCCTGTGGGGGCGGCGGCAACTGGCGCAAAAGGCCCTTGTCCGTGTCCATCGACGATGTCACGAGGAAGAAGATCAGCAACATAAACGAGATGTCGGCTGTGGAACTGGTGTTCAGTTCCGGAATCTGCTCAAAACGACGCCTGCGAAACATCCGATAATCAGTATGAGGGAAGTGTAGATAAACATGTCGGCAGCCTTCAGCCAGAACGTGTCAGTAAAGAGATTGCCATTGGTTCTGACGGGTTCAGAGGAGCCCAGCAGGAAGGTGAGGACGAGACAGAGCAGGAAAGCCACGATGACAATCCATGCCATGCGGGTGCGAGGCACGCCGTTGACCACCTCCTCATCTTTCGTGCGCAGACGCACGGTGCGAGCCATCGACACAACGGTGACGATGACGGCCACGGCAATGGCGATATACATCAGCCAGAGCATGATATCGGCGATGAGAGGGGAAATGAACGGCATAGGCTAATGCTTTTCTTTCCAGACGGCCATGAGGTCGAGGAGGCGGATGGCCGACTCTTCCATCTGTGCCGTGAGGTGTTCGATCTTCGAAAGGATATAGCTGTAGAAGAGCTGCAGCACCAGGGCCACGATGATGCCGAAGATGGTGGTGATAAGCGCCACCTTCATACCCTGAGCAACGATCGTCGGACTGATATCACCCTTCATCTGGATGCTGTCGAAGGCCATCACCATGCCGATCACGGTGCCGAGGAATCCCAGCGAGGGAGCCATAGCGATGAAGAGCTTGATCCACGAACAGCCCTTTTCGAGATTGGCTGCCTGCAGACCGCCGTAGTTGGTGACACTGCGCTCGATGGCATCCATGGGCTGATGGATATGCGTCAGGGCATGGTAGCACACACTCGACACGGGGCCACGGGTGTTGCGGCAGAGCTGCTTGGCTCCTTCGAGGTCGTCGGCATTAAGACGCGCCTCCACATCGTCGAGCAGTTTACGGGACTTGATTTCCGACATCATCAGATAGAGGATGCGCTCAATGCAGAAGGCCAGTCCCAGCACTAAAGCCAGGGCCACCAACGACATGAAGCCTACATTTCCATCGATGAACTTGGTTTTCAGTTGCTTATGGAAACCTCCCGCCTCAGCTTCCTCGCCATCGGCATCGGCAAAAGCCTCATCGTCGACCATGGTGGTGACAATGGAGTCGTTAGCGACGGAATCGGTGAGAATAACGGTGGAAGAATCGGGTTTAGGTGTGTCCTGGGCACCCACAGTCTGTGGCAATGCCAATAACATAAGCAACACGGACAATAGATAAAACCTCTTCATTTTCTTTTCTTTGCGGAGAGAACAGGATTCGAACCTGCGAACCAGTTTTGCCGGTTACACGCTTTCCAGGCGTGCCTCTTCAACCACTCGAGCACCTCTCCAAAGATTAGCGGCTGCAAAATTAACTAATTTCTTTGAACTTTGAGCTTTGAGCTTTGAACTTTATGATTTGCTTTATGCATATTTAACAATTAAAGACGCGTTGGGCGTTTTCAGTCGTCTGGCGGGCCACTTCCTCTTCGCTGGCACCATAGACCTCTGCAAGTTTTCGCAACACTTCGAGCACGAAGGCCGGTTCGTTGCGCTGACCGCGATGAGGGACGGGCGCCATATAGGGGGCATCGGTCTCGAGGACGATGCGGTTGAGAGGCACCACGGCGAGGGTTTGCGGCAGGTTGGATTTCTTGAAGGTCAGTACCCCACCGATGCCCAGCACAAAGCGGTCGAACTGCAGCAGCTCACGAGCCTCGATCTCATTTCCCGTAAAGCAATGGAACACACCACCGGGCAGGTCGCTGGCATATTTCTTGAGGATGGCCACCATCTCGTTTTGGGCCTTGCGGCAATGAATCATCAGGGGCAGACGTGTCTCTACCGACCAGCGCACCTGCTCTTCGAAAGCCTTCAACTGTTCCTGCTCGAACTCACGAGACCAGTAGAAATCGAGGCCCACCTCGCCGATGGCGATGACACGAGAGGTGAGAGGTGAGTGGTGATAGGTGAGAGATGTGTTTATGCACTCCCAAATGCGCTCCAATTGCTGACGCCAGTCGGCACGGACCTCCTCGGGATGGAGACCGAGCATGGGATAGCAGTAGCCGGGATGCTGATGGCAGACGTCGAGCACGGATTGGCAGGAATTGAGATCGATGGCAGGGATGAGGATTTTCGAGACCCCAGCCTCACGGGCACGGGCCACCACCTCGTCGCGGTCGGCGGCGAACTCCTCACCATCGAGGTGACAATGCGTATCAATGAAAGAAAGCATCAGGACTGACGGTTTACCATTTCTGCGATATACTGACGGAGGATGGTCTTGCGCGCCTCAGGCACCTGTACATGGTCAAGGTATTTGCAACCCTGTTCGAAATAGAAGTTGATGCGCTCCTCGCAGAGCTCGCGGATGCCGATCTCATTATAGAGCTTCGTCACCGCTGCCACCTTCTCCGCACGGTCGAAGGTCTTGGCCTCAATCCAACGGGTGAGTTCCGCACGCTGAGCCGCATTGGCACGGTTCAGGGCATTGATGAGCATATAGGTCTTCTTGTTCGAGGTAATGTCGCCACCGATATTCTTGCCAAACACCTTCGGATCGCCATAGACATCGAGGAGATCGTCCTGCAGCTGGAAAGCCAGTCCGATCTGCTCACCCGTCTTGTATAGATTGGTCAGGTCGTCGGCAGAGGCGCCAGCCATGATACCACCGATTTTCAGGGCACAGGCCAGGAGCACACTCGTCTTCAGACGGATCATCTCAATATAATCTGCTTCGGTCACATCGTCGCGCGTCTCAAACTCCACATCGAACTGCTGTCCCTCACCCACCTCGAAGGTAGTCAGGATGAAGACATCCATCACATCCTTCATCTTCTCGGCCTCGCAGGCCCCTACCCGCTCAAAGGCCTGTAAGATCATGGTGTCGCCAGAGAGAATGGCCTGGTTGGCATTCCATTTCTTATGGACGGTCTCGTTGCCCCGACGCATATCAGCATGATCCATCAGATCGTCGTGAAGCAACGTGAAGTTGTGATAGGTCTCCACACCGATGGCCTGCGGCATGATGCGCAGAGGATCCTCGCGATAGAGGTTATAGGCCAGCAACATGAGGACCGGACGGATGCGCTTGCCACCCAGCGACAGCACATAGCGTATCGGCTCATAGAGTGTGGCTGGCTGACGGTCGTAGGCGAGGTTCTCCAGGGCCTCGTTCACCTTGTTGAGCAATTCTTCTGAACTATACATTTTCTTTGAACTTTGAGCTTTGAACTTTGAGCTTTATGATTAGACTGATTAGAGTTTAAAGACAATGGGGATGCAGACCTGGGTGCGGCAGGGCTTGGCATCCATGAGACCAGCCTTCCACTTAGGCATCATGCGCAACACCCGCAGGGCCTCGCGATCACAGTTGGGGTCAAGCTTCTTAATGACCTGCAGGTCGCTGATGGTGCCATCCTTCTCGACAATGAACTGCGCCACCACCTTGCCCTGTATCTTGCGTTGCTGGGCCGAAGACGGATAGTGCAGGTGTTTGGTGAGCCACTTCATGAACTCGACGGCACCGCCGGGAAACTGCGGCAGATCCTCGACAACCCGGAAGTCGACCGGCTCATCATACATATCGACAGCCTCGGGCAGTTTTTCCTCCTCGGGCTTTGGAGGTTCCTGCATCTCGGCGGGCGTAGGCTCCACCTCTTCAGGCGGTATCTCCACATCATCCTCGACGGGATTCACCTCCTGCGACTTCACCTCAGGGGGTGTCTCCTCGGTGGGCTTCATCATCGGCACCTCGTTCTCGTCGCGGTGGAGCGGTGAGAGTTCCATCTCAGCCTCGAGGTCATCCTCCATATCGAAGAAATGCCAGCCGCTGTCGCCGCTGTTCCACTCCAGCGCGACAAACAAACAGGCCAGAACAAAGATCAGGCCCAGCAGGAAATTGGTCGTCCTGTTCATAATAAAACCGCCATTTCTTCCGTTAATATCTAAAACTGCGTGCAAAATTAAGAAAAAAAGCAGTAACTTTGCACCGAAATTAGGAATATTTAGATGAAAAGAGCCGTTTTTACCATCATTTCAGTGATCAGCACCCTTCTGGCATGCGCTCAGGAGAGTCAGACGGCCTATAACTTCCTACGTCTGCCGGTGAGTGCCCATGTGGCAGCACTCGGTGGCGACAACATCTCGATCGTGGAGGACGATGCCACCCTGATCTTCCATAATCCTGCCCTCATCAACGATGTGAGCGACCGCACCATCAACCTCAATTTCATGACCTACATGGAGGGTGCCAAGACCGCCAGTGCTGCCTTTGTGAAGGCCGCTGGGGAACGGGGCACCTGGGGTGTGAGTGCGCAATATATGGACTATGGCACGATGAAGGAGGTGAGTTGGGACAACACCCAACTCGGCGAGTTCTCAGCCCGTGACATTGCCGTGGCCGGCTCCTATGCCTATGCCTTGAGCAACCGTTTCTCGGGTGGCATCACCGCCAGGTTCATCAGCTCGAACATCGCCTCGTATAACTCCCTGGCGGTCGGCATCGACCTGGGACTGAACTACTATTTAGAAGAGAGCGAACTGAGCATCTCGGCTGTGGCCAGGAATTTAGGCGGACAGATAAAGGCTTATGACGACGAGTTTGAGCGCATCCCCCTCGATTTGCAGGTGGGACTGAGCAAACGGCTCCTCAACTCGCCATTACGGTTCTCGGCCACCCTGAGCCGCCTCAACGATTGGAGTTACGGTTTCGGAAAGCATCTGGCCATCGGCGCCGACCTGATCCTCTCGCCCACCATCTATCTGGCGGCCGGCTATAACTTCCGACGCGCCTCGGAGATGAAAATCAGCGACAGCGAAGGAGAGAGTAGCCACAGTGCAGGTCTGTCGCTGGGTGGTGGACTGTCGCTCGAGCGTTTCAAACTGCACATCGGTTACGCCAAATACCATGTCAGCGCCAATAGTCTGTTAATAAACGTATCCTATACATTATGAAGAAAATAACCATTGCCATCGACGGCCACAGCTCGTGCGGAAAGAGCACCATGGCCAAGGACCTTGCCCGTGAGGTCGGCTACATCTATGTTGACACGGGCGCCATGTACCGTAGCGTCACCCTCTATGCCCTGCGCAAGGGACTCTTCGAGGCTGACGGCAGTGTGAAGACCCAGGAACTGGAAGCGGAGATGCCTAATATCCACATCGCTTTCCAACTGAACACCGAAACCGGTCGCCCCGACACTTACCTGAATGGTGAGTGCGTGGAGAAGGAGATCCGCTCGTTGGAGGTGAGCAGTCATGTCAGTCCCATTGCCGCCATCGGCTTCGTGCGCCGTGCCCTGGTGGCCCAGCAGCAACAGATGGGCAAGGACAAGGGTGTGGTGATGGACGGCCGCGATATCGGCACAGTGGTCTTCCCCGATGCGGAGTTGAAGGTATTTGTCACCGCCTCGGCCGAGGTGCGTGCCCAGCGCCGCTACGATGAACTGATAGCCAAAGGCATGCCTGCTGACTTCGACGACATCCTGAAGAATGTGCAGGAGCGCGACTATATCGACTCGCATCGCGAAGAGTCGCCGTTGCGTCAGGCAGAAGATGCTATCCTGTTGGATAACTCGAACATGACCATCGAGGAGCAGAAACAATGGCTGCTCGAACAATTTAAAAATGCAACGCGTTAAGGGCGTTGCATTTTTTCTATAGCGTCGCGTGCCTGCTCCATCAGCCATTTTGGGGTGGAGGTGGCACCGCAGATACCTACCGTCTCAATGCCTTCCAACCACTCAGTCTTTATCTCCTGAGGGTCTTCAATGAGATGGCTATTGGGATTGACCTGTAAACACTCGTTGAAAAGCACCTTACCATTACTGCTCTTCCGACCACAGACAAACAGAATCAGGTCGTGACGCGAGGCAAACTGCGAGATGTTCGGCATGCGGTTGGCAACATTGCGACAGATGGTGTCGAAGCTCTCAAAATGAGCCTCGGGCGAGATGTGTGTCTGGATATAGTCGATGATGCGATGATACTCCTCGAGCGACTTCGTGGTCTGGGAATAGAGGTAGATATCACGGGCGAAGTCGAGACGTCTCACCTCATCAAAACTCTCGATGACGATGGCTGAGGAATGCGTCTGACCGACGAGTCCCAACACCTCCGCATGACCTCGCTTGCCGAAGATGACGATTTGAGAGGTAAGAGGTGAGAGGTGAGAGGTGAGATTACTATCGTACTGGCGTTTGATACGTTTCTGCAGTTGGAGTACCACAGGACAGGTGGCGTCGATAATTTCAATATTGTTCCGCTGTGCCAGTTCATAGGTCTCCGGTGGTTCGCCATGAGCACGCAGCAGCACCTTCACATTGTGCAGCTCCCGCATCTCGTCATGCTTGATGGTGATGAGTCCCATCTCCCGCAGACGATCACACTCCATACCATTGTGCACGATATCACCCAGACAATAGAGCTTATTGCCTTTGGCGAGTTCCTCTTCGGCCTTTCTGATGGCGGTTGTCACCCCAAAGCAGAAACCACTGCCATTATCGATCTCAATCACCATAGTATTGTCCCTTTAACTCCTCTTTAACTCCTCAAAATACCTATCCAGCAGGTCTTGGGCGGCAACGAACGAGGTCTTCTGACCGGCAAGGACCGTCTGCTCAGCAGGTGTCAGCTGCGCCTTGATAATCGGATTGTTATAGAAGTTAAGACGAAGATGTTCGTTGATGCTCTCATACATCCAGTATTTCGACTGTTCATTGCGGCGGTAGTCGAAGTAGCCGTTAGCCTTGACAAAGTCGATATACGCATAGATCATGTCCCAGATTTCCTTGACGCCTGTGCCGTAGAAGCCACTGTAGCAGAGCACCTGTGGCAACCAACCGCTATCGGGCTTGGGGAAGAAATGGAGGGCATTACGGAAGTTCGTTGCAGCCATATGACAACGGTCGACATTATCGCCGTCACACTTGTTAATGACGATACCATCCGAGATCTCCATGATACCGCGTTTGATACCCTGCAACTCATCGCCGGTGCCTGCCACCTGGATGAGCAGGAAGAAGTCGACCATCGAGTGACAAGCCGTCTCACTCTGTCCCACACCAACCGTCTCGACGAAGATCTTATCGAAACCCGCCGCCTCGCAGAGGATGATGGTCTCACGCGTCTTACGCGCCACACCGCCCAAGGAACCTGCTGATGGACTGGGACGGATGAACGAATCGGGATGGAGCGCCAGTTTCTCCATGCGTGTCTTATCGCCGAGGATACTGCCCTTGGTGCGCTCACTGGAGGGGTCGATGGCCAGGACGGCCAACTTGCCACCCTTCTCTTTCAAGACATGGATACCGAACTCGTCGATACTCGTCGATTTTCCTGCGCCCGGCACACCACTGATGCCCACGCGGACACTGTTGCCACTGTATGGCAGACATTTGTTGATCACCTCCTGGGCACGAGCCTGATGGTCGGGATTCACACTCTCTATCAGCGTCACGGCCTGTGAGAGGATGGTGACATCACCTTTCAGGATGCCCTCCACCATCTCTGCCGGTGTGAGTTCACGACGACGGTTACGCTTGAGATAGGGATTGACGATGGGAGGCTGCTTAACACCACTATTGACCTGCAGGCCAGCGTATTCGGAACTGTTCTCGGGATGCTCCATTCTATAAACTATAAACTTTAAACTCTAAACTATAAACTATAAACTATAAACTATAAACTCAAACCTACTTATTTCTGATATTGATGATAACCTTGGTATGGTCGGGATCATTGGTAATCATGAGAATACGGGGCTTGGTGCGCACCTTCTGCAGATCGTCGGCAATACCCGTAATCTTCATCGTTGCCGTCTGCGCAGGCTCCAGCTTCGTACTGCTCAGCGTCAGTTTCACGCCACGGGTGAACATCTGCATGGAACGGATCTCCAGCGTGGTCTTGCCCGTATTAACGAGGGTTATTTCAGCCGTCTTCTTCGACTTACCACCGAAGTCGGTGAAATCGACATCGGTGGTCGACATCTGCAACTGCGGGGCTAAGGCCTTGCTCACGTCATCATAGTCCTTGAGATCCGGCAGGAGCACGGCAGATACAGGCACCTCATTATCCTGACTCACTTTCTCACCCAGTTTCTTGGCGATATAGACGGAAGTCTGGTTCAGGCCGAAATCGCGGAGCTTCTCCGAGTTGAGGGTAATGGCAATCGTACCGGCCTTGCCAGGCTCCAGTTTCTCGGGCGTGACGAGTGCCGTGAGATAGGGCGGCAGGTGCATCACATTCGGCGTCATCGTCTCTTCACTATTATTAAAGATATGAATCTCCTGCACCGGATGGTCGCCCTTGTTCACATCATCGTATTCAAGATCGTTCTTGTCGAGCAACAGGTCACCCATCGCAAGCGGATACTTACCCGAGTAGTCGACCATCTCCGTGAGCACGATACCCTTCATGGTGAGATAGACGGGTTTTTCGGAGCCGTTGCTCTTCACAGCCGCCATCTTCTGGAAATGGCCCAGCATACGGGCATCATAGGTCATCTTGATCGTGAACTTATCGTTGGCACCCACCTCCTTGGGATATTCCACAGCCGTACAGCCACAGTCGGGCTTGACACTCTCAATCACAAGCTTACGCTTACTCTTATTCCGGAGTTCGAAGGTGGCGGTAATCGGTTGCTGATAACCTGTGCGTCCGGCATTGACGGTGGGTTTAGCAACGACCAGTTTTTGTGCAGACACTGGCAACAGCGCCAGTGCCATCAGGGGAATCATCAGTTGTCGTTTCATCATTCTACTTCACGATAATGGTTTGTGACTTCGTCGTTCCGCGGAACTCAGGGGCATAGGCGCACATCACCGTGCAACTTCCTGTCTCGTAGGTTCCGGGACGGTCGATGTAATATTCGCTCTCGATGACATGCTTGCCTTTCGAGAAACGGTCGAAATAATAATTGGTGGTATTGTCGCGTGGGGTGCAATACGAACCGCTATGGTAGCCGCTCAACTGCTTCACAGGCTCCATACAAGCCGCACGGCGGTCGATGAGCTGTACGAAGTCGTAGTCGCGGTCGGCCTCAATAGTAATGCGCACCTTGATGCGGTCACCGACAGAGAGGTGAGAGGCGAGAGGTGAGAGGTGAGAATTATTCACCAGAATCTCACGCTTCACGGTCAGGCCGCTGCCGCTATCCTTGATGTTCTTGGCAGGCTGGTAGAACTGTGCATAGACAGCGCCCCACGAGGTACCCTCTGAGGTTTTCTCAATCGTCATCGACTGGCTCGTTGCGGCGACAGGCGTCTTCACGTAGCCGATGGCCGCCGTAGCCTTCGGGGTTTCCAGAGGCTGGTTATCGACGGTGAACACAGGTGCCTGTGAAGTGAGCTCCAAGGTCTGTCCGTTCAGGAAGGCATAGACGGCATTCACGCTGTTGATAGGTGTATCCCAGGCCTGCGTCCGTTTCGACTGGAGGAGCCAGCGCTGCATCTCCTGGATGGTCTGCTCGTCCTTAGGCGTGATGCGCTGCAGGGCCTCAATAGCCATTGTCTGTGTGGGGATCTTGTAGTCGTACCACGAATATCCGGCGCGCGGTGTGTCGTAATAGCGGCCCATCTCCTCACGATAGACGGTATATTCCTTCAGACTCTGCACATATTCGAGGGCCTTCTTACGATCGCTCTCCGATGCCTGATGCGAAGCCGAGAGGATGATAGCCGTCATGGCCTTCTCATACATCGACTGGTTCTTGATCTCCTTCTTCAGCAACTTGAGCAGATAGGCATTAGCCTCCTGTACATCCGAAGGCAGCGTGCGACCGTCGAGGGTGGAAAGATAGAGCCACTGCAGACACTTGAAGCTGGGGAAGCCGGGCTTATAGCCTTTCTTCTCTAATTTCTTCAGTTCCTTCACTTCGTCAACAATCTCGTTGCCCATGAACTTAAAGGCACTCTTCAGCATGGATTCGGTTACCGGCTGTTCATCCGTCAGACTGTTCAGACGAACCAGCATCTCTGAGATGGCCACTGTCATATAGAAGGAACCAGGCATCTCCGGCCACCACGACCACGAGCCGTCGCTGCGCTGCAGTTTCTTCAGCTTGGTCGTAGCCGACTCCAGACGCTGCTGCATCGTGTTCTCGTCGAAGAAGTCTGCCAGACGTTGTTTCTGTTCGGTCTCACTCTCTGCATCCAGCACCCACGGTGTCTCGTTGAGCATCAGGTCTTTCAGTTCCTGGTTCTTCTCCAGACTGCTCATCAACGAGGTTTCCGAACCCGTTTCCTGCTGCCAGAGCTGGAAAGCGGTCTTTGCCTTCGGATTCTGGGCCAGGATGAACTTACCGATGCTGTTGGCATAGTAGGAAGCAGCCTGCGAGATGGCATCATCGTCAGAGGGCTTGCCCACCGACGGCAGGGCCTGTATCATCAGCCAGGCGGGATTATTCGTATATTCGAAAGTAAGTTTCCGGTTCTTGCTGTCAGCCGGCAGGAGGGCCGCCAGGTCGATGGTCTTCTTGCCCGGCTTAATCTGTGTGAAGGGCACCGTCACGGTGACGCGCTCCGTACTGGGTAATACAGGCAGATAGTGCTGCTCGCCATCGGAGAAGCCCTCACCGAAGGCCATTACCTGACAGATAAGCGGTGTCACGTCGGCACCCAGCTCAGGAAGTTCGAACGAGGCACTGCCCGTAGCACCTTCTGCCAGAGAGAAGTCCTGCGTGCTCTCGAACACCACAGCCTCCGTCTCCGGATTCAGCAGTCTCAGACGGGCCTTACCGCTGATGGCATGATCGCTGGTATTGAAAATACGAGCCGTGAGTACAGCTTGGTCGCCTTCGCGCACGAAGCGTGGCATATTGGGCTGTATCATCACATCCTTCTTCGCCACAGCCTCACCATCAAGCAGGCCGTAACACATATCCTGTGTATGAGCGAGACCCATAAAGCGCCAGGTGGTCAGACTCTCCGGCAACGTGAACTTCAAGACGATGACACCCGCAGAATCCGTCGTCAGTTGGGGATAGAAGAAAGCCGTCTCGTTGAGATTCTCACGGATCTGCACCTGCATTTCCTGCTGATTGTCTGCTGCTTCATCGAATTTAAGGGCTTCTTCATTGCCATCATCGATGCCCGTCACTCGTGAGAGGTCGCTCTTCCTGTCATATGTCTTCACAGAATTCACCACGACCTCATTCAGCATAACCGGCGCCTCCTCCACCACCATCGCATCGGCCACAGCTGCTTTACCTAACATGCTCACTCCCCGGGCTCTGGTTCCGATACCCCGCATCGTATAGTAACTACGGGTAGAGGGATAGACCGTATGGTCGAAATGGCTATATGTGAATGAACGAACGCTCAAGGCACGCCACTCCTGACTGGCCGACAGTCGCATACTGCCTCGCGGAGAAGCTGACCAGTTGGCATAGGGTAATGAAATAGAATACCAGGGTGAGAACCACCACTGATGCCGTGTCAGCTGATCCAGGCTCTTGTCGTAGAGCGTAGCCATCATCTGCGCGTTGGCAGGCTGACCGTCAGGTCCCAGTACGGTGAGTGTCCACTCCTCCTGCTGACCAGGTGTCAGACGATCGCGGAAGGTGTTCCACGAGAGTTTCAGCTGTTTGTCAGGCAACGGACGCGTGATGGTCGTCGAATGGGTGTAGCAGACATTCTCTTTCACCCAGGCAAAGGTCAGTTGGATGCCATCGCCCCATTCTTCCTTATAGGTCAGTTTGCGGTTGAGCAGTTCATTACTCCTGTCAACGCTACCCTCCTCGATCAGTTGATCACCAGAGAAAATGCTATAGACAATATGCACGTCCTTGGCTGAGGAACCGACCTGAACCGTTACGGGCTTACCATCGTTGGGGAATTGGTTGCGCGACACCCAGAACCAGTCGTCGGTCTCCGTAGCCGGCCGTTTGTCGTCGACCGAGAAGATCACGAAGTCGCGTTCCTCAGTATCCTCGCCATAAGTCACTTTCACCGTATGCTTGCCGCTCTTCAGCGAAGGCACAGGCAGCGGATGATTGGTCTTGGCAGTGAGCCACTTGCCACCGTCCACCAGGTATTTCACCTCCGCATCGATGTCCTTGCCCGCAGCATTGCGCAGGTGGAAAGTCATCTTGGGATTGCTCTCTGTGAGTATCTTTTCATCAACATCGATGCTCAGTGCCGTCTTACGGTTACCTAACGGCAGCGACGTCTGTCCGGCATGCGTCTCGCCAGCGGTATCCGTCACATCCGCCGTCACGATGAAGTTATAGAACAACGGACTCTTGCTATCCGGCAACACCATCGGCATGTCCACCGTAAAGGTACCGTCGTCGCCCGTCACCGTCTCGCCACTGCTGATCTCCTCTTCGTTGGATGACCGGCCTATCACACCGGTATCCCAATAGCGGCTATAGCTCCACCACCAGAGGGCCACACGGCGCACCACCTTGTATTTCACGGTAGCACCCTGTACGGGCACACCGGCATAGCTGCGGGCCGTCGCCTTGACGGTCACCGTATCGCCAGCCTCGTAGTGCTCCTTCATCTCATCGAATTTCACTTCGAAGGTCGGACGCTTGTATTCCTCCACACGGATACGCTGCGTCTGTCCGTTCACCACCAATGAGAACTGTCCTGTCAGTCCCGTTGAAGGCAATGTCAGATCGGCACTGCAAGTGCCATACTGATCGGTAACGGCCGACACACGCTGTACCTCTTTATAATTAGCATCGCGGAGCACGATACTCACCCGTTTGCCTTCCACAGCATTATGCTTATAGCCCTCCGTCATCTCATAAATGATTGCGGCGGCATGAACCGTCTGTCCTGGACGATAGATGGCACGGTCAGTATAAATAGTGGTCCGCTCACCATCGTCACTTCTCTTGTAGTAATTATAACGGTTGCTGAGGTTCATCTCCGGCAGGGCCTTGTCGCCGTCGGTATAGGCAAACACCTCTATCCTGCGGCTCTTGGTATTCTCAAAATTACATTCGCCCTTGCTGTCAGTCTTGAGGGTATGGGTGTCATAGTTCTTATACGATGAATAGACCTTGAGGCGCACATTGGCCTTGGCCACCGGCTGACCCGTGGTGGCACTGACCACCACATACCGGATCTGATTACCAGGTCTTTCCTCCGACATCACAAACAGATCGGTGACGTGATACATCCTGCGAACGACCTCTGTAGCGGGCTTTGAGCTGAACTCGAGCATATACACGCCAATCGGCAGGCCTTGCAGCGTCAGACTGTCGTCGAAGACCTCATAGTCGGGCTTGCTGGCAAACGGATGCGCCACGCCGGCCTCAGGCATGAGCTTCAACAGGGGTTTCAGTTTCTTATAGTCTTCGCTCGAATTGGGATTCAGGTTCAGGTCACCGTTGCCGTTCACCCGATACACCTTCATCTCCAACTGCGAGAGGTTGCGCACTTCGTTCAGCCTGACGGTCTGCTCACGCATCGGCAGGGACACACGGCTGTCGATATCAGCTGTGAACTGCGGATTCGTCAGCGTCCGCTCGGCATTTTTAAGGACATTGATGCGGCTCCAACCCGACCATTTCTTCGCCGCCTCGCGCACATAGCGCACTTTCTCCTCAGCCGAGAATTCCTCTTCACCACGGCTATCCATATAATGATAGCGGTTGATGGCCAGCTCGCCACACTCGGGCAGGTCACCATAGACCTGAATCAGCGAGTCAAGCTGCTGGAGAAAGTCTTCCCTATCATCGTCTTGCGACTCCAACGCCTCCCACGCCATCAGACACGCCGCCTGACGGTTGCCCACCTTTTCATAATAATCGTGCATCTCCTGATAGGCATCGAGTTCATAGCCCACGATGCTCAGCAGGTCGTGGTCGAAGACCTTACTGTCGGCCTCCACCTTGACAAAGGGCTCATAGGTCTCGTCTTTCACCTGGGCGAGCTTGGCACAGAGGGCTTCCGTCAGTTCGGGCTTCTGGGGATTCTTCTCCAGGATGGGGTTACTTTGACAGATGCGGTAGAGTACCGTCTGGTAGACGGTCTTCAGCACCTCGTCTTTGATGTCTGTGCAACGGGCCTCCAACGCCTCGACAGCTGGTTTCAGCGAGTCGGGAGCCACGCTGGCCTTCACCTGGGCATTCTTCAACTCAGCCTTCATCAGCTGACCGTAGGCCTTCTCCGCTTCCGCCTTGTCCACAATCTGCTGAAGCGTCTTCGACATGGTCTGTGGCAGGTCTTTCTTCTCTGCCTCATCCACTTTCTTCCATAGGGCGGAATAGGTCTGCCCCCAAGTCATAAATGGCATAACCAATGATATAATTAGTATAAAAAGTTTCTGTTTCATACGCTTTCGCTTAAAAACTACATGCAAAGATAAAGATTTTCTCTCATATTGCTTTGCCTTTTAGAGTTTTTTATATATCTTTGTGCCATGATTAACCAACAACTATTGAACCCGCAGAGCATCGTCGTCATCGGCGGCTCTAATAACGTGCATAAGCCAGGCGGCTCTATTGTGCGTAATCTGATCAGTGGTGGTTACAATGGAACCTTGCGCATTGTAAACCCCAAGGAAGACGAAGTGCAAGGTATCAAGGCCTTCCACGATGCCCGTGAGATACCCCCTACCGAACTGGCCATCCTCGTGGTGGCAGCCAGGTTCTGTCCCGACTATGTGGAGCTGTTGGCGAAGGAGAAGCAGACACGCGCCTTCATCATCATCTCCGCCGGTTTCGGTGAGGAGACGAAGGCGGGCGCCGAACTCGAACAGCGCATCCTCGACACCTGCGAGCAATATGGTGCCGCCCTCATCGGGCCTAACTGCATCGGCCTGTTGAACCGCAACCATCACAGCGTGTTCACCCTGCCCATTCCGAACCTCGATGCCAAGGGTGCCGACTTTGTCAGCGGCTCCGGTGCCACGGCGGTCTTCATCCTCGAGAGTGCCGTCATCAAGGGTCTGCAGTTCAACAGCGTGTGGAGCATCGGCAACGGCAAGCAGATTGGCATCGAGGATGTGCTGCAGTATATGGACGAGCACTTCGACCCCGAGACCGACTCGAAGGTCAAGTTGCTCTACATCGAGAATATCAGCAATCCCGACAAACTGCTCTTCCATGCCGGCAGCCTCATCCGAAAGGGTTGTCGCATCGCCGCCATCAAGGCGGGATCGTCAGAGAGCGGAAGCCGTGCTGCCTCATCCCATACAGGGGCGATTGCTTCCAGCGACTCGGCTGTCGAGGCCCTCTTCCGCAAGGCGGGCATCGTGCGCTGCTACTCCCGCGAGGAGCTCACAACCGTGGGCTGTATCTTCACCCTGCCCCCACTCAACGGCAAGAACTTTGCGATTGTCACTCATGCCGGCGGCCCTGGTGTCATGCTCACCGATGCCCTCTCAAAGGGCGGCCTCTGCGTGCCCAAGATTGACAGTGAGGCTGCTGAGGAGCTAAAGACGAAGCTTTTCCCGGGCTCATCGGTGGCCAACCCCATCGATTTCCTCGCCACCGGCACCGCCGAACAACTCGGTACGGTCATTGACTACTGCGAGAAAAAGTTCGACAATATCGATGCCATCGCCGTTATCTACGGCACCCCAGGCCTCACCCAACTCTACGAGGCCTATGATGTACTCGACCGGAAAATCCGCGAGTGCCGCAAGCCCATCTTCCCCGTCCTGCCCAGCCTGCACACCGCCGGTCCTGAGGTGGCGGAATTCCTGGCCAAGGGCCATGTCAACTTCAGCGACGAGGTAACATTGGCCACCGCCCTGAGTCAGATTATGCGCACCCCGCAGCCGGCCCCTCCGGAACTCGAGCTCTATGGCGTCGACGTGCCCAAGATCCGCGAGATCATCTACCGCGAAATCAACCGTCTGAAGTTTGAAGGCATCACCAGCGGCTACCTGGCCCCCGACACCGTGCGCGAACTGCTCTCCTGCGCCGGCATCCCTCTCGTGCCCGAGATGGTCAGTATCTCGAAGGACGAGCTCATCGCCTTTGCCGAGAAAGTGGGCTATCCCGTGGTGGCCAAGGTGGTGGGACCGGTCCACAAGAGCGATGTGGGCGGCGTAGCCCTGAACATCCGCACCCCCGAACACCTGGCCCTCGAGTTCGAACGGATGATGCAGATTCCCGATGCCACCGGTGTGATGGTGCAGAAGATGCTGAAAGGCACCGAGCTCTTCATCGGCGCGAAATACGAGACGCGCTTCGGCCATGTGGTGCTCTGCGGTCTGGGCGGCATCTTCGTCGAGGTGCTGAAGGATGTGTCCAGCGGTCTGGCACCTTTGAGTTATGCCGAGGCCTATTCGATGATCCACTCCCTGCGCGGCTATAAGATCCTGAAGGGAACACGCGGCCAGCAGGGCATCAACGAACAGAAATATGCCGAGATCATCGTGCGCCTCTCCACCCTCCTGCGCTTCGCCACAGAGATCAAGGAGATGGATATCAACCCGCTGCTCGCCGATGGCACCGATATCGTAGCCGTCGATGCCAGAATCCTCATCGAGAAATAGTACCGACAATACTATCTTGCTTATTGATAACATTATTCTCCAAAAGATTTGGAAGTATCAGAATATGTTTGTACCTTTGCATGCAATCACGACAAAAAAAAACAATCGAATCAATGGAACAACAGAAACGTTACGGTCATTTCGACGACCAGCATCGCGAGTATGTCATTACAGACCCGCAGACCCCGTGGCCATGGATTAACTATCTGGGCAATGAAGACTTTTTCTCTCTGATTAGTAACACCGCAGGCGGCTACAGTTTTTATAAAGACGCCAAGTTCCGCCGCATTACCCGCTATCGTTACAATAATGTGCCGATGGACAATGGCGGCCGATATTTCTACATCAAGGACGGCGATACCGTCTGGAATCCGGGATGGAAACCCTGCAAGACGCCGCTCGACTTCTACGAGTGCCGTCACGGCATGAGCTACACCCGTATCACGGGCCGTAAGAATGGCGTAGAGGCCAGCGTATTGTTCTTCGTGCCACTGAAGAAGTGGGCCGAGGTGCAGAAGCTCACCCTCACCAACCAAGGCAATGAAACCAAGTCTCTCAAGCTCTTCTCGTTCGAGGAGTGGTGCCTCTGGAATGCCGCTACCGACATGGAGAATTTCCAGCGTAACTTCTCGACGGGTGAAGTCGAGATTGAGGGCTCGACCATCTATCACAAGACCGAGTATCGCGAGCGCCGTAACCACTATGCGTTCTACCACGTCAACGCCCCCATCCAGGGCTTCGACACCGACCGCGAGACGTTCATAGGCCTCTACAACGAGTTTGCCGATCCGCAGGCCGTGATGGAGGGTAAGCCCCGCAACTCTCACGCCCACGGTTGGAGCCCCATCGCCTCACACTATATCAAGGTAACCCTGCAGCCCGGCGAGAGCAAGGATTTCGTGTTCCTGCTGGGATATATCGAAAATGAGCAGGACGAGAAATTCTCAGCCCCTCAGGTCATCAACAAGCAGAAGGCGCACGCCCTGATTGCCGAGCTCGACACCACCGAGAAGGTGGACAAGGCATTTGCTGAGCTCTGTGAGTACTGGGATGCCCTGCTTAATATATATAAGGTGAAGACCGGCAACGACAAACTCGACCGCATGGTGAACATCTGGAACCAGTATCAGTGCATGGTCACCTTCAACTTCTCGCGCAGCGCCTCGTTCTTCGAGAGTGGTGTCGGCCGTGGCATGGGCTTCCGCGACTCGAATCAGGACCTCGTGGGCTTTGTGCATCAGATACCGCCTCGCGCCCGTCAGCGCATCATCGACATCGCCTCGACCCAGTTCCCCGACGGCGGCTGCTATCACCAGTACCAGCCCCTCACCAAGCGCGGTAACAACGACATCGGCGGCGGCTTCAACGACGACCCCTGCTGGCTCATCTTCGGCACCGTGGCCTATATCAAGGAAACGGGCGACTTCTCGATTCTCGACGAGATGGTGCCGTTCGACAACCAGCCCGGTTCTGAGGTCACCCTCTTCGAGCACCTCAAGATCTCGATGGACCACGTCATTAAGAACCTCGGTCCCCACATGCTGCCACTCATCGGTCGTGCCGACTGGAACGACTGCCTCAACCTCAACTGCTTCTCATGGGATCCTAACGAGAGTTTCCAGACCACCGAGAACGTCTCTGAGGGCACCAAGGCCGAATCGCTCATGATCGCCGGCCTCTTTGTCGTCACAGGCAAAGACTACGTCGCCCTCTGCAATAAAATTGAAGAATTGAAAAATGGAAAAATTGAAGACTTCAATTCTTCAACTCTTAAATCTTTCAATTTTTCGGCCGAGGCCGAAAGAATGCAAAAGGCAGTCGATTCAATGATCGAGGCAGTGAAGAAGCACGGTTGGGATGGTGAGTGGTATCTCCGCGCCTACGACTTCTATGGTCGCAAGATCGGATCTAACGAGTGCGACGAGGCCAAGATCTTCATCGAGAGTCAGGGCTGGTGTACGATGGCCGAAATCGGTGCCGAAGAAGGCATGGTGGCCAAGTCGCTCGACAGCTGTAAGAAATACCTCGAGTGCGAGCACGGCATGGTACTCAACAATCCCGCCTTCACCAAGTACATCTACGAGTATGGCGAGATTTCTTCTTATCCCGAGGGCTACAAGGAGAATGCCGGTATCTTCTGCCACAACAATCCCTGGGTCATCATCGGCGAGTGTATCGCAGGGCGCGGCAACGATGCCTGGAGCCACTATGCCAAGATACTCCCCTCTTACGTCGAGGAGAAATACCAGACGCTGCACAAGGTGGAGCCCTACGTGAACTGTCAGATGGTAGCCGGTAAGGACGCCTACAAGCCCGGCGAGGGTAAGAACTCCTGGCTCACGGGTACCGCCGCCTGGATGTGGTACACCGTCTCGGAGTTCATCCTCGGCATCAAGCCCGACTACGACGGCATCCGCATCGATCCCTGTCTGCCCGAGACAGCCACCGACTACACCGTCCAGCGCAAGTTCCGCGAGGCTGATTACACCATCACCATCCATCCGAACGGAGCCCAGAAGGGCGTCAAGAGCATCACGCTCGACGGCCAGCCCATCTCCGGCACCGTCATCCCCTACGCTGCCGGCAAGCACACCGTAGAGGTCACGATGTAACAATAAAGAACTCCCCGCTCAGTCGAGCGGGGAGTTACATTACACATCATCTCTGCAAAGCTGCCAACCTCGGAGCATGGCGAAGTAATCCAGCGACGCGGTGCCGTTTTCCTGAATCGCCATGGCTGCACCGAGCATCATCCAGCGGGCGGGACGATCCGACGGAATGCCGATGGGCTCGTCGGGGTCGATACCGGTGAGACGGGAGACATTGGCGATATAAGCCGTTGTGTCGTTCTCACTTGATGGCGCCCAGCGGGAGATGATGCCGCGGATGGTGTAGAGGCGGTACTTGTGATAATAGGTGCGGGTGAGCAGGTAAAAAGCTGCACGCCAACCATACTCCAATGATTTGAACTGACAGAACGCTCTGTCGTTTTGTTGGGCAGCAAGGCCCTTCCATTGATCCTTCGCTGTACGACGGATATTGTAGATAATAATTGAAAAGTATACCACCATAATAATCGAAAAGTATACCAGAGGTTATAAAGTTATAACTTATTCACTCCTGA